>CALXVH010000010.1 GCA_944391965.1 uncultured Clostridia bacterium
GATAATGCTAGGAAAGAGTTAACAGTAAATACATTAGGAGTTACAGTAATTGCAATAGGGATACCAACAGTTGTAGAAACTGCAGTTGTGGTAAATGATTGTTTAGATGTTTTTATAGAAAAATTACAAGAAAAAGCAGAATCTAATGAATATTTAAATAAATTAAAAGAAGAGGATAATTATTTAGAAATAAAAGAAGCATTAATACCAAAAGATTTTAATTTTATAGTTACACCAAAAGAAATAGATTCATTAGTAGAAAACATGAAAGATGTAGTTGCAAGAGGTATTAATATGAGTCTATAGGGATTATGAAAATGGAGACGTTCCTTTTTTTCACTCTTTGTTTTAGGTACAAGAAAAAATAAAGCAAATTGGCTTAATTGTCAATTTGCTTTAAAAATCCCTATTTGAAATAGGGATTTTTAGGAACGTCCCTTGATCCCGATAAAAGTTCTATCCTATTTTCAAAAATACATATTAGGGTTTTTATAAATTCATCAGATTCTTTAACAAGATGAATTATTATCTTTTGAGGCAAAAGAGTAAGTAATGTATTTAAAGAAATATCATTCTCTGAAAAAGAAACATCAGAAATATAATTTAAGTTAGCTATATCATCTGTAAATGGAATTTTTTTATAATTACTATCAAGTATAACAGAATCTGTATTTTTATAGATGAAATGTACAGTATTAATATTAGATGGTTTAGAATTTACGTAGGATTTTAATAAATTAATGAATTCTTTATATTCTCTATCTACAACTAATTCGTTTACAAATGTGTCTACAATGTAATCTAAAATCTTCATATAATTTGAAAGCCTAAAATTAATAAAACCAGTTAAAATCATAGATTTATTATTTGTTATATATTTAAGTGTAGCAATATATATATGTTCAATCCTTACTTGATATTCAACAGAAGATGTATCTTTAAGGTAAGTTAAACATTTATCTAACACAATATCCTGTTCAGATTCTGAAAAATAAAAATAATTAGATTTTATAATTGATTTTAACAATTTTTCTTCATAAAAATTTAATATTAATGAAACTAAATTATTTGAAAGTTCATTGAAAAAGGTAGAACTATTTTCACCAGTGTAATGGATAATTACATTTTCATATATTTTAAATTTTCTTATGGAAATATATGTGTTAGGAAAAGAAAAGTTATTTAGTAGATATTTTATTATCTTTTTATTATTTGTCTTGATACAAAATGATTTCATAAAAAAATCTCCTTTCACATATATGTAATATTATCTACTAAATAAAGTATCATTATACATATAATATGAAAGAAGAATTGTTTTGCAACTTGTATTTTAATAATAAATCATATAATCAATTTCATCAAAGATTTTATCCTTTTTATAAATTTCTTCTAGATATTCTTTGTCAATTTTATCATTTTTTATTTGATAATATAGTTTAGTAAATCTACCAATATGATCCTTAATTCGCTTTTTAGCATAATCGACCATTGTCTGATTTGTAATAATAAATAACCAATCACTACTTTGAGCAAGTAATAATTCTCTTGCACATTGATTTAAAGCAAATCTTTTTAGTTCATCTTGTTCATTAGGAAATAGGTGAGCAAGTTCAACCATTCTATCTCCAGCTTTATGAAGATGTCTATGTACATAATCATTTAATGGATTAAGCCATACATAATTATATCCATTTGCACCCCAACTAGATCTACAAGGAGATGCTACTTGAATATTTGGATATTTGTCTATATATTCACCAGGTGTAATAAGTTTAAAATTACAATCATCATAATAGATTTTTTTGAATAAGATATATAACCAATCTGGACCTTCATACCACCAATGACCATATAGTTCTGCATCATATGGGCATAAGATAATAGGTGGGTGATCCATATATGGTGCAATATCATTTATTTGTTTTACTCTGCTGTCAAAGAAATGACCAGTTTGTTTATAAATAGAGTCTTGAGCCCATTGTAAATTATAATAATCTTTTTGGTCTGTTTTTCCAGTAATTCTATAATATTTAATACCTGTATTAACTCGTACTCCGTCATGAGCAATATATGGTTTTATATAGTCATAATCAGCTTCGTAACCAATATCTCTGTAGAACTCTCTGTAATTATAATCACCAGGATATCCATTTATAGAGCTCCAAACTTGTCTTGAAGATTCCATATCACGTCCAAATGCAATTAAACCACCAGGTGATACTATTGGGGCATATGTACCATATATTGGTGTAGGGTCCGCATATAAAATTCCATGAGATTCGACAATAGCATATTCTATACCGAATTCTTTTAAGTATTTATCTGCTTCTGGAACATAGCCACATTCTGGAAGCCAAATTCCTCTAGGTTGTCTTCCAAAATATTTTTTATATGTTTGAACACCAACAGCTATTTGTGCTCTTACAGTTTTTTCGTTAACATATAAAATAGGGAAGAACCCATGTGTGGCACCACAAGTTATTATTTCTAATACACCAATATCTTGAAAATGTTTAAATGCTTGGATTAAATTACAATTAAAAACTTCTTCAAATAAATATAAATCGTTAGAATATCTATTTAAATAATATTTAGATAGCTCATTTAATCTTGAATCATAAGCTGTTCTTTTTACTTCTTTTTCACAAAGTTCAATATGTTCTTTTAAATAATGAATATATTTTTTTTGCAATAACTTGTTATCTAACATCCAAAGTAAAGGTGGTGTCATAGACATTGTTATTCTAAATTCGACTTTTTCATCTACTAATTTTTTGAAATTTCTAAGAAGAGGAATATATGTTTCTGATATTGCTTCGAATAACCATTGTTCCTCTAAATAGTCATCACTTTCAGGATGATGTATAAAAGGTAAGTGTGCATGTAGTACAAAACTTACATATCCTTTTACGTTTTTGCTCATTTTAATACTCCTTTAAATTATTATTTTCGTATAAACATTAATATCACCTATAAGAATTTTTCTTAAAGGTGATATTAAAAAATTCTATTTAAATCTTGAAGAACTTAAACTATTTGATGATGGATTCTGTATTTTATCAAAAGAGTCCAAATCTTCATCTTTATAAAACTTCTTATAGAAATCATTAACTTTATATACTTTTCCAATACTTTTAACAAAATTAAGACTAGCTATATTTTTTGCAGTTACTGTATTGTCTTTTACATTCTTAAAATAAACCATTTCTTGTGTTTTCTCGAAAAGAATATGATCATTAGGAGATTCTACTTCGTTAGATGATGTTATAGGAATATAATTTTGAGTTATTTTAGGCGTTGTTTTAACTTCTGTAACTTCGCCATTATACATAACTTCGAAAGGCTTTCTTCCTAATTCTATTTTATATTTACATTTACTATCATTAACATTTAAATACCAACAATTAGCAAAATCATTAATTTCAACTTCAAAACTATAACCTTTAGTTTCATTATGAACTACAAGTACAGGTTTTGTTTTTTCGAAAAAATCTTCACCATAAGTTTCTTTGAATTTTTCTCTATCTTCATCAGAAATATCCCAATAAATAAATAAAGTTGTAGGTGTTTGATAAAGTAATTTTACAATTGTTTGATTATATCTATATGGTAAATCATAATATTCGGCTATAGAGAACTTTTCACCACTTATAGTAGCTGGCTTTTTTACTGTCTCTTCTTTTTCTGTACTCTTTATAGATTCTTTAGTTAACGTTTTTACAGCCTTTTTAGTTGCTTTTGTAGCAGTTTTCTTTGCTGGAGTTTTCTTCTTTTTTGGAGCAATGGAATCTACTACTTTTTTTATAATTGTAGAATTTTTGGTTGATTTTGTAGCTGCCTTTTTTGCAGTTATTGTTTTTGTAGATGCTTTTTTAGTAGTTGTTTTTGTTGCTTTAGGAGCTACTTTACTTGCTTGTTTTACTTCTATATCATTTTTTTCTTCTTTTGCTTTTCTTGGCATTTAATTTCCTCCTTTGTGTCAAACCATAATTAATATATATACTATATCAAAATGGAAATAAATTCAATAGAAAAAAGACAAAAAATTAAAGTATAAAGAAGTGAAAAAAGAAAAAGCAGGAAATATATATCATATACTTCCTGCCAAATAGAATTTGAATTAAGAATGGTAGTTACATTGATTCGAAAATGTGTAAAGCGTTTTCAAAATCTTGCATGTCAGCTTTGGATAAAAAGACAAAAGAACATTTAAAGACTTTCTTTCCATATAATTCTGTGAGTTCGTCAAAATCTGTGATAGATACTGCATTATATAGTATTGCTAGTCTAACTATTGCGAGTAGCGTTTGTGAGTTTTCTTTTGTTCCAATATAGCTTTTCTGAAAATTTTGTTCAGCTTGATAAATATCGTTACTAAGTAATGATGTTGAAATTGAACATTTTCCTTTTAAAGGAATTGCAATAGTTATCCTGTAATCAGACACAACTATTTTACAGGGATTTTCAATCCGAAAATCTTTCTTATTCATAATTCATACCTCCAACTAAGTTTATAATTCTAAAACTTTAACATGGTTCACATAAAATGTCAATGCTTGTATAAAAAATATATAAATAAATACTAAAAATTATTTGACAAAAATAAAACTATAATAGATAATATAATAAGTTAAGTACGACAGATAAAACACGAAGAAACTAAGGAGGAAATATTAATGTATATATTTAATAAAATTACGGTAAATCCACAATTACCAAAAAGAGTAGGAGAATTATTAGATATTGCAAACAATTTATGGTGGTCTTGGAATTCAGAATTTTTAAGACTATTTAAAGAAATTGATTCTGACTTATGGGAAACAGTTGGAAAAAATCCAGTTAAATTTTTAAAACTAGTTTCTCAGGATAAATTAGAAGATATAGCAAAGGACGAAGAATTCTTAGCTAAATATGATGAAGTTGTAAATAACTTTAATTCATACATGCAAACAAAAGAAACATGGTTTTCTAAAAATTATCCTAATAATGCAAATGATTTAATTGCATATTTTTCAGCAGAATATGGTATAGATGAAATAATACCAATATATTCAGGTGGATTGGGAATACTTTCTGGAGATCATTTAAAATCTGCAAGTGATTTAGGCTTGCCTTTTGTTGCTGTAGGTTTATTATATAAAAATGGATATTTTAATCAAAAAATAGATGGATACGGAACACAAAAAACAGAATATACAAATATAGATTTAGATAATCTACCAATTTTACCAGTAAAAGATGAGAATGGTGAAGACTTAATAATAGATGTAGATTTTCCAGACAGAAAATTATATTTAAAGATATGGAAAATTGTTGTAGGTAGAATTTCTTTATATTTAATGGATTCAGATATAGATCAAAACATAGCAGAAGATAGAGTTGTTACATTAAGACTATATGGTGGAGATCAAGAAATGAGAATAAGACAAGAAATTGTCTTAGGAATGGCTGGTATCAAATTATTAAGACGTTTAGGTTTAAAACCAAGTGTATACCATATGAATGAAGGTCACTCTGCATTTTTAACATTAGAAGTGATAAAGGATGTAATGGAGGAAAAGCAAGTATCATTTGAAGTTGCAAAATCAATGTGTTCAGCTAAGACTGTATTTACAACACATACACCAGTTCCAGCTGGAAATGATATATTCCCAATAGAATTAATGGATAAATATTTTTCTAATTTCTGGCCAAAACTTGGAATTTCTCGTGAAGATTTCTTAAGATTAGGTATGAAAAATAGCCAAGGCTTAGAGCAAGGATTTAATATGGGAATGCTTGCATTAAGAATAGCTGGTAAAAAGAATGGTGTAAGTAAATTACATGGTGCAGTATCAAGAAGATTATTCTCTGATGTATGGCCAAACATAGCACCAGACGAATCACCAATAGAATATGTAACGAACGGAATTCATACATGTTCATGGCTTGCACCATCAATGAAAAAATTATTTAATCAATATTTAAAACCTTATTGGCAAGATAATATTCAAGATGATGAAACATGGAATGATATTAAAAATATTCCAAATAAAGAATTATGGGATACACATACAGATAGAAAGAAAAAATTATGTGCTCTAGTAAAGAATAATATAACAACTAGATTAAAATCTAGTGGATATAATTATGAAGAAATAAATGAAATAGTTTCTAAATTAAATCCAAATGCATTAACAATCGGTTTTGCACGAAGATTTGCTACATATAAAAGAGCAACATTAATATTTAGAGATTTAGAAAGATTAACACAATTACTAAATAATCCAGAAAGACCTGTTCAATTAATTTTTGCTGGTAAAGCACATCCAGCAGATAAAGAAGGTCAAGATTTAATAAAATATATTCATGAAGTTTCTATGAAACCTCAATTTAAAGGAAAAATCTTCTTATTAGAAAATTATAATATAGCAATGTCAAGATATCTAATAAGTGGTGTTGATGTATGGCTTAATAATCCAAGAAGACCAATGGAAGCTTCTGGTACAAGTGGTCAAAAAGCATCTGTAAATGGTGTAATTAACTTTAGTGTACTAGATGGTTGGTGGGCAGAAGGATACAACCAAAAGAATGGTTGGACAATAGGAGATAATACAGAATATCAATCTTATGAAGAACAAGATATTGCTGATAGCGAAAGCTTATATAATACTTTGGAAAATAAAATTATTCCATTATATTATGAAAATAAGAAAGAAGATGGAGTATCTGACAAATGGATGGAAATGTTTAAAAACTCAATAATTTCTACAGGTGGAAGATATTCAACTTCAAGAATGGTAATAGATTATACAAGAGATTACTACATGGAACTTGCTAATTTATCTAAAAATCATTATCAAAATTTAGATGAAGTAATTGATTTTACTAACTGGAAAAAGAATCTTTATGCAAGTTGGAAAGACATAAAGATTACTCAAAATAATAATTTAGATAATATAACAATAGATGCAGGTAACCAAATAGAAGTGCATTGTATAGTAAATTTACCAGAAAATATAGATTATAATTCAATTAGAACAGAAGTATATTATGGAAAAATATTAGAAAATGGAATAATGGAGCAAATCCAAACTGTTCCAATGAATTTAATAGAACAAGATGACGAAAATAGAGTATATAAATATTCTGCTAAGATAGAATTAAAAACAGGTGGTAACTATGGTTATACTTTCAGAGTTATGCCACAAACAGATATGATGCTAGATACAGCTAACTTAGATTTAATACAATGGGTAACAAGATAGAATTAGGGATTATGAGACGTTCCCACAGGGATTTGGGGACGTTCTTAAAATCCCGATATAATATTAAAATAACCTTCAAACTGTTAAACAAAAGTTTTTAATTTGGAGGTTGTTTTTTGTTTTAATATATAAGTTTTTTTAAATTCCATTTTTATAATTAAAACTATTATTTCATATTTTTGTGTTTTACGAATTAGGCCATTAAATTGTATAGATTTATTATATTAGGCTTCAAAGAAGTGTCGACATTCATAAAATAACAATGTTAAAATCCTTGCATAAAATACTAATATGATATAGAATAAATTCATAAAAAAGGAAAAGAGGTATTGCCATATGAAAGATTTAAAAATAGACTTAAAAAATACTAATTTAAATGAAGAAGAAATTTTAAAATATTCAAAAAAAGTAACAGATATACATAATGAATTATATAAAAAAGCAGATGATGAAAAAGAATTTTTAGGCTGGCTTAAACTTCCAACTGATTATGATAAAAAAGAATTTAAAAGAATAGAAAAAGCTGCTAAAAAAGTACAAAGAGATTCTGATGTATTCCTAGTAATAGGAATTGGAGGATCATATTTAGGTGCAAGAGCAGTAATAGAAGCTATGAATAGTAATTTTGCAAATGCTGTACCAGATGAAAAATCAAAATATCCAAAAGTAATATTTGCAGGAAATAATTTAAATCCTGATTATATAAATGATATTATAGAATTTATAGGTGATAGAGATTTATCTATAAATGTAATATCTAAATCTGGAACAACTACAGAACCAGCAATTGCATTTAGAATATTTAGAGAGTTTTTAGAGAATAAATATGGAATAGATGAAGCAAGAAGCAGAATTTATGTTACAACAGATAAGAAAAAAGGAGCATTAAAACAACTTGCAGATAAAGAAGGGTATGAAGAATTTGTTATACCAGACAATGTAGGTGGAAGATATTCTGTTCTAACAGCTGTAGGTTTACTTCCTATAGCAGTAGCAGGAATTGATATAGATAAATTAATGCAAGGAGCATTATCTGCACAAAACAAATATGCAGAAGAAAATCTAAAATATAATGACTGCTATAAATATGCAGTTGCAAGAAATATCTTGTACGAAAATAAAAAAGATATTGAATTATTAGTAGATTATGAACCAAAATTACACTATTTTATAGAATGGTGGAAACAATTATATGGAGAAAGTGAAGGAAAAGATTTAAAAGGAATTTTCCCAGCAGGAGTAGAATTTACAACAGACTTACATTCTATGGGGCAATATATTCAACAAGGAAGACGTAATTTATTTGAAACTGTATTAAATGTAGAAAAATCAAAAACAGATATAAAAATAGAAACAGATGAAGATAATTTAGATGGCTTAAATTATCTTGTAGGAAAAACATTGGACTATGTAAACAAAAAAGCTATGGAAGCAACAATTGCAGCACATGTTGATGGTGATGTTCCAAACATTTTAATAACAATGGAAAAATTAGATGAAGAAAACTTAGGACAATTAATATATTTCTTCGAACTTGCATGTGCAATGTCTGGTAAGTTATTAGGTGTAAATCCATTTAATCAACCAGGTGTAGAAGCATATAAAAAGAATATGTTTACATTGCTTGGAAAACCAGGATATGAAAAATAATAGTAATTAATATAAAAATAGGGTACATATTTTAAAATGTACTCTTTTTTTACTATATAACAAGTTTAAGCTACTTATATTCGTGCAATTGAAAAGTAATTTGCACATGTAACAAGCCACTTTTTTCTATGAATAAAAAAAGCCAGACAATGGTCTGGCTAAAAAACTTCTTGTTTGTTGCGGTGGTTAACGAGTTACAAATTTTTTAAAATGTGTTTGTATTCTTTGTTTTATTACTGGAATAATAGAAAAAAATAACATCCCAGTTCCTCCAAAGCATACACATGCCAGGTATTTTCCTATTGATGAATTAGATTCCTGCGCAAATAATATACTTGAGCTTGTTAAAAACAGGCAAACTAAAACTTGTACGAAAATTTTTTTGTAATTTTTTTTGTTAATGTTATTTGTAATGTTTTGGCCAAATCTTGATAAGAAGCCCATTGTAATTAGTGGGATAAGTACAGCAAAAACATCTGCACCTTCCATAAATTTGAAATAATTCATATGTTCTCCATTTTCTAAGAAGTTTTTTATAAAGCACATAGTGTAGAGATTGTATGAAGCGCTTTTGCAAACTTAATTATAGCATAATTTACATAAAAATCAAATTAGCACTAATTGTATAATATAATTGAAAACAGAAAAATAATGAGGTATAATATACAAGAATTAAGTATAAATATTAATAAGAAGAAAAATAAGAGGAGTAACTATGAATAATATTAAAGTGTATGCTTTTGTAGGACCATCTGGAACTGGTAAAAGCTATAGAGCACAAATGGTTGCGAATGAAAATAATATTCATTATATAATAGATGATGGGCTTTTTATAAATGATAATGAAATAATCGCAGGTGAATCTGCTAAAAAAGCACCAACTAAAATAGAGACTGTAAAAAAAGCATTATTTTTAAAGCAAGAACAAAAAGATGAAATAAGGAAAGCGATAGAAAAATATAAGCCTAAGTCAATTCTAATATTAGGAACATCTGATGGGATGGTAAATAAAATAGCTGCCAATATAGGTTTACCACCAATAGAAAAAATTATATACATAGATGAAATTGCAACTCCAGAAGAAATTCAAGAAGCTAGAAGAAGTAGGGTAACAGAGGGAAAACATGTTATACCTGTTCCAACATTTGAGATAAAAAAAGATTTTTCGGGATTTATATTAGATCCACTTCAAATATTTAAATTTAAAGGTAGAAATGATAAACCATACATATCTGAAAAATCAATAATAAGACCAACTTTTAGTTATTTAGGAAATTTTACAATATCAGATACAGTATTTAGACAAATTATAGAATATATAGCAAAAAAAGATCCAAATATATACAATATAATAAGAACAAGAATAGATAATCAGCCAGAAGGTCCATATGTATATATAGAGCTAAGTGTTGAATATGGTGGAAATGTTAGAAATATTGTAGATAATTTTAAAAATAAAATAATAAAAGAAATTGAAAAATTAACAACGATGAGAGTACAAACAATTAAGATAATAATAAAGGAAATACATATTAATAAAGAAGAAATTAATTAGTGGAAGGTAGAATAAATATGTCATATATAGTTGCAATAGATGGACCAGCAGGTTCAGGAAAAGGCACAATAACCAAATTAGTTGCTAAAGATTTAGGGTTAGTAAGCATAGATACAGGAATGTTATACAGATGCCATGCTTTAGCTGTACTTAAAAATAATATTGATGTTTCTGATGAAGAAAAAGTAGAAGAAATATTAGAAAAAATAGATATTAATTTAAAGAATAAAAATAATAGGCAGTCAGTATTTTTAAATGGAGAAGATGTAACTGACCAAATTAGAACACCAGAAGTAACAGGCATAGTTTCTAAAACATCTAGTATTTTTGGAGTTAGAGAGAAAATAACAAGGTTAGAAAGAAAAATTGGTTATGAATGGCTAAAAGAAGGCAAAAATATTATAATGGAAGGACGAGATATTACTACTGTAGTTTTTCCAGAGGCAAAAGTAAAAATATATTTGGATGCAACACCAATAGAGCGAGCTAAAAGAAGATGCAGACAAAATAAAAGAAATGGAATTAATCAATCATTTGAAGAAGTCTTACAATCAATAATGGAAAGAGACAAGAATGATATGAATAAAAAAGTAGGAGCATTAAAAAAAGCTCCAGATGCAATATATGTAGATTCAAGTAAATCAAGCGTAAATAAAATTAAGCATAAAATAATAAAAATAATAAAACAAAAAACTAAGGAGAATAGAAATGAACATTATAAAAAGAATATTAAGAGTAATAGTTAGAACAGCAATATATTTATATTGCAAAGTTGTATATAGGTTAAAAGTTATAGGAAAAGAAAATATTCCAAAGGAAGGTCCAGTAATATATTGTGGAAACCATAGAAGTTATTTGGATCCGCCTTTAATTGTAGTAACAGCAGGAAGACATGTTAGGTTTATGGCAAAAGAGGAATTAACTAAAAATAAATTTTTAAAATTTTTAGGTTATGTATTTGATGCTATATATGTTAAAAGAGATAATAAAGAAATAGCAGCTTTAAAAACAACATTAAAAGCTCTAAAAAATAAAGAAAGTATAGCTATGTTCCCAGAAGGAACAAGAAATGGACTAGAAAAAGGAGAAAGTGTAAAAGAAGGAGTAGCATTTTTTGTATTACAAACAGGTGCAAAGGTGCAACCAGTTGGAATAGTAGGAGGAGAAAAGCCTTTTAAAAAGGTATATGTTAATTATGGAAAGCCATTAGATTATAGTGATAGAGTTACTAAAAAGCCTTCAAAAGAGGAGCTAGAGCAAGTAAGTAAAGAGATAATGGATAACATAATTATGTTGACAAATATCAAACAATAATATATAATATTGTCAGTTTACTGCGAATAGGCGTTTTTCAGTTATGAAAAACGCCATTTATAAAGATAAACCAAACGAAAGAGAATGTTACAATGTAACAAAGATTTAGGAAGGTGAAATTATGTCAGAACAATTAAATTTTGAACAAATGATAGAAGAATCAATGAAAAATATAGCAGTTAAAGAAATAATAGAAGGTACAATTATAAATATAAATAGAAAAGGTGAAGTTGTTATAGATATTGGGTATAAAGCAGACGGAATAATTCCTAGAGATGAATATTCATATAATGAAGCTGCAGACCCTAGTAAAGAATTAAAAGTTGGAGATAAAATAACAGCAGAAGTAATTAAAATGAATGATGGTGAAGGTAATGTGTTGCTTTCTACCAAAAGATATAAAATGAAAGAAGCTCAAAAAGAGTTAGAAGAAAAATTTAAAAATAATGAAGTTTTAGAGGAAAAGATTACAGAAATCACAGACAAAGGATTTATAATTTCAAAAGAAGGATACAATATATTTATTCCAATTTCTTTATCAGGAATAACAAGAAGTGAAAATATAAAAGATTATAAAGATAAAGTAGTTAGATTTAGATTAATAGAATGTAAATTTAGACCTAGAAGAATAATAGGCTCAATAAAAGCGATTTTAGATGAAGAGAAAAATAAAAAAATAGACGAATTTTGGAACGAAGCAGAAGTAGGTAAAAAATATAAAGGTAAAGTTACAAGTATAAGTACATATGGTGCTTTTGTAGATTTAGGAGCAGTACAAGGTTTATTACATATTTCAGAAATTACATGGAATAGAAATACACCACCTAACGAGATTTTAAAAGTAGGACAAGTAATCGATGTAATAGCAATAGATGTAGATAAAGAAAATAAAAGAATTAAATTATCTTATGCAGAAAAGGGGCCAGATCCTTGGAAATCTGTAGAAGGTAAATATAATATAAATGATATTTTAACAGTAAAAGTAGTTAAAATGATGCCTTTTGGAGCTTTTGTAGAACTAGAGCCAGGAATTGAAGGGTTAGTACATCTTTCTCAAATATGTGAAAGAAAAATAACAAAACCAGAAGAAGAATTAAGAATAGGACAAAAAGTAAATGCAAAAATAATTGATATGGATTTAGCAAATAAAAGAATCGAATTATCAATAAGAGAATTAGAAAATACATCAAACGAATATAAAGAATAAAGGAGTAATAAAAATGATAAACGAAAATATTAGAAACATAGCAATCATAGCACACGTAGACCATGGTAAAACAACATTAGTAGATGCATTATTAAAACAAAGCCATGTATTTAGAGACAACGAAAAAGTTGACGAGAGAATTATGGATTCTAATGCATTAGAAAAAGAAAGAGGAATAACAATTCTTTCTAAGAATACAGCAGTTATGTATAACGGTGTAAAAATAAATATAGTAGATACACCAGGACATGCTGACTTCGGTGGAGAAGTAGAAAGAGTTTTAAAAACTGTTGATGGAGTTTTATTATTAGTTGATGCGTTCGAAGGACCAATGCCTCAAACAAGAGAGGTTTTAAAGAAAGCGTTATCTTTAAATTTAAAACCAATAGTTGTAATAAATAAAATAGATAGACCAGGAGCAAACCCATCAAAAGTATTAGACCAAGTACTAGAATTATTTATAGAATTAGATGCAACAGATGAACAATTAGAATTTCCAGTAATTTATGCTTCAGCTAAAAATGGAATTGCTAAAATGAACATGGAAGACAGCAGTGATAATATAAATTGTATATTTGAAACAATTATAAAAGAAATAAATCCCCCTGCTTGTGATGAAGAAGGAACTGTTCAAATGCTAGTATCTAATATTGACTATGATGAATTCATAGGAAGAATGGCTATAGGTAGACTAGAAAGAGGAATATTAAAAGTTAATGATCCAGTAGTTATTTGTAAAAAAGATGGAAAAATGGAAAATGCAAGAATTGGAAAAATTTACACACATATGGGACTTAAAAAAGTAGAAGTTCAAGAAATAGGTGCTGGTGATATTATCGAATTATCTGGTATACCAGACATTAATATTGGTGAAACAATATGTGATATAGAACATCCAGAAAAGATAGAATTTGTAGATATAGATGAACCTACAGTTACTATGACATTTAGTGTAAATGATGGACCTTTAGCTGGTAAAGAAGGTAAATTTATTACTTCAAGACATTTAAGAGATAGATTGTTTAAAGAACTTGAAAGAAATGTAAGTTTGCGTGTAAGCGAAACAGATTCAGCAGATTCATTTGAAGTAGCTGGTCGTGGAGAATTACATTTATCTGTATTAATAGAAACTATGAGAAGAGAAGGATATGAATTCTTAGTATCTAGACCAAAAGTTATTATAAAAGAAATAAATGGTGTAAAATGTGAACCAATCGAAAGACTAGTAGTAAATGTACCTGATGATTGCATTGGTAGTGTTATAGAAAAATTAGGAAAAAGAAAAGCAGAAATGATAAATATGGAACCAGCAGAAGCAGGTCATACTAAAGTAGAATTTAAAATACCTTCAAGAGGTTTAATCGGTTATAGAACTGAATTTATGACAGATACAAAAGGTAATGGTGTTATGAACCATGTATTCGAAGACTATGAACCATACAAAGGAACAGTTGTTGCAAGAACAAGAGGAACAATTGTAGCTTTCGAAGCAGGAACATCTATAACATATGGACTATATAATGCACAAGATAAAGGTGATTTATTCATAGGACCAGGTGTAGAAGTATACGAGGGTATGATTGTTGGTATAAACTCAAGACCAGAAGATTTATCTATAAATGTATGTAAAGAAAAACATTTAACAAATACAAGAGCTTCAGGTTCAGATGATGCTTTAAGATTAGTACCACCAATTCAAATGTCATTAGAAAAATCTATAGAATTTATACAAGATGATGAATTAGTTGAAGTAACACCAAAGAGCATCAGATTAAGAAAGAAAATATTAGACACAAAAACTAGAGAAAGAGAAGCAAGAAGAAAAGTTAAAGAAGACTAAAAATAAGATAAAAAGGGATTTGGGGACGTTCTTAAAATCCCTTTTCTTGGTTGTATCAAAGGGAGAAGTTATATGAACGAAGTAGAGTTAAAAAAAATAAAAGAAAAGGCTTTAGAAGACCATATTCCAATAATTATGGATGATACTTTAGAAGTAATTGATGAAATTTTAAAAGAAGCTAAACCAAAAGCAATATTAGAGATAGGAACTGCTGTTGGATATTCTGCTATGTGTTTTTCAAGATATTTAGCTGAAGATGGAAAAATAGATACGATAGAAAGAGAACATGACAGAGTAGAAGAGGCAAAGATAAATATACAAAAAGTAGGAGTAGCAGACAAGATAAATATTATAGAAGGAGATGCTGTAGAAATATTGCCTACATTAGACAAAAAATATGATGTAGTATTTATAGATGCTGCAAAGGGAAAATATCCATTTTTCTTAGAACAAGCTAAAAGGATGCTAAATAAAAATGGAATAATTTTTGCTGACAATATTTTATATAAAGGTTATGTTATGAGTGATTATAATAAGCATAAGCAAAGAACTGCTGTAAGAAATTTACGTGAATACATAAAAGAAGTGACAGAGGATGAAACTTGCACAACAGAAATACTAGAAGTAGGAGATGGTCTTGCAATAAGTAGATTTTAAGAATATAGTGTTAGCAAAAAAAGACGTGATTAAAATTTAAATCACGTCTTTTTCATTATCTTAATTGTATTGCTCTCATTTGCATAAATTCATCAAAATTAATACCAAAGTAATATTTAAAATTAGATTCGAAACTGTCAAGAACAACAATATCTTTTCTGGATTTTTTGTCAAATTCAAAATGCATATATTGAGGCAAAAAGAATTTAGCAGAATTTATACTTTCTATTTTTTCTAAAAATAAGTCCCTATTATTTTTATATACAGAGGAATGACCTGCTGTACCAGTTTTTTCAGTTTCCCTCATTCTAAATGTTTTTATCTGTGTTTCACGATAAAATTTAATATCTTCATTTGGAACATATACAACACGAGTTGTATGTAATGAGGAATAACCATTTTCTTTAGGCTCTACTATATAATCCTTCCTTTTTCTAGAAAGTTCAGTTATATTTGGGTCATGTGTAACTAAAAAATTTTCCATTTCGTATGCTGTTTGAATTAATAAATCTTCATCTGTTTTGCCATCTACAGCTAGGATAATTATTTTGTCTCCAAATATATCTAAAGCTTCACCTTTTTTATCTAGTTTTTCCATATAGTTATGCTTAGATTTTACCCTAGACATTATATAAAAATCTACGTTTTTAAAAGCAGCTTGTAAACTTGCGTTTTCTGCTTCTAAGTTTTGTATATAATATTGAAGATAATCATTTACATATGTATCATATAACCTTACTAGATTATTTCTATTTTCTAAAGCTGTCCTGTGTTCTGGACTTAAAATAAATTGAGCAAGTCCAACTCTTTGCGCGGGAACAGCAAGAATCTCACTACTTTTATCAGATTCTAATGAGTTTGTCTTTTGAGACAATGATATCACCTCTATAATAAAGTATATTTGCGCGCGAAGAATATTATACCAAATTTTACTAAAAAGAGCAATAAAAAAGGGTATAAATCGTTCGACCTATACCTTCAAAATTCGACATTATAATTTACCTAAATATTTTAAACTAGAAAAAATAGTATCTACAATTAAAATTATTGGCATTAAGTATATTAGGACTTTTAAAATATAGGTAGGAATAGCTGTTAATGATTTTTCTATTTTTTTAGAGAAAAATGGATGAATATGATTAATAAATAATAATCCGATAAATCCCCATACTATTGTGTAAAAGATACTAATTCTACCATTTAAATTAAAAAAGTCATATGTATAATCCCACCATTTAGCAGCAAAAATTGCATCTAGTGCAAAACCTACTACATATTCAAATGCGGAGAAAATAAAAGCCGAAGCAAAAAACAATTTAATAGAATTCTTCTTATATTTACTAATAAACAAAATCATTAAAATTGCTCCAAACCCATAAATAGGACAAATAGGACCAAATAGAAAACCTCGATTTGTAAAATGTCCAAGTACTAGTAATGAATATAATGTTTCCATTAGCCATCCAATGAAGGAATATAGGAAAAAGTATAATATTATATATTGTATATCTGTTAATTTCTTTTTTACAATTAAAGCCTTTGACGCTTCCATAAAAAAACCCCCTATAACAAATGTAGGAGGTAATATATTTAAATTTCATTAATAGCATTTCGTATAATATTTGCAGAATTTTCAAATTTATGAATTTCTTCTTCACTTAAAGACATTATTCCAGTTTTTTCGACACCATTTATTCCAATAACAGAAGGTGTACTTATAAATATTTTTTGAACTGGGTCATAAGAAGAAACACATATAATTGCTTTTTCGTCCTCTATAATTGCACTAGTAATTCTTGTTAAAGCAGAAGCTATTCCAAAACAAGTGTAATTTTTCTTCTGAGCAATTTTAAAACCAAAGTTTCTAGTTTCATCTTCTATATTTATCATATCTTCGTTTGATAAATAATTAGAGATAGGTTCTAACCCAATCTTTGCATTGCTCCATGGAACGAATTGACTATTTCCATGTTCACCGATTACATAAGCATGTACACTTTTTGGTGAAATATCAAGTTTATCTGCAATAATATTTTTGAGTCTTGCAGAATCTAATGATGTTCCAGAACCAATAATTTTGTTTGAATTTATTCCTGAATATTGCCAAGTGATATATGTCATAACGTCTAAAGGATTTCCTGCAACAAGTATGATTCCATTAAATTTTGTAGTTGCAATATTTTTAACGATATCTTTAAAAATATTACCAGCATTATGCAAATCTTCCATTCTAGATGAAATGGTTGCTCTTTGGCTAACACCAGCTGTTATACATATAATTGATGCATCATTACATTCTTCATATGTTCCAAATTTGATTTTTGAAGAAGAGTTAGTAAGTGGAATACAATTTAGTAAATCCAAAGCTTCTCCTTCTGCTTTTTGCATATTAATGTCTATTAATACAATTTCATGTATATTTATATTTGAACTTAAAAGTGAATAGGCATAACTAACTCCAACGTTACCAGTACCTATTATAACTACTTTATTTTTCATTTGTAAGAGACCTCCTAATAATTTGTCTGCCTATATAGTATATAGCAAAAAGCCTTTGCTGTAAAGATATTAAGATAATTTTAATAATTGATATATTAATAATTAATAAATAGTATTGCTAATAGGATAAAAAAATTGTACAATCATGAAAAAATAAAAAAGGAGGATAACAATGATTAAACTTGAAAATATTTCTAAGTCATATGTAAAAGGAAAAAAATCAGTAGATTCATTAAACTTGGAAATAAAAGATGGAGAGATTTTTGGTTTTTTAGGACCAAATGGTGCAGGAAAAACAACAACTATTAAGATGATTACAGGCATATTAAATGCCGATGAGGGAAAAATATTGGTAGATGATAAAGATATAAAAAAGGATAGTATTTCTGCTAAGAAAACTATAGGATTTGTACCAGACACACCAGATATATTCTTAAAACTTAAAGGAATAGAATACTTAAACTTTATGGGAGATATTTATGAGGTTCCAAAAGAAATAAGAAAACAAAGAATAGAAGAGTTAACAAAGAAATTTGAGATATATGATAATTTAAATGAAGAGATGCAAGGCTATTCACACGGAATGCGTCAAAAAATAATATTATGTGGTGCTCTTTTAAATAATCCAAAAAATTGGATATTAGATGAGCCAATGACTGGGTTGGATCCAAAGGCATCTTATGACTTAAAAGAAATGATGAGGAAACACGCAAAGGAAGGTAATTGTGTTTTCTTTTCTACACATGTTTTAGAAGTTGCAGAAAAATTATGTGACAGAGTAGGAATTATAAATAAGGGGAAATTAATTTTTGTTGGAACATTTGAAGAAATGAAGACAAAACTAAAAGACAATGGAACATTAGAAGAACTATTCTTGGAGATTACACAAGATGAATAAGATAATTTCACTTACAAAAGTTCTCCTTAAAAATTCCTTCCAAAAATATAGTGAAAATAATAAAAAAACAAGCAAAGTAGGAAAAATAATACTTTATGGGATTTTACTAGTATATTTAATGGGAATATTTGGATTCCTTTCATATGGATTAATTACAACACTACAGCAAGTGCATCAAGAAGCAATGTTTATTGGAATATTTTTATTAGGGTTAGCACTACTTACAATAATACAATCAATTATATCAGCAACAAATGTATTCTATTTTTCAAAAGATTTGGATTACATTTTGCCATTACCATTAAAGCCTAGAGAAATATTAATTTCAAAATTAAATGTAATATTAGTAACAGAGTATGTAATGGAATTAATATTTGCAGTAGCACCAATAATTGTTTATGGAATTCTTACATCAGCAGGGGCAATGTTCTATATAGTTTCATTATTGGTATTAATAATATTTCCAATAATTCCAATACTTATTGCAACTTTTATAATAATGGTAATAATGAGTTTTTCAAAGGGTGTAAAAAATAAAGATAGATTTAAATTAATAGCACCATTATTAGGAATTACATTAGCACTTGTACTTTCATTTGCTTTTTCGGGAACATCAGAATTAAGTGAAGCAGATTTATTAAATGCATTAACACAGGCTAATAGTATGGTGGAAATGGTTAGTGATAGTTTACCTATTATAAAACCAGGAATTAATGCGATAGTAAATTCAAGTTTTATTGAATTTTTAAAATTACTAGGAATTACAGCAATATGTTATATAGTATTTATATTAATAGGAAATAAACTTTATTTTAGAGGGGCAGTAGGCAATTTAGATTCAGGAGCAAAGAAAGGAAAAAACATTACTGGTAAAGATATAAAAATAAATTCAGTAGGGAAATCATATGTTGCTAAAGAATTTAAAATATTATTTAAAAACCCGATATTCTTTGTGCAATGCATATTGCCATCTATATTAATGCCAGTAGTATTTTTTGGAATATTTATTTTAAGTATAAATAGCAATAATTCACAAGAAGCAATAAATGAATTCAAAAATGTATTAAGTGGTTTTATAGAGACTCCAATTGGATTAGCAGCAATTCTTACGATTACAGAATTTTTAACAAGTATGCTTTATATTGCTCCAACAGCTATATCAAGAGATGGACGAAATGCAATATTTATGAAATATATACCTGTTCCATATCATAAACAATTAGTTTATAAAGGAATTCCTAATGTAGTTTTTGGAACTATAACATCAATAATTGTTTTAATATTTGTTTATGTAGTAGCCAAAACATCAATTTTATTTTTATTAACAGCTTTTGTATTAAATTTAGTTTTATTAATTTTACAAACAATATTAATGGAATTAGTTGATTTAAGAAAACCAAAATTAGAATGGTCAACCGAATATGCAGTTGTAAAACAAAATATGAATTTATTATGGCCTTTTGTATTAAATTTATTAGAAATTGGAATAATATTTATAGTGTCTATACCATTAAGCTTTACAAATTATTCTATAACAGCTGGTATTTTATTGGTTTTACATATTATAATTACTTATTTTGCAAATAAATATATGTATAAAAATCAAGATAAATTATTTGAAAAAGTAAGTTAGTAAACTAAGGAGGAAAAGAATGAATATAGGAATTGATCTTGATGGAGTATTAACTAATTTTAATGAATTTTGTATGAGCTATGGAACAAAATATGCTTCTGAAATAGGAAAAGGAAAGATTATTAATTCTAAGGGCTATGAGAGTATAGAAATTTTTAGTTGGGATAGACAAACTGACATAAAATTTTGGGAAAAATATAACTTACATTATGCTGTAGAAGAAAAGCCTAGACCATTTGCAAAAGAAGTATTAGATAAACTTAAAGCAGATGGACATAAAATATATATTATTACAGCTAGAGCTAGTGAATTTGAAGATATAGAAGCACAAAGTAAGATGCAGGATATGGTTAGAAATTGGTTTAAAAACAATGAATTATATTATGATGAATTAATTTTTTCTACAGTTAATAAATTAGAAAAGTGTAGGGCAAATAACATAGATATAATGATAGAGGATAGTCCATATAACATAAAACAACTTTCTGAATTTTTACCAATTATGTGTTTTGATACAAGATATAATAAAGATTGCGAAGGTGAGAATATAATTAGAGTATATAGTTTTTATGATATTTATGAAAAAATAAAAGAATTTGAAAAACAAAAAAAATCCAACTGATTAAGTTGGATTTTTTAAATAATAGTTAGTTTAAATTTTCTTTTTATAAATTTAGTTAGTTCTACTAAAATAACAGGTAAAATAGATAAGCAAATTGTTATAGCCCATTCTATTGGCTTTAAAATAGTCAAACTAAAAATACTTCTAATAAATGGAACAAATAAAATAATTAATAATAATACAAATGAAGAGGCAAGCGCAAAAAATAGATATTTATTATGTCCATTTCCTTTAGTAAAAATAGAGTCTGTATGAGAACGCTGGTTAAATGCATGTAACATTTGTGAAATGGCTAAAACACAAAATGCCATAGTTTGCCCAACGACGTAACTATCTGTATTATATCCTATTAGAAAAGCAGAAATTGTCGCAATTGTTATAAAAATACCATGTAAAACGACTCTGGCAACTAATGACTTTTCAAAAAGTGTACCAGATTTTACCGGTTTTTCTTTCATTATATTTTTACTTGCGGGGTCAACGCCTAATGCTAAAGCAGGAAGTGAATCTGTTGCAAGATTTATACATAAAATGTGTATTGCAAGAATTGGTGGATCCCAATTTAATATGGTTGCAATAAATAATGTTAAAATTTCTGCAATATTACCAGCTAGTAAAAATTGAATTACCTTTTGAATATTTTTATAAACTCTACGTCCTTCTTTTATTGCATAAACAATAGTAGTAAAATCATCATCTAACAAAATCATATCTGAAGCGTCTTTGGCAACATCTGTACCATTAATCCCCATTGATATACCAATATCAGCTTTATTAAGTGCAGGAGCATCATTTACACCGTCTCCAGTCATAGCAACGATTTCACCATTTCTTTTTAAAGAATTTACAATTCTTAATTTATGGTTAGGTGATACTCTAGCAAAAACAGAAGTATTTTCGACGATTTTGTCTAATTCATCATCAGTCATGTTATCTAATTCTATTCCAGTAATTGCTTTGCTGTTTTCTTCATATATTCCAAGCTCTTTTGCAATAGCCTTTGCTGTAATTACATGGTCACCTGTGATCATAATAGTTCTAATTCCTGCTTCTTTACAAGTTTTTATGGAATTTGGAACTTCAAGTCTTGGAGGATCAATCATACCTACAATACCAATAAAAGTTAGATTATTTTCTATATTTTCTCCTTCGCTTGGAACTTTATTAAGAATTTTTTTGGCAAAACCTAAAACTCTTAAAGCTTCAGAAGATAGAGAGGTATTTAAATTAAGTATTTTTTCTTTATATTCAGCTGTTAAAGGCTGTATACCATTAGTTGTAAGAACATTATCACACACATTCAAAAGTTCATCTAAGGCACCTTTTACATATGCTGTTATATTGCCTTCTATATTGTGAACTGTAGTCATACGTTTTCTGTCAGAATCAAAAGGTTGTTCATAAAGTCTTTCATAGTTCCTTTCTAGTTCTTCTTGATTAATTTTAAAATAATCTCTACCAAGAAGTAAAAGGGCACCTTCTGTTGGATCACCAATAAGCATATTGTTATTTTTCTTGTCAAATGTTGCATCATTACATAAAAGACTAGAATATATTAACTCTTTATACGTTTCTTTATTTTGGATATGAGTTACTGTAATTGCAGAACCATTTAAAATGTCATCCATGTTTGCTATTTTTTTAACTACCATTCTGTTTTGAGTAAGAGTACCTGTCTTGTCTGAACAAATAACAGTACTACTACCAAGTGTTTCAACAGCAGGAAGTTTCCTAATTAATGCATTTTCTTTTGCCATACGTTTTACACCAAGAGCCATAACTATTGTAGCAGTTGCAGGTAGCCCTTCTGGAATAATAGAAATTGCAAGTGAAATTGCAGTCATAAATAAAGGTAGAATAGGTCTTTTATAAAGTAAACCAATTACAAATATAATTACACAAACTATTAAACCAACAATACTTAATGCTTTACCAACAGCGGAAAGTTTTCTTTTTAAAGGTGTATCAAATTCATCATTATTGTTAAGAAGAGAGGCAATATGTCCAACTTCTGTATTCATACCTGTAGCAGTAACAACACCAATACCTCTACCATAAGTAATAAGAGAAGATGTATATGCCATGTTAATTCTATCTGCTAAAAAACAATCAGCTTTTAAAACTTCATCAGCATTTTTTTCTACAGGAACAGTCTCACCTGTTAAAGCAGATTCTTGAATTTTTAAATTTGCACTTTCTAGAAGTCTCATGTCAGCTGGTACTACGCTTCCCGCATCTAAAATTACAATATCTCCAACAACAATTTCAGAAGCTGGAATAATAACTTCTGCGTTATTTCTAATAACATGTGCTGTAGGTGAACTCATACTTTTTAATGCTTCTATAGAAGCTTCAGCCTTTTTCTGTTGTACAACACTAATTATAGCATTTAAGAAAACTATGAATATAATGACATATCCTTCTATAAATTCATCTAAGAAGAAAGATAAAATACTTGCTAAAATAAGAATTATAATCATAGGATCTTTTAATTCATATAAAATTAATTTTAATATACTTTTACTTTTCTTTTTAGAAAGTTCATTAAGCCCATAAATTTTTTGTCTGCTACGAATTTCTTCTTCACTTAATCCATAGTCTGAAGTCCTTAATTTTTCTAATACTTCTGACGAAGAAAGCGAATGCCAATTTTCTTGTTCCAAGTAAGAAACACTCCTTTCATAAATAAGTATATCCAAATTATAACAATACTAACAAAAAAATAAAATAAATATTGCAATTTAGTCAATTTATTATTAAGATAGGTGAAAAGGGAAAAAGAAAAAGAGAAAGAGGGACGTTCTTAAAATCCCGACATGGTAAACAAGTTATTGATATACAAAATTAAGTAATAGTTAACGGAGGAATTAATGAAAATTAAAAAGGACAAAGTAAAGAAAAAATTTACGATTTTAGGAATGAGCATTTGGAGAGTACTAGCATATTTTATCATTTATAGTATTTTGGGATATATAATTGAAACACTCTTCGGACTAGTTACCAAAGGTGTTATAGAAAGTAGACAGAGCTTTTTATATGGACCATTTTGTGCTATATATGGGTTAGGAGCAGTCATAATGATTGGACTTCTACAATATTTTAAGAAAAACAATTTTACATTGTTTTTTGGTGGTTTTTTAATTGGATCTGTAGTTGAATATTTAGTAAGCTTATTTGGAGAAATGATGCTTCATGTAAAGTGGTGGGATTATTCTAATATGCCACTTAATATAAATGGTAGAATATGTGTGTACTTCTCTATATTTTGGGGAATCCTTGCAATCTTTTTAATGACATATATTAATAAAAAGGTAGATAAAGTATTAATTTGGTTAAAAGAAAAAATAAATATAAAAGTTTTAAAGACAGTAACTATACTAACAATTATTTTTATGGCTGTTGATTGTATATATACAGGAGTTGCATTAAGAATGTTTTATGCGAGAATTGAACATAGTGGTTTAATTAAAATGCAAAACGGAGAACAATATTTGTTAGATTATGAAGAAATACAAAACAGGCCTGGTGTAAAAGAATTTATGGAAAAATATTTAAGTGACGAAAAAATGCTTAAGACATTTCCAAACTTAAAAGTTACAGATATTAATGGAAATATTGTGCTTGTAAAGGATGTTTTTCCAGATATACAACCTTATTATGTAAGATTGTTTACTCCAAAGCCTATACAGAGAATTAATGTGGAACAACAAAATTAGCAATTTTTTTAAGGAGATATATATGGGTGAAAAAGAAATAATAGAGATAAATAAAAATGGATGGAACGAATTAGTAAGAAGTGGAAAGAATTACTCTAATACATCATTACCAGAATATGGCCCATTTATGAGAAATGAAGAATATTTTAATATATTTAAAGATGTAAAAAATAAAAAAGTTTTAGAGTTAGGTTGTGCTAAAGGCGAAAGCTTAAAATACTTACAAACTAAAGGTGCAAGCGAAGTTTGGGGAATAGATATATCAGAAGAACAGATAAAATATGCAAAAAATAATGTGCCAACTGGAAAATTTTTTGTTTCAGCAATGGAAAATAATCCAGGAATTCCAGAGAATTATTTTGATTATTGTTTATCTTTATATAGTATAGGTTTTTCATCAAGTTTAGAAAAAACACTAGCACTTGTTTCAAGCTACTTAAATAAAGACGGAAAATTTGTGTTCTGTTGGACACATCCATTCTTTAACTGTTTAGGGATAGCTGAGGATAAAGTTGTAATAAGGAAATCATATAATAATGAAGCTCTTGCTAATATAACAAAAGGTGAAGACAAAATTCCTATGGTACAATATAATTTTAAAATTTCTACAATTATAAATGCAATGATTAAATCAGGATTAACAATCGAAAAAATGATAGAAGATAAGCCAATTCAAGAAAATTATATTGGAAATTATAAAAGTAATTTTTGGGATAAACGAAAAATAGACAGTGCTCCAACTACGTTAATAATTATTGCTAAGAAATAAAGAGGTGTAAAATGGAAAAGATTGCATTAATAGCAGATATACATTCAAATATAGTAGCATTAAAAGCGGTATTAGAAGATATAGAAAGTAGAGGCATAACAAGAATATTTTGTTTGGGAGATATTGTACTAAAAGGTTCATCACCATGCGAAACATTGGATTTAATAAGAAACAAATGCGAAGTAGTTATAAAAGGAAATTGTGACAACTATGCAGTAAATCCTAATTATAAAAATCCGAATGAAAACCATTTATATCATAGAAGATGGTATAATAATATTTTAGGTGAAGAAAGAATAGAATATTTAAGAAATTTACCTATGTATAAGGATTTATATGTAAGTGGAACTTTAGTAAGAATGTTTCATGCTAGTAAAAATGATTTAGATTATAGAGTGTTCGATATTTCAAGTGTAGAAGAAAAGATGAAATTATTCGAAGATGAATCAAATATTCCAGACATTGTATTTTATGCTGATATTCACAAGCAGTATTTACAAAAAATTGTAAATAAAACTTTAATAAATGTTGGAAGTGTAGGAAATGCTTTAGAAATATCAATTCCGAATGATGAAGCTATAGACATGCAAGAGATTACCCAAGCACATTACTGCATTATTGAAGGTGAAGTAGGAGCTAAAGAGAAGAAGGCTTTATCAATTCAATTTGTAAGAGTGCCATATGATATAAATAAAGAGCTAGAATTAGCTAGAAAAGCTAATTCACCAAGTTTAGAAAAATATGAGTTGGAATTAACTAAAGCAAAATATAGAGGAAAAAATAAATAATTGAAATTGGGAAAAGAAAATATGGAATTTAATGAACTTAGAGAAGAAGCAAATAAAAAAGTTTTAGAAATTATGAGCATAATAAATACAGGTATTAATTTTGAGTATTTTATGGGTTTAGATTCTATCCAGTATAGAATAAAATCAAATAGTAGCATTATTGCTAAAATGAAAAAGGTCGGAGATAACATATATAATGTATATGATCTTATTGGAATAAGATATATTTTTCATGATTTAACTAATTACAAACAGCTAAAAGATTATATAGTAAATAATTCTAACTTCGAAATAGTAGAAATAAAAAACTATTTAGAAGATGGACATCCAGAAGATCCAAATTATAAAGCTTTACATATTAGAATGAAATATCAGAAGTTTCCATGCGAAGTAGAATTTATGGACGTTAAAATGGCTGAACATGTTGTAAGAACTCATGATGATTATAAAAAAGGCTTACTAAAATAATTTATGATGACTATATGAAAATGTATATTAGAAATTTAAGAGCTTGTGATTATGAAAATGAATTATATAAATTCAATAGACAAATTCACATAAACTTGCTATAATATGATTTGATTAATTTTTTGATATAAACGGAGGATTTTATCATGGATGTACGGAAATTTGTAGGAACATCTCTTGAAGATGTAGCAAAGGAGTTTTCCAAGATGGTCAAAGAAGAATATATCAATCACTTGGAATTCTTAAGAGATAATTCTATTACAGACAGAAGTGAACTCGATTATTGGGAAAAGCGACTTGAAAATGAGCCAAAAATTGTATACGAACGGGTATACAGCAAGATACTTATGGTTATGAAAAATCTAAGCCAGTATGAGGAACTATTAAAGAAAAGATTTCCTTGGAGTAGGCCAATAATTAGGATTACAAGGGTATCTAGTTTCTTTGAGGGGATTTCCCCTGGACCGCAAAACCCAATTCCGCGAAATGTGGAATGGTTAATAGACACAAAAAAGATGTCTATCAAAAAAAAGGTGTACTCAAAGTACACCAATTGTAACTAGTAAATCGTCCAAAAGCCAATTCGTTGGCAATATTCTAGACAAAGAAGCTTTTTAGCAGAATGCTATAGGCTTCTTTGTTGTTTTAGAATGAAGTGCATTGATTTTAAAAATACATATTGATATAATAATCCAAACAAAGGAGGGTATTATGGAAAATAAATTCGAATGGAAATTTACAGATATTTATAAAACAAAGGAAGATTATAAAACAGATATAAACAAGGTAAAAGAAAAATTAGAAGAAATTGTTAAATATAAAGGAAAATTAAAAGATTCATCAGAAAATATATACAAATGCTACAAAATATATGAAGAAATAGTAGAAATGGATTGTAAAATATATGCTTATGGAATGTTACAATATCATAAAAATATGACAGATCAAGAAGCAACAGAGCTATTTAAAGAAGCAGAAGAATTAGACAACAAAATTGATGAAAAGACAGCATTTATGGTACCAGAGCTTACAGATATGGACACAGATACATTGGAAAAATATATGAAAGAAGATAAAAGCTTACAAAGATATTCAAGGAGAATAAATGAAATTATAGAAAATAAAAAACATATATTAAGTAAAGAAATAGAAGAAGTGTTATCAAAATTTTCTGATACATTTAATGGATGTGAAAATGCATATAGTGTATTAACAAATGCAGAAATTAAATTTCCATCTATTAAAGATTCAGACGGAAATGAACTAGAAGTAAATGAAGCTGAATATTCTAAATTATTAGAAAATAAAGATAGAGAAGTAAGAAGAAAGGGAGCTACAACACTAGTATCAGAATATGGTAAATATATAAATACAATAACAGAACTATATTTAAATACAGTAAAACAAGATACAAAGATTGCTAAATTAAGGAATTATAAAAGTTCATTAGAAAAAGCAGTAATAGATGACGAGGCAACAGTAAAAGTTTATGAAACTTTATTAAAAACAATTAATGAACATATAGGACTAAATCATGAATATACATCGTTAAAGAAGAAACTTTTAAACTTACCAGATATTCATATGTATGATATGAGCATAAATCCATTTAATCAAACAGATACTACAATGGATATAGAAGATGCAGAAGAATTAGTACTAAAGGCACTAGCACCGTTAGGAACAGAATATGTAAATAAATTAAAAGAAGCGTTTAATTCAAATTGGATGGATGCATATCAATCTCCAAACAAAAGAGGAGGAGCATATAATATGCCAGTATATGGAGTTCATCCATATGTACTTTTAAATTATACTGGAACAAATTTTGATGTATCATCAATCGCCCATGAATTTGGACATGCAATGCATTCATATTATTCTGACAAAAATCAAAATGTGTTAGAACATAGCTATACTCTTTTATTAGCAGAGATAGCCTCAACAGTAAATGAAATTCTACTTGCACAATATAGACTAGATAATTCAACAGATAAACAAGAAAAAATAGCACTATTATATGACAGAATAGAAACTGTAAAAAGTACATTATTTACACAAGCTATGTTTGCAGAATTTGAACAAGAAGTACACTCAAGAATAGAAAATGGAGAAATATTAAATGCAGAAAAACTAGGAAATATATATGTTGATTTATGCAGAAAGTATTATGGTGAAGACCTAGTTATAGACGAATATAACAAATACAATTGGACTAGAGTAAATCATTTCTTTAGATGTTTTTATGTATATAAATATGCAACAGGTATATCTTGTGCAATAGACATAGCAAGTAGAATTTTATCAGGAGAAGAAGGCTTAGTAGAAAAATATATTAATATGCTAAAAATGGGAGGAAGTAAAAAATCATTAGATATTTTAAAAACAGTAGGAATAGATTTAGAAGATAGCAGAACATATGAAAATGCACTTAAATTTTACAAAAACGATATAGAAAAATTAGAAGAATTAATATAGGGAAAAGAGAAATGTCTTCAAATCCCCGAAGAGGGAAAAAAGGACCGTCCCCAAATCCCGAGGAATGTCCTAAAATCCCGATGTTTCTAAATCCCGAAGGAGAAAAAATGAGCGAAGTTAAATGGACAGAGGAGCAAAGTCAAGCTATACACGAAAAGGGTTCTAATATATTGGTTGCTGCAGCAGCAGGTAGTGGTAAGACGGCTGTTTTAGTAGAGCGAATAATTAATAAAATAATTGAAGAAGAAATTGATATAGATAAATTATTGGTTGTGACTTTTACAAATGCTGCTGCAAGTGAGATGAGAGAAAGAATATTAAATGCAATTTATAAGAAGATAGAAGAGGAGCCAACTAATTTACGTCTACAAAAGCAAATTACACTTTTAAATAAATCAAATATTTGTACAATACATTCTTTTTGCTTAGATGTAATAAGAAATAATTTTTACGAAATAAACATCTCACCAAACTTTAGAATTGGTGATACTGCAGAAATAGAACTTCTAAAAGAAGAGGTGCTAGATGAACTTTTTGAAGATTTGTATTTAAAAGAAGATGAAGGATTTTTAAAACTTTTAGAAATTTATACGAGTTATAAAGATGATGAGCCTCTAAAAGATATAGTTAAAAGTATATATAATTTTATTCAAAGTGCACCATTCCCAGAAAAATGGTTAGCTGAAAAAGTAAAACTATTTGATATAGATATCGAAAATACTGATTTCGCAGAGACAGTATGGGGAAAAATTATTTTAAATAATTATAAAGAATGTATTGAAGAAAATATTTTAGGTTTAAAGAAAATAAAAAAAGAATTAGACGCAGAAAATGAATTAGAAAAATTTTCGCAAGCAATAAGATTAGACATAGAAAACTTAGAAAGTCTATTAGCGAACTTAAATTCATGGGATAAATCATATGAACTTGCAAAGAACTTTTCTTTTGTTAGATGGCCAAGTAGTAAAAAAATAAATTCAGAAATACCTGCGCTTGTAAAAGAAAAAAGAGATATGATAAATGCAAAATTTAAGAAATTAAAAGATAGCATTTTTATATATAGTTCAGCTGAGGTATTAGCAGATTTAAAAGATATGTACGAAGTCTTAAAGCTACTACAAGCAATAATGTTAAAATTTAATGAAAATTATAAAAAGGCAAAATTAGAAAGAAATATAATAGATTTTAATGACATAGAACATTTAGCCTTAAAAATATTGATTAAGGACGAAGATGGAAAATATGTACCTTCAGAGATTGCAAAAAAATACCAAAATAAGTTCGAAGAAATTGCGATTGATGAATATCAAGATAGTAATATGGTTCAAGAATACATATTAACCTCAATCTCTAAAGGCAACAACATATTTATGGTAGGAGATGTAAAACAAAGTATATATAAATTTAGACAAGCAATGCCAGAACTATTTTTAAATAAATACAAAACATATAAATTAAAGAAGGAAAAAACAAAAGTTGATGATTTAAAAATACAATTATTTAAAAATTTTAGAAGTAGAAAAAATATACTAGATACAACTAATATCATCTTCCAAGAAATTATGAGCAAAGATTTAGGTGATGTTGATTATAATGAAGATGAATATTTAAACTTAGGAGCAAATTATGAAAAGCCTCAATTGGAAAATATAGATTTTGCAGGGAAAACGGAAATAAATATAATTAATTTGGAAGACACTACAAAAGACTCACAAGAAGATGAAGAAGATAATGTAAAAACAGAAAGAATTGAAAACTCTATTTTAGAAGCAAGGTATGTAGCCCAAAAGATTAATGAGCTCATAAATAGCAATTATTATGTGCTAGATAAAAAAGAAGGCTATAGAAAAATTACATATAAAGATATAGTTGTTTTGTTAAGATCAACAACAGAATTATCACCAATATATGAAAAAGAAATTTCAGATTTAGGTATGCCAGTATATAGTGAAACATCTACAGAATATTTAAACTCGGTAGAAATTCAAATAATTATGTCATGCTTAAAAATAATAGATAATCCAATGCAAGACATACCATTAGTTACTGTTATGAGGTCAATGATTGGTGGATTTACAGATAATGATTTAATAGAAATTAGATTAGCAGATAAATATGAAAACTTTTATGAAAGTGTTGTGAAGTCAAGAATTCAAGTAAATGAAGAATTGCGTAACAAAATTGATTCTTTCTTAGATCTTATAAATAACTGGAGAGAAGAAAGTGAGTTTTTAGCATTAGATGAGTTGATCTGGAAAATTTATATGGATACAGGTTATTACAATTATGTTGGACTAATGCAAAATGGAAAATTAAGACAAGCAAACTTAAAAATGCTTTTTGAAAGAGCAAAACAGTATGAGAGTGCATCATTTAAAGGTGTATTTAACTTTATAAACTTCATAGATAAATTAAAACTTCGTAATAATGATTTAGGAGCTGCTAAGATAATTGGTGAAAACGAAAATGTAATTAGAATTATGAGTATTCATAAAAGTAAAGGTTTGGAATTTCCAGTGGTATTTTTAAGTAGTACAGGAAAAAACTTTAACTTAAAAGATTTAAGAGAAAAAATATTAATACACCAAGAAATTGGCTTTGGACCAAATTATGAAAATAGTGAGTTAAAAATAGAATATCCAACACTTGCCAAAGAAGCAATAAAAATGGTAAGCAAAAGAGAAAGCATTTCCGAAGAAATGAGAGTGTTATATGTTGCTTTAACAAGGGCTAAGGAAAAATTGATTATTACTGGAATAGAAAAGGACTTACAAAAATCTTTAGAGAGTAAAGAAAAAGAACTACAAATTTATGAAACAGAAGATAATGCAAAAATAAATCCTAAAATACTAGAAGACTATAAATCATATTTGGATTGGATAGAATTAGTTTATCTAAAAAACAAGATAAAAAATTCAGAAATATTTGAATTTAATATGATAACTAAGGCTGAAATATTAGGTACAAATACAGCAAGTGAAACAGAGAGAAAAGATGTATTAACAGATATTGCAAACAGAAAAGAATCTAAAGAAAATTTAGAAAAAATAAAAAACATTTTAGAATGGGAATACAAATATAAAGATTCTACAGAAATGCCAAGCGAACTTTCTGTTTCTAAAATTAAAGAACTATCAAAAGATAAGGCAGAGGAAAAATTTGGAGTAACATTAAAAAAGCCAAATTTCTTAGTAGAAAAAACAGAATTAACAGCAGCAGAAAAAGGTACAATAATGCACTTGTGTTTACAAAAACTAAATTATAAAGAAGAATATAATTTAGAAAAATTAAAGAACATGGTTAATAATTTAGTAGAACAAGAAATAATCTTACCAAAAGAAGCAGAAAGTGTAAATTATAATAAAATACTAGCTTTTCTAAAATCAAATATATGGAAAGAAATGCAAACTGCCAAAGTAGTAGAACAGGAAAAAGCATTTTATCTAAATTTAAAAGCAAAGGAAATATATAAAAATAATGCAGAGGATGAAATATTAGTTCAAGGTATTATAGATTTGTATTATATAACTAACAATGACGAATTAGTTTTAGTGGACTATAAGACAGATTATGTGGAAAATAATAATGAACAAAGCTTAAAAGACAAATATAATATACAATTAGATATTTATAAAAAAGCTTTAGAAGAATCCTTAAATAGAAAAGTAGATAAGGTATACATATATTCAACATGGCTTAATAAAGAAATAGAGATTTAGGAGGTAGGGATTTGGGGACGTTCCTAAAATCCCTATAAGAAGTAATTATAAAAGCGGTAGCATATAGCTTTTAGCTACCGTTTCTGTTTTTCGTATTTTATAGGGAAAACGAGGAACGTCCTCATATCTCGAAAAAATATCGCTGTAAACCTTGATTTTTGGAAATATATGTTATATAATACGCATATAGCAAAATACATTACATAAGGAGTGGGAACAAATCCCACTCCTTATGAGTGTAAAGGGAGGTAAAATCTTGTCTAAGATAGAAAAAAATGTAGAAGAATTAATAAATCCTATAGTAACAAATTTAGGATATAAACTTTATGATGTCATTTACGAAAAAGAAGCAAAAGACTATTATTTAAGAATTTTTATAGATAACGAAAATGGCATAAGTTTAGAAGATTGCGAAAAAGTGAATAATGCTATTACAGAGATTCTAGATGAGAAAGACTATATTAAGGATCAATACTTTTTAGAAGTATCATCACCTGGAATAGAAAGAGTATTAAGAAAAGATTGGCAATTAGAAGAAAACATAGGGCAAGAAGTAGAATTAAAATTATTTAAACCATTTAATGGCGAAAAATTAATAACAGGAATTTTAAACGGATTTAATGAAGAAACAATAAATATAGATGAACAAGAAATACCTAGAAAAGATATTTCATTAATAAAAATAAAATATAATTGGTAAAAGGAGTGTAAGTAATGATAGAGGAAGGAATAGACAATAAACAATTAATAGTTGCAATACAAGAATTAGAAAAGGAAAAAGGAATCAAAAAAGATTATTTATTAGATTCTATAGAATCAGCATTATTAACAGCATATAAAAGAAATTATAATTCACAAGAAAATGTTAAAGTAGTAGTAGACAGAGAAACAGGAGCATCACACTTATATTCTGTAAAAGAAGTTGTAGAACATGCAGAAAATCCAATTTTACAAATATCATTAGAAGAAGCAAGAAAAATAGATAAAGAAGCACAAATTGGTTCAACAGTTGATGTAGAATTAGTTCCAAAGAACTTTGGAAGAATTGCAGCACAAACTGCAAAACAAGTAATTATTCAAAAATTAAGAGAAGCAGAAAGAGAAATTATATATAGCGAATATAGCGAAAGAAAAGGTGAAATCGTTTCTGGAATAATTCAAAAGGCAGATCAAAATATCGTAGTTATGGATTTAGGTAAAGTAGAAGGAGTTATGCCAGCAAAAGAACAAATACCAACAGAGAAATATCATGTAAACGATAAAATAAAAGGATATATACTAGATGTAGAAAAAGGAGCAAAAGGTGTTCCACAAGTTATAATTTCAAGAGCATGTCCAGAATTTGTTAAGAAATTATTCGAATTCGAGATACCAGAAATTTATGAAGGTGTAATAGAAATAAAAGCTGTATCTAGGGATGCAGGTAGCAGAAGTAAAGTTGCTGTATATTCACCAAACGAAAATATAGATCCAGTTGGTTCTTGTGTAGGACAAAAGGGAGTAAGAATTCAAAATATAATTAATGAATTAAATGGTGAAAAAATAGATGTAATAGAATGGAATGCAGATTTATCTATTTATATATCTTCAGCTTTATTGCCAGCACAAGTAATGGCTGTAGATATAGATGAAGAAAACAGAATTGCACAAGTAATTGTACCAGATGACCAATTATCATTAGCAATTGGTAAATCAGGACAGAATGCAAGACTTGCTGCTAAACTAACAGGATTATCAGATTGGAGAATAGATATAAAATCTGAAACTCAATTTAGAAATATATTAATGGAAAAACAAGCTGAGATGGAAAATGCTAACGAAGATAATGATGCAGAATAATAAACATATAAATAGGCAAAAGCAAGTATAATATAAGGAAGTGTTAGAATGAAAAAAATACCACAAAGAACTTGCATAGGATGTAAAGAAAAAAAAGATAAAAAAGATTTAATTCGTATAGTAAAAGATAAAGATGGTAACATTACATTAGATAGAACTGGAAGAGCAAATGGCAGAGGAGCATATATTTGCGACAATATTCAATGTTTAGAAAAAGCAATAAAAACTAAAGCTTTAGCAAGAACTTTTGAAATGAATATAGATGAAACAGTTTATGATGAATTAAGAGGTGTAATTAGTGAAAAATAAAATTTTAAATTTACTTGGGTTAGCAACAAGAGCTGGGAATATAGTTGCCGGGAATAATGCATGCGAGAATGCACTAAAAATGAAGAAGATAAAAATGCTAGTAATATCTGAGGAAGCCTCAGATAAAACCAAGAAAAATTATAAATTTTATGCGGAAAAATATAATATTCCAATTATTTTTATAGGAACCATAGAAGAATTAAGTAAAGTAATAGGTCAGAAGAACAAAGCAATAATAGGAATTAAAGATATAAATATAGTAAAAGGAATACAAAAATTAATTAACGGGGGTGAAGCTATTGGGTAAAATAAAAATACATGAAATAGCAAAGAAGTTGGGGCTTACAAGTAAGGAAGTTTTGGAAAAAGCTAAATCTTTAAATTTTGATGTAAAAAGTCATTTAAGTGCAGTAACAGATGAAGAAGCTAAAAAATTAGAAGAAGAATTAAAAAAAGGTAATCAAAAAAATAAACCTGCCAAAAAGCAACAAGCATCAAATAAAAAAGATGAACCTGTAATAATAAGAAGAGAAGTTATTATTTCTGACGAAGAAATAGTAAAAAAGGAAGAAGAAGAAAAACAAAAAAGACAAAAGGAAAGAGAAAAACAGTTAGGTTTTGTAGAAAGAAATAAAAGCAAAGATTTTAATATTGTTTATAGAAATAAACAAACAAAACCACTTACTGTAGAAGAATTATTTGGATTAAAGAAAAAAGAAGAACCAAAGAAAGAAACTCCAAAAGTGGAAGAAAAGGTAGAAGAAAAACAAGAGCCTAAAACAGAAGAGGTAAAAGAAATAGTAAAACCAGAACAAAAAATAGAAAATAAAAAAATAGAAAAAAGTGAAAGAGAGAATATGATAGGGGTACAAAACAGCAAAACAACAAAACAAATTGAATCAAATAAGAATGAAGAAAGAGACTTTTCAAAGAGAAACAATAATTTTAATAATAGAAAAGATAATAAAAACTTCAGAAATAACAATAATAATAGAGATGGTTATAGAAATAATAATTATAAAAATAACAATAATAACTTTAGAAACAATAATTATTCTAAAGGTCCTAGACCAATGGATGAAAGAACTATCGAAAAGAATATAAAAAATATAATGTCTTCAGAAGTACCAGAAAAAGAAGTTATAAGAGAATATAGCAAATCAATGGAAAAACAAAAAAATAATAAATATGAAGAGAACAAAACAAGAAAATCTGCAAAAGCAAGTAAAAGATTTAGCGATGAAGATATAAATGAGAAAAAATTACAAGACTTAAAACAAACTAATAGCTTATCTACAATGTTTTCTGACCAAGATGGTGGAATGTTAGATTATTATGACCTATCTACAAGAAGAGGAAAGAAGAATAAAAAGAAAAATGCTAAAAATCAAAAGCCAACTGAATCAAAGCAAAAGATATTTAAACTTACAGAAATTACAATACCAGAAACAATTTCAGTTAAAGATTTAGCAGCAGAATTAAAGAAAACAAGTAGCGAAGTAATAAAGAAATTATTAGGTTATGGTATCATGGCAACAATAAATAATGATATAGACTTTGATACAGCTTACTTAATAGCTCAGGAATTTGGAGTAACTGCTAAAAAGAAAAATGTTGTTAAAGAAGAAGATATTTTATTTGATGAATCAGAAGATAAAGCAGAAGATTTAGTACCAAGAGCACCAGTTATTGTAGTAATGGGACACGTAGACCATGGTAAAACATCATTACTTGATGCAATACGTTCAACTAATGTTATAGAAGGAGAAGCAGGAGGAATTACACAACATATAGGTGCATATCAAGTAAAAGTTAATGGAAGAGATATTACATTCTTAGATACACCAGGACACGAAGCTTTTACAAGTATGCGTGCAAGAGGAGCTCAAATTACAGATATAGCTATATTAGTTGTTGCTGCAAATGATGGTGTTATGCCACAAACAGTAGAAGCTATAAACCATGCCAAAGCTGCAAATATACCAATAATTGTGGCAATAAATAAAATCGATTTACCGGGTGCAAATGTAGAAAAAGTTAAAGAAGAGTTAATGAAATATGAATTAGTTCCAGAAGAATGGGGAGGGGACACAATATATGTTCCAATATCTGCTAAAACACATCAAAATATAGACCAACTATTAGAGATGGTATTATTAGAAGCAGATATGCTAGATTTAAAAGTAAATCCTCATAAACAAGCTAAGGGTGCTGTAATTGAGGCTAGACTTGATAAATCAAAAGGTCCAATTGCATCATTATTAGTACAAAGAGGAACTTTAGATGTTGGAGACACAATAGTTGTAGGTTCTTCTATAGGAAGAATTAGAGCTATGAAAAATTATAAAGGACAAAAAGTTAAAAAAGCTGGTCCTTCAATGCCAGTAGAAGTTATGGGACTTACAGAAGTTCCTGTAGCAGGTGAAACATTCTACGAGGTAAAAGATGAAAAAATGGCTAAACACTTAATAGAAAGAAGAAAGAGACAAGAAAGAGAAAAATCAATAAATAATGTAAATAAAGTTACATTAGATAACTTATTTAGCCAAATGGAAGAAGGAAAATTAAAACAATTAAACTTAATTATAAAAGCAGATGTACAAGGTACAGTAGAAGCTGTAAAACAATCATTAGAAAAATTATCTAATGAAGAAGTTAGAGTTAAAGTAATACATTCAGCAGTTGGTGCTGTTACAGAATCTGATGTTACACTTGCAAATGTATCTAATGCTATTATAATTGCATTTAATGTAAGACCTGTACCAACAGCAAAAGCAGAAGCAGAAAAAGATAATGTAGAAATAAAACAATATTCAATTATTTATCAAGCTATAGAAGATGTAGAAACAGCCATGAAAGGTATGTTAGATCCTAAATATGTAGAAAGAATTATAGGAACAGCAGAGATAAGACAAACATTTAGAATTTCAAGCGTTGGAACAATAGGTGGAGCTTTTGTACTAACAGGAAAAATAGAAAGAAATGCAGGAGTTCGTGTAATACGTGATGAAGTAGTAATTCACGAAGGCAAGCTAGCTTCATTAAAGAGATTTAAAGATGATGCAAAAGAAGTTAACAAAGGCTTCGAATGTGGTATGCAAATAGAAAATTACAATGATATAAAAGAAGGAGATATTATAGAAGCATTCGTAATGGATGAGGTAAAAAGATAATATCCAAAGGAGGTATATATGCCTAAAAAAGACTCAAACAGATTAAATAGAATTGATGAAGAAATGAAAAAGGAAATAAGTCATATTATAACATATGACTTAAAAGATCCTAATATAACTGGATTAATAAGTGTAACAAAGGTAAAAGTTAGTGGTGATTTAAAATATGCTAAAGTTTATGTAAGTATGCTAAATGCAAAAGACAATAAACAAGTGCTAGCAGCATTAAAAAAATCAGCAGGTTTTGTAAGAACAGAAGTTGCAAAACGAATTAATTTACGTACAACTCCAGAAATTATATTTATATTTGATGATTCAATAGAATATGGTGCAAGAATTGATGCAATTTTAAAAAATGTTATAAAAGACATTAAGCCAGAAAATAAAGGAGAATAGTTATGACAACATTAGATAATATTGTAGAAGAGATAAAAAAAGCAGAAAGTATAGTTGTTTTAACACACGAAACACCAGATGGTGATGCGATAGGAAGTAGTTTAGCAATGTACAACGCTTTAAAACAAATTGGAAAAAATGTAGATGTTATAATTCCAGAATGTCCTAGAAATTTTGATTTCTTAGCAGGAGCAAAAGATGTAAAAAAAGAAGGCAAAACAGATAATTATGATTTAGCTATTGCTTTAGATTGTGCAACAATAGATAGATTAAATGGTTGGAAAAATTATTTAGACGAAGCAAATGTAACTATTAATATTGACCATCATACAAAAAATGGAATGTTTGCAGATTATAACTATGTTAATCCTGCAGCTCCTGCTTGTGCACAAATATTAATAATAGTACTAGAAGCATTAAATATAAAGATAACAAAAGACATAGGTTCATGTTTATTAGCAGGAATTATAACAGATACAGGAGGATTTAAAAATCAAGGGGTATCAGCAGAGACATTTCAATTTGTTGCTTGGCTTTTACAAACAGGAGTAAATGTTTCAGAAGTATATAAGCATGCATATCAAGTACGTACAAGATCTAGTTTTGAATTATCAAAGAAAGCAATGGATAGGCTAGAATTTTTAGAAGATGGTAAAATAGCATTTACATATATAACAAAACAAGATGAATTAGAAGTAAATGCAGAACCAGGAGACCATGAAGGAATAGTAGAAAAAGGTAGAGACATTGAAGGAGTTGAAGTTTCTGTATTTTTACGCCAAAGAGATGACAAAACATTTAAAGTATCATTACGTTCTAATGACTATGTAAATGTATCAGATGTTGCAATAGTATTTGGTGGTGGAGGTCATGTAAAAGCAGCAGGTTGTAGAATATCTGGAACACCAGAACAAATAAAATCTACATTAGTAGGTATAATAGAGAAATATTTAAAATAGGGATTAGAGGACATTCCTTTTTTCCCTATTCAAGATAGGGGATTGAGGGACGTTCCTTAAAATTCCTATTTGAACTTTAGGGATTGTCTTTAAAGTTCATTTTTTTATTGTATAGGAAAATAATCTAATCTTATAAATAATAAAGAGGTCAGATATGGATGGAATTATAGTAATAAACAAAGAAAAAGAATATACATCACATGATGTAGTAGCAAAATTAAAGAAAAAATTAAATATATCAAAAGTTGGGCACACAGGAACTTTAGATCCAAATGCTACAGGTGTTTTGCCAATCCTAATAGGTAAGGGAACAAAGTTTTCTAAGTATCTAATTAATCATGATAAAATATATGAAGTACAATTGGAGCTTGGGAAAAAAACTGACACTGCAGATGTAGAGGGAAAAATAATAGAAGAAAAAAAAGTGGATGAAAAATATATAAAAGAAAATTTATTACAAGTTTTAGCAAGCTTTGTAGGAAAACAAGAACAGATTCCACCAATGTATTCTGCAATAAAAAAGAATGGCAAAAAACTTTATGAATATGCTCGTGCAGGAGAAAAAGTTGAGCTAGAAGCAAGGAAAATAGAGATTTATAAAATAGATTTAAATAAATATGACAAAAATATTATAAGTTTTATTGTAAGCTGTTCAAAAGGTACATATATTAGAAGTTTGTGTGAAGATATTGCAGAAAAATTGAATACAGTAGGATATATGAAAAACTTAAAAAGGCTACAAGTAGGAGAGTTTAATATTAAAGATGCAGTTTATATAGATGATATAAACTTAGAGAATGTTGATGAACATTTAATTACTTTAGAAGAATTATTAAAAAGAACTGAAAGTATAAGCTTAAATGAAAAGAAACTTAAATTATTTTTGAATGGAGTACAATTAACTTGTAATAACAACGATGGGCTTTATAAAATATATGTAGCTAACAAATTTATAGGAACAGGAACAATAAAAAAAGGATTATTAAAAAGGGATATTATATTATAATTTCGAAAGAGGTATGCTAGTAGTGGATATAGAAAAAATTAAAAGAGCAAAAACAAAGTATATTGGAAAGCAACTAAAATTTTTTGATGAAATAGATTCAACACAAACAGAAGCAAAAAGAAATGTAGAAAAATATGAAAATGGGACAGTAATTATAGCAGAATTGCAAACAGCCGGAAAAGGGACACATGGTAGAGTGTGGCATACTAAAGCAGATAATATTGCAATGACTTTAATATTAAAACCAGAAATTAATATAAACAAATTAGAAGGCTTTACTGTTGCAATTGCAGAAAATATACAACAAGCAATTAAAGAATTATATGGAATAGAATTAGAAATAAAATTACCAAATGATTTATTATTAAATAAGAAAAAAATATGTGGAATATTAACAGAAGTTATAACAATAAAAGAGCAGGTTAAAGAAATTTTTATTGGAATAGGATTTAATGTTAATGAAAAAGAATTTTCAAGTGATATTTCTGATATTGCCACATCACTTTATAAAGAAACAAAACAAGTTTATTGCAGAGAAGATATTATTTGTAAAGTTTTAGAAAACATAGAGCTAGAATTAGAAAAAAGAATATAAGAATAGTTTTAGCATTCCTTCATAATATGAAATATGGAGGAATTTTTTATGATTAAGAAAATAAAAAACGAACAAAATTTCATATTTATATTGACAACTTATAAGGCAAAATATAAAATGGCAAAAATGAGGTGGTAAGTATGATATATAAATATAATAAACTAGTAAGAGATAAAATTCCAGAAGAAATAGAAAAAGCAGGGAAAGAATGTAAATATGAAATTTTGGATGATGAAAAATATAGTAAAGAATTAGATAAGAAGTTATTAGAAGAAGTTAATGAATATATATCAGACCACAGTGAAAAAGAAATGGCAGATGTACAAGAGGTATTAAAAGCAATTATTAAATATAGAAAAATAGATGAAACTAAAGTTGAAGAATTGCGAAAGGATAAAGAATTAAAAAAGGGCGGATTTTATAATAAAATATATTTGACAGAAGTAATTGAAGGTAAGAATGATATGCAAGAGCAAAACAAAAGAAATACACAGGAAGGATTGCTTGCAAATATAGATAAAACCAGTACTTTAAATGAATTACAGGAGTATATTAGAAGTGTAATTAGAATTAGAGGGTTTGAAAAACAAGAGATAGAAAAAACAATGCTTTTATTATTAGAAGAAACAGGTGAACTTGCAAAAGCCATAAGAAAAGATTATACAGATATGAGAATAGATTATAAAAAATTAAATCATTATACAAATATTGAAAATGAAATAGCTGATGTATTCATAGTACTTACTTGCATATGCAATAAATTAAATATTAATTTATTTGATGCTGTGTATAAAAAAGAAACAGAGAATGTAACTAGAAATTGGGATAAAAAGGAGAATAAAAATGGATAATGTACAAAGTATTCTAAATAATTATTATAATGAATATGACGAAGATGGAAGACTAGAAAAAGACAAGGCACATAGTATAGAATTTATAACAACAACAAAATATATTGAACAATATTTAAATGAAGGAGATAAAATATTAGAGATAGGAGCTGGCACAGGTAGATATACCTTGTATTATGCTAAAAAGGGCTTTGATGTAAGTGCAGTAGAATTAATAGATAGTAATTTAGATAAATTAAAAAGTAAAATAGAAGAAGGGATGTGCGTAAAAGCAGTACAGGGAAATGCAATGGATTTAAGTTTGTTTGAAGATAATACATTTGATATAACATTATCTTTAGGACCTTTATACCATTTATTTACTGAAGAAGATGTAAATAAAGCTGTAAGTGAAGCAATAAGAGTAACAAAACCAGGTGGAAAAATATTTTTCGCATATATTACTAATGAAGCTGTAATTTTTAATTATGGTTTAAAAAAAGGTCACTTAAAAGAAATAGAAGAAATGTGTGATGATAATTTTAAAGTTCCAAATATTCCAGAAGAAATTTTTGCTGTAAGATATATAAAAGATTTTAATAAAACAATGTCAAATTATAAAAATATTAAGAAACTTAAAGAACTTGCAACAGACGGAATTGCTGGAGGTATTGGTGCTATATATGTATATGAATTATCTGATGAAGAATTTAAAATATGGATAAACTATCATCTAGCAACTTGTGAAAGAGAAGATTTAATGGGTTGTAGTAATCATATTTTATATATTGCAGAAAAAATATAAAATTTAATAAAACATAAAATGAGGCATAACTTTAATCTGTTATGCCTCATAAAATTTTCCTTGCCATAAATCTTGTTCTACTAAACGTTTTTCAAATCCATTTAAAACCCATTTTTTATGCAAATTCCATTCTGGTGCAACGAGTAAGTCCTTTGGAGCATCACCAGAAATTCTATGTATAATTAAATCTGGTCTTACATGTGTTATAACATATGTAAGACCATCTAGATAATAGTCTAATGTGATTGGTTCATATTCTTTGTTATAGTACATATTTGCAAGTACAGTATTTTTTACAATATATGTTGAATGTATTTTTAGTCCTTGAATATCATGGCTATTTATAAATATAACTGTATCTTTTATATCTTCAAAACTTTCTTTAGGAAGCCCAATCATCATATGTGCGATAATCTCTATATTATATTTTCTTAAAATATTAACAGCTGTTGTAAATTGCAAGCTAGAATAACAACGGTTAATAATTTGACCAATATTGTTATTTGAAGTTTGTAGTCCGAGTTCAACAGATACGTCATATTTATTAGAGTATGATGCTATTAATTTTGCAATATCTTCTGTAATACAATCAGGTCTTGTCGCAATAGAAATCCCAACAATTTTATTGCTAACATTTAAAGCGGAATCATATTTTTCTTTTAGATTTTCTAGTGTATCATATGTGTTAGTAAAATTTTGAAAATATGCGATAAATTTATTAGCTCGTTTTCCACGATAGCTATTTAAGAAATTAGTTACTTGATTTGCTATATGTTGATTAGCAAATTTGATTAATTCACCAGATCCTTTTTCACTACAAAAAATACAGCCAGAAGTACTTAAAGCTCCATCACGATTCGGACATGTAAAACCTGCGTCAATGCATATTTTTAATGTTCTCTCACCGAATTTATTTTTATAATATTCATTTAAATGATTATATCTTTCTTGATTTTCCATAATGTACATATTATAACAAATATGACAGAATAAGACAAATAGTGACAGATTGATTGACATAAAGTAAAGAAAAAGTGTATAATTATATTGAGACTGGAGTATTATAACTTTAAGGAGGGTATTAGCCTATGAAACAGATTTTCATAAGAGGCAAAAGAACATCATTGGAGCGGGCCAGACGAGTGGTAAAGCAGGTATATGCTTCAAATAACTTCCAAGCAAGATATAAAAGAGGTGAAGTACAGCTGTACTTCCCGAACTATATTTCTGCTAAAAAGGTAGAAATAATTGCTGACAAACTGGAACTTAAGATAATTAGTCTGGGTACCAAAGCAATTTTAGATGTCGATTAACCCTTTGAAACCCTTGGGATATGCAAGCAATAAGAGCATATCCTGAGGGATTTTTCCTTATATAAGAAAATGAAATTGTGATTTTATGGTGGAGTAAGAAAAGTTGACTAAGGTAACATAATTTGATAAAATATAAGATGAAGTTTTTTGAATTTAGCAAATACTTGTTTAAAAGATGGGAGGACAACAAGATGAATATATCAGATAAAACGTTTAAAACATTGGAAGAAGATTTACTAAAGGCTACAGCTAAATTACTAAATAAACGTAGCCGGTATTTTTATAAGAATGAAATAAAGATACCAAAAAAATCTTTGGTTATGATGTGTGGCACACCTGGAGCTGGAAAGACCACTATTGCGCGAAAAATTTGTAGTCAATTGAAAGATTCAATCCATGTCGATATTGACTATTTGTTTGATTGTGCAACAAAAACTCTTTATCCAAATGCTCAGTCTTTATCTGTAGAAGATATAGATTTAATTGCGAAAGAAGCTTATGATAAAGCATAGCGAAATGCAGAAGAAATTTTAGCAAATGGAAATACTGTAATATGGGATAATTTGGGAATATTCCCAACAGAAAGAGCAGAGGTGCTAACTAGACTGAAAGATAAATATTATTCTGCAATACTGGTAATAATGAATTGTGATAAAATGCAGGCTATTATCCGGTCGATTGCTCGAGGTGACACGCAGAATAGAACCAACCTAATCTTAAGTACATATATGTATTTGCAGCCTCAACTTTATCAGCCAAGTAAATACTTTATTGGATTTGATGAAGTCTACATCATTGACGGGACACAAGAAGTAACAGTAAAGGAGCCATGAGAGTGGCTCCTTTACTATGTCAGATAATTTTTACGAAATGTAAGATAATTCTTGAAAGATTATGTAAAGTATGATGAAATATACAAGTCGCAAAACAATGTTGAGTTTTAACTACCATAAGGTAGGGAAAGGAGTTGCCATAGTGATAAAAGTGGCGCTTACAAACGGATATAAAGTATATGGAAGACTTATAGAAGAGAATTCATCTTCCATAATACTTGTAGCACAGCGGGAGCTGATTCCAGAAATGAGAATTTCTCATATCCGTTGTTCAAAAGACATCGGTGAGAAAATCGTCATTGACAGGACTCAGGTGGCAGAAACAGAGGAAGTTTCATATGATGAGATGGAATTTGTTGGTGAATCCGAGAAAGAGTGGTCTTTCTGGTTAGGTTTTAGCGAGCATTTACCTGCTGACCAGCTTGAACCAGGAATTACTCAATATGATGAGGGACCGGTCAATCCAATTAGCGAGGAATTAAATCTGGAGCCAAAAGTTGAATTGGAGGAAGATCCAGAAGAAGAACTCGACGATGGGCTTGACATGTAAAATAATGACCATAGTGCACGCACATGCACTGTGGTCATTATTTTTTACTAAATATATGCTAGTTTAAAATATTGCTAATATCGTTTTTTAAAATTTCAAGATGGGTGTAAAATCTATTAAAACTCCTCCTAAATCAAATATAATATTTTTTATCGTAATTATTCTCCTTATCTAAGTCTAATTAACGTAGATTACAATATGTTATAGTTAATTAGCCAATATACAAAATGTAAATAATATGCTATAATAACCGTGGTAACAAAAAGGCAGAGAGAACTTACAAAAAATATGTAAGGAAAAGGAGGTTCTTTATGGATGCGAAAAAGGATTCTATTATAAATGTATTTACCAAATCAGGTAAAAGTATTTGTGGTAGATATGTAGGAGAAAGGAATGGAGCTATACGGATAGCACTTCAGCAAAGGATTATACCAGACGACAAATTGCTGGGAAAAGGCGTACATGACAGAACGCTTATAAGATGCTCACAGGACTTCAGAAATGCTATTAGCATTCCTAGAGCAGAACTCAAAGTATGGAGTTATGCAAGATACAATGAGATTTGCTTTATAGGAGAGCCTGAAGAGAAAGACTATTTCTGGCCATTTTTTCACTTTTACGATGCTCGGTATTTGAACATCGAAAACACTGTGATAACACAGTATAACTCAGCAGGGTACTTTAAGGGCAGAGAAAAAGAACCGCAGTTAGAAGAGTAATGCTAACTGTAAAGCAAACAGATTTTAATCATAGAGATGGAGTAATTAACAAGAAAGAAACGTTGTTGGTTTCTCCATCTCGATGAAAAAATCTGACCAGTCAGACTAATTAAAAATAGGCTAAAAAACAGTAAAATATTATAGGGAAATATATAGGAATAGGAGCAAATATGAGCAATATACAAATAATTTCAAGCGGAAAATATATTCCTGAAATAAAAATAACAAATGAAGAATTAGAAAAAAAATATCAAGTAGAAGAAAATTATATTTTAAAAAGAACAGGAATAAAACAAAGATATTATACTAATGAAGAAATAGAACAATTAGCAATTAAAGCTTCAAAAGAAGCGTTACATAACGTAAAAGAAAAGATAGATTTAATAATAGTAGCATCTATATCAGGAAGGTGCCAAATGCCAAGTATATCTTACGAGCTACAAAAATATTTCGACATAAAAAATTGTATGTGTATGGATATTCTAGCAGGATGCGCAGGTTTTATAAATGCTCTAGATATAGCAAAGTTATATATAGATAGTGGAAGAGCAAATACAGCATTGGTTGTAGGAGTAGAAAAATTATCAACACATCTTGATATAAATGATATAAATACAGAGATTCTGCTTGCAGATGGTGCAGGTGCAATTGTTATAAAAAAGAGTAATGATGATAAATTATATGATTCATATATAGAAAGCAAAGGGCAAAAAGGCGAAATTCTAACATGTGTAAATAACGAAAAAATATATATGGATGGTAAAGAAATATATAAATATGCTGTAACAGATACAGTAAAAAATATAACTAAGCTTTTAGAAAAAAATGAAATAGCCATGGAAGAAATAACTTATGTAATTCCACATCAATCTAATAGCAGAATTTTGTCATCAATGGCAACTAAATTAAAACTTCCAAGTGGCAAGATGTATTCAAATGTAGAAGAATACGGAAATACATTTTGTGCAAGTATTCCAATAGCACTAGATGACATGTTTAAACAAAATAAATTAAAAGAAAATGATAAAGTAATTTTAATAGGATATGGTGGTGGATTAAACACAGGAAGTATCTTATTAGAACTATAAAACAAAGGAAGGAAGATAATAATGAAAATAGCTTTTATGTTTCCAGGCCAAGGTGCACAAACAGTAGGAATGGGAAAAGATTTATATGATAAGTATGAAGAAATAAGAGAAGTATATAAAAAAGCTTCAGAAATATCTGGAAAAGATATAGCAGAATTAACATTTAATTCTACAATGGAAGAATTAAGTAAAACAGAAAATACACAACTTGCAATAGCAACAATGAGTTTAGGTATTTTAAAAGTATTAGAAAATAATGGAATAAACCCAGAAATAACAGTAGGATTAAGCTTAGGAGAATATCCAGCATTAATAAGTGGAGGATACTTAAGTTTTGAGGATGGAATCACGTTATTAAAGCATCGTGGATATTTAATGGGAAATAAAGTAGAACCAGGAAATTATAGTATGGCTGCAATAATAGGTTTAGATAGCAAAATCATAGAAGAAGTATGCTCAGAAATTGCAGCAAAAGGAATATTTATTTCACCTGCAAATTATAATTATTCTGGTCAAACAGTAATTTCAGGAGAAGAAGAAGCTATTAATTTAGCAATAGAAGCTTTAAAAGAAAAAGGAGCAAAAAGAGCTTTAAAATTAGCAACAGGAGGACCTTTCCATACAACAAAATTAAATGAAGCAAAAGAACTATATACAGAAAAATTAAAAGAAGTAAAATTTAATACACAAGCTCCAAAAGCAAAAGTAATAAAAAATCTAGATGGAACATTTTATAATGAAAATGATGATATGGTAGATGTTTTATCAAGACATATCGTAAGTTCTGTAAGATTTGACAAAGCAATACAAACAATGCAAGACAATGGAATAGATACATATGTAGAAATAGGACCAGGAAAAACACTAACAGGCTTTGTTAAAAAAGAAAACAAAGAAGCAAATGTTATTAATATTAATAGTGTAGAGTCACTAGAAGCATTTTTGGATAGTTTAAAATAATTTTTTTAAGTAAAAATTCAAATAAAGGAGAGAAAAAAATGGAAAAGAAAGTAGCTTTAATTACAGGTGGATCAAGAGGAATAGGAAAAGCAATTGCAGAAAAATTTGCTAAAAATGGATATGATTTAGTAATAAATTATGTTTCAGATAATACAGATTTAGAAGCAATAAAAGAAGAGTTTAAACAATATGGTTCAGAAGTATTAATGGAAAAAGCAGATGTAAGCAATTATGCAGAATGTGAAAAAATGGTAACATCAGCAATAGAAAAATTTGGAAGAATAGATGTATTAGTAAACAATGCTGGAGTTACAAGAGATAATTTATTAATGAGAATGAAAGAAGAAGACTTCGATAAAGTAATTTCTATAAACTTAAAAGGAACATTTAATTTAACAAAATTAGTAACACCATATATGATGAAAAGAAGAGAAGGAAGAATAGTAAGTATTTCATCTGTAGTTGGAGTTATGGGAAATGCAGGACAATCAAATTATGCTGCATCAAAAGCTGGAATTATAGGATTTACAAAAAGTGTTGCAAAAGAACTTGCATCAAGAAATATATTAGCAAATTGTGTAGCTCCTGGATTTATAGCTACAGATATGACAGCAGTATTAAATGATAAGGTAAAAGAAAGTATTAATGCACAAATTCCTTTAAAGAGAATGGGAACTGCAGAAGAGATAGCAAACGCAGTATACTTTTTAGGGGGAGAAGAAAATACATATATAACAGGTCAAACATTAAATATAGATGGGGGTATGATTTAGAATGGAAAGAAGAGTTGTTGTTACAGGTATAGGAGCAGTTACACCAATAGGAAATACTGCAACAGATTTTTGGGCAGGAATTAAAGCAGGAAAATGTGGTATTGACGAGATAACAAAAGTTGATACTAGTGATTTAAAAGTAAAATTAGCAGCAGAAGTAAAAGATTTTAACCCAGAAGATTATTTTGACAGAAGAACAGCAAGAAGAATGGATTTGTATTCACAATATGCTGTAGTAGCATCAAGAGAGGCTCTAAAAGATAGTGGAATTACAGAAGAAAATACTGATATGACAAGAGTAGGAACTGTTATAGGTTCTGGAATTGGTGGATTAAATACTATGGAAAAAGATATTGGAGCATGTGCATTAAAAGGACCAGATAGAGTATCACCTATGTTTATTCCAATGGGAATACCAAATATGGCAGCAGGAAATGTAACAATAGACTTAGGACTAAAAGGAGAATCTGTTGCAATGGTAACTGCATGTGCAACTGGAACACATTCAATAGGAGAAAGCTATAGAATGATTAAACATGGTTATCAAGATGCAATACTTGCAGGAGGAACAGAAGCACCAATTACAAAAACAGGGATAGCAGGTTTCCAAAATATAAAAGCATTAACACAAGCTACAGACAAAAACAGAGCAAGTATACCTTTCGACGCCGAGAGAAGCGGATTTGTTATGGGTGAAGGTGCTGCAGTTATAGTTCTAGAAGAGTTAGAACATGCTAAAAAAAGAGGAGCACATATATACGCAGAAATAGTAGGATATGGAGCATCATCAGATGCATATCATATTACATCACCATCACCAGATGGTGAAGGCGCAGCAAGAGCAATGGTATCAGCAATGGAAGATGCTAAAATAAAACCAGAAGATGTTACATATATAAATGCACATGGTACATCAACACATTTAAACGATGCTGGCGAGACTATGGCGATAAAAAAAGCATTAGGAGAAGAAGCAAGTAAAAAAGTTTTAGTAAGTTCTACAAAGAGTAACACAGGACATTTATTAGGAGCAGCTGGAGGAGTTGAAGCTATTGTTTGTGTTAAAGCAATAGAAGAAGGATATGTGCCAGCAACAATAAACTATAAAGTAGAAGACCCTGAATGTGATTTAGATATAGTTCCAAACGAAGGAAGAAATGTTGAAGTAAAATATGCAATGTCAAATTCATTAGGATTTGGTGGACATAATGGATCAATAATATTTAAGAAATATGAAGACTAGGGGGAATAAAAATGGAATATTCAGATATTAAAAGATT
>CALXVH010000011.1 GCA_944391965.1 uncultured Clostridia bacterium
TGATAACTAATTTTGAAGATATTAATACTTCTAAAAATAGTTCTACCGTTACGAAAAGTAACATCGGTACACAAAGACTTAAGTGAAAGATTACTAAAGATAAACCCAGTTTTAGCAAAGGAAGTAAGAAAAATCCTAGATAAAAATAAAGCAGAAAGACACATAAGAGGTGGAATGGCCACAAAACTTAAGTATAGTCATATAAGAGAAGACAAAGTAGGCTAATAAAAGAAAAATTTCTTTACCAAATGTACAGATTGCTTCGCAATCGCACCAACATAGGTAAATTACCATTGTTATATACGTAAAAATCTGTCGATTTTTCCTATATAATAAAAAAAGCGCTATATATAGCGCTTTTTTTATTGATAATCGATTTGTATTATACCCGATAAAATTAATATCACAGGCATGTTTACATTTACATAAAATATACTAGGTGATAGTATGAATAGAATAAAAAAAGGTAGTGCTGTTGTAAAAAAGACAGATAAGAATGAAATCATATTTGTAGTGGAAAAAATAACTTCTGAAAATAAAAAAAAGGTAGCAATTTTAAAGGGACTATATATTAGAATAATAGAAAAAATACCAGTAGAGGACTTAGAATTAGTTGATAGAAAATATGTTAATAAATATATAGATGAAAGAAATAAAGTATTAGAAAAATTATTTTATACTAGAAAAAATTCTTATAGTAATATGAAGCCTGGGAGAATAGTACATTTAGATGGAGATAGAAGATATATGGAAAAATCTTATAAATATTACAAAAAATTAGGTCTAAATGCTATAGTTAAATATGTTCCTGAAGAAAAGCAAGAATATATCATAAAAGATTTAATTTCAAGATATAAGCCAGATATTCTAGTTATAACAGGGCATGATGGAATGATAAGAAAGGGAAGAGATTATAGTGATATATATAATTATATAAATTCTAGATTTTTTGTAAATACAGTAAGGCGAGCGAGAGAGCATGAAGATGGAAAAAATCTAGTTATATTTGCAGGTGCATGTCAAAGCTTTTTTGAAGCCTTAATGTCTGCAGGAGCAAATTTTGCATCATCACCTGCAAGAGTATTAATAGATTTTGCAGATCCATTAATAGTAGCAGAAAAGGTTGCTACAACAGATAGTGATTGTTATGTAACGATGAATGATATTGTAGATGATTTAAGAGATGGTAAAGATGGAATTGGAGGAATTGGTGCTAGAGGAAAAAAACACAAAGTAACTATATCGTAATCTAAATGTAATACAAATGTAATATTAGCAAAACTAAGCCTAAAATTCGCCTATATATGAGGCAAAACCGTTGCTAGACATGAGGTGCGTCGTTTTGACACTGTTCGACAAAACTGATATAATTAATTCAGTTTTGAAAAGTAGGTGATGAAATGATTTGTAGAGATGATATAACAAATCTAAAAACAGATATTGATGGAAAAGTTGGTCAAAAGATTATTGTAAAAGGATCTTTAGGCAGAAGCAGGACTTTTGAAAAGGAAGCCACAATAGAAAAAGCCTATCCAAATATTTTTATAGTAAAATATGAAGAAAATGATAGAAATGTAACTTATAGTTACACAGATATCTTAACTAGAACTGTTGAGGTTCAAGTTTTTGATGGTCAAGAATATAGTCCATTAATACCACCAGCAGAAGATAAAAAGCCAAGTAAAAAAATAGATTTATAAATGAACTTGGTTTAATAATAAACTAAAATTCCTAGAAATAGGAATTTTTTTTTGCCTCTTTCATATAAATATAAAAAAGAAAAGGAGGTAAAAAATGAGTATAGAAGTTTTGCAAGACAATATATGTATTAATAGATTAGTAGAAAGGAAGAAAAAAGAAATTACATTAGAAAGTTCTATAATAGTTCCAGATGTTAAACCAGATATTGTAAAACCAATAGATTTAAGTGGAAATGTTTGTATATATAAAAAAGAAATAATAAATGGGAGAGTAAAAATTGATGGGACAATAGATAGTAACATCATATATTTAGTAGATAGTGGAGATGAAAGTATAAGGGGGCTTAATAGTAATATAGATTTTTCTGAGTTTTTAGAAATTGATAGCAACATTTCTGAAGCTGATATAGATGCAAATATAATTATAAAAAATATGGAATGTGAAGTGTTGAACGGAAGAAAAGTTAATTTAAAAGCTACCATAGAGATAAGTGCTAGACTATATTCAAATGATGGTGTAAACATATTGAAAGATATAAACGGAGCAAGAGGTATACAAAAACTTAATAAAATAGTTCAACTAAATTCTATGGTTGGAAAAAATACTACTAAATCTATTGCAAAGGAAAATATCATATTAAATCAAGAAGAACATGTTGTAGAGATACTAAAGAAAGAAATAAGAATAATAAATAAAGATTTTAAGATTAGTTATAATAAGGTTGTAGCTAAATCAGAGGTTAGTGTTAAAATATTATATTTAACAGAAGATGGAAGAATAAACTATGTAGAGAAAATAATTCCTATTATGGGATTTATAGATATGGAAAATGTAACAGAAGAAAATATTTGTGATGTAAAATATTGTATGAAAAATATATTAGTAAAATTAAATAATACTGATGAAAATTCTATATATTTAGAAATAGAAGTAGAGATTAGTTGTTATTCATATGAGACAAAAGATGTAGAGCTAATACAAGATGTTTATACTCCTTTTTCTAATATTGAATATAATCGAAAAAGTATAAAAGCAATGGTTGGACTTCAAAATATAAGTGATAAATATGCAATAAATGAACAGATACTAAGTCCAGAGATTAGTAATAGTAGAATATATAATGTTAGCACTACAACAAATATAAATACTGTAAAAATAGTAGGAAGTAAAGCTATTTATGAAGGCGAAGCTTTTGTAAATATTTTATATGAAAGTACAGAAGTAACTCGTATAGATAAAAAAGAATTTAAATTTCCAATTAATTATGAAATAGACATTTTAGAAGGCATGAGCGAAGAAAATCTAGATATTATGTTGGAGGTAGAAAATTATAATGTATCATCACAAGGTGATAATATTCAGGTAAATATAGAACTAAATATTAGCACTAAAATGTTTAAAACTATAGAACTTAATATAATTGATAATGTAGAAGAAAAAGAATTGGAAGAAAATGAAGAATATAGTATTATAGTGTATTTTGTTAAAGCTGGTGATACTTTGTGGAATATAGCTAAGAAATATAGAAGTACTGTAGAAAATATAAAACAAATTAATAATATTGAAGATGAGGATAAATTAGAAATAAATCAACAATTGTTTATTCCAAGATATGTAGAAAAAGTTAAGGCTATGTAGTATGGAAAAGATATATTCTAGAAAGAAAATAAATCTTTCTAAAAAGTGTAGAATGCTAATATTAGTATTAGTAACAGCATTGTTTACAGTGGTATACTTAATAAAAACGATAGGTCCTACGTTTAACCAGTTATGTTTAAGTGAAGCAAAATCAACTGCAACACAAATTGTACATGAAACGATAGATGAGGTAATGGAAAAATACGGGTATAATGATTTAATTACAACAGTAAAAGATAAAGATGGCAAAATAGTATCTATGCAAGCGAATATTGCAGTAATGAATAAAATTGTTTCTCAAATTGCACTTAAAATACAGGAGAAAATAGACAATCAAGATAGTAGAGATATTTCTATAAGATTAGGAACCTTTACTGGAATCACATTATTATCAGGGCGAGGCCCGAAGGTTCCTATTAGAATTTCTAGTATAGGTAATTTGGATACAAAAATAAGTAGTGAATTTGTATCAGCTGGGATAAATCAATCTATACATAGAATATTTGCTAATATTAATTGCAAAATAGATGTATTAACACCATTTAATACTATAAGCAGTCAGATTGAGGAAAAGGTTATATTAGCAGAAAATGTGATTATAGGTGAAATTCCAGAAAACTATTTAGATTTAGGAAATTTGTTAAATACAAGCAAAAATAATTAGTTAACATATTAAATTTCAAAAAAATTCAAAAAAAACTCCCCAAAACCCGAAAAACGTGTTATAATGTGGACGAAGTGTTATATTTTATAAAATGCCTGGTAATATATTATTGAAATATAATAAATAAAGGAGATAATATATGGATAAATTAAATGTAAAGAATCTAATTAATATTAAAGTAATTGGAATCGGTGGAGCCGGTAACAATGCTGTTAACAGAATGATTGAGGATGGAATTGACGGGGTAGAATTTTATGAGTTTAACACAGAAGTAAAAGTTCTTGAGGAAGCAAAAACAAAAAACGTTATGCAAATCGGGAAAGAAATCACAAAAGGATTAGGTGCTGGCGGAGATGTATCCATAGGTGAAAGAGCAGCAATGGAAAATAAAGAAGAAATCAAGAATATATTACAAGGTACAGACTTATTGTTCTTAACTGCCGGAATGGGTGGCGGAACAGGAACTGGTGCAATTCCTGCAATAGCACAATTTGCAAAAGAAATGGGAATATTAACAGTTGGTATAGTTTCTAAACCATTTTCTTTTGAAGGAAAAGTACGAATGGCAAGAGCGGAAAGAGGAATAGATGAATTACGCGAAAATGTTAATTCATTAATCGTTGTTTTAAATGACAACTTATTAAAAGGAAATTCTAGAATTACATTACAAAATGCATTTAAAGAAGTAGATCTAGTTTTAGAAAAAGGAATAAAAGGAATAACAGATCAAATTGCAACACCTGGTTTAGTAAACATAGACTTTGCAGATATAAGAACAATTATAGGTTACAAAGGAAATGCATACATGGGTATAGGTAGAGGAAAAGGTGAACACAGAAATGAACTAGCTGTAAAAGAAGCAATTGGTAATCCTTTAACAGAAACTATGATACAAGGTGCAAAAGGTGTAATTGTAAATATTGCTGGTAGTGCAGAAATGCCTTTAGACGAAATTAATGCAATAATGACTGTAATTGGAGATAAAGTAGATAATCCAGAAGCAAATATTATCTTTGGAACAATAATAGATGACTCTTTAGAAGATGAAATAGTTATTACTGTTATAGCAACAGGAATAGATAAATAAAATAGGGACTTGGGAACGTCGGGATTTGGGGACGTTCCTTTTTTCCCTTTTAGGGATTTAGGGACGGTCCTTAAATCCCTATTTTGTCACATAAAATAATTAAAGTGCATTAATGATGAATATAGTAAAAAACAAAACACCCTAATGTTAAAAAAATAACATTTAGAGGTGTTTTTTCTTGTGTAAATATGATAAGATTTAGCATATATGAGGTGAGCAGATGAGTTTAAGATTAATATATGGAAAATCTGGATGTGGAAAAAGTGAATATTGTTTTAATGAGATAGCAAAAAATGTTAATAAAGAAAAAATATATATGATTGTACCAAACCAAATGGCTTTAATGGCAGAAAAAAGATTGATGGAAAAGGCAAATAATTTGGCATTAGTAAATACAGAAGTAATTACATTTAGTAGAATGGCATTTAGAGTGAGAAACGAGATTGGAGGAGCTAAAAAAACTAATTTAAGTAAAAGTGGTAAAGCAATGCTTCTTTATGATATTTTAAGTAAGTGTAAAGATAATTTGAACTTCTTAGGAAAGAATGCAGAAAATGTTGACATTATAGGAAATTCAATTACAGAATTTAAAAAACATAGAATAAATATAGATAACTTAAAAGAAGAAGCTAATACAACCACTGATATATACCTAAAGCTAAAATTAAATGACATGATTACTATGTATGAAGAATTCGAAAAAAGCATACAAGATAAATTTTTAGATGAAAATGATGTATTAGACATTTTAAATACACAAATTTTAGAAAGCAATCAGTTTAAAGATGCAATAATTTATATAGATGAATTTGTTGGTTTTACAACTCAGGAATATGAAATTATAGCTAAACTAATGCAACTAGCAAAAGAAGTAAATGTTACGATATGTACAGATAATTTAGTTCAGCAAGAAGATGCAGATAAAGATATTTTTTATGCAAATAAAAATACAGGAATTAAACTAATTAATTTAGCGAAAGAATACGGAATAGAAATAGAGGATGATGTTAAACTTACAGAATTACATAGGTTTAAAAATTCTGAATTAAAACATTTAGAAGAAAATTTTTATGCAGTACCTTATAAAATATATAAAGAAGAGCCAAAAAATATAAAACTATTTTTAGCAAATAACCAATATACAGAGATAGAACATATAGCATCTGAAATAGTAAAATTAGTTAGAAATGAAAATTATAGATATAAAGATATATCTGTTATAACTAAAAATTTAAGCCTATATTCTAGCTTGATAAAAGTTATTTTTGCGGGCTATAATATTCCAGTTTTTATAGACGAAAAAAAGGAATTAAGTGAAAATATTCTGGTAAAATTTTTAATAGCAGTATTAGAGATTTGTAATAAAAATTGGTCATATGAAGCTGTATTTAATTATTTAAAAACAGGTTTTGTAAACATAGATAAAGAAGAAATATTTAAACTAGAAAACTATTGTATAAGATGGGGAATAAAAGGTAATAAGTGGTATAAAGAAGATTGGAATTATGTAGGAAAAGATGAATATACAGAAGAGGAACTTGCAAGACTAAATGAACTAAGAAAAATGATTGTTACACCAATTAGAAAATTGCAAGAAAAAGCTAGAAAAGACAATAGTTTTACAAATTTAACTAAGATTTTATACGAATTTCTGGAAGAGATGAGGATAGAAGAAGTTATTACATCTAAAATACAAAAACTAGAAGAAAAAGGTTTTATAGAAATTGCAAATGAATACGAAAGCAGTTTTAAAGTCCTTATAGAATTATTTGATGAAATTGTATTAGTCTTTGGAGAAGAAAAAACTAATTTTGATAAATATATGAATATATTAAAAATAGGTTTAAAAAATACAGGACTTGGAAAAATTCCTGCAACACAGGATCAAGTTATTGTTGGAGATGTAAGTAGGTCAAGAAGTCATAAAGTTAGAGCTGTATTTATAATAGGAATAAATGATGGAGAATTTCCAAGTATCTATAAAGATGAAGGATTTTTTAACGACAAAGATAGGGAATATTTAAAGGCACAAGGTTTTGATTTAGCTAATGGAAGCTTAGAAAATTTATATGAAGAAAACTTTAATATATATAAAGCATTTACTGTAGCAGAAGAAAAACTATTTTTGTCATATGCGTCATCAGATAATGAAGGAAGAACGCTAAGACCTTCTATATTAATAACTAAACTAAAGAAAATATATCCAAACTTACAAGAAAGAAGTGATATAATTACACAGGAAAAAGAGATTATCACTGCAAATAATACATTTGATAATTTAATAGAAAAATTAAATTCTTATCAAGAAGGAGAAGAGATAGAAGATATTTGGTTTGATGTTTTAGAATACTATGGAAATAATCCTTTATGGAAAGGTAGATTATTAAAAAGTTTAGAAGGAATAAAATATACAAATGTTCCAGAAAAGATTAAGCCAGAATTTATAAAAAAATTATATGGAGAAACTTTACATACAACGATTTCGAGATTAGAAAGATATAGAAGTTGTCCATTTTCATTCTACTTAGAATATGGACTAAAACTAAAAGAGAAGAAATCATTAAAGTTACAACCAATAGATACAGGATCTTTTATGCATGAGGTTATAGATGAATTTTTTGAAGAAGTTGCAGATAAAAAAATAAGCATAAAAGACCTTGAAAAAGAAGAAATAGAAAAAATAGTAAAACAAATAATAGAAGAAAAGTTAAATTTAAAAGCTAATTATATTTTTAAAAGTATTCCAAAATTTATGGTGCTAACAAATAGATTATGCAGGCTAGTAACTCTTTCTATAGTATATATTGTTCAAGGCTTACAGACTACTGATTTTGAGGTAGTAGGAAATGAGATAGAATTTAAAAACGGAAAAGAATATAAGCCAATAGAGATAACAACATCAGATGGAAGAAAAGTAGAGATAACAGGTAAGATAGATAGAATTGATTTAGCAAAAGATGAAACTGGAAAATATATACGAATAATAGATTATAAATCATCAGCAAAAGATATAAACTTAAATGAGGTATTAGCTGGTTTACAATTGCAATTAATTACATATTTAGACGCAGTATGCGAAGAAAAGGATGTAATACCGGCAGGAGTATTATATTTTGGCTTAACAGAGCCTAAGTTAGATAAAGTAAAAAATGCCAAAAATATAACAGATGAAGAGGTAGAGCAAAAAATAAGAGAACACTTTAGAATGAATGGGCTAGTACTAGCAGAAATGAATGTAATTAATATGATGGATAATAACTTAAAAGATGGTGAGAAATCTACTACAATTCCAGTTAAATTAAAGAAAGATGGAAGTATGGATAAAACATCTAAAGTAGTATCAAGAAAGGAATTCGAAATACTACAAAAATATGTAAAGAAAACTTTAGGAGATATTTCTGAAGAGATTTTAGATGGAAATATAGACATAAAGCCATATTATAATGTAAAAAACAAAAGAAAGCCATGCGAATATTGTGTATATGGTTCAATATGTAATTTTAAAAAGGGCTTTTATGGCAATGACTATAATTATATAGACAATTTAGAAAAAGATTATATACTAGAATGTATGAAAGGAGATTTTGATGAATCTAAGTAATGAAAATATAATTCATGTAAAAAAAGGTGATGTTGAATATTTACAATTTAGAGAATTACTAAAATATGGTGATAAGTTACAGCATGCGTATTCTTTAAAGCCATTGCAATTTAGCGATAAAAATGAACATTCACCAGCAAATTATAAAAAAATATGTGAAACATTAAACATAGATTCTAATAAAATAATTAAGTCAGCACAACAACATACAGATGTTGTTAAAGATATAAAAGAATATACAACAGAAAGTTTCGAATTTGTAGATGGTTTTATCACAAATAAGAAGAATATACCATTAGTTACAAAATATGCAGATTGCACACCTATAATTTTATATGATAAAATGAAAAATGTGATAGGAAATGTTCATTCAGGCTGGAGAGGAACTTTGCAAAGAATAAGTGTAAAAGCAGTTAAGATGATGGAAGAAAAATATAACTGTGATCCAGCAGATATAATAGTGTGTATAGGTCCATGTATAAAACAATGTCATTTTCAGGTGGAAGAGGACTTTATAGCTAAGTTTAACCAGGAATTTGGAAATGTAGAAAAGTATTATAAAACAGGGAAAGTTATAGAAGGAAAACAAAAATACTATTTTGATACAACAAATTTAATAATAGATTATTTAACTGAAATAGGAATAAACAGAGCAAATATCTTTGACAGCAATATTTGTAGTGTATGTAATGTTGCTAATATGTCTTCATACAGGGCAGAAAAAGAAAAAGCAGATAGGAATATGAATATCGTAATGCTTAAATAGGACTTTAGGGATATGGGGACGTTCCTTGTGGGATTTGGGGACGGTCCTTAAATCCCGATTGACTATAAAATATGATGAGTTTTAGGTATAGAAGTAAAAAGTTTAATATAAGATTTGAATTTTAAGCTTCGTTATTAAAGTTCAGAAGGGAGAAAAACGCATGATACCAGCTAGATTACAAAAGGGTGATACATTAGGAATTATTGCACCATCAGATAGTGTAACAGCGAAGAATTTAGAAGAATTTAATAATTCAATATTATTAATGGAAGGTTCAGGCTATAAATTAAAGATTGGAAAAAATGTATTTGCTAATCCAACAGGATATGGAGCTACAGCGGAGCAAAAAGCGGAAGATTTAAATAAAATGTTTGCAGATGATGAAGTAAAAATGGTTTGGTGTGCAAAAGGTGGATTTAACTCTAATTCTATTTTTGATTTAATCGATTATGAATTAATTAAAAAGCATCCAAAATTATTATGTGGTTATAGTGACACTACAGCTATAGCAAATATGATATACGAAAAAACAGGATTAGTCACATTTTCTGGTCAAACTTTCAAAGGGCTTTCAGCCTGTGAAACAGAATATTGCTATAAAGAAATTATAAAAAGGTTTCAAGATGGAAGTTTAGAATTAGGAACAGAGGATGATGAATATAAAGTAATTAATCCAGGTCAAGCAGAAGGAATTATGATTGGTGGAAATTTAAGCATTATGTCTAATCTAATAACAGGAAAATATAATGTAGATATTACAGATAGAATTTTATTTTTAGAAGAATTTTGGTTAGAATCTCCACCTGAAGCAGTAAGTTCATATTTTTATAGGATGAAGCAAAATGATGTATTTAGCAAAATTAAAGGAATATGGCTTGGTGGATATGAGCATGAATCTGGAATAACACTTGCACAAGTTTTAAAAGATACAATAGGAAATGAATATGATTTCCCAATAATCCAATCAGATAATTTTGGACATATAGATCCAAAAACAGTTATACCAATTGGTGTTAAAGTAAGAATAGATACAGATGATGAAGTAAAAATAAAATTATTAGAAGAGTGTGTAAAATAGCATAAAGAGGTGTAAAAATTGTACGACAATTGGGAGGATTTAGAAAAATCAATAATAGGTTGCAAAAAGTGCAAATTAGGTACTAATAGAACTAATATAGTATTTGCAGATGGAAATAAAAATGCAAATGTAATGCTTATAGGAGAAGGTCCAGGAGCAGACGAAGATAAGCAAGGGGTACCTTTTGTAGGTAAAGCAGGACAATTAATGAATAAAGCATTTGAGGGTTTAGGTATAGACAGAAAAAAACTATATATAGCTAATATTGTAAAATGTAGGCCACCAAATAATAGAGTTCCAGAAGAAGATGAAGCAAAAGCATGCTTAGATTATTTAAGAAATCAAGTTATACTAGTAAAACCACAAATAATAGTTCTTATGGGAAGTACAGCTCTTCAGAATATATTAGGAAAAGAATATAAAATAACAGCAAGTAGAGGACATTGGATAGAAAAGAAAGGAATAATGTATATGCCGACATGGCACCCAGCAGCACTATTAAGGGATGAAAACAAAAAAATAGATTTTTGGAGAGACTTTAAAAAAGTTCTTGCAATGTGTGAAGAATTAAAAATTGAGATTGAAAAATAGAAATTTAAATGTTTATTAAAAATTTTAATTAAACATATGTAAGAACAATGAATATTGGAGGCTAAGATGGAGAAATATTTTAAAGATATGGACTATGAAAAAATAAGTGAAGAAGAAGCTTTTAATGGAAAAAGAGTAAAAGTAAAAATAGAAAAATATTATAATAAAAGAGATAATAAAGAAGTTTATCGTGAACATATAAAAGCAGGAAATGGTGCTGTTATAATGCCATTTTTAGATGATGATACATTAATAATGATAGAAGAAATAAGAACACCAATAGGAAAAAGTATATTAGCATTTCCAGCAGGGCTAATAGAAAAAGGAGAAGATCCGGCAACAGCAGCTAAAAGAGAATTAGAAGAAGAAACAGGATATAGAGCAGGAGAAATTGAACAAATAATATATGAATATCCAGCAGTAGGGTATTCAGACGAAAAAGTATATATTTTTAAAGCAAAAAATCTAACAAAAACACAAAGACATTTAGATCCTACAGAAGATATAAAAGTGCATAAAATATCTGTAGATGAACTAAAAGAATTATATAGAAATGGAGAGATACATTCTTCAGCAGAACTTATAGCGATATTAAGTTATTTTTCGAAAATATAGTTTGCAAGAAAATATATAGAAATAGAAAAGAGGGAAAAAAAGAACGTCCCTAAATCCCGAGAAAGGCCACAATCCCGAGAAAATCCAAAATACCGCGGAAGGCCCGAATCCAGAGGAAGGACAAAAAATCCCGATAGGAGGAAGAAGTGGAAAATATAATAGATGAAGCAAATAGATGTTTAAATTGTAAAGTTAAACCATGTCAAAAAGCATGCCCATTAGGAAATGATATTCCAAGTTTTATAAAGCAAGTAAAAGAAAATAATCTAGAAGAGGCTTTTAAAATTTTAACTCAAACTACAGTTTTAGGTGCAATATGTGGAAGAGTTTGTCCTCACTTTAAACAATGTATGGGTAGTTGTGTAAGAGGTATTAAATCTGAACCGATTAATATTGGAAATTTAGAAACTTATGTTTTTGATAATGCTTTACAAAATAATTATAAAATAGAAACAAATAATAAATTAGAAGGAAAGAGAGTTGCAGTAATAGGTGGAGGTCCTTCTGGACTTACATGTGCAGCATTTTTAAGTATGAATGGTGCTAAAGTTACAATTTACGAAAAACAACCAAAGCTTGGTGGAATTACAAGATATGGTATCCCAGACTTTAGACTACCAAGAGAAGTTATAGATAAAACAGTAGAAAAAATATTAAGTTTAGGAATAGAAGCAAAATGTAATCAGACTTTAGGAAAAGATTATGAATTAGCAGATATAGAAAAGCAATATGATGCTGTATATTTAAGTTTTGGAGCAAATGTATCATCAAAAATGAATATACCAGGTGAAGATTTAGATGGTGTATATGGTGGAAATGAATTATTAGAAACTGGAATTCATCCAGATTATACAGGTAAATCTGTTGCTGTAAGTGGTGGTGGAAATGTAGCAATGGATGCTGCAAGGACTATAAAAAGATTAGGTGCAAAAAATGTATATGTAATCTATAGAAGAGCAAGAGAACAAATGCCAGCAGAAGATTACGAAGTAGAAGAAGCAATGAAAGAAGGAGTAGAATTTTTATTCCAAAACAATATTGTTAAAATAATAGGAAATGAAAAAGTAGAAAAATTAGAATGTATAAAAACAGAGCTTGTACAAAAAGAAGGAGAAAAAAGATTAGTTCCTGTGAATATCGAAGGTTCTAACTATACATTAGATATGGATTATATTGTAATGGCTGTTGGTTCTAAAGCGAATAAGGATGTTGTAGAAAAAACAGGACTAGAAACAACTGAGTATGGAAACATAAAGGTAGATGAAAGATATATGACATCTAGAAAAGGAGTTTTTGCTGGAGGAGATTTAATAGGAACAAAAGCAACTGTGGCTTGGGCTGCACGTTCTGGAAGAAATGCCTCAGAGGAAATAGAAAAATATTTATTAGGAGAAGAATAATGGAAATAAAGCAATTAGCAAAAGAGGATATTCCAGAATTGTTAAATTTACGAATAGAACAACAAAAAGAATATCACGAATGTTTAAATGAAGAAGAAAAATCAATAGTAGAAAATACTAGAAAATATTTAGAAGAAAATTTAAATAAAGATTTATATATGTTTGGAGCATATATAAATGATGAATTAGTTAGTATATGTGGATATATAGTATGGCTAAGTTTACCAACAATGGCTAATATTGAGGGCAGAATTGCTTATTTATGTAGTGCATATACGAAAACAGAATATAGAGGACAAGGCATAATAAAAGAACTTTTAAATAAAAGTTTAGAAGAATGTAAGAAGCATGGAATAAAAAGGATAAAATTAAATTCTAGCAAAGAAAATGCTATAAAAACATATTCTAAACTTGGTTTTATAAAAGATGAAACAGCAATGATACTTGATTTATAAATAAAGATTTAAATACACTTACCAAATGTTGGAAAGTGTATTTAGTATTTGGGGGATATTAAAACGTTATATAATTTGTATTAACATAAGATTTATGCTATAATATTAATTGTAACAAGCAGTAGATTCACCCATAAAATGGGAGAAAGGGCACAATCATGAAATTAAGCCTTAAAAATCCGTCAGATTACGGACGGTATTACATGCAGGACATAGCAGCAAGCTATGGATTGGAATGTGTCGAAGAAGCAGATAGTATCTCCATTTCTTCTTCAGACAGTGGTCTTCTTGAAGCATTAAGCTATGAAATTGAAATGGAAGTTGGAACCGGAGAATTTGAAGACCGGTTGGAACAATACTATGATGACGATGATGAATGGTAAATGCCATGTCCAAAAACAACTCCATACGGAGTTGTTTTTGGATTATATAAAGAAATTAGAGATAGAACGATATTTATTTATGTTGACATAATGAAAAAACGTGATATAATAAAAAAAGCAACACGATGTAGATTCAGCCGAAAGGCAGAAAGGGACGCTATGAAACTCATAGTAACAATAACTTCAGACATTGCAGTAAGTTTACTGCACGAGGTTGCGAAAAAAGAGGGATTAGCTATTTATGAAAATGGTAGTGATATCACTCTTACAGGGGAAGATGAACATACCCTTGAAACCTTGGAAAAGGAGATTAGAGCAGAGCTTTGTGAAGGTCTGGACTATGATTGCATCTACTTAGAGTAGATGCAATAAACAGAGGAGCAACTCGTACGAGTTGCTTTTCTGTTTTTTATATACATGTACTTAAATATGTTTACTTTTTCCATTTTTTGATATATAATGCTTGCAAACACAAAGAATGAAGGGATGAAGGTTATGTACAATTTTAAAGAGGTAGAGAAAAAATGGCAAGATAAATGGTATGCAGAAGGTACCTTTAATGCAAAGAATGATTATTCAAAAGAGAAATGGTATGGTTTAATAGAATTCCCATATCCATCAGGACAAGGTTTACATGTTGGGCATCCAAGAAGCTATACAGCACTTGATATAATAGCAAGAAAAAGAAGAATGCAAGGATATAATGTATTATTCCCAATTGGATTTGATGCATTTGGTCTTCCAGCAGAAAACTATGCAATAAAAAATCATGTTCATCCTAAAATAACAACAGAAAAGAATATAAATCATTTTAGAGAACAATTAAAATCTATTGGTTTTTCTTTTGACTGGTCAAGAGAAGTAAACACAACAGATCCTAATTATTATAAATGGACTCAATGGATTTTTATTCAATTATATAAACATGGACTAGCTTATAAAGCAACTATGCCAATCAATTTCTGTACAGGTTGTAAGGTAGGTTTAGCAAATGAGGAAGTAGTAAATGGTGTTTGTGAAAGATGTGGAAGTCCAGTTGTTCAAAAAGAAAAGAGCCAATGGATGCTAAGAATTACAAAATATGCGCAAAGATTAATAGATGATTTAGATGATGTTAATTTCTTAGATAAAATTAAAGCTCAACAAATTAACTGGATAGGAAGAAGTGAAGGAGCAGAAGTTAACTTTAAAATAAGTGGAACAGATGATAATCTTCTTATTTACACAACTAGACCAGATACAATATTTGGTGCAACATATATGGTTGTAGCGCCAGAACATAGTTTAATAGAGAAATATAAAGATAGAATTACAAATCTTGATGAAGTAGAAGAATATAAGAAAAAAGCAGCTTTAAAATCAGATTTTGAAAGAGCAGAACTAAACAAAGAAAAAACAGGTGTAGAAATAAAAGGAATAAAAGCTGTAAACCCATTAACAAACGAAGAAATTCCAATTTGGATTTCTGACTATGTATTAATAACATATGGAACAGGTGCTATTATGGCTGTTCCAGCACATGATACAAGAGATTTTGAATTTGCTAAAAAGTTTAATTTACCAATTAAACAAGTTATAAAAGATAAAAATTCAGAAAATGAATCAAATGAATTAGAAGAAGCTTTTACAGATGTTAATAATGGAATTGCAATAAATTCAGATTTCCTAAATGGACTAGCATCTAAAGATGCAATAAATAAAGCAATAGAATATATAGAAGAACATAAATTAGGCGAAAGAAAAGTAAATTACAAACTTCGTGATTGGGTATTTTCTAGACAACGTTATTGGGGAGAACCAATACCAATGGTATATTGCGAAAAATGTGGTTGGGTTCCAATTCCAGAAGAAAAATTACCATTAAAATTACCAGATGTCGAAGATTATGAACCAGGAGAAAATGGAGAATCTCCACTTGCAAAACACGAAGAATGGATAAATACAACATGTCCACATTGTGGTGGAAAAGCAAGAAGAGAAACAGATACAATGCCACAATGGGCTGGTTCATCTTGGTATTATTTAAGATATATGGATCCTCATAATGATAAAGAATTAGCTTCAAAAGAAGCATTAGAATATTGGTCACCAGTAGATTGGTATAATGGTGGTATGGAACATACTACACTACATTTACTATATTCAAGATTTTGGCATAAATTCTTATATGATATTGGTGTAGTACCAACTAAAGAACCATATGCAAAACGTACATCACATGGAATGATATTAGGAAGCAATGGTGAAAAGATGTCTAAATCAAAAGGAAATGTAATAAATCCAGATGAAATAGTAGATGAATTTGGAGCAGATGCATTTAGAGTATATGAAATGTTTATGGGACCTTTTGATCAAACTGCACCATGGTCTATGGAAAGTATTAGAGGATGTATGAAATTCTTAGATAGAGTATGGAATATGCAAGATTTCTTAGTAGATGGAGATGAATATTCAGAAAAATTCGAAAAGATGATGCATAAAGCAATAAAGAAAGTTTCATCAGATATAGAAGAAATGAAATTTAATACATCTGTTGCTACATTTATGACAATGGTAAATGAATTTTATAAAGAAAAACAAATTAATAAAGCTGAATTTGCAACATTTTTACAATTATTAAATCCTTTTGCACCACATATGACAGAAGAACTATATCAAAAAATAGGTGGTACAGAAGAATTAGCGTATAAAGCTTGGCCAACATATGATGAGGCTAAAACTATAGAAGACGAAATAGAAATTCCTGTACAAATAAAAGGAAAAGTAAGAGCTACAATTACTATCATGAAAGATGAAGATGAAGAAAAAGTAAAAGAAAAAGCTAAAGAAGCAGTTGCTAGTCAGCTAGAAGGTAAGAAAATTATAAAAGAAATATATGTAAAGAATAAAATTTATAATATAGTAATTAGTTAATTAAGCCACTGTCCAAATATTTGATTTGGCCACAGAGAGCTATAGTTGACGAATTCAACATGAACATTACAGTTATGCTTTGTAACATGGCTGTAATGTTTTTTTAACAATAATGTTATAGAACTTTTGGGCTAATGTAGTATAATATAATTATCTATAGGTATACCAAGGAGAATAGATATGGGGATCGAATCAAATTTAAGAAAAGAAGGAATCAAAGTTACAGAAGAACTTGATAAGATAAAAGTTAATACTATAGCAAAGAATGTTGCTCAAAAGATTGTAGCAGCATTCCCTGAACTTGACTTTAAATTGGGGGAAGTATTTATAAAACTTTCTCAATTAAAAATGTATTATGCAGAAGTGCCAAAGGGCTTTTCAGAAGCTAATTACTTCTACAAAAATACTTCAATTTATTTTAACCAAGAAGTCCCTATAGATAAAATTGAAAATTATGCTATTCATGAATGTATTCATTATTTACAAGAGAGAAAAGACAAAGCTGGATTTTTATTAAGGCTAGGTCTATGTGACTTAACACAATATAGAGTTCATGGATTAGCTCTAAATGAAGCTGCAGTACAATATGCAACAGCTAAGGCAACAAAAGAACCAAAAGATAATGTAAAATATTATGGAATTTCTTTTGACACAATTAGCCCCACTTGCTATCCACTAATATGCAATTTGATTGAACAAATGGCATATGTAACAGGAGAAAAAGTTCTTTTTGATAGTACATTTAATAGTAATAATAATTTTAAAGATTCTTTTATAGAAAAAACTTCAGAAGATACATTTTATACGCTAGAAAAGAATTTTGATAAGATATTAAAACTTGAAGAAGATTTATTAAAATTAAATAATAAAATGGAACTTTCAGATAATTTAAATTCAGGACTTAACAAAAAAAGACTTAAAATAAAGAATAATATTCAAAGTACATTTATGGAATCACAAAATTTAATAATTACTTCATATTTTGATACAGCTTTTGAAAGAATTACAAATCTAGAAGAAGTAGAGAATTATAGAAGATCATTATATAATTACAAAAATTTAGTAGGATATGTTGATGGAATTGATACATTTAACGAATATTATATAAAAACTATGAATAAATTAGAAAATAAATATAATGAACTTGAAAGTGGAACGATAGCTAAAAATACAGAACAAGAGAAAGTTGGATTGCCAATAGAAAGAAAAAATAAATTCCAAGTAATATGGCAAACTATAAAGAATTTCTTGTTTAAATCTGGAGAAGAATATAAAAAAGAGACTCAACATGAGATAAAATAAATTAAAAAGCCTAAATTATTTAGGTTTTTTAATTTTTTTGTTGACAATAATTAAAAAAGATGTTATTATATATAAGCGATTAAAGAAGAAGGTAACCACTTCCACCTTGTCTATAAGAATAGAAAGGTAAATAATTAAATATAACTTATATTGTAATTATTTTAGTGGGTTAACTTGTGTCTTTAAGTTAATTCATTTTTTTATTGTCTAAATAAAATTAGGCGAAAATATATGGAGGTGTTTTAGAATAAAACAGGATTTACCTATTAACGAAAAAATTAGAGCCAAAGAAGTCAACTTAATAGACGAAAATGGTGAAAAATTAGGAGTAATGTCACTTAACGAAGCACTTAATATAGCTTCAGAGAAAAATTTGGATGTAGCTTTAGTTTCTCCAAATACAGTACCACCTGTTTGCAAGATTATGAATTATGGTAAATATAAATTCGAGCAAGCCAAAAGGGAAAAAGAAGCTAAAAAGAAACAAAAAGTATTCGAATTAAAAGAGATTAGAGTAACACCTAATATTGAAGAACACGATTTTGGCTTTAAATCTAAAAATGCAAGAAAATTCTTAGAAGATGGAGCAAAAGTAAAAATAACAGTTAGATTTAGAGGAAGAGAAGTTAATAATGTTAAATTAGGAGAAGCAGTTATCAACAAATTTATAGAAGAATTAAGTGATATAGCATCTCCAGAAAAGAAACCTTTATTAGAAGGTAGAAATATGTTTGTAATTTTATCAAAAAAAGCATAAATAGAAAGGAGCAATTAAAATGCCAAAATTAAAAACAAATAAAGCTGCAAGCAAAAGATATGGTTTTACAGCAAAAGGAAAAGTAAAAAGAACATCTGCAAATGCTAGACACAGATTATCTACAAAAACAAGTAGACAAAAAATGTCTAGAAAACAAAATTCTTATGCAGACAAAACATGTGTTGAAGGAATCAAAAAATTATTACCTTATGGTTAATAAAAAGAACGAAGAATGAGGAGGAATAGAAAATGGCAAGAGTAAAAACAGCAAGAATTACTCGTAAAAAACATAAAAAAGTATTAAAACAAGCAAAAGGATATTTTGGTGCAAAAAGATACAGATTTAGAATGGCTAAACAAGCTGTTATGAAATCTGGAATGTACGCATATATAGCTAGAAAAGATAAAAAGAGTAATTTTAGAAAATTATGGATTGCAAGAATAAATGCAGCTGCAAGAATGAATGGAATTTCTTATAGCAAATTAATAGCTGGATTAAAGAAAGCTAATGTAACAATTAACAGAAAAATGTTAGCAGATATTGCTATAACAGATCCAAAAGCATTCACAGAAATAGCTGAAATTGCAAAAAAAGCATAGTAAAATAAAATTCTAAGATACTAGTTTGTTAAAAACTAGTATTTTTGTGCATAAAAATGCATAGTATATAATAAGAAATTTATATGTGTGCGATTGTTGTTTTTTCAATAGACATAAAATAAAAATAAGAAAGGGGGGAATATTTTTATGGTAGAAGAGCAAAAAATATTATCGATTATAGATTATATAAATCAAAATAATATATGTAATAAATACTTGGATAAATTAAAAAATATAATTGGCAATAACAATGTAGAAATAATATCAAGAGTTAAAGAAAAACAATCAGCATTAGATAAAATGAAAGTAAGACATTTTGTTTCTGCAAATCAAATAAGTGATTTTATTGGTTATATGATAATTACAGATACAGTAGAAGATGTTTATAAAATAAAAAATAGAATAGAAAATAACTTGGGAAATTGTCTAGAAGAAGATTATATAAAAAATCCAAAGAATGGTTATAAAAGTATACATTTAAATTATTTAGTGGAAAAAAATATTCCTCTAGAGATACAGATAAAAACAAAGCAAATGAAAGCAGCACAAGATATAGTACATGATAAAATATATAAGAATTTTAATTTATCAGAAGAATTAAGAAATGTGCTTAGTAATTTAGTATTTTTAAAAGTTTTAAAGCAATAAAGAATTAATCTTTATTGCTTTTTCATTTTTGGTTTAGCAATTAAAGAAGCTAAATAACCAAAGAATATTGCAGCAGCAATACCACCTGCTGCATTTTTTATACCACCAGTAAACGCACCAAGAAGTCCAGATGTTTTAACACCTTCTATTGCGCCTTTTGCTAAATTATATCCGAATCCAGTAAGAGGAACAGTTGCGCCGGCTCCTGCAAAATCTACAATATATTTATATATTCCAAGTCCACCTAATATAACACCAGCAGTAACAAATGTAACTAGTATTCTAGCAGAAGTTAATTTCGTTTTATCAATTAAAATTTGACCTATTACACATATAAGTCCACCAACGACAAATGCTTTTAAAAGAGTAGACCATTCAAAAACAGTTGACCAATCAATATTACTCATGCAATCTCCTCCCAGAGATTAGAGACGTTCCTTTTTTTAAAAATAGGGATTTCAAAGAACGTCACTAAATCCCGATTAATCTTATATTAGTATTTTGTGCATGAATTAATAATTTTATACAATTTTAGAATATTGAATGTAAAAAAAACTTATGATAAAATTATAAAAAATAATTTTTAAAGGATGCAAAAGATGATTGAAAGTGAAGTTTTCAAGAGGTATCAATTACCAATAGAAGAGTTACGACCAAAAATAATTGATACAATAGTAGAAGTTTATGGTGAAAGACATAGAGCTCAAATAGAAGATAGATTAAATAATTTATATATAAATTCATATGTTACAGCTGAAGATGTAAAAAATGATTATAATACAAAAAGTAGCCACTTTGTATCTATGCTATCAGTAAAATTTTTACGAAATATAGGAATGGATATTTCAAAAGAAACAGAAGATAAAGTATATGAAAGAGGAACTTTTCATTTGCAAGAGGAACATAAAGAAGTTTTAAAACAATATTTCGGAACTTCTAATTTTACTGATTATGGAAAAATTCTTTCATTTGATGATAAATTAATAAATTCAGAAAACGACTATGCAAACAGAATGCATAAAGCTAATAGATGTGAGATTTTAAAAGCTATGGGCTTAGAAATTTCGCCAGAAAATTATGATGAAGTTATACAAACTAAGCAAGGTCAAGAATGTTTAAATAGAGTAATGGATATATATAAAGTAGCTGCTGAGTGTAAGAATGAGATTAATCAATTTAAGGAAGATAATAAAGATTATATAGAATATTTAGAAAAAGTTAAAAAATATGAGCAAGAATTAAAATTTAAATACATGAAGGAATATGCAAAGCAAATTGTTCCTTATTGTGATAAAGAACTTGGAACTAAAATAGAAGACGCATTAGCTAAAAACTATAATTCAGATTATAGTTTTACACAAGAAGTAGATAAAGATGGAATATATATTGCAAGGTATGGAGCCCCTCTAATTTTTGCTTTTTCAGAGGATGCAAAAGAAAAATTAGCTAAAGATAACTTTGAATCTATGCGAGTAAAATCAGATAGGGTAAAATATTTTAAAGCCAAAGGACTAGATTTAGGTAATAATTATGAAGATTATGAAAATAGTGAGGAAGCAAAGAAATTATTGCCTGACAAAGAGCTGGTAGAAACAGTGTATACAATAAAAAAAGAATGTGACAAAGAAATGGACATGGAGTTCTTTTTAAATACAGGAAATTACGAGGCTTGTAAAAGAAATATATTAGCACAAGGGATAAAAATACAAGATAGCTTTTGTAAAGAATTTGTCGAAAATGGTGTAACATGTATAGTTCCAAATGTTAGACAAGATGCTAATGGAAACTATAGTTTATTTAATATAGTTCATTTGCCACTAGTAAAAATTTTACCAGAGTATAAAGATGTGCAGATAATACACGAATTACTACATACTGTAGAATCGAGCATGAAACAAACTTCAGAAGATGAGATATATTTTAAATTTGGTTTTGATGAAGCAGTAGAACCAATATGCCATAACGAAGATGAACTTATTGTAGACGATAGGCAAGGAAATCCAAATGAGCCAAAAAGAAGCTATGAATTTTTTTCTGAAAATTTACATCAAGAATTAGCAATTGAAGTTACCAGAAGACTACATGAAAAAGGAATATATTTGTATGGAGACCCAAAACTGGCTAGAGAAACTGGATCGACTACGTATGAGCATTATAATGTTATAACTAAAAATTTTCAAAAAGAATATAGAGAAGAAATGATTGATGGAATGATGGCACCTACTAGAGATGGAATAACAGAAATTGTTGGAAAAGAAAATTTTGAAAATTTAAATGCAGCTGTAAGCGAATATGCTAAATTACCATATTATAAAATGATGGATGACATTTTGGCTAAAAGAGACACAGATTTAACAAGAAAAAGGACAGAACTTGCTAATAGAGGAGCAAAAATAGTAAAAGATATGAAGGAATATGAACAAACTAGAGAAGAATATAGCATATCTGTTCAAAAAATAGGTAAAACAACAGTACATAGGTCTCTACAAAATAAAAGAGCTGCAATGCAAGCACTTACAAATGATAAGACTAAAGTTTTGGAAGGAGAACAATCAAGAAATGAGCAATAATTATTCTAAAGCATATGTAGAAGTATTAGAAATTTTAAAATATATTCCAAGAGAAGATTTAGAAAAAGTTCCAAAAGATATAATATATACTTTGGAAAATTGTGCAGATAAAGAGTATATCTTTAAAATTAATAAAAGTGTTCCTTTTGAAGAACAGAACTTAATGGAAGAAACAAAAGATATACTTGCCAACTTTTTTAGGGATTATTGGGCAACTGATTTTCAAAGAGAACAGATTTTGATAAAAGAAAAACAAGATGAGTATGAATTAGAAAAGAATAAGATAAAAATTAATTATGATGAATTATTTAAGAATAAAAAGATAGAGGAAAAACCAAAAACAGAACTAACAGTAATACCAGAAAAGAAATGGTATGAGAAGTTTTTGGATTATATGAAGAAAATATTTAAATTCAAAAGGGATTGAGGGATGTTCCCAGGGATTTGGGGACGTTCCTCAAATCCCTTTTTCTAAATTTCTATGCTAACAGCATGTGCAATTCCAGGAATACTTTCACCTTGTTGTGTAGAAGTAGAATTCATTAAAGCTCCTGTCGCAATTAATAATATCTTTTTATACTTTTTAGTTTGTAACATATTAAATAAATAGCCAGAAAATACTGTACCACAGCAAGCGCAACCACTTCCACCAGCATGTGTGTCTTGGGTTGCTTTATCAAAAATTAAAACTCCACAATCATTGTAGTTAGCTTTTATATTAAAACCTTTTGTTTGTGCAAGTTCAATTAATATTTCTTTACCAACATGTCCAAGATCACCAGTTATAATTGCATCATAATAACTTGGATTTCTGCCAGTATCACTAAAGTGTGTAATTAAAGTATCTAAAGCAGCAGGTGCCATTGCAGCTCCCATATTATTACCATCTTTAATTCCCATATCAATAATTCTACCTGGAGTAAAATGTGTTACAAAAGGACCTGTTCCAGCAGAAGATAAAATTGCAGCACCAGAACCAGTAACGGTCCATTGGGAAGATTGAGGTCTTTGGTTACCAAGTTCCAATGGAAATCTAAATTGTTTTTCTGCACTACAAAAGTGACTAGAAGCAGCACATATAACATTATCAGCAGCACCACCATCAATAAATACAGAACCCAAGCCCAAACCCTCAACAAAAGTAGAACAAGCACCAAATATACCTATAAATGGAATGTTAGAATCTCGTAATCCAAAACTAGAAGAAATACATTGATTTAATAAGTCGCCAGCAAAACAATAATCAATACTGGATATTGGAAGATTAGATTTTTTTATTGCAGAATAAACTGTTTCTTTTAATATTTTACTTTCAGCTTTTTCCCAACTTTTTTCTCCCCAGAATTCATCTTCTAAGCATTTATCGAAATATTTAGCAAGAGGCCCCTCAGCTTCTTTTGGACCAACAATACTTGCTGTGTCTAAAATAGTAGGAGGCTTAGTAAATTTAATAGTTTGTTTACCTAATTTTTCCAAAAAATCATCTCCTTATGCTAAAGTTATTCCTTGTGTATTAAAAATAAGATATATAATACCAACGATAATAGAACTACAAATACCAAAAACTAAAACAGGTCCAGCAATAGTAAACATTTTACTACCAACACCCATAACATAACCTTCGGACTTATATTCTATAGAAGGTGCAACAATAGAGTTAGCAAAACCAGTAATAGGAACTAAAGAACCTGCACCTGCGAATTTTCCAATCTTATTAAAGATATTTAAACTAGTTAAAAATGCACTAATAGCTATTAAAATAATAGAAACGATAGTTCCAGAAGTTGCTTCATCAAAGCCACGTGCTTTACATATAAGTGAGATAATTTGACCAAAAGTGCAAATTAAGCCTCCAACCCAGAATGCATTAAAGCAATTCTTTAATATGGGGGAATTAGGAGATTTTTTATCTACATATTCTTGATATTTTTTTTGTGTTTCTATAGGTTGCATAATTACTCCTTTCTACATATTAGAATGATCTATATAAAATGTTAATTCTATTTCAGCAAAATATTCAGAAATTTTACCATCTTGAATACTTGCTGTTTGGTCAATTACCTTAACCTCTGATATATAATTTATTGTTTTTGAAGCTTCACTAATTGTTTGCACAATTGCATCTTTCCAAGATATGTTAGAAGAACCTCTAACACGAATATGTTTTTCTACAGTCATTACAATACCTCCTATAAATAAAATTACTAATATTTTTTCCATTTAATTTAATTTTATACAGATGGATGATATAATATAAAAAAGGAATTTTAAGGGATTTGGGACGTTCTTTCGGGATTTTGGGGACGTTCCTTAAATCCCGATGAAAGGATTGAAAATGATGAAAATTGATTTTGCACGTAATATTGCTCTAAAAATTTTATATGAAATAAATACAAAACAAGCATATTCAAATATAGTGTTAGATAAATATATAAATGAAAATAGAGAAAAATTAAGTAACTTGGATATAAATTTTATATCCGAGTTAGTGTATGGTGTTGTAACTTGGAAACTAACATTAGAATATATAATTCAGAAATATTCAAAAACAAAATTAAAAAAAATGTCTGACTGGGTAAAAAATATTTTATACTTAGGCAGTTATCAAATATTATTTTTAAATAAAGTACCAAAATCAGCAGCTGTAAATGAGAGTGTTAATTTATGTAAAAAATATAATTTTAAATCAGTCGGATTAGTTAATGCTATTTTAAGAAAAATAGAGAAAAGTGATTATGAAGAAATTAATACTATAACTAATAGTATAACAAGGATAAGTTTAAAATATTCAATGCCAGAATGGATAGTAAAAAAATTTTGTGATGAATATGGCGATGAAGAAACAGCAAATATTTGCCAAAATTTAAATTTAAGACCTAATATTTCTGTAAGATTAAATAGGTTAAAAGATAAAATTGAACTTGGAGAAAAAGGAATTTTAGAAGATTTTAGAACTATTACAGGTACAAAAAATATCACTAAAACTAAAGAATATATAGAAGGATATATAACTATTCAAGATGAAGCAGCAGGTTTAAGTAGTTTTATTCTAAATCCAAAAGAAGGTGAAAATGTTTTGGATGCATGTAGTGCACCTGGTGGAAAAACTACTTATTTAGCAGAGCTTATGCACAATAAAGGAAATATTGTAGCATGGGATATTTACGAAGAAAGATTAAAACAAGTAAATCAAAATGCTGAAAGGTTAGGTATTGATATTATACAAACAGAAGTACATGATGCAACAAAATTAAAAGAAGAGTATATAAATAAATTTGATAAAATTTTATTAGATGTTCCATGCTTGGGGTTAGGAGTAATAAGAAGAAAGCCGGATATAAAGTGGAATAGGCATGAAATCGACATAGAGGAAATTGTTAATATCCAATATAATATATTAAAAACTTGTTCTAAATATTTAAAAAATAATGGGGTTTTGGTATATTCTACATGTAGCATGTTAAAAGAAGAAAATAATGAGATAATAGAAAAATTCATAAAAGAAGAAAGCTTTGAAACAGTTAATATAAATGAGCAAATACCAAGTGAATTTTCTAAAATAACTACTAATAATATGGTTCAATTTTTACCAAGTAAAAATCATGATGGATTTTTTATAACAATGTTAAAAAGAAAATAAGGGGATATAAAATGAAGCAAAAGATAATTAAAATATTTATAATTTTAATAGCTATGATAGGATTTTATATAATATTTCCAAAGGAAAGTTTTGCAGCAAGTGCAGTTTTAAACAAATTAACTTTTAATGCAGAATTAACAGAGCATGGAGATATGACAGTTGTAGAAGATTGGGATATTACATTAAGTGATGCTACAAGTATATATAAAAGTTTTAAAAAAGATATGTCAAAATATTTTGGAGTAGGAGGTTTTCAGGTATATGAAATAAAAGATGGGCAGCAAATACCATTAAATAAAGGTTATGCTGGTCAAGAAGGATGTTATCAGGTAATAGAAAAAAGTGATAGTACAGAAGTGTCATGGGGAACTGGAATAGCTGGTGAAAAAGCAAGAAAAAAATATAGATTAGCATATAATGTTAAAAATATTATTACTAAATATAATGATTGTGCGGAATTATATTGGCAATTCTTAGGAGATGGTTTTTCTATTCCTGCAAAAAAAATTACTGGAACAATATCAATACCAGATAAAATAGACCACAAGTCGCAAATAAAAGCTTGGGGGCATATAAATAGTATGACAGGAACAATTAGAATAAAAAACAAAAATACAATAACATTTGATGTTTCTCATTATAGTGCAAATCAATTTTTAGAAGTGAGATTATTATTACCACCTAATATAGTACAAAATGAAAATAGATATCAAAATGTAGCAATGAAAGATAAAATAATAAATGAAGAAAAGGGGTTTGCAAATGACTCAAACAAATACAGAATTTTAAATACTATTTTACTAATTGGAATAATTGCAATATATGTATATATTATCATATATGAAATTAAAAAAATTAGAAAATTAATAAACAAATTAAAACAAATAAAATTATATAATACAAAATATGAATATTTTAGAGAAATTCCAAATGAAAATTCTTCGCCAGGAAGAGCAGCTTTTTTATTAAATTCTAGTTTTCAAGTTGAACATGGTGACTTTAATAAAATTTTTGCAGCAACAATATTAGATTTAAAATATAAAGGATATATAGATATAAAAGAAAAGGTATTAAAAAATGAAACAATTCAGTATATAGAGTTATCAGATAATACAAAAACATATAAAGGAAAACAAAAATATATAAAAACTGAAATAAAAGAATTATCAAAAGATGAAAATATGATTTTAGATTATATAATAAGTCTTACAAATGAAGAAGGAATTTTACCAATCCAAGATATAAATGGGCATATTAATTATAACGATGCAAATAAAAGTGAATTTGTAGAATTAGCTAGCGGTGTATATAGTAAAATAGAAGTTATTGAAACATTAAATGGAAATGTAAAAAAGGTAAATAGCGAAAAAAGAAAAAGAATTCATGGAGAATATTCATGGGATATTAGTGTTAATATAGGAATTATCATATTAGTACTTGCTTTAACATGGTTTTTCCTAAACTTATTATTTATGATTATTGCAATACTGCCAATTATTTCTTTAGTATTATTATATAGAATACGAAGAGTTACTTATTATTTAAGTGAGAAGGGATTGGAAGAAAGTCAAAAATGGCAAGGATTAAAGAAATATTTAGAAGATTATTCTTTATTAAATGAAAAAAGAACTAGAGATTTAGGTTTATGGGAACAATTTTTAGTTTACGCAACAGCCTTTGGAATTTCTGATAAAGTAATAGAAGAAATAAAAACAGAAATTAAATCAAATGATGATGAACAAGGCGATGATTCAATTAGCATATATGAAATAAAAAGTGATTTAAGAATGATAGAAAATTTGGTACTTAATATAAATATAGATTTTTCACAAATAATATCAGAATTGTATTTAAATTCATCAATTGACTTAGCTTCAGCAAGTTCTTTTGTAATGTCGTCTGGGTTAGGTCTTGGAGGAGGCTTTTCTCGAGGAGGAGGAAATGGCGCAGGAGGAGGCTCTGGTGGCGTAAGATAAACGATTATATCTAAAAAAATATATATTAGATAAGAATGTTACGAGAATATTACATTAATATTATGTTTAAATTAAACACCTTGACTTTTTTACATAAACATATAAAATATTATTAAAGGAAAAATTCACAAGTGTTACGCAAAATACTTTTACAAAAGAAGGGAGACGTTTATATGTTAAATAAAGTAAGAGAAGAAAAGGGAATAACATTAGTCGTATTAATAATAACAATAATTGTATTACTATGTTTAGCAGGAGTTATAGTATATTTAGTATTTGGTCAAGATGGATTAACAGGAAAAGATAACGCATTAGAGGCAGAAAGAGATAAAGCATATGCTAAAGACATTGTAACAATGGCGTTAAAAATAGTAGAAAAAGATCAAGAACAAGCTCAAATGAATGTTAATGGATTAGTACAAACAAATAATACAAATCCAGATATTATAGATGAAGTTGTGAAAGCAATAGATAAGTCTTCAAACTTTAAGGAAGGAGCAGATGGAAGCTCTATAGAATATGTTACAAACAATGGAGATAAATATGTAGTCACAATAGATACACAAAATTTAAAAGTAAAAGAGGTAAATTAAAACTTTGTGTAAACAATTATAATTAAAATTGTCAAGTAAATATTTATATGATAGAATAGGCATATACATTAGTATATGCCTATAAAAATGTTAGGAGAAAAAAATGATTAATTTAATATTTAGTATAATATATTTAATAGTTTTAATATGTATTGCTATTATAGATAAAAAACAACATAAAATTTCAAAAAGAATATTGTTAGTAGGTTTTATAGTAGAAGCAATACAAATAATTTATTTATATGTAAATAATAGATTTCATTTACTTGAATATTTAGTTTATTTAATAATTTTTATTATATTATTAATAATAGATACAATTATTATTAGGAAAAAGGGAGAGTCTTTATATGTACTTCAAGTATTAATGCTTTGTATATATATGGCAATATTTACAGATAAATATATTTTTGCAATGACTGTTATATATATGTTACTAACTATAGGATTATATATTTTGATTGGAAGAATCTCTACAATAAGAAAAAGAAGGGTAATTAAAAAACAGAATTCTAAAGAACTTGCAGAACTACCGATTGGTTTTTATTTATGTATAGCTGATATAATTGTTTTAATATATAGTATAATTGCCTAATTAGAAAGGAGCAATAAATATGAATATAGGAATAGATATAGGAGGAAGCCATATAGGAGTAGGTCTTGTAGGTTCAAGTGGAAAAATAATAAACAAAAAAGAAGTTGATATTACAGAAAAAGATAAAAAGAATATAGAAAAAATGATTATAAATACTATTATAAATTTTATTAAATCAATTTTAAAAGAGCAAGACATAAGTGCCAAAGAGCTTGGATATATAGGTATTGCATCACCTGGAACTATAGAAAACAATTGTATATATAATGTTGTGAATTTAGGACTAGATAAATTAGATATAGCAAAATCATTAAAAAAAGAATTTGATTTAGAAATAAAAATAAAAAATGATGCTAAATGTGCCGGAATTGCAGAAAGTATGTATGGTAGTACAAAATCAGCACAAGATAATATATATTTATGTTTAGGAACTGGAATAGGTGGAGCAGCATTTTTAAATAACAAATTAGTTGAACCAAAATATAGATCTGGTATGGAATTTGGACATATGATAATCGAGAAAGATGGCAGAGAATGTAAATGTGGTAGCAAAGGTTGTTTTGAAACATATTGCTCAATGAAAGTTTTAAAAAGAGAAATAAGAGAAACATTAGAATTAGACGAAAATGAAACAAGTGCAAATATTGTAAACGAAATTAGAAAACATATTAATGATTTACGTATAAAACCTTTAATTGAAGAATACATAGAGTATTTAGCAGTTGGAATATCTAATTTAATAAATATATTTGAACCTGAAATTGTATGTATTGGTGGAAGTTTTGTTTTTATTGGGGATTTAATTATTCCAAGACTAAAAAAAGAAATTAATGACAAAGGACTATTATTTAATTCAAGAAAAGAAATTGAGATAGTACTAGCGAGCTTAGGTAATGATGCTGGAATTATTGGAGCCGCAAGCTTATTATAGAAAAAAATTACTTAAATACTTGTACAAATTTTAAGATTGTGATATAAATTATGTATGGAATTTTATAAGAAAGGTGGAACATTTGTGGAAGGCGAAACAAATAGCGATAAAAAAACAATATTAATTGTGGATGATGAACAGCCAATAATTGATATGCTAGTATATAATTTGGAAAAAGAAGGATATAACACATTAGAAGCAACAGATGGGGAAAAAGCTGTAGATATAGCTTTAAATAACACACCTGACTTAATATTATTAGATATTATGATTCCTAAAATGGATGGTTTATCTGTTTGCAAAAGAATAAGACATACTCTAAATGTTCCAATTATAATGCTAAGTGCAAAAGGAGAAGAAATAGATAAAATATTAGGATTAGAATTAGGAGCAGATGATTATATTACAAAACCTTTTAGCATAAGGGAGTTAATGGCAAGGATAAAGGCAAACCTAAGAAAAGGTAAAGGTAGCTACGAAGATGGCAAGATGGAAGCAAATACTAATAAAATAATTGTAGGAGATTTACAATTAGATGTAGATAAATTCGAAACAAGAGTTAAAAATAAAGTTATAGATTTAACATTAAGGGAATTTGAAGTATTAAAATATTTAGCAAATCAATTAGGACAAGTTGTAACAAGAGAGACTTTATTAGAAAAAGTGTGGGGATATGAATATTTTGGAGATATTAGAACTGTAGATGTAACAGTAAGAAGAATAAGAGAGAAAATAGAAGAAGATACATCAAATCCAAAAATATTAATAACTAAAAGAGGAGTAGGTTATTATATAGCTACAGGTGATAAATAAAGATTAATATAACCCAAATAAGCTGAGGGTTAGTTGCAACAATTACAAATGAGTAAACAAAAAAATCGTCGGTCAAAATATACAAGTATGTAGTCTATTTTAACTGGCGATTTTATTAGTATAATAAGGAAAGTAGATGTATATAATTGTTTTGCAATTGGTCCGAGCGAATGTAACATAAACTTGTAGTTTTAGAAAAAATCTGATGATTTTTCGATCACAATGGAAAATCACATAGAAGTAGTAGGGCGAGGAGTAATAAATGATAAAGAATATACAATTAAAAATAGTATTAATATTTTTTATATTAGGAATGTTGATAATTATAGGATTAGGCTTCTTTTTTACTAATTCATTAGAAGCTATAAACACAGCTATAAATACAACAGAAATTACAGATGTAATAGTAGAAGAAGTTAATAATACTAAAATAATATCTATGATATCATTAGTGTTATTAGGAGTTATTAGTATTATTGTTGGGATTTTCTTATCCAAAACTGTAGTTAGACCAATAGATAAATTAATAAAAAATGCAGAAAAATTAACTTCAAAAGAAAAAACAGAGCATGTAAAAAATAAAAATGAAATAGACAATTTGGCAGATACTTTTGAAGAAATGACAACAAAATTACGAGACAATTTGTCAGAGATTTCTACACAAAAAAAGCAAATGGAAACAATTCTTTTACATATGAGTGATGGTATAATTGCCTTTAATATGAAAGGAAAAGTTATACTAATAAATCCAGCAGCTACAAGAGCATTGTGTATAATGGATGAAGATGCAGATTTCGAGTCAATATTTAAAAATGTTAATATAGATATAAATATGGAAAAAATAATTTATCTAGAAGATTGGACATCATCAGAGCAAAAGGTAAAAGTAAAAGATAGATATCTAAACTTGGCATTCGAAATATTAAAAGATGACCAAGACAGACCATCAGGAGTTATGGTTCTTATACAAGATATAACAGAACATGTAAAACTAGATAATATGAGAAAAGAATTTGTAGCTGATGTATCACATGAATTAAAAACACCAATAACGTCAATAATGGGATATGCAGATACTTTACTAGAGACAGAGCATGATAAAGCCATAGAAACTAAATTTTTAGGAGTAATATCTTCAGAGGCTAAAAGAATGTCAAAATTAGTTACAGATTTATTATCACTTTCTAGATTTGATAGTAATAAGGTAAATATAGTAAAAGAGGAGTTTGACTTAGGCGAACTTGCAAAAAAATGCCAAGAAAAACTTCAAATAGAGATAGATAAAAAACATTTACAAGTACATTGTTTGGTTACAGCTAATGTACCACCTGTATATGCTGAAAAAGATGGAATAGAAAGGGTAATTATAAATATATTATCAAACAGTATAAAATATACAAATGAAAATGGAACAATTAATATTTATGTGGGGTTTGTATATAATGATGCATATATAAAATTTATAGACACAGGAATAGGTATTCCAGAAGAGGATTTAGAGAGAATATTTGAAAGATTCTATAGAGTAGATAAAGCAAGAACTAGAGAAATGGGAGGAACAGGCTTAGGACTTTCTATTGCAAAAGAAATTTTAGATAGGAATAATGGAACAATAGATATAAAAAGTAAGCTAAATGAAGGAACAGAAGTTGTAATAAGAATACCTACAAAAACAAATAATAAATTTATCCTAAAGGAGGAAGAAAACTCAAATGATGAAAAAGCTAGACAACAATCAAATATCCAGGAGCAAGAAAATAATTAAAGAAATTATCGGCTGGATTATTTGTATAGTAATTGCAATTATATTAGCTTTATTAATAAAATATTTTGTATTAACACCTACAATTGTAAAACAAGAATCTATGTATCCAACTTTAGAAGAAAACCAAAGATTAATTTTAAGTAGACTTGGTAGAACATTTAAACAATTGCCTAAAAGAGGAGATATAATTACTTTTGAGGCACCAACAGTTACATATAGAACAGAAGAGGATACAGATATTTCTAATCCGGTAGCGGTTTATGAGGAAGAGGACAGAAATATTTTTGAGAATTTTAGCTACAATGTTTTGGAAATTGGTAAGACAAGTTATATTAAAAGAGTTATAGGATTACCAGGAGACCATGTTCAAATAAAAAATGGTAAAGTATATGTAAATGATGAAGAATTAGAAGAAAATTATCTACAGTCTGGAATTGTTACAGATGATGCAGAGGGTATATTTTCGGATATTATAGTTCCAGAAAATACAGTATTTGCAATGGGTGATAATAGAAATTCAAGTGTTGATTGTAGAGCATTTGGTTGTATTCCATTAGAAAAAATAGAGGGAAAAGTTTTAATTAGATTTTGGCCACTAAATGAATTTGGAAAAGTGGAGAAATAGGAGGAATGGACTTGTTTGAAAATATTACAGGTCATGAAAATATTAAAAATATATTAGGAAATAATATAAATACAAAAAATATACTGCATAGTTATCTGTTCATAGGAGAAGAAGGAATTGGTAAAAAGATGTTAGCAAAAGAATTTGCTAAAGCAATTTTATGTATATCTGAGAATGATAAGCCATGTGAGATTTGTAAGTCATGCGTAGAATTTAATTCAAATAATAATGTGAATTTTAATTTGATAAATGAAGAAGGAACAGCAATTAAAATTGACCAAATAAGAAATATGCAAGTTAAAATTGCGGAAAAACCAATAAATTCAGACTATAAAGTTTATTTAATAAATGATGTAGAACTTATGACAGTTGAGGCACAAAATTGTTTATTAAAAACATTAGAAGAGCCACCAGAGTATATCGTAATAATACTCATAACATCTAATGAAAATAAAGTTTTAAATACAATAAAATCTAGATGCATGAAATTATATTTTAATAATTTAAGTAATAATGATGTTGCAAAAGTATTAAAAGAACAATTTGACATGAATAATATAAACGAATCTTTTTTAGATGCTGCAAGTGGAAGTATAAAAAAAGCATTATTAATAAAAGAAAAATCATCAGAATACGAGCAAATAAATAAATTATTTGATATAATAGACAAAGAGAATCTAGTAAATTTTATAAATTCAGCAAATATTATATATGAAAATAAAGATGATATTTATAACATATTAGATTATATAAATATATTATTGGACATAAAAATGAGGTCAAATTCCAATAATTCTTTTAAGTTTGCAAATTGTATTTTTACAGTAGAAGAAGTTAAAAAAAGATTGAGAGCAAATAGTAATTATGATATGTCTATAGACTATCTATTAATGAATATGTGGAAGGAGATTAATAGTGAAAGAAGTAGTAGGTATTAAATTTAAAAAGCCAGGTAAAATATATTTTTTTGATCCAGCAGGGTTAAAGTTGAATTTGCAAGATATGGTTATAGCTGATACTGCAAATGGTGAAGAATTTGCTAAAATAGCTATGGCAAATAAATTAATGCCTGATGAGAAAATAATAGAACCTTTAAGGAAAGTAATAAGATTGGCTAATAAAAAAGATATAAAGCAAAATGAAGAAAATAAAGAAAAAGAGAAAGAAGCTTTTAAAATAGCATTAGATAAAATTGCCAAACATAAATTGCCAATGAAACTTATAGATGTAGAATATAAATTTGATAGAAGTAAAATATTGTTTTACTTTACAGCAGATGGTAGAATTGATTTTAGAGAATTAGTAAAAGATTTAGCAGCTATTTTTAAAACCAGAATAGAGCTTAGACAAATAGGTGTTAGAGACGAAGTTAGAAGGATGGGAGGAAATGGAGTTTGTGGCAGAGAATTATGTTGTTGCAGTTTCCTAAATAATTTTGATGCAGTTTCTATAAAGATGGCTAAAGAACAAAATATGTCATTAAACCCATCTAAAATATCTGGAGTTTGTGGTAGATTAATGTGCTGTTTAAAATATGAACAAGAAGCATACGAAGAAAAATTAGAAAGATTGCCGAAAGTAGGCTCTATTGTAGAAACAGTTGATGGAGAAGGGACTGTAGACAGCGTAGAAATCTTAAAAGAGAATATAAGAGTAAAATTTGAAGATGATGATGGATATCATTATAAAAAATATAAAGCAGAAGATGTCAAATTAATAAAAGCAAGCGAAACAGAAGAAATTGATCCAGAAGAAAAAGAAAATGAGAAAGAATTAGAAGAACTTGAAAATTTAGCAAAAAATGATATATTAGTAGATGATGATATGTAATAAATATTTTTATATAACATATAATGAATTAATGTGTGATAGTAGAAGAAAGTAGTAGCAAAATTTAGTAAAAAATATAGTACTGAAAGGTGGTGAAAAATATGGCATATAAAATAACAGATAAATGTATAAGTTGTGGAGCTTGTGCAGCAGAATGTCCAGTAGGATGCATTTCACAAGGAGATGATAAATTCGTAATCGATCCAGAAGCATGTATCTCTTGTGGTACATGTGCAGGAGTTTGTCCAGTTGAAGCGCCGGAAATTATGAACGATTAGTTTGTATTATATAAATGAAAGAAGTTACAAAAAAGTAACTTCTTTTATTTTTCCTTCTTTGATATAAATTTTATCAATTATTTTTAACCAAAATTTTCTTTTTTCTTCTATATTAAAAGTATTATATATATCAGGAATGTCTTTATTTATTAACTCATTTAAATATGTAAAATCTTTTTGAGGTTCTTCTTTTTGTTCTTCTTCTAATTTTAATATTTCTTTATTTATTCTAATATAATCTTGTTTGTAGTCTTCTTTATTTATTAAATCATCTAAATATAAATCTTTTAATTTTGAAAGTTTATTTTTTAAACTATTTATTTTTATATTGTTTTTTTGTGGTTTGGGTTTTGTTTTGATTATAGATTTAGAAATATATTGTTTACACAAATCTTTTAAATTATTTATTAGATATTCTTCTACTGATTTATCAGATATAACTTTAGAATTTTGGCATTGTTTTTCATTTATTCCGACTTTATATCTATATTGTTTATCACAATAGTAATTAACGTTTTTATTTTTACTTCTATAATCAATCTTACGGACTAATCTAGATTTACAATAATAACAATATAACATACCTGCAAAGATTGTGGGTACATTTTCTTTTGTAAATACTTTTTCAACTCTAGGTAATAAATTTTGAACGTTATTAAATAGTTCTTGATTCATAATAGCAGGAATGTAGTTATCTATATATACATTTTTTCTATACAACTTATATTTTCCAATATAAGCAGTTTCGCGTAGGTAATTAAATAGAGCATCTTGACCCTTTCCAGGAAAATGCTTAACAAAGTAGCTATAAGTTTTTTTATGATCTCCATTTACAGAAATAAAATATTTATATAGATTTCTAATATTTTCTGCTTCTTCTGGATCAACTACAAACTTTTTATCTTTTATTTTATATCCATACTTAGTAGTACCAGAAGTTACTTCGCCTTTTTCACGTTTGTTTTTGAATACGAACTTTATTCTTTCAGAAGTCTTTCCAATCTCACGTTGTGCTAAAGATACTTTTAAATTAAACATAAACATTCCATCCGCAGTAGAAGTATCTACATCATCTTCGTCTATTGCTTTCATAGTACAATTATTATCTTGTAATATTTTATTTATATTGTTTGCATCTAATACATTTCTACTTAATCTATCTAGCTTAGTAAAGAGTATCATATCGTATGCAACAGATTTTTCTAACATCTCTTGTAATGCTTTTCTTTTCTTCATAGAAGAGGCTGATATCCCTTCATCTATATAAAAATCATATTTATAGTTATTTTCTTTACAATATTTAGTTAATGCGTCTTTTTGGGCTTGTATAGAAAAGCCATATTTGACTTGCTCTTCTGTACTAACACGACAATAACAAGCTACAGTTTTCATATAAAAAACTCCTTTCGCGAAAATATGTTCTCTTGAAAGAAGTTAAAAATAAATATATAATAAATAAAACTCTTTCAAGAGTTGATTTTTGAGAATAGATAATGTATGAAGTTTGGCGACAAAGTACATTATCTATTTTTTTATAGAGATATTAAGATAAACATACATCTATAAAATTTTGTCCAAAACTAGTTATTTTTAATAAACCTTTAGAATATCCTAATTCAATATTAGGAGGAAGAAGGTTGATGTCTTTAAAAAAGCTAATTTCTTTAAAGGCTTTATCATATATAGTAGAATCATTTCTGTATTCTGAAAAACTAATCTCAATTAATTTTAGTCTACTTAAGTTATCTATAATTATAGATTCAAGAACATCATTGTTAGCTTTATTTATTAATATAATATTGTTATTAGGATAAATAAAACCTCCATCTTTATTCAAATATTTAATTTTAAAAATAGGTGCATTTTTTATGCTATTTTCTTTAAAATATTCTAACATTTTTGCATCATTTTGACTTAATTGCTTTATTAGTTCAATATATGCAGGAAGAACTTTACTTTGTTTTCTATCATCCATATCAGATACTAGAATATTAGTAAATAATTCTTTTATATATTCTTCATTTAGATTGTATTTTAAAGCTTCTATTGTAGGACCTAAGATATTAACTCTAGGATAAACTAAATTTTCTAAAGGGATTTCCTTAGCTTTATTTTTTAATTCATTTGCATATTCCTCTAATTTGCTTTTAGCATATAAATTATATTTTTGCATAGGGTATAAAACAGTATTGTTAAAGAAATCAAGTACTGTTCCAACTGCGTCTCCAACACATTTTAAAGGCTTATGTGCAACATCATCATAAATTTTATTTGCTACATCAGTTAAATCCACCTTAACATCAATTGGGTTATCAGCCATTGTATTTTCTCCTTTTCATATTTATTCAATATTTTTTTCTTCTAAATTAGATTGTAATTCATTTAAAGAGTTAGCATTATAAATCATATCTTCATATTTTATTATTTTTGAATGATAAATAAAGTCTAATCCAAATAAAACAATTCCTATTATAATAGTAGAAACTAATAAAGATTTATTGAAATTGTTTTCATAATTCCTAGAACCTATTATTGCAAATATAATAAGTGAAACAATAACTCCAGCAAACAAACAACCTAATAATGTAAAAATAGTATCCAATGTCATTTTCTCCTTTTCTTTCTTCTAAATTCCTCTACAACACCAATTATTCTAACAGGTAATGTTTCTATTTGCTCATTAGTATAAATAATTGGCGAATAAGATGGATTTAATGGCTGTAAAATAATACCATTTTCATTTTTAAATACTCTCTTAAAAGTACCATCATTTCCATTCACCATTACAACGCAATCGTCTCCACTTTCACAGTTATCTACCTTTTCTAATATAAGAGTATCTCCATCTAGATATTCTGGTTCCATACTATTGCCTTTAACTCTTAATCCAAAGTATTGTTTACCACCTTTTAGCATATCAGTAGATATTTCTTCTGTATCTATAATATCTTCTATACACTCCATAGGTATTCCTGCAGGAATTGTGCCATAAACTAATACAACAGCTGAATTATTTTTTTCATTATTTTTTAATTTTTCACTTTCAGCTAAATCTAGATATCCAGCTTTTTCATATAAATCTATATAATCTACATTGTAAACATTAGCTAATTCCTTTAAAGTTAGGGCAGTAGGTTTTCTTGTACCATTTTCTATCATTGATAGATGACTAAAAGAAACAGAACTTCTGTAATCTACTTGCCTTAAACTTAAATTTCTATTTTCTCTTAATTTTTTTAAATAAGCTCCAAGTTCTTTATTTGAAAGCATTTCAGCACCTCACTTTGTTCACATTATAGCACAGGCGTTCACAAAAGTAAAATTTTTTTCAAAAAAATATAAAAAAGTGTTGACAAAAAGAAACTTAAAATATAAAATGTTCACAGAACGAAACGGAGGTGAAAAAATGGTTATTGTAAAAGACAAGGAAAAATTAAAAAGAGATATAATCTTAGCAGGGTTTAGTATAACTAGTTTAGCCAAAGAAGTAGGATGTTCTAAAGCTCATATAAGCTCTATAGTAAATCATGAAAGAAATCCAAGTGGAACAATAGCTGTTAAAATTTGTGAACAAATAAAAGGAAAATTTGATGATTATTTTTTTATAGAAAGTGTTCACAAAAAAGAACGAAAGAGGTAGGAAACAATGGAAGTAGGAAACATGGATTATGAAAAAGTAAACAAAGCAATAGTAGAAATACTAGAAGAAAAATTTAACATAAAAATAGAAACCAAAGTTGAAAGGAAGTGAGAAAGATGAGTAAACAAATGAAGAAATATTGTCTAATAGGAAAAGCTGTATGCAATTTTACTGAATATGTATTATCAACTAGTGCAATTGTATTAACAGGAGCATTAGTAATAATAAAAATATTTTTAGGATAGAAAGGAGTGAGAAAAAATGGAATATTTTATATTGCTAGCAATAATAGGTATCTTAATAGCTTACATAGTTGTAAGAGAATCAATAGTTCAAGTTCAAATAAAAGAATTAGAAAAAAAGAGTAATAATTCAGAATTAAGAGCAGTAACACATTTTAGAAAAATAAATGAAGTTGAGAACTTAATAAAAGAAGAACAAAGAAAACCATTATATGAAAGAAACAACTTTAAGTTAGTAAGCAAAATAAAAGAAGTAATTACAAGCGACCAAACTAGATAATTACTTCTTAAAATAAAAAAATTTCATAAATGAACCTAAAACTATTTTAGCATAGTTTTAGTAGAAAATCAAGGGAGGAATATCCGTATGAATAACGACTTAGATACTCGTTATAATGAACTAGAAGAAGCGATATCAACATTGAACATTGCAATAAATGAAGCGACTGATAATTGTGTAAAAGAAATATTAATATCCTGTAAAGAAAACTTAGAAAATGAATTTAATGAAATAAAAGATAGAGTTGAATCAATATGGGAGAATGAAAAAAAAGATCTAGAAAACGAATATTGGAGGAGTGTAGTGTAATGATTGAAAATTTAATAGTAATTAAACAATTACCACAGATAGAGGAACATTTAAAGGACTTATCATCCGAAATAGATGTAAAGGTAAACAATGCAAAGAAATTAGTATGCACAGAAGAAAGTGTAAAAACAGTAAAACAAGTAAGAGCAGACTTAACTAAAGATTTTAAAATTTTGGAGGCACAAAGAAAAACGGTAAAAGAACAAATTTTAGCACCTTATATGCAATTTGAAGAAGTTTATAAAACATACGTATCTAATAAATATAAAGAAGCTGATATAGATTTAAAACAAAAAATAGATAGTACAGAAAATGAATTAAAAAAACAAAAAGAAAATGAAATCAAAGATTATTTTGAAGAATACAAAACAGCAAATAATATTGATTTTGTAGATTTTAAACAAGCAAATATAAATGTAACACTAACAGCTAGCAAAAAGAGTTTAAAAGAACAGGTAAAAAAATTTATAGATGAAATAGTGGATGATTTAAAACTTATTGGAACACAAGAAGGTAAAGAAGAGATTTTAGTTGAATATAAACAAAATTTAAATGTAAGTAAATCCATTCAAGAAGTTGCAAATAGACACAAGCTATTAGAAGAAGAGAAAAAAAGACAAGAAGAATTAAAAAATAAGCAATTAGAAGAGGCTCAACGACAAGCTGATATGTCAATAAAAAAACAAGAAGTAGCAACAAAGAATGCTTTAGAAAATTTTGTTATGGAGGCACCAAAGGTAGAGGAACAAGAAGAAATTTTAACACTTAAATTTAAAGTAAGAGGAACGAGAAGTAAGCTAAGAGAGTTAAAGAGATTTTTAGAAGATGGAGGATATGATTATGAGTAATGTAACAGTACAAACAAATAAAGTTACAAATAAGCCAAAGTTTAGTATAGCAATACAAAGTGATACATATAAAAAATTAATAAATCAAACTTTAGGAGATAAGGATAGAGCAACTAGATTTATAGCAAGTATATCAAGTGCAGTAGCAACTAATGCAGACTTACAGCAATGTGACGCTGGAACAATATTGAGTGGAGCATTGCTAGGAGAAAGCCTTAATTTAAGCCCAAGTCCTCAATTGGGACAATATTATTTAGTTCCATTTAACAAAAAAGTTAAAGACACAAATGGAAATGAGTATTATGTAAAAGTAGCACAATTTCAGCTAGGTTACAAAGGATATATACAATTAGCAATTAGAAGTGGCCAATATAAGAAACTAAATGTATTAGCAATAAAAAAAGGCGAATTAATTAAATATGATCCATTAAATGAAGAAATAGAAGTAAATCTTATAGACGATGAAGAAGAAAGAGAAAACGCAGAAACAATAGGATATTATGCGATGTTTGAATATACGAATGGATTTAGAAAATCATTATATTGGTCAAAGTCTAAGATGGAAAAACATGCATTAAAATATTCTAAAGGTTATGCAGCACACAAAGGTTATACATTCTGGGAAAAAGATTTTGACGGAATGGCATATAAAACAATGCTTAGACAATTAATTTCAAAATGGGGAATTATGAGTATTGATATGCAACAAGCAGTAGAAAAAGATATGACAGCAATTAATACTGATGGTACATACGAATATGTAGATAATGAAGAAGATACCATTATTGAACAAGAAGAACCAAAAGAGGAAGCAGTAGAAATTCAAAATGAAAATATGGAAAAAGAGGTATCTATGAATGAACTATAAAATTATCAGTAGTTGTAGCGCAGGAAATGCTGTAATAATAAAAGACATTGTTCTGATTGATTGTGGAGTTACTTTTAAAAGATTAGAAAAATATTATAAGAAAATAAAAATTGTATTATTAACACATATTCACACAGACCACTTCAGAAAAGCAACTATTAGTAGGTTAGCACAAGAAAGACCAACTTTGAGATTTGCTTGTTGCGAGTGGATGTTAAAACCTTTGCTAGATTGTGGTGTTAATAGAAGAAATATAGACATACTTCAAATTGGTACGAAATACGATTATAAGCTATTTAAAATTGTCCCTATCAAACTATATCATGATGTACCTCAATGTGGATATAGAGTATTATTTGATAATTATAAAGTTATATATGCAACAGATACTAGAACATTAGAAGGAATAATGGCTAAAAACTATGATCTATATTTAATTGAAGGTAATTACGAAGATGAAGAGTTAGAAAAAAGAATAAAAGAAAAACAACAAGAACAACAATATTGTTATGAATATAGAGTAAGAGATACTCATTTGAGTAAAGGACAAGCAAGCGATTTTTTGTTAAACAATATGGGAGATAATTCAGAATATGTATTTATGCATGAACACGTAGAGAGGTAAAAGATGGAATTTGAAAAATTATATATGTTTAATCCTTTTACAATTCAAAATGCGAATAGCCAACAGATTGCTGATACATATAGCAAATTACAAAACGAGTTAGTAGAAAATGCAGATACAGGTTTTCTAATTTCAAGAAATATAGAAATATATGCAAATATGAATTACTTAATAGGAGAAATGATTGCAAGAATACAACAAGAGTATGACACTTTAAAAACAGATATTTCTATACAAGAAAATAAACAAGTTTATATGCAAAGGAAACAATGGCAAGAAACACAAACAGAAAAGCCACCAGCAATGAGTTATTTTGAAGCAATGGCAAAAGAATATGTAAAAGGAGATAGTAAAAAATTAGCTGAATTGGGGGCTAGATTATTTAGATTTAAAAAAGCATATGAAAGTATAGACAGCAAACAGAATGCATTAAAAAAGAAAATGGAAGCTATTAGATATGAAATATAAATAAACGTGGCACTAATTAGTGACGAATTAGGAGAAAAGGTACTCTTTTATTAGTGCCACGAAGGTCCTCCACAGAGGAGTAAAGATGAAAGAAGAATTTTGTATTATGCCTGAAAGTCCATACTATTCTACTAAAAGATTTTATGGAAGTGAAAGACACGAAGTGTTTGAAGGCAGAACGGGTAATAGAAAGAAATCAATTAGAGATGGGCTAGTTATTTTTATAACACCCTTTGAACATAGAATTGGTAATAATTCCGTACATAAAGATCCTAAAAATCCTAAATGGATAAAAGTAAAACAAATAGCTCAAAAAAGATGGATGGAATATTACCACAAAACAAAAGAAGATTTTATTAAAGAATATGGAAAGAATTTTTTATAGGAGGAAATTAAAATGAATTTAAAAGATATATTAATACCAAAATATGATGTGCATCTTGTAATGAATGAAGAAAGATTGCAAAGAGATATAAAAGGAAATATACCAAGTTTATTAACTGCTTTATCAGATTATGTTGAAATATTAAAAAAGAATGGAATAGAAGAAAAGCTTATAAGATATGCAGTAGAACAAGGTTTTAAAGAAAAGAAAGAAGTAACAGATGAAGAACTTAATAAAAAAGTTAATGAATTGTTTAGGAAAATATTTGATAGCAAATAAAAAATTATTTATAAAAGGAAGCAAAAAAATGGAATATGAAATAGGAGATAGAGTAAAGATAAACAAACAAGCTACAATAGAAGATTTTACAAAACATTGTTGGAATGGTTGTCAAATAGATACTTTGAAATTTATACAAAATTACGGAGATAAAGATAAAACTTTCAGAGTAGTACGTTTAGATAACGGATGTTTAGACCTTAAAGAAATAGGCAGTGATTGTGTAAACGAATTAGTAAATATTAATATTTTAAAAAAGATATCAGTAAAAGAAATGACAATATCTGAAATAGAAAAAAAATTAGGTTATCCAATAAAAATAATAAATGAAGATTAAACAACAGGGCTAGGCATCAAACTTAGCCCTTTAAATATTACAAAAGGAGGAAGCTAATGAACAAGAATAGCTTTCTAATATACACAGATTATGAAGATCAATTTAATTTGCTAACAGATGAACAATTAGGACAGCTTATGAGAGCAATAATGCAATATGAAAAAACAGGAGAGATTCCAAAACTAGATGGAATGTTGAAAATGGCTTTCTCTTTTATTAAGACACAATTGGATAGAGACAGAGAAAAATATGAAGAAAAGTGTGCAAAAAATAGAGAGAATGCTAAAAGAGGTGGCAGACCAAAAAAGCAAATGGATAATAAAAAACCAAACGGTTTTAAAGAAAACCAAACGGATGCCAAAAAAACCGATAATGATAATGAAGATGATAATGATAATGAAGATGATGATGACAACAATAATAATGATGTTGTAAGCGACAGTTGTGTTGACGGCTTACAAGAAGTTATTGATTTTTATAGTAATAATATAGGATTTTTGAATCCATATGGCCTAAAAATTCTAGAAAGTTATGTAGAAGATATGTCTAGTGATTTAGTTATTTATGCAATGCAAATAGCTGTAGAAAATAACAAAAAGACGATTAGCTATATAAAAGCAATATTAAATAACTGGTCTAAAGCTAATATTAAAACATTAGAAGAGGCAAAAAAAGAGAATAAAAAGAAAGTAAGTAATGACAAACAAATAGAGCAACGTAAATATACAGAAGATGAGTTTGAGAGTTTATATGCAAATAATAAGGAGTGATAAGAAATGAGCTATGATATAGCACTTTATAGAAAGGGATTAAAAAATAAAAAAAGAGCTTATTACAATTATGATGGAAATATAACTTACAACGTATGTGCAATGTTAGAAGTAGCATTTGGAGAAGAACATTTAAAGAAATGGAATAATAAGCGCTGTAATAAGTTTTTTAAAGACTTAGAAAAAGGATACTTAGACATGATTAAAAATCCAAAAAAATACAAGAAGTATGATAGCCCAAACGGTTGGGGAACTTATGAAACAACATTAAGTACAATAAAAGAATTATATGAAAATATACAGAAATATGCAGAAATAGATGGATTTGAAAATGTATTCTTAGAATTTATATAGGAGAGTGATAACAAATGAAAATAGCACAAATAACAAGGCAATTAAGCTTTGAAGATATAAAGCCTAAAAAGAAAATACGATATATGCAGATACTAGATAGATTAGTTTATGGAAATAAGACAGCAAAAGAGATAGCTGTAGAATTATTTGAACTAGGTTTTATTCCTAGCACGGAAAGAAACTATACAGCACCTAGACTTACAGAATTGGAAAAGATGGGATATGTAGAAGAGACTGCAAAGAAAACATGCCAATATACAGGTAAAGCAGTAACTGTTTATAAGATAACTCAGAAAGGTTATGAAGCATTTAATTATAATCACATTCCAAGAATAGATTAGGAGGATATATGTTAATAAAAACTAATATAAAAGAAATTATAGAACATGTAGTTAAAAACAATATAAAGATAACAGATAATTCATGCAGTGGAAAGTGTAGTAAATGTGGAGAATGTTGTACAAACCTTCTTCCAGTCACACAAGCAGAAATAGATATGATACAAAGATTTGTAATAAAAAATAAGAATAGACCACAAAAGCATGTATTGATAATGCAAAATAGATTGACTTGTCCATATTATGATGGAAAAAAATGCTTAATTTATGAGGTTAGACCACTTATTTGTAGAGAATTTTATTGCTATAAAAAACCTTCTGAAGAATTAGGTGAAAAAATTATGAAAGAAAAATTTATAACAGTAGATATGTGGCAAATAGCAAAAGAGATAGATAAATATTTTAAAGGAAAAGGAAAATCAAAATGAAACAAATAAATAAAAAATATATTTGTTATTACTGTTTAGGTTGTAATGCAGAAGAGTTAAACAGCTTCACACCTAGGCAGAGATGCAAAAATTTTGTAGCAGGAATAAAAGATTGGCAAAATAAGTGGAGAGAGGAGCTAAAGAATGGCAACAAATGATGAAATGACAACAGAAGAGTTTTTAGTAAATATGAAGCAATTCTTTGAAGGTATAGATAAAGTAAGGACTAATTTAGAGCAAGAGATTAGCAAAGTAGAATTAGAAAGAAATGATTTGTTGCATGAATTAGAATTAGCTAAATTAAATGCAGTAGAAATGTCACAAGTAGCAAAGAAATTAAGAGATGTATTGAAAGAAAGACGTATATACAAAGACGAATTAGCTAAAGTTATGACTTTAAAGGGATTTACAGATAAATACAACAATAAGCTTATAGTAGGAGACATTATACAAGTTTTAAAGAATCTAAGAACATTAGAGAAAAATAATGAAAACAGAAAGTACACTCCGAGAGTTATTAAAGAATTAAAATGTGCAGAGACAAATGAGAAAGGAGAATAGAAGATTGGCAATATATAAATTTGAGATAAATAAAAGATTAATGGGATTAAATGAATATACAAAAGCAAATAGAACAAATAAATATGTAGGAAGTCAGGCTAAAAAGGATGAACAACGATATATTGAATGGTGTATTATAGAACAATTAGGTAATTTACGTATAGATAAACCAGTAAAAGGAAAGTTTACTTGGATAGAAGAGAATAAAAGAAGAGATCTAGACAATATATGTTTTGCTAAAAAATTCATATTAGATGCATTAGTAGATATGAAAGTGTTAAAAGATGACAACAGAAAGATAGTTACAAGTTTTGTAGATGAGTTTAAATATGCAGATAAAAGCAAAGTAATTGTTGAATTGGAGGAGATATAGATGAATGATAATGATTTAGGTGATTGGCTGATAGATAGAGAAGATTCTATAGAAACAGAAACAGCCGATGAGATATTAAAAAAGCTAGGATATGAAAAAATTGGAGAAACTGAAAATGAAATAACATATGTAAACGAATATGATGTAAATATAATATTTAATTTATTAGGCGAATCTTTTTGCAAAACTTCTGAAGATGAAGAGCATTATTATACAGATGATATTGATATGCAAGAACTAAAAGCAATAAATAAGAAATGTGAGGAATTAGAATGGATATAGAAGAGGATATAAAGATTATTAACAATTTTTTACAAAACATAGAAAATGGATTTATTATATCAAAAGAAATT
>CALXVH010000012.1 GCA_944391965.1 uncultured Clostridia bacterium
AAATCAATTAAAAGAGGATAGAATGAGTCAACAAATGACTATAGAAGATTTTGACCCTTTTAAAGGGTAGCAAGTAATAAATGCTTCTAGCAGTCGTAAGAACTACTTTAGTAGTGGCCAGTAATAAAGCCTTTTAGGCGAGAACAGAAAAACCCCCAGCTAGGCTGGGGGAAATTTATTCTATTGTTGTAGATTTATTTTTATGCCCATTAAAGAATAAATTATATATAATAATTCCAAATCCTAAAATAGAAATAAATATTGTTACCACAATTCCTACAAAAGGTATCATTTTTAAAGCACTAATTACAACTGCAATTAATATTGCAAGTAAATATTCTAATGGCATTTTAGAGAATTTTTTGTTATTATAAATTCTTCTAGCTAAAATTGATGCAAATATGTATGGAGAAATTCCAATCATAAATATGTATAACATTAATAATAATAATCCAGCACTAGCTCCTACTTGTGCAGCTATAAGTATAATAGACAAGATTGGAATAGCAATTAAAGCAACTAGACCTGATAAAAATACTTTACCAAATTTATTTGATAAACATGAAGATGCTTTTTCTAAGCTTTTTTCTAAGAAGAATCTGTAAAGTAAATATACTAAACTTGCTGCAAATATACTATTTACAATATTTATAATTATACTCGAAATTGTAGTTCCTGCATTTGATGAACTTGAGGTTTTTATATAATTTATGTCACCACTAATTGCACCTGATGGAAATTCTAATTCGTTTTGTGATAAATATGTTAATTTTCCAGCAATTGAACCTTGTGATGAGTCGGAAGATATAATAAAATCTTTTACGCTTAAATATGCATTTCTTCCTACAGAGCCAAATAAGGTTAATTTATTAGTTATTGCGTATAAATCTCTAAAAGGACCATGACCTTCGGGAATATTTAGTTCATTAGAAACAACATATAGTGAATTTGTTGATGTATTAAAATCTATTTTATCAGCTACTATGTATATACTTGAACTTATGTATGATTGTTCACTAAAAGAAACATTATTTGCACAAATAAATAAATTTCCATCAATTTCTCCACTTATTGTTACATTTTTTCCGAAGATATAAACATTTCCGTCTACGGCTTGATTCATATTAATATCATTTCCGTATAAATATAAATCATCTTCAACCACAGCAGTTGTACTTTCAGAAGAGTCTGCTACATATGGTGTTGCAGTGACATCTTCTTGTGTTTCATTAGTATCTGCAATACATGTTGTAGAAATGGATAATATAATAACTAGAAACACAGTTATTATAAAGTTTTTTAATTTTTTCATTGGTATACCTCCTAAAATTACTCTAATCAAAATATATATTATGAGTTATTGTTTGTCAATACAAATTAAACTTTGTGTTCTGATTTATACTTTTTACAGAATTGCTTAATTGTACAATTATCGCAATTAGGGTTTCTTGCCATACAAGTATTTCTACCATGCCATACAAAAAGATGGTTAATATCTTTTAAATATTCTTTAGGAAATATTTTTAATAAATCTTGTTCTATTTTTGTTGGTTCTTTTTCATTTGAAAGTCCTATTCTATTAGAGATTCTTTTTGCGTGTGTATCAACAGCAATACCATTTGCGATACCAAAAGCTTCTAATAATATTACATTAGCACTTTTTCTACCAACACCGGGTAATGTTATAAGTTCTTCCATAGTATTAGGAACGATTCCATTAAAATCGTTTAAAATTTTATTAGCACATGCACGAGCGTTTTTGGCTTTATTTTTGTAGAATCCACAAGGATGGATTATTTCTTCTAATTCATGTATATCACAATTAGCAAAAGCTTCAATTGTTGGATATTTTTTAAACAATGCTGGTGTAGTTAGATTAACTCTTTCATCAGTACATTGTGCTGATAGCATTACAGCAATTACTATTTGAAAAGGTGTTTTAAAATCTAAACTACAAGTTGCATCAGGATATGTATTTTTTAATATTTGAACTAATTTTATAGCATCTTTTTTTCTCATAATTATCCTCCTTTTATGACAAATTATATCATAATAATTTATCAACATAAAGTAATCACAGGAATAATTATTTTTTCATATTATATAAGGAAAGTGGCTTCGCCAAATGTGCAGATTGCTTCGCAATCGCACGGGCATAGGAAACTTAACCTTGTTGTTTCAGAAAAATCTAACGATTTTTCCTTCACAATAAAAAAAGGAGGTAACTTTATGTGTAAAATATTAAAAAAGACTTTAGCTGTAATATTAATAGGCTTAGGAATAGGAATTCTATTGGTGTTATTACTTCCTTTTGCAGGGTGGCTTTTTGTAATAGGTGTTGCAATTATTATAGTTGGAATTATATGGCTTTCTAATTAACAACTATAAACATAGAAAACAATTGAAAAGGAGGAGATAGGAATGACAATTGTTGTAAAGAAAGTTCCAAAATTTTTAAGAGGATTTGTAAAATTAATATTTAGGATTAAGGATTAATACATAAAAATATCGCCAGATTACTCTGACGATATTTTTAATATTGGTAATATATATCATGAAAAAAGGGTTATTCTATAATAACCCACAAATAGTATATAAACTAAGCTCTTTTAACTTTTCCAGAACGTAAACATTTTGCACATACTTTAATTTTCTTTGGTTGACCATCTACTATAGTTTTTACAGTTCTTAAATTTGGTTTCCAAGTTCTTGAAGCTCTATTACTAACGTGAGAACGTGTTATGCTAAGTTTGTTTCCATGAGATAATGTTTTTTCACAAATTGCACATTTTGCCATGATTTATTGCACCTCCTATTAAGATAATAAATTGACTGTTTATAATCTTACCATATAATAACAAAAAAAACAAGACTTTTTAGAAAAAATAGTATATAATATACAAAATTACACTTCAATTAGGAGGTAAAAATGGCTGATTTAAGCAAAGAAGTACAATATATAAAAGGTGTTGGTCCTAATAGGGTAAAACTTCTAAATAATCTAAATATTTTTACTTTAAAAGATTTAATTACATATTATCCAAGAGATTATGAGGATAGAAGTAAGCCCGTAAAAATAGAAGATCTAGTAGATGGCGAGGAAGCTTTAATTGCTGCAATACCAGTTGCTAGAATGAATGAAACAAGAATAAGAAACAGGAAAATGGTTATATATAAACTTATAGTAGAAGATGAAACAGGAAGATGTTTAATTACTTGGTATAACCAAAGCTATTTGAAAAACAAATTTAAAGTTGGAGAAATTTATCACTTTTTTGGTAAAGTAAAAAGAGTGCAAAACAGAATAGAAATGTTATCTCCTGTTTTTGACGAGGAAACTAAAAATAAAAATACTGGTAAAATAATACCGATATATCCATTAACATATAATTTATCTCAAAATGTGTTAAGAGAAATAATAGAGAATGCAATTACATTAGTTAATAACTCATTACCAGAAACATTACCAAAATACATTTTAGACGAATATAAATTGTTAGGAATAAATGAGTCTATACATAAAATACACTTCCCAGAGAATTTTGATGAATTTGAGAAAGCAAGAAAAAGACTAGTATTTGAAGAACTATTGGGGATGCAACTTGCTCTATTAAATTTAAAGAACAAATATGAAGCAGATACCAATGGTATTCAGTTTGATAAAAATGTAAAGATGTCAGATGTAATTAATGTTCTTCCATTTAAATTAACTAAAGCTCAATTAAGAGTTTTAGAAGAAATAGATAAAGATATGGAAAGCAATAAAAACATGAATAGATTATTACAAGGGGATGTTGGGTCTGGAAAAACAGCTGTTTCAATTATTGCATCATATAAAGCTTTTAAATGTGGATATCAAGTAGCAATCATGGCACCAACAGCAATTCTTGCAAGTCAACATTTGGAAAGTTTTAAAGAAATATTGGATCAGTTTGGAATTAGATGCGAACTTTTAATTTCTAGTATAACTAAAAAGAAGAAAGAAGAGATTTTAGAAAGATTAAAAAATGGAGAAATAGACATATTAATAGGAACACATGCTTTGTTAGAAGAAAATGTAGTGTTTAAAAACTTGGGATTTGTAGTAACAGATGAGCAGCACAGATTTGGAGTAAAGCAACGTACTACAATAGTAGAAAAGGGACAGAATCCAGATGTATTAGTTATGACAGCAACTCCTATTCCAAGAACGTTAGCCTTGATTTTATATGGTGATTTGGATATATCTATAATTGATGAATTACCTCCAAATAGAAAGAAAATTGATACGTTTGCAGTTACAAAAGGAATGGAAGAAAGGGTAAACAACTTTATAAAAAAACAAGTTGATGAAGGTAGACAAGCATATATTGTATGTCCATTAGTAGAAGAAAATGAAGAAATGAATTTAAAATCTGTAACAGCTTTGGCAGAAAAATATAAAAATGAAGTGTTTAAAGATTACAGAGTAGAATATTTGCATGGAAAAATGAAAAATAAAGAAAAAGATGAAATTATGGAAAGATTTAAAAATGGAGATATTGATATACTAATTTCTACTACTGTAATTGAGGTTGGTGTAAATGTTCCAAATGCAAGTTTAATGGTTGTCGAAAACGCTGAAAGGTTTGGATTAGCACAATTACACCAGTTAAGGGGAAGAGTTGGAAGAGGAGAATACCAGTCTTATTGTATTTTAAAATATCAAGGAAATTCTGATGTTATTAGAAAAAGAATGAAAGTAATGACAGATACAAATGATGGATTTATAATTTCGGAAAAAGACTTAGAACTTCGTGGTAGTGGAGAATTTTTTGGAACAAGACAACATGGTCTTCCAGAATTTAAGATTGCAAATCTGTTTGAAGATATGCCTGTGCTAAAACAAGTTCAAGCATTAGCTATAAAAATAACAGAAGAAGATCCTAAATTAGAGTTAGAAAAAAATAAAGAATTACGATTATTAATAGAAGAGAAATTTAAAAACAGAGTAGAGATATAATTAATTTGACTAGCCCGTATTGGTTTGATATAGGGCTAGTTTTGTGGTATAATGAAATTTATATACTATAAAATCTTATAGTATAGTAACTATAAGAAAGGAGGCTTTTTATTCAAGATAATTTTTGCTTTGTAACTCGTTAACTAACAGATTCAAAAGGAGAAAAAACGTTATGAAAAAATTTACACCATTGTTATTTTTATTGATTCCACCAATTATCTGGGCGATTGCAGCCTATTGGTTCGGAATAAACATTTCACTTGGATTTTTTGGAGGTTCACTTTTTTGGTCTTCATTAGTTTTAGTGGAATTGATTATTATCGGACTGGTATTGGGTTGTAATGATATCAATTACATCCCAATAATAGTAATCGGAGTTATAATTGTAGTAGCTAATATTGTTGGCCTGGCAGGAGGAACAATGCTATTTCAGGCTAATAATGCATATAAGCAATTGGGAGAAGTAGAAGAAAGTTCTTTCACAGATAGTATTGTACCTATTGACAACACTCAAATCCCCACAGTTGATGAGGACTTGGCATTAAAGCAGGCAGAGAAAAAACTAGGAGAAGAACCGGGATTGGGTTCAATTGTTGATGTGGGAGATTTTACACTTCAGCAGGTTGATGGAGAGCTTACTTTTGTAGCTCCTTTAGAGCACAGTGGAATGTGGAAATATTTTGATAATAAAACCACACCTGGCTATATTACAGTAAGCGCAACTGATCCTGATGATGTGCAGTTAGTGCAAGAGCTTGACGGAAAAGAAATTAAGCTTCGGTACTTGGAAACTGCATGTTTTGGAGATAAGCTGTTAAGATATATAAGAAATTCTGGTTATAGAACAACAGGACTTACTGATATGTCATTTGAGCTTGATGAATCTGGTCGCCCGTACTGGACAGTAACAACATATGAAAACACTGCTTTTTGGGGATTGCCAGAAGCCAATGGAGTACTAGTTTGTGACGCACAAACTGGTGAATGCGAATTATACTCCATAGATGAAGCTCCAGATTGGATAGACAAAGTTCAACCGGATGATTTTATCGATGACCAAATCGATAATTATGGTGACTATGTAAAAGGCTTTTGGAATTCTGTCTTTGGAAAGAATGGCGTTATAAATAAAACACCTGGGCTTCTTACTGTTTATAATAATGGTGAGTGTTATTATTATACTGGTATGACATCTGTCGGAAACGATGATGCCACAACTGGATTTATGATGGTAAACACGAGAACAAAAGAAGCGAAATTTTTCCAGATGGCAGGAGCAACAGAAGAGTCTGCACAGGCAAGTGCAGAGGGCAAAATCCAGGAGAAAGGATATAATGCTACACTTCCAGTACCAATAAACGTACAGGGAATACCAACTTATTTTATGACCTTAAAAGACAAGTCTGGATTGATTAAATCCTATGCCATGGTAAATATCGAGAATTATTCGATCGTTGCCACTGGCGAAAGTATCGACCAAGTTCAACAAACGTACATTGATGCGATGTTGGCAAATGGAAATGAGGCTGTTATTGGTAGTGATGAGGCTTACAGTTATAGTGTGGAAGGAACGGTAACACGAATTTCAGCAAACATTTCTGGCGGGAATACTGTATATTATATGATTATTAACGATGATACTACCAAACTTTATGTGGCAGCAAGTAAGCTTTCTGCTGAACTTCCAATCACAAGAGAAGGAGATAACGTAAAGATTTCCTATATCGATGATAGTAATGGAACTGTGAATGTATCCAAATTTGACAATTTAGATTTTACGCAGGAAAAATCGGAAGAACAGCAACAGAAAGACGAGCAGTCAGCTGAAGAAGGAGTATCTCAAGATGATACAAATAAAATTTATGAGGTTGATCCTGAAAAAGCAGCAGAGGAGTGGGATTCTTTAACTGACGAAGAAAAAGCAAAGCTTCTTGAAGGAAAATAAGAAGCTGTAAACAGCAGAGCACGGTATACCGTGCTCTGCGCTTTTTATGATTATAATAGTTATATTTACAATATTATGTAAATATGATATAATATAGAATGGAACTAAAAATTTATACATTCCCAATATATGGGAAACACAAAAGGAGGGAGCATATTTATGACAGAGAACACAAATGAAAAGGAACTAAAAGAGAAGCGGAGTCGCTATTCAGCTGTAAGCATCATCTTACGTCAGTTGTATGGCGTAAGAATGACAGGAATGCCGGGGTATATATTGCTTCAGGATGTGGTGTATAAGCATCTTGAAGATAAAAGCCTAACAATCGATGAACTTGTTGAATGGGCATGTAAACATTTTGTATTTACAATTACAGTGGATGACGCCTATGATGAAATTCTTCAGGTAGTGACACAAAAGTTACCGGAAGCTGAGAACGGTGAGGATAACATAATAGAAATCCTTCCTGAAGTTTTGGCAGAGGCTACCGATTTATATGAGAAGAAAATCATCTTTGGAAAGGTGGCGGAAGCAGTCCATAAGATGAAAATCTCTACATTCATAGAACAGGATATTATTTCAATCCTATTCGAAATCAAAAGAGGGAAATCAATCGAAGAGGCATTGGAAAAGTTGGCGAATGAGGATGTTGCAGGAGTTACTGAAGCGAAAAGACCGGAAGAAAAGGCAAAAAGAAAAAAAGAATTGCATAATACAATTTTGGTAGCTTTTTCTTCAGAAACTGAATTGCTTGAATTTGCGGAGGCTATCAGCTAAATCAGCTAGCGACTTCAAAAAATAATACTAAGAGCCTACAGAATATGATAAATATTTTGTGGGCTCTTGGTAATTTATGCAAAATATGAAGAATTAGATAGTAATTTATTGACTTTTATAAAGAAAATAAATAAAATAAAGATATAGTGAAAAATATAAAAAAGGATGTAAAAAATGGATGTAAAAATTATATTGTCAATTGTAGGAGCATTAATATCATTAGTAGCGGTTGTTTTAATATATAATGCTCGAAAAATTGTAAGAGAAAGATTTAGTTTTGGAGACCAAAACAGTGGGACTTTAGCGGTAAAAACTATTGGTATGGTCTTATTTTGTATAGGAATGTTAATAATATTTTTTAATTTAACATAAGAAACAAGGGGGAATTTACAAATGAAACAATTAAGTTCAATGTTATCATTGCTTTTTGCAGGATTATTCTGGGTATTTAGAGTAGTACTTGCATACACAACAGCAACAGGGAAGGATTTAGGATTTCCAGTACAAGATTTTACAGTAGAAGTAATTTTATTATTTGTTGTACTAATATTACTTGTATTTATCTATAAGAGAAATCTAATAGCTGGAATAATTTATTTATTAGTTTATGCTGGTTATTTTGGACCACAGTTATTTAATTCAATTATGACTGTTGCAACATCTGATGGAGGAGCAGATATTTATACTTATGATACAATAATAGCTTCTACAATAGGTATTGCAGTTGCATTATTTGCATTTTTAAATATATTAGTAGATAAGAATAGGAAGGCACATCCAACAGATAAGAAAACAGATTGGTTTTATAAGAACGAACAATATGATAGAAAATTAGATGATAGAGCAGATAAAAATAATTATAGAACTTTATAATTTGACTTAAGCAAGCTATTTAAGATAGCTTGCTTTTTTATGTAAAATAGAATATAATATTGTCGCAAAAGAATGTACATATATTGTGAAATAGCTGGGGGAAAGATATGATTAATATAAAAGAAAATATAAATAATATTGATGAATTTAACTATTTATATGATGCTGTAGGTTGGGGACATTATGATAAAGAAATATCTAAAAAATCACTTGAAAATACAGTATATTCAATTTCTATCTACGATAATAAAAAAATAATAGGATATGGTAGAATTATTGGAGATGGAATTTGCTTTATATATGTCCATGATATAATGGTTGTACCAGAATATCAGGCTAAAAAGATAGGAACAACAATAATGAACAAGTTACTTGAAAAAGTAGAAAAAATTAAAAATGAAAATCCGAATGTAAGAGTATACTTAGGAGCATCCAAAGATAAAGAAGAATTCTATAAGAAGTTTGGTTTTATAACAAGAAAAGATGCTGGCTTAGGGGCTGGAATGATTTTAAAAAGAGATGAAGATATTAAATAAATATTAAGAGGAGAAGATATGGATTATAGGTATGAAACAAATGATAAAGCCAGGGAATTCCATAAAAAAAGAACAGCATTTATAGTAATCAAAGATAAATTATATTATATCAGAAATAGTGAACAGTCTCATTGGGAATTTTGCAAAAAGAAAGGTATTTCTAAAGAACAGTTTAACAAAATGACAAGAGGTTATTATATAGATGAAAATATAGTTTTTTATAAAGGAAATTTTACATATGATGAAGATCTTATAAAAGATGGATTGAAATACATAATGAAAATAAAAGAGGATTGTAAATTAGGCAAAATGAAAATATATTTTGGACTAAGAATTCCCAAAAAAGATGAACCTTGGGAATATGATTACTATTATGGGAAAATAACAGCTGATAATCAGCTAATAAAAAACAAGGAGAATTAATATCTTATGAAAATAGAGCAATTGACCAAAAATATAATAGATATTTGTAAAAATAATAATTTAAATAAGATATACATATGTGGAAATGGAGCAAGTGGTAAAACCACACTTAGCAAAAAAATCCAAGAGGAAGCGTTAAAATATGGTAATATAAATTTAATTTCAACAGATGATTTTTTAGCAAATACAAAAATGAGAGTAAATGCGGTAAGTAATTGGATTGAAAACGAAACAAAATATACAGGACGATACACATCATCTAATTATGAATCATATTTTTTAAAAAATGTTTATGAAATTATATATAATATTGACCATGGTGTAGATTGTTTTTATTTTCCTAAAAGATATAAAGAAAAGAATAATATAAGACAATTAAAAGCAAATTACTTTTTAACAATTATAGAAGGCGTAGGTACAGTATTTTTAGAAAATGAACAAAATAAATCTTTAACAATATTTTTAAAATGTAATAAAGAAAATGAAATTAAAAGAAGAAAATCTAGAACAGAGCAACTAAATAGGGATCCAATAGAATTATATGATGAAGAAAGAAGTAGTCAATTCAGAGTAAATGTATTAAGCCATATAAATGAATTTGATTTAATTATAGAAAATGATGAAGATTTTAATTATAAAATACTAAATAAAGAAAGTGATAAATTTGACCATTAACTAGGGTATCACAATTTAAGAAAAACTACCTTCAAAGTATTGAGAAATCAATGATTCTTTTTAAATGATTATTACATATTTTGATTAAAAATCGTAAAGGAGATAAAGAATGGCAAAAGATTTATTAATTAGAAGTTCCGCTGAAGAATTTATTACATTTAAAGTTCAAGAAAAAGATAAAGGCATTCAAGTACGTTATGAAAAGGAAACTTTGTGGATGACTCAAAGATCTATGGCTGAATTATTTGATTGTAGCACTGATAATATTTCTTTACATTTAAAAAATATTTTTATAGAAAACGAATTAGATGGAAATTCAGTTACCGAGGAATTCTCGGCAACTGCTTCTGATGGAAAAAAATATAAAATGAAATTTTATAATCTTGATGCAATAATTTCAGTTGGATATAGAGTAAATTCTAAAAAAGCGACACAATTTAGAAGGTGGGCAACAAATATACTTAAAACTTTTACAATTCAAGGATATGTATTAGATAAAGAAAGAATGAAGAATGGTTCATTTATAGATAAGGATTATTTTGAAAAGTTATTAGAAGAAATTAGAGAAATAAGAATATCAGAAAGAAGATTTTATCAAAAAGTAACGGATATTTATGCTACTAGTATTGATTATGATCCAAAGTCTCCTATTTCAATTGATTTTTTTAAAAAAGTACAAAATAAAATGCACTATGCAGTATCAAATCAAACTGCAGCTGAAATAATTTATAATAGAGCAGATTCAGAAAAAGAACATATGGGACTTACTAACTGGAAAAATTCTCCTAATGGTAAGATAATGAAATCAGATGTAATTATTGCTAAGAATTATTTAGATAAGGAGGAGATAAGAGATTTAGAAGGAATTGTAAGTGCCTTCTTAGAATTGGCAGAAAATAGAGCAAGAAGACATATACCAATGACGATGGAAGACTGGGCAACTAGAATTGACAAATTTTTATTATCAGATGATAGAGATATATTGAAAGATGCTGGCAAGATATCACACGAAATAGCTTGTGATAAAGCATTAACAGAATTTGAAAAATATAGAGTAAAACAAGATAAATTATATAAATCAGATTTTGATTTATTACTAGAAGAAGTTGAGAACCAGAAGAGTAAAAAAATAAGTAATAATATAAATAAAAATTAGTGTAAAGTAAAAATAAGGAGAAAAAGTAATATGGGAATAGTATCACTAGCAAGTGCTAAGTCATGTTGGCGAGGATTAGATTATTATAAAGAGGATAATGTAGTAAAATTAAATAAAATAAATGAAGTTGAATATTCAAGTATTGTAAAAGAAAATAAAAATTACATTGTATACTTAAATATTAAACATCCAAGAAAATCTACTTGTGATTGCCCATTAGCAAAAGGAAGAAGCGTAATTTGTAAACATATAGTTGCAACATATTTTAGTGCTTTCCCAGAAGAAGCAAGAAATTTTGAAGAAGAGCAAAGTAAATTACAGGAAGAATACGAAGAATATCAAGATGAGCTTTATGAAAAGGTAATTAGGTATATAAATAAAATGCAGAAAAATGAACTGATAGAAGAATTAATACATATATTTGATTATGGTCCTGAATGGATATATGATGATTTTATAAAAAGAAATTATATTGAGTAAAAATACTGAGAGACATATTGACAACAAAAATTATTATATAATGAAATAAAAATAAAGGAAGTGATAAATTTGAATATTAACTGGTATCCAGGCCATATGGCAAAAACAAAAAGACAAATACAAGAAGACCTAAAACTAATAGATGTAGTAGTAGAACTATTAGATAGCAGAATACCAATATCTAGTAGAAATCCAGATATAAATACAATAGTAAAAGGAAAAAAGAAAATAATTGTGTTAAATAAAAGTGACTTAGCTGATGAAAAAGAAACAATAAAATGGGTAGAGTATTTTAAAGCACAAAAAATTCCAGCAGTAATAACAGACGCTAATAGCGGAAAAGGAATAAAAGAAGTTATAAAACAAGCAGAATTAATAATGAAAGATGAACTAGATAAGAGAGAAGAAAAAGGAAGAACTGGTAGAAAAATTAGAATAATGATACTAGGAATACCAAATGTAGGAAAATCATCTTTTATAAATAGACTAGCTAATAAAAATTCTTTAGAGGTAGGTAATAAACCAGGTGTTACAAGAAAAAAACAATGGATAAAAATTAGTAATAGCATAGAGCTTCTAGATACACCAGGGGTTCTATGGCCAAAATTTGAAAATGATGAAGTAGCTCTTAATTTAGCATATACAGGAACAATAAAAGATGATGTATTAGAAAAGACAGATGTAGCATTCTATTTTCTAAAGTATATGTTAGAAAACGAAATAGATAAATTAGTAGCAAGATATAACTTAAGCGAACAAGAATTATTAAATTCATTAAAAAATCAAACTAGACCAGAAAATGAGATAATATATGATATAATGTTGCAAATAGGAAAAACACGCGGAGCAGTAGTTTCTGGTGGAAATGTAGATGATGTTAAAACTGCAAATATAATATTAGAAGATTTTAGAAGTGGTAAATTAGGAAGAATAACATTAGAGAAAATTCAAGCAAAATAAGAAAGGTAGGGAAACAATGGAGAATATAGCAGAGCCCAAAAGAACTCCAGAAGAAGTTAATTTTTTAAATCCATTAGTTTGGGCATATGTAGGTGATAGTGTTTATGAATTATTTATTAGAACAAATTTAGTAAATAATTCGAATGAAAAAGTACATAAATTACATGTTAGTGCAATCAAATTTGTTAAAGCAGCAGGACAGGCTAAAATTTTAAAAGCAATAGAAGAGGAATTAACAGATGAAGAAAAAAATATAGTTCGAAGAGCAAGAAACACTCAAAACCATCATATAGCCAAAAATGCAACACCAGCAGAATATGCATATGCAACAGCATTTGAAGGATTAATTGGATACTTATATTTAACGAAGCAAGATGAAAGATTAAAATATATATTAAATAGATCTTTAGAGGAAGGAAATAAATAATATGAATGAAGAAAAGAAAAAATATTATTCTAGGATATTGTTTAAAACAGTAGTATTAGTATTTACTTTAGTACTATTATTTCTTGCATATAAACTTGCAATGTTTTATGTACCATTTATAATTGCATTTTTAATTGCTACAATGATAGAGCCTTTAATAAAATTTTTTATGAATAAATGTAAATTAAAAAGAAAGCTATCTGCAACAATCTCACTAGTACTTGTAGTAGTAATAATAGGTTCTTTATTAGCTGTTTTAATTTCTGCAATTATATCTGAATCGAAAGTATTATTAGATAATTTAAACTCTTCAATGGATGGAGTATATAATTGGGGAATGGAACTTATAAACAATTTTTCAAGTGGAGAAATAGTTGTACCTCAAGATTGGATTTCTACTGTACAAGATTCTTTAGGTAGTATTATAGATATTGTAAAAAACATAGTGTACAGTTTTGCAACAGGAGTAATTAATTTTGCAGGACAAGTTCCAGGAGCTATTACATATACAGTTATAACAATTCTGGCAATAATATTTATGTGTTTTGATAGGGATTATGTTAAAAAATTATTAAAACAACAAATACCAAAAAAATGGCTTGAAAAAGCTAATGAAATAATTGTAAAATCATTAAAGATAATATGGAATTATATAAAAGCAGAGGCAAGATTGTCATTATTATGTTTTATATTGATTACTATAGGATTGAACATTCTTAACTTATGTGGATTTAATATAGAGTATGTAGCAATAATGTCTATTTTAATAGGATTTGTAGATTTATTACCACTATTTGGTGCAGGATTTATAATGGTTCCTTGGACAGTTGTATTATTAATACAAGGAAATGCACCTGCAGGAATTGCTGTATTTGTTTTATGGCTTGCTTGGTCTGTTATAAAACAATTCTTAGAGCCAAAATTTGTAAGCAAACAAATGGGAATGCATCCAATATTTACACTATTAGGAATGTATACAGGATTTAAATTATTTGGTGTAATTGGATTATTATTAGGTCCAATAATATTCTTAATTATAAGGGAAGTATTTTCTAATAATGTAAATAAAGGAATATTAAAAGACTTTTTCGAACTAGAATAGGGATTTAGGGACGGTCCTTAAATCCCTATGGAAAGGCGTATATATGAATAATGAAGAAATACGAGCTAAATTAATAGAACTAAGTGATGCAAAATATAAGGAATTTCATTCTGGGCTATGCCCAGGAATGGATACAGAAATGCTTGGAGTAAGTATTCCAAAAATAAGGAAATTAGCAAAAGAAATTGTAAAAGATAATCCGGAGGAATACTTAAAAAATCCAGAAGAAGAGTATTACGAAGAACTAATGTTACAAGCGTTAGTAATAGCAAATTTAAAAATAGATTTAGAAAAAAAGAAAGAATATATAATTAATTTTGTGCCAAAAATAAATTGTTGGGCAGTATGTGACAGTTTTTGTGCAGGGTTAAAAGATGCAGATAAAAATCCAGAATTTTTTTGGAAAATTATAAGTAGGTATTTTAAATCTAAAAAAGAATATGAAATAAGATTTGCTGTTGTAATGTTATTAGACCATTATGTAAAAGAAGAATATATAAACGAAATTTTTGAAGTAATAGACAATATAAAAAATGAAGAGTATTATGTAGAGATGGGAATAGCATGGCTTGTGGCAGAAATGTATATCAAGTTTCCAAAACAAACAATGAAATATTTAAAAAATTGTAATTTAAATAAATTTACATACAATAAAGCTTTACAAAAAGCAAGAGAATCATATAGAGTAAGTAAAGAAGAGAAAGAAATTTTAAATAAGATGAAGAAAAAATAATAGGAGGAATATATAATGAAAAAGCCAGAATTATTAGCACCAGCAGGTTCATACGAAAAGGCAAAAACAGCATTTAGATATGGGGCAGATGCTGTGTATTGTGGTACATCATCATTATCTTTAAGAACAAGAGCAGAAATGAATGATGATGCATTAGCAAAAACAATTGAATACGCACATAGTATAGGAAAAAGAGTTCATGTTGCACTTAATATATTTGCTTGGGATACTAATTATGAAGAAATAAGAAAACAAGCAAAAATGTTACAAGACATGAAAGCAGATGGAATAATTGTTGCAGATGGTGGAGTTGTAGAAACTGTAAAAGAATATGCACCAAATGTAGATATACATATAAGTACACAAGCAAATGTAGTAAGTTTAGAGTCAGCTAAGTTTTGGTATAAAAATGGAGCTAAAAGAGTAATCTTAGCAAGAGAATTAAATAAAGAACAAATAAGATATATGATGCAAAACAAACCAGAAGATTTAGAAGTAGAAATGTTTGCACATGGTGCAATATGTTTTGGGTACTCAGGAAGATGTTTCTTAAGTGATTTTTTAGCTTGTAGAAGTGCAAACTTAGGAGATTGTGCACAAAGTTGTAGATGGGCATATAATTTATATGTAGAAGAAGCAAATAATCCAGGAAATTTAATGCCTGTGGAAACAGACGAAAAAGGAACATATATATTTTCATCTAAAGACTTATGTTTAATACATGAGATACCAGAAATTGTAGATATGGGGCTTGATAGTTTAAAAATAGAAGGAAGATTAAAAACAGAATATTATTTAGCAACAATAGTAAATACATATAGAACTGCAATAGATGACTATGTTAAAGATCCTAAAAATTATAATGCAGATAAGTACATGCAAGAACTTGAAAAAACTAAAACAAGGGGATTAACTACTTTCTATTTTAATGATAGAAATAATAAAGATTTCCAAGAATATGAAGGAAAACAATATAATCCAAATTATGAATTTGGTGGAAAAGTAGTAGAAACAGTTAATGGAAAAACTTCTGTAGAAATAAAGAATAAATTATCTGTTGGTGACGAAATGGAAATTATAATTCCAGGAAAAATAGAAGTAGTAAAATTTACTATAGAAAAATTATGGGATTATGAAACAGACGAAGAAATAGAAACAATAAATCCAGGGGTAAAAGATCAAAAAGTAAAGATGCAATTACCAATAGAAGTAGAAGAAGGTTGGATTATAAGAAGAAAAAAATAGGGAAATAGGGACGTTCCTTAAATCCCTATAGAAGAAAAAATAAACTAAAGATAAGGTGATAGTATGTTTAGTCTGGATAAAGAAAAAATATTAGCTGAAGTTAAAAAAATACAAGAAGGAAAAGAAGATCGAAGCGAATTAATTGATTTAATAGGTGGAAAAGACTTAGAAGAAATTTTCGATGAACAAACAATAAGTAAATTGCAAGATGTTTTAATACGAACAAATAAAGTTCATGATTTGTTGGAAGAACAAGAAAGTTTTGATGTTCTAGAAGGTTTGTTAAATAAAAAAATAACGGGAAATTTAGGAAAGTTTTATAATATTAAGCCAGAATATATATTAAGTTTAGAACCGGAAGAACAAGCTAAACTTGCTCATACTTTTTCTGAAGGAGAACCTGAATTAGAAGAACTTTTAAAAAAATTATGGTCACAAAATATAAAGACAAATGCTTGTGCAGGAGAAAAAGACAATGCATATTTATATGTAACGTTTCCAAAAAGTGATATAAATAATATTTCTAGAATGGAAGAAGTTTCTTCTAAAGAGGAAACAGATGTTGATATAATTACTTATGAAGATAGTATTTCTATAACTTTACACGGAAAGAAACCAAATTTATATAAAGATTTATTAGCAGAATTTAGCAAAGAAGACAAACCAAATCAATTTATAAAAGCATTAATGGATTCAATGGCATTCGAAAAAGAAGTTGCAGAAGCTAGAGTCAGAAATGAGAGTACTGGAAAATATTCAGAAGAAGAAATAGAGGAAATAATAGCAAATACTGCAAAAGAATTACATGATCAACATGAAGGAGAGAAGAGTATTTTAACTGATGTAATTAATAGGGGACAAGAAGAAATTGCTAAATTAGAAGAGGAAAACGTTGCATTAAAGCAAAAATATGATAGATTACATGAAACAAATGGAAGATTAAAAAATTTTGTAGTGCATAGAATTGGCAAAATTCCGTTTCTAGGTAGAAGAGTATTAAAACTGATGAATGAAGAGGTAAAAGCTTTACCAGAAGGAAATTCACAAACTGGTAATGATGAAATTAATACAGGAAGATAGGGATTAGGGATTTGGGGACAGTCCTAAAATCCCTTTTTTTATATTATTTTTCCGAAAAGGATGAAGAGATGATTATACCGATTAAACAAAATAATATAGATAATATTCCAGTTGTATTAAAACTAATATTAGGGAGAAGAATAAACACAGATCCCAAAACGAATCCTAATATAGAATAGTAAGTTTGGGAATGATATTTATTAAGTAAGAATTGTATTAATTTCATACATAAAAATCCACCAATAAGTAATCCAATTCCCATAGGAAGTAATATTCTCATATTCATTATAGATACAGCATATAGGTATGTCTCATAAACACCAAGTAACATTAAAATAACAGTACTACTAACTCCTGGTACTACAACTCCAAGACTCATTAAAAAACCAGCAAGTAATAAAAATTCAAAACTATAGTTATCTCCATAATATATTCCAACATTACTAGACATGTAGTTTTCTAATAAAAGTAATAAAATAGAAATAATAAATAATAAAATAAAAAATATGATATATCGTAATTTGAATTTTTCTTTTGAATTACAAATTTTTAGAATAGAAGGAATACAACCTAAAATAAGACCAATAAAGGTAAAAGATGTTATTTCTGGATATCTTTCAAATAAAAAGAGAATAATATTGCTAAAGATAATTATTCCAGTAAGTCCACCTAATATAAAAGGAGTAAGAAATTTAATATTAATCTTCCAATCCTTAAAAAAGTTTAATATACTATTTAAAAGAGTTTCGTAAATACCAAAAATTACACATAATACACCACTGCTTATACCGGGTATGATTGCGCCAGCGCCAATCAGGATACCTTTAATGTAATTAAAAAGAAATTTCATAATACACCTCTGTTATATGTATATGGAAGGAAGTAAAGAATATGACAAATAAAGAAGTTATTGAAGCGTATACTAAAACTAAAGAAAGTCTAAATCCAATTTTAGATGAACTTCAAGAAATGAATGGATTTGTATCTAGAAATGATATTATAGAAATTGCTAAGTATTTAGATATTTCCGAAAAAGAGATAATGATACTTTTAAAATATAAGAAAAATATTAAATTAGAAAAACAAGGTGAAAATATAGTAATTGTATGTAAAGGACCAAACTGTTTAAAGAATGGGGCATTAGATATAATAAGAGAAATTGAAAAGGAATTTAATATAAAAGAAGGTCATACGAGTAAAGATGGAAAAATCACACTAGAGACTAAAAATTGTTTTAAAAAATGTAGTTTTGCTCCAAATGTTGAAATAAATGGAAAATTATATAGCAACTGTTCAAAACAGGATATTGTTAAAATTTTAAAAAATGTGATATATTAATAAAAAACTTAGAAAGGAAGGTAATTGTATGAAAAAAGTAGCTGTAATGATTGCTGATGGAACAGAGGAGATAGAGGCTCTTACTGTAGTAGATGTTATGAGAAGAGCAAATATTAAATGTGATATTGTAAGTGTAAATGGAAGAGAAATAAAAAGCTCACATAATATAGAAATTTTGGCAGACAAAGTGATTGATGAATCTATTAAAGATTATGATATGATTGTATTGCCAGGAGGTTTGCCAGGAGCATATAATTTAGCAGAAGACAAATTATTAATAGAAACTTTAAAAGAGTTTAGCAAAGATAGTAATAAATATATTGGTGCTATATGCGCTTCTCCAGCTATTGTTTTATCTAAAGCAAACATAGAAGAGGGAAAAAACATAACATCATATCCTGGTAAAGGATTTGAAGATTTATTAAAGAAAGCAAACTATACTGAAAATTTAGTAGAAGTAGATGGAAATATTATAACAAGTAGAGGTCCTGCAACAGCAATGCTATTTGCATATAAATTATTAGACGTTTTAGGCCATAATTCAAAAGAAGTAAGCGATGGAATGCTTTGGAATTTATTATAGGGAAAAAAGGAACGTCCCTAAATCCCGAAGGAGGAAAAAAGAATGGAATTTGAAAGAGGAATAAATTATTATGAATTAGACGGAATGAATGTGGTTCATCATTCAAATTATATAAGGTATATGGAAGAAGCAAGGATATATTTATTAGATAAAATAGGGCTACCATATAAAAAAATAGAAGATAATGGAATAATGATTCCAGTTTTAGAAGTGAATTATAAATACAAGCTTCCAGCAAGATTTGGTGATGTAATAGTTATAAAAGTAAATATTGATGAATTTGATGGAATAAAATTGAAGATAAAATATGAAATTAAGAATAAAGAGACGGGAAAAATATTAGGAACAGGTGAAACAAAACATTGTTTTACAAATTCTAATATGAGACCAATATCACTAAAAAAAGTAAATAAAGAATTTTTTGCTATATTTGAAAAATCTACTAATAAAAGTGAAAATTAAATGTAACGTATAAAACCACTTAGAATATTATATTCTAGGTGGTTTTTATGAATTTAGGATTATGTCTATCAGGTGGTGGAATAAAAGGAATAGCTCATGTTGGAGCTATAAAAGCTTTAGAAGAAGCAGGAGTAAAGTTTAACTATGTTTCAGGAACGTCATCTGGAAGTATAATAGCGACTTTGTATGCATGTGGATTTACGACAGATGAGATGTATGAAATTTTTACTAAATATGCAAAGAGTATAAGATATATAGATTTTGAAAATATAAAAAGGTTTTTTTAAAATATTTTTACAGGAAAAGGAATACGAATAGATGGCTTAAATAGTGGAACAAAAATTAAAAAAATAGTTAATGAAGTTTGCATGCAAAAGGGAATAAGCAATATAAAACAAATAAAAATGCCAATATTAATACCTGCAGTAGATATTTATACAGATGAATTATGCGTTTTTTCGAACAATAAAATAAAAATATAAAAAGTAAAATAAGGTATATAAATGATATAGACATAGGTACTGCAGTTCAAGCTAGTTGTAGCTATCCTGGAATATTTTCACCATGTCAATTTAATAATAAGCTATTTGTGGATGGTGGAATTACAGAAAATTTACCTTGGAAGGAAACTAAAAAAGCAGGTGCGAATAAAGTATTAAGTATAGTTTTTGAAGATAAAGAACCTAAGAAATGCTGTAATAATATTTTTGAGATTATAAATAAATCTTTTTCATTATTATGTAAAGAATTAGCTAACTATGAGTGGGATGGAACAGACTATTTGTTAAAAATAGAAACAAATAGAGTAGGACTTTTAGAGAAAAGTAAAATGCAAGAATTATATGAGGAAGGATATATACAGACTAAAAAGATGTTAGAAAATAACATATTAATAAATTGAAATATAGTATTTAATATGCTATTATTGTTTGGCAACTCGATAACCAAATTTATATTATAAAACTAATAATATAAAAACGAATTCTAGAATTTAAGAGGATAAAAAAGTGAAAGAGTTTTTTAAGATTGTAGCTCGGTTAATCTTTTATGCAGTTTTTGCTTTTATAGTAGCTGCTGTAATGTTAAAGTTGTGGGATAAAAATGGAAATTGGCTAATTACATCCATATTGTGTAGTGTGTCGAATATTTCTGCAAATATAATTTTTATCTATAGGATGTGTTCTGATGAAGCAACAGAAGGTCAAGCTAAAATTATAAATTTTAAGACCAGGAAACAGGAAAAAGGCAAAATTGACTGGAAGATGTTTATACTTGAAATAGTTATTGTAACAGCTGGCGTTTATTTCGTATTAGCTTTTGTTACAGGAATATTGTTTGAAGTAAAAAGTTGGGAAGATATGGTTCGAACACCTGTAATATTTTTTGCAGGTACATATATAGAATGTCTGTATAAATATAGTAGAATCGAGTAACAATTCTTAAGACGGTGTGAATTTAAGTTTGCACCGTTTTTTCTTTTTAGCATAAAAAGAAAAATTTTACAATTATTTTGTAAAAATATATCACAATAAAAATATTAATGGTATAATTATAGGAAAGGTGACTTCATCATATGATAGGTTGATTAACAACCGAATACACTAAGGAAAATTAACCTTGTTATATAGCAAAATTTTCAATTTTTATTATATAATAAAAAATATCAAGGAGAACTCTTATGCTAAACGAAGTATTAGAAAATTCAAAGAATGAATTAATGCAAATAATTCAAAAAAGTGAAGGCTTGCAAACAAGGAAAGTAGAGTTAGAAGCAGAAATGCAAGAAACAAAGGCAGCTATATTAAGCTTAAATCAAGAAAATAGAGGGCTTTCTATATATAGAAAAAGAAATCCTATAATAGAGTTTTTTATGAAGACTTTTTCTAAACAATATAAGCAAGAACTAAAGACTTCAGCTAACAATACTAAAAAACTAAAAGAATTAAATGAAAAAATGGCAAACCTTAGGTCAGAAAAAAGAAAATTAGATTTAGATGAACAAACACTAAATCCAGAAAGAGCAAAGGGTCAACTTGAAAAAATGGAAAATACTGATATAGCAATACATATGTTAGTTAATGAAAAACCAGAACTAACTAAAAATCCTGAATTTATGAAGGATTTGGTTAATAGAAACATGCAATATATCGAATATGATAATTCTAATGCACCAGAATTATATATGCAATATATAGAAAAAATGATTCAAAAATTGGAAGAAGCTAAAGAAAGACCTAATGCAAACGAATTTGCAATAAATATGCCTATTAATACTGCAAAAAAAATATTAGAAGAATTAAATTCTCCAAAAGAAGTAGAAGAAGGAAAATATAAGATACCTAAAAGATTTTTGTTCGAAGGTTTAAGAAAATCTAGTAAAAGAGATTTAGAATTATTAGAAAAAGGCGAAATGATAGATATATTATCAGTTGGAAGAGATTATTTACGTGAAGATGGATGCTATAAATTAGAGTATGGCAAAAAGTTAGAAGAATTATATGAGGATAAAGACAAATTTTTAGTTATGCATTATATAAATGCGTCATATCATTTTAGAGGAAAATACGAAACTATTGCAATTAGAGATAATATATATAAGGAAGGTTTACATTCTTCAATTCAAGGAATGGATTGTATTAATGCTTTAGATAGAACAGCTCATGGAAATTTTGAAGACGATAAATCTTTTATGGAATTAATGGCCCCAGAACATAAAATAATTATTATGCTACCTAGAAAATTATTAGCTAAAAATGCAGAAGAACCAATTTGGAATTCTGATTTTCCAGAAGCAGATATACAGCATCCGGGATATATTTCACCAGAATATGTATATGGGTATATTAATCCAGATACAGAAGAAATCGAGGAAAATACGATTCCAGTATCAGATAGAAAAAGATATAAGTACCAATTTTTAAACGGACAAACGACTTCTGTAGATGATAGAACTAAATATTAAATATATGAAAAAAGGACTTTTTAGTCCTTTTTTAGTTTAGCTTCTAATTTTTTTATGGCTTTAGTTTCTATTCTAGAAACATATGACCTAGAAATGCCTAAATCTTTTGCGATTTCATTTTGAGTTTCTGGCTTATGACCATTAAGTCCAAATCTTCTAACAAGTATTTCTTTTTCTCTTTCTTTTAATATTTTATTTATATTATTATAAAGCTTTTCTTTTTTTAATCCTAAATCTACTTCATCTTCTATACTTTTAATATCTGCTTCTAGAACTTCTTGTAATGTTACAACATTATCATCTTTATCCTTACCAATTGGATCACTTAGTTTTACTTCTGCTTGAAGTTTTTTAGAAGAGCGTAAAAACATTAGAATTTCATTATCTATGCATTTGGCAATGTATGTAGAAAGTTTTACACCTTTATCATGTTTAAAACTATTTATACCTTTTATAAGACCAATAGTACCTATAGAAATTAAATCATCTTGCTCTATGTTAGAGGTGGAATATTTTTTTGCTACATGAGCTACTAAACGCAGGTTTTTTTCTATTAAAATATTTCTGGCTTCATTATCACCAGCTTTAAATTTATCTAAATAATATATTTCTTCTGATGGTGAAAGAGGTTCTGGAAATAAACTAGAACTTTGAATATATCCAACAACAAAAACGGCAGAACTTAAGAAAGAAATAAATCCAGCCAACGAAATAGTAGAGAACATATATATACCTCCATAAAAATCACTATATGAAAAGTATATGTTTAAAAACTATTTTTGTGCCTGGACCATTGAAATTTAAATATTTACACATAATTATAATAATTTTATCATAAAATTTAAAAAAGTACAAATACTAGAATTATATAAACAAATTAAAATGAATAACTTTAACAAAGCATTCATAAGATAAAACAGAAAAAACACAAAAATTGCACAAAAAAGATATTGAAAACAAATTAATAATATGTTAAGATACTATTAAATTAAATAAACGACAAACAAAAACTTCCCTGCATAGTGCGTGTAGACTGGAATTTTAGAACCAACAAATTTTATAAGGGAGTCCGCCTTTAAATGTGGCGTGCAAGCTTACACATCTATTTAGTAGTAAGAAGCCCACAAGCATTTAACAAGACACCCACCTACGCGAGTAGGCTCTTAAAATTTCTAAACTTCTTACGGCTAAGGCGGGGTAAGTTTTTTTATGTATATAACAAGATTAAGTGAGCCATGTTAGTGTGATTGCAAAGCAATCTGCTCATGTGGCGAAGCCACTTTTCTTAATGTATAGAAAAAATGGAAGGGTTGTTTATGACAATAAATGGAATAGTAAAAAATGGAATAATAAAATTAAAAGAAAATAACATAGAAGAACCATTATTAAAAATAAGAATTTTGGTAGCATCAGTTTTAAACAAACCTAAGGAATATATAATGGCTCATAGTGAAGATAAATTAGACGAAGTTCATGAAAAAAAGATATTAGAAGGAATTGAACAGCTAATGAATTATGTTCCAATACAGTACATAACTAATAATCAAGAATTTATGAAATTAAACTTTTTTGTCAATCAAAATGTATTAATTCCAAGAAGTGATACAGAAATATTAGTAGAGGAAGTTATAAATACATATAAAAATGAACCTGTAAAGATATTAGATATGTGCACAGGAAGTGGTTGTATTGCAATATCTTTAAAAAAATATATGCAAAATTCAGAAGTTTGTGGTATAGATATAAGTAAAGAAGCATTAAAAGTTGCACAATTAAATGCGAAAAATAATAATGTTGATGTAAAATTTAAATGTTCAGATATGTTTACAGATATAAAAAATAAAGATTTTGATGTAATTGTATCAAATCCACCATATATAAAAACACAGGTTATTAATTCACTGGATAGAGAGGTAAAAAATGAACCGATTATTGCATTAGATGGTGGAGAAGATGGCTTGTATTTTTATAAAAAAATCATCAAAGAGGCATTTAATTTTTTAACTGATAATGGTATGATCTTTTTAGAAATTGGATATGACCAAAAAGATGAATTAGTCGAACTAATAAATGCAGACAAAAGATATGAACTTATAAAGACTAAAAAAGATTTGGGAGATAATGATAGAATAGTAGTTGTAAAGAAGGTGTAGAAATGTCTTTTTCATCTGAAATAAAGGAAGAATTGAGTAAACTGAATAATTTAAAAGATAAGCAAGCTGTTTATTATGAATTAGTTGGTTATTTAATAACGAAAAATACTAAGGTAGAAAAAAAGATGAAATTTTCTACAGAAAATGAATACAATATTAATAGATTTAATAAATTGCTAAATAATATGAACATAAAATATGAAATAGAAATGCAAGGAAATTTCTATGTAATAACATTTAATAAATCAGAAAGTTTAATAAATTGTTCTTTTGCTTCAAATTATGTAGCATTTAATAAACCAGAAGAAATGGAAGACAAAGATATAAAAGCCTTACTTAGAGGAGCTTTTATGGGAGCAGGATTAGTAAGCGAGCCAAGTAGTACATATCATTTAGAAATTAATTTTAGCAATTTAGAAAATTTATTGCTAATAAAAGACTTAATGGAAAAATACGATATAACAGCTAAAACATTAAACAGGAATGGAAGTATTTCTTTATATATTAAAGAGGGAGAAGATATATCTAATTTTTTAGCTTGTATTGGTGCAAGTGGTGCAATGCTGAAATTTGAAGAGATAAGGGTAATAAAAGAAGCTAGAAATAATGTAAACAGAATGGTAAATTGTGAAGTTGCTAATTTAAACAAGACAGTAAATGCAGCAACTAAACAGATAGAAGCCATCAAAAAATTAAAAGATAGTAAAAAGTTTACAAATTTATCTGATGAATTAAAGGAAATTGCAGAACTTAGACTAAAAAATCCAGATGCAAGCTTAATAGAATTGGGAAATATGCTAAAAATACCAGTAGGAAAATCTGGAGTAAATTATAGATTAAACAAATTAATAAAAATAGCAGAGGAAATATAAAATGGAAAATATAGGTATATATGTACATATACCTTTTTGTATGCGCAAATGTTATTATTGTGACTTTTGCTCATATCCAAGACAATTGGAAAAACAAGAAGATTATGTACAAGCACTAAAAGAAGAAATAAAAGAAAGAAGCAAAAGAGTAAAAAATTATATAGACACAATATATATTGGTGGTGGAACCCCATCAATTATAGATGCGTCATATATAGTAGAAATTTTAAATTGTATAAGAGATAATTATAAAGTAAAAAAGAATGCAGAAATAACAATCGAGGTAAACCCAGGTACTGTAACAGAAAACAAGTTGGCATTATATAAAGATGCTGGAATAAATAGATTAAGTATAGGCTTGCAATCTACCAAAGATAAGTTATTAGAAGAAATAGGAAGAATACATAATTATGAAGACTTTTTAAATACATATAAATTAGCTAAAGACATTGGATTTAAAAATATAAATGTAGATTTAATGATTGGACTTCCTGAGCAAACTTTAAAGGATGTAGAAGATAGCTTAAGAGAGATTAAATATTTGAAACCAAAACACATTTCTGTATATTCTTTAATATTAGAAGAAAATACAAAGCTAGAAGTATTAGTTAATTTAGGAAAACTTGATTTACCAACTGATGAAGTAGAAAGAGAAATGTATTGGAAAGTTAAAGATGTTTTGGAAGCTAATGGCTATGAACATTATGAAATTTCTAATTTTGCTAAAAAAGGATATAAATCTAAACATAATTATAATTGTTGGAAACAGCATAGTTACATTGGCTTTGGCGTGGCAGCACATTCTTATTATAATAATATAAGATATTCTAATACAAATAGTTTAGAAGAATATTTGCAAAATCCAGATAATAAGAAGATAGAAGAAACACAAACAATAGAAGATGCAAAAAAAGAATATATGATGTTAGGATTAAGAACATTAGAAGGAGTAAGTATATCAGAATTTAAACAGAAATATGTGGATAATCCATTGTATCTATTTAAAGATGAACTTAATAAACTTACAGAAGAAGGTCTAGTAGAGATTGATTTAGACAATATTAAACTTACTAATAAGGGATTAGATTTAGCTAATTTAGTGTGGGAAGAATTTGTATAAGAAATTTACATAATTGAAAAAAGCCAGAAAAAGTGGTAAAATGAACAAAATTAGTTTGTTTAGCTAGAACAATTAATCTGGCAGATAAATTAATTAGTCAAATGGCAAAATTGGAGGAGAACACAAATGAAAAGGTATGAATTTTATTTTCCGTCAGCTGATGCAAAAACAAATATACATGCAGCAAGGTGGATGCCAGAAGGAGAGCCTGTTGGTATTATACAAATTGCTCATGGTGTTACAGAGTATATCATGAGATATGAAGAATTTGCTCAATATTTAACGGACAAAGGCTTTATTGTGACAGGAAATGACCATTTAGGTCATGGAAAGTCTATAGCCGATGGTGCAAAATCAATGTACTTTGGACCAAAAGGTTCATGGAACTGGGTAGTTCAGGACATCGGAACACTTAAAAATATTACAAAAGAAAGATATCCGGATTTACCATATTGCATGTTAGGTTTCTCATTAGGTTCATTTGTAGTAAGAACCTATTTGATTGATAATCCGGGAGACTTGGATGCTGCTATACTAATGGGGACTGGCCAGATGCCTCCAGTAGCAATTAAGATTGCAAAAATGGTAGCAAATATGGAGGCAAAAAAGGCTGGAGAAGACAACTCAACACCAACAATTCATAATTTGACTTTTGGAACATACAACAAAATCTTTGCTCCGAACAGAACGGAGTATGATTGGTTGTGTGCAAATGAAGAAGCGTTGGATGAGTACATAGCAGATCCGCAAAAGGGTGGCGATTTCTCAGCTGGTCTTTTCAGGGAACTGCTTGACGGAATGCTTTATTCCTCACATGAAAAAAATGTGTGGAATATGGACAAGAATTTACCTATTTTGTTGATTTCCGGTGAAATGGACCCTGTAGGGGACTGCGGAAAAGGTGTACAGGCAACAGAAAAGGTGATGCGCAAAGCAGGTGTCAAAGATATTTCTGTAAAGATGTATCCGGGATTACGACATGACATTTTGCACGAGGCAATAAAAAATCAGGTGTATGCAGATGTGTACACCTGGGTAACCAAGAAATTGAATAAATAAGCCATTTGACAATGCAAGGGGGCAATGCCCCCCGTTTTTTATGTAAAAATATATTTTTTAGCTATAATTTAGTAAAAGGAGAGTTTAGTACATTGTACTAGACTCTTTTTGCGTATGAATTAGCAAAATGACTAAAACTTAATTCACAAAAAATTCACAAAGAAATTTTAGCAAAAGGTATTGACATTTGCTAAAATTGAATATAATATATGTAAAGAATTTAGCAATCATACATAAAGAGTGCTAAAGAGGTGAAAGTATTGAAAAAGAAGGATTTAGACGAAAGAAAGAAGAAAGTATTACAAGCAATAGTAGAAGAATATATTAATACAGCAGAACCTGTAAGCTCAGGAAGTATAACGAAAGGTCATGGTCTAGACTATAGTAGTGCGACCATAAGAAATGACATGGCACAATTAGAGAATATAGGATTTTTGGACAAACCACATACTTCAGCAGGAAGAGTGCCATCAGCAGAAGGTTATAGGTATTACGTTAATGAATTATTAAAAGACGATAATTTAACATTAGAAGAAATTAAATATATTCAATACAAGCTAAAAGTTAAAGTTAATGAAATAGAAGACTTAACTAAAGTTGCAACAACTACTTTATCAGAAATAACCCATTATACAACAGTTGCAGTTGGTCCAAAAGCAGATAAACAAATTATAGAAGAAATTAAATTTGTTTCTTTAGGACAAAGAATGTTAATGGTCGTAATTGTAACAGATACAGGTTTAGTAAAAGAAACAATTATCAAATTTGATGAAGATATAACAGAAAGCCAAGTAGATACTTTAAATAACCTATTTAATACAAGATTAAGAGGAAAGCCTTTATCTAAAATAGACAAGCCAATGGCAGATTATATTTTCTCAGAGGTCCATTATAGTATAGGAATAATGAAAGCCATTATAGAGCAAATAAATAGGATAGTTGAAGAAGAAAATAATAATATATTTTTGGAAGGTGCGAAAAAATCTTTTGACTTACCAGAATTTAAAAGTATGAAGGTAGCAAAAAACTTTGTCAATTTACTAGACACTAAAGATGAAATGTTAGAAATATTTAATTCTGGAGATGCAGAAGATATTAATGTGTTTATTGGTGATGATGATGAAAATAGTAATCTAAAAGATTTCAGCATTATAACTTTTAAACATACTATCGGTGATAAAGACCTAGGAACAATAGGAATAATAGGACCAAAAAGAATGGATTATGCAAAGGTTATATCTGTAATGAAATATATAAGTAAAAAATTAAATGAAGATAATAATAAGAAAGAGGGTATGTAAATTGGCAGAAAAAAAAGAAAATAAAAAAGAACCAGAAGTAATAAAATCAGACGAAATGGTGAAAAAGGAAGAGCTAGTAAAGAAAGAACAAGAATATGATGAATTAATGGACAGATATAAAAGAGTACTAGCAGAATTCGAAAACTACAAAAAAAGAAGTGCAAAAGAAAGAGACCAATTATATAACTCTATTATGGGAGATATAATGACTGGAATTCTACCAGTATTAGATAATCTTGAAAAAGCAGTACAAGTAGAGACAAAAGATACTGGATATAAACAAGGTGTTGAACTTGTATATAAACAATTACAAGATTTACTAAAAGCAAATGGAGTAGAAGAAATAGAAGCAGTAGGAAAAACTTTTGATCCAGAATTACACGAAGCAGTAAGCTCTGTAGTTGATGAAAACTTAGGTGAAAAAGAAATAAAAGAAGATTACAGAAAAGGATACAAAATAGGAGATAGAGTTATAAGACATTCTATGGTTGTAGTAGCAAACTAAGTCAGCTGTGCGAGCAAAACGAGCTACAGATGACTTATGCAATCGAGCGAAGCGAAGTTTGTAAACTAATAAAAAGGAAAATAAATATGAATAAAGAAATAGAAAGAAAATTTGCTGTAAAGTATTTACCAGAGAACTTAAATATAGAAAGTATTGTGCATATAAAACAAGCTTTTATATATAGGGATAAATTAACACTTATAAGAATAAGAGACATAAAGGAAAGTTATCCTGAAGATAAGCAAGTATATATTTATACACTAAAAACAAAAGGTGATATTGAATATAATAATAATTATGATATTGGTAAAAAATATGAAATAGAAAATGAAATTGATAAAGAATTATTTGACAAGTTAATCAAAAATAAAATTAGTAACATAATAGAAAAGACAAGAATCAAAATACCAATAGAGAATAAGCTAAAAGTTGAAATAGATATATATTATGATTATTTAGAAGGATTGCTTACAGCAGAAATAGAATTTCCAAACGAAGAATTAGCCAATAAATTCCAAAAACCAGCTTGGCTTGGTGAGGAATTAGGATATAAAAAATTATCAAACAGAAAACTAGCAGAAATGACAAAAGATGAATGGCAAAAAGAAGTTACAAAAGAAATGATAGAAAACAATAATATTATAATTAAGCAATTAAAAGATAATTATAATATAAAGTAAGTTATTAAGTTTTAAAATTTATATATTTTTTAGGAGGAATTTAAAATGGGAAAAATTATAGGAATTGACTTAGGAACAACAAATTCATGTGTTGCAGTTATGGAAGGTGGAGAAGCAGTAGTTATACCAAACGCAGAAGGAAATAGAACTACACCATCAGTTGTAGCATTCTCTAAAAATGGAGAAAGATTAGTAGGACAAATAGCAAAACGTCAAGCTGTTACAAACCCAGAAAATACAGTTATTTCAATTAAGAGAAAAATGGGAACAGCAGAAAAAGTTAAAATAGATGGAGATGAATTCTCACCACAAGAAATATCAGCAATGATATTACAAAAATTAAAAGCAGATGCAGAAAATTATTTAGGACAAAAAGTTACACAAGCTGTTATAACAGTTCCAGCATACTTTAGCGATAGTCAAAGACAAGCAACAAAAGATGCAGGAAAAATAGCAGGACTAGAAGTTTTAAGAATTATAAATGAACCAACAGCAGCATCACTTGCTTATGGAATGGATAAAGAAGACCAAGATCAAAAAATAATGATCTATGACTTAGGTGGAGGAACATTCGATGTTTCTATTCTAGATATTGGTGATGGAGTATTCGAAGTTTTATCTACAAATGGTAATACACATTTAGGTGGAGATGACTTTGACCAAAGAATTATAGATTACCTAGTATCAGAATTCAAAAAATCAAATGGAATAGATTTAAGCACAGATAGAATGGCTATGCAAAGATTAAAAGAAGCAGCAGAAAAAGCTAAAATAGAATTATCTGGAATGCAACAAACACAAATCAACTTACCATTCATTACAGCAGATAGCACAGGACCAAAACACTTAGATGTAACATTAACAAGAGCTAAATTTGAAGAATTAATTAGTGATTTAGTAGAAGCTACAAAAGTTCCAGTAGAACAAGCTTTAAAAGATGCAGGAATTACAGCTAACGATTTACACAAAGTATTATTAGTTGGTGGTTCTACAAGAGTTCCAGCTGTACAAGAAGCTGTTAAGAAAATAACAGGAAAAGAACCAGATAAAGGAATTAACCCAGATGAATGTGTTGCTATTGGTGCAGCTATTCAAGGTGGTGTACTTTCTGGAGATGTTAAAGACTTAGTATTACTAGATGTAACACCATTATCATTAGGTATCGAAACATATGGTGGAGTATTTACAAAATTAATTGATAGAAATACAACAATACCAACAAAGAAATCACAAGTATTCTCTACAGCAGCAGATGGTCAAACAGCAGTTGAAATTCACGTTCTTCAAGGTGAAAGAGAAATGGCTTCTGGAAATAAAACATTAGGAAGATTCCAATTAACAGGAATTCCAGCAGCTCCAAGAGGAGTACCACAAATCGAAGTTACATTTGATATTGATGCAAATGGTATAGTTCACGTATCTGCAAAAGATATGGCAACAGGAAATGAACAAAATGTAGCTATTACAGCTTCTACAAACTTATCAGATGAAGATATCGAAAAAGCTGTAAAAGATGCAGAAGCACATGCTGCAGAAGATAAGAAAATGAAAGAAGATATCGAAGTTAGAAATAATGCAGAAAGTTTAATCTTTAATACAGAAAAAACAATGAAAGATATCGGAGATAAAATAAGCAACGAAGAAAAATCTAAAGTAGAAGCAGAACTAGAAAACTTAAAGAAAACATTAGAAGGAAAAGACACAGAAGCAATTAAGAATGCTACAGAAAAATTAACATCTGTATTCTACGAAATAACAGAAAAATTATACAAAAATGCAAACCCAAATGGTGGAGCAACAGGAGCAAATGCAGAAGCAGGAGCAACTGGAACAGAAGAAGGTCCAAAAACAGATGACAATGGAAACGTATATGATGCAGACTATAAAGTAGAAGATGACAATGATAAAAAATAATGTTTAATATTGGAGGTTTAAAAGCCTCCAATAATTAAGCTTGTTATAAATTGGAGGATATAATGGCAGAAAAAAGAGATTATTATGAAGTTTTAGGAGTTAATAAAAATGCAACAGATGATGAACTAAAAAAAGCTTTTAGAAAATTAGCTAAAAAATATCATCCAGATGCAAATCCAAATAATAGAAAAGAAGCAGAGGAAAAGTTTAAGGAAGTAAACGAAGCTTATGAAACACTTTCTGATCCTCAAAAAAGAAAGATGTATGACCAATTTGGCTTTAATGGTCCACAAGGATTTGGTGGTCAAGGGGCAGGCCAAGGTGGATATTATTCATATAGTTCTAATGGATTTGACGGATTTAGTGGCTTTGGAGATTTTGGAGATATATTTAGTTCATTCTTTTCTGGCTTTGGCGGCTCTTCTGGAAGAAGTAATCGAAATGGTCCAAAAAGAGGTAGAGATTTAAGACATGATCTAGAAATTACTTTTGAAGAAGCTTATTCAGGAATAAAAAAGGAATTTGTTATAAATAGAAATGAAAAATGTACAACTTGTAATGGAAGTGGTGCAAAACCTGGAACAAATCCTGTAACTTGCCCAAATTGCCATGGAACAGGTCAAGTGACACAAGTTCAAAACACTATTTTAGGACAAATGCAAACAACTAGAACTTGTTCAGAATGCCATGGAACAGGTAAAATTATAAAAGATCCATGTACTAATTGTAGAGGAAAAGGAACAGTAAGAAAACAAGCGAAAGTTACTATAAATATTCCAGCAGGAATTGATGACAATCAAACATTAATCTTGAAAAAAGAAGGAGAGCCAGGTGAAAGAGGCGGAGAAAATGGAGATATTTATGTAACAATACATTTGAAAAGACATAGTATTTTTACTAGAAAAGATAATAATGTATTATGTGATATTCCAATTACTATAACTCAAGCTACACTTGGTGCAGAGCTAGAGATCCCAATGGTAAATGGAGAAAAAGTAAAATATAAAATACCAGAAGGAACACAGACAGGAACAAAATTTACTATACGAAATAAAGGATTTAAAGCTATTAATGGAAATTGGCAGGGTGATTATATATTTACTGTTAATGTACAAACTCCAAAAAAACTAACAAAAGAGCAAAGAGATTTATTAACACAACTTGCTAAAACTATGAATGAACAACCTCCAGTAAAGAAAAGAGGATTATTTGGATAGAAAATTGGGGACGTTCCCTCGGGATATGGGGACGTTCCTTTTTTCCCTTTTCGGGATTTCGGGACGTTCCTTAAATCCCGATTAATATATGTATAAAAAGGTCAGGAGAGAATTTAGACATTTTATCCTGCCCTTTTTTGATGTTAATAAAGAATTTTAGCCAGACGAATGTAAGATATTTCGCCTGGCTAAGAGATGGTCATTTAATCGGAACATACAAGCTTTTGTCGTGTTTGTAACCATTATCTTTTAAAGTTGCTACCATTGGATTAATATTGGTATCATCCTTTATCAGATAAGTGTCACCGTCACCTGCATAAACTAACAACAGGTGGTTCTCATTGTCTGTATTAAATTTTCCCACTTTACTTTTATCAATATGCGGAAACTTAATACTTGCCATCGGATAGAACATCCGGTGAGCTTTCTGGTCATAAATGCCAGTAAATGGGATTTTTGATGAAGGTGTTAAAAAGTCAAAAATTCTAAGGTCCCAACCCTCTAGTCTAAGGAGAGTATGAGCAGTAGTTGCATTAAACTGCCCAATCACATTTATCATGTGATACCACTCGGCTTGATCGTTGGTATATAGTGGCATATGTTGTGACGTAAGCATTACCGGCAAGATATCGTTAGATACCTTTTTAAAATTAAACATTTTCAAGAGCTCATCGATCCCAAAAAGTGCCGGAATAATGAATGTTCCGAATCCAGCAGCAAAAATATAAAAATCTTTATTTTCGGAATAATTAAAGATTCTTTCCTTGCTTTCTGCTGGAAAAATGTTAAGACGTTCTCCCTTCAAAGTTTTGAAGGTTATTCCTTGTTTAGGAATTTTGAAAGCCCGTCCAACAAGCTCCATTCCATCAATTTGAGTAATCATTTTTTCCCTCCATTTTTCGTGAAAACTTAAACAGCTTGTTATCGCAAAAAATTATATCATAATTTACATAAAAAAGCAACATCTTGCAAAAACACGAAAATTATGTTAAGCTAGTTAAGATAACAATATAACAATTTCCTAATCAATAAAGGAGGAAAACTTATGAAACTTACAGCGGAATTGATGAAAAAAGATTATACAGAGAAGATTTCTGAAGGAATCAGAAAAGCAATTCTGTTTCCGAAGGAAGCAAGTTGTATCCGGCTAGAGCCGGGAAAGACAATAGAATTACATCATCATGAAAACGATCATGAAATGTATGCTGTTTTAAAAGGAGAAGTAATAATCTTGGGCGATGTCTACCGGAAAGGAGAGTTTCATGTGTGCAATTGTGGTGAATCACATAATTGCCATAATTCGGGTAAAACCGAAGCCATATTGTTAACAATGAAGTTAGACGCGGAGTAATCCGCGTCATTTTCTATTTTTAAGTATTATAAAGTATATATTGGCAACAAGAAAATGTAGTGATATAATTTAGAAAAAATATACAAAGAGGTAAAAATGAAATACAAAGGACAATATGAAAGGCTAAATTTGCCAGCTTATATGAAATTTGGAATAGAAATAGAAGCTAATAATGTTCAAACGAAAAATGGGTTATATGCTGGTAAAAGTGCGAAGTTAATAAGTGACAGAAACTGGCATATGGCAACAAAGTGGGAAGAAAGTTTAGTTGGAGCAAATGGAGCAGAACTTGTTTCACCAATTTTAACAGATACCGAAAGCACATGGAAAAATATATCAGAAATTTGTAGTAAGATTAAAGAATTTCCAAAAGATAAAAGTAAAGATGTTAAGGCAGACGAGAAATGTGGATTACATGTGCATTTTGATGCAGAATGTTTAGCAAGTAATCCTAAAAAAATGAAAAATTTTCTTCATATATATGCAGAAGCTGAAGAACTTATATATAAAATGTGTAATGATAAAGATAATCCAATACGACCTAAAGCTATAAATAAAAATTTTCATGGATTATCAAATGTTATTTCTGCTATTTGGAGAAATGGTATGGCAGCACCTACTAGCAAGAAAATATTGAAAAAAATTAACAATGGAACATTAAAGGTTTCACATAAAAAATTTGGAAAATTAAGAATGGTTGCTAGTAAATTTAAGTTAGACGAAAGAAGATATGCGGGTCTTAATCTAACTAATATCGGAAATAGCAAGAAAAATACCATAGAATTTAGGATGGCTAATGGAACACTTGATCCAGAAGTAATAAAACAAAATGTATTTTTATATGCGTCAATTATAGATACTGCTGTGAAGATGGCAGATGAACCAGAAAAATATGAACAAAAAATGCAAAAGTTTTTAAAGCATGATGTTACAGAACAAGAAAAAGCACAAAGTTTTTTAGATTTGATTATGGACTCAGATGAAGATAAAAATATATATTTAGATAGATGGGAGTCTGTAAAAGATGCTAAAGTTTTTTCTAAAAATAGTAAAAAGGGATTTGCAACAACATTTAAAAGAGAAGAATTTAAAGATATAGCAACAAGAACTAAGGGAAGCAAGATAAGAGCAACATTTAACAAAATAAAGGATTTTGTATATAACAAAGACAAAAGAGGAGAAAGAGAAGATAATGTTAGAACTTAAATATAGAAATGCTTTTAAAGAAGTAGATGAAATATTAAAGTATACAGATATAGATTTAGTGAATAGGATTCCTAAAAAGTTTATTAGTTTTTTGAGAGAACATATGAATAATGACTATGAATTTTATGTACAAGAAGGACTCAGTTTAAATAAACAAAACTTATCTGAAGAAGCTAGTAATGTTTTTGCATTAATATATAGAGATTATTGGGCAACAGAAGAAGAAAAAGAAGAATTACGAAAAAAAGATGAAGAAGAAAGAAAATTAGAAGAAGAAAAATTATTAAATATTTTTAATAAAGGGAAAAGCAATTATGTAAAAAAGAGCGATAACATAGAGGATAATAAAGAACTTATAATAATTGAAAATGAAAGTTTAATAAAAAAAATTGGAAAATGGCTAAGGAAAATTTTTTCTAGAAAATAAATATTATAAAGGAACAAAAACAGCTAATCATTTTTTGTGGTTAGCTGTTTTTTGTGTTTAATAAATTTTAATCCTCCGATGAGTAATGTAAAACGTTATAGAAGACAACAAAGTTGAAACAGAAGAAGAGATTCAAATCTCAAATGAGTAATATAAAACTACTATGTTTATATCATTAAAAATAATACAAATCAACGTAAAAGTAATAAAAAATAAAAAATAATTAAAATATTGCAAACTTATGTCAAATTATTTTACAGAAATAGAAGTTATATGATATAATGCAAACTATGAAAGCATAAAATAAAATAGGAGATATTATATGGAAATAACATTAGGAAAAACAGCAGGTTTTTGCAATGGAATTACACGTGCAGTGGAAACTGCTAAAGAAAAATTAAAAAATGCAGAAGAAGTAGAATGTTTAGGTGATTTATTACATAATAATCAAGTCTTAAATAACCTAAAAGCAAATGGACTTAGAATAATAACTGATATAAGAGAAGCAAAAGAAAGAGTAATAATAAGAGCCCATGGTGTAAAAAAAGAAGTTTATGAATATGCAAAGAAAAATAATATAGAATTAATAGATTGTACTTGTCCAAAAGTATTAAAGATTCATAATTTGGCAGAAGAATTATCAAATAAAAATTATTATATTATAGTAATTGGAGAAAAATCTCATGCAGAAGTTATTGGAACATTCAGCTTTTGTAATAATGGTGAAATAATAGAAAATATAGAGCAATTAAAACAAAGAACTGAAGATTTAAATAAAAAAGAAAAATTAGCAGTAGTAACACAAACAACATATAATTTACAAAAATTTTTAGAAATAGAACAATATTTAAAAGAAAATATAAAAACAAAACTAGAAATATATAATGGTATTTGTAATGCTACAGAAAGCAGACAAAAAGAGACAGAGAAAATATCTAAAGCTGTAGAATATATGGTTATAATTGGAGGCAAAAAAAGTTCTAATACAAATAAACTATATGAAATTGCACAAAAAAATTGCAAGAATGCTATTAAGATAGAAGAAGTATCAGAGTTATATGATAAGGACTTTGCTAATATTAATAAAATAGGTGTAATGGCTGGTGCATCAACACCTCAAGAAAGTATAGAAGAAGTTATTAACTATTTAAAGGAGAGGAAGTAACTTGGATATAGAAAAGACTTCAAAGGAATTAGAAAATTGCATATCAAGAGAATCTAAAATTCAAGAAAATGAATTAATGTCAAAACATACTTCATTTAAAGTTGGAGGCATGGCAGACATATTTATAAATGCTAGAACAGAACAAGATATAAAAAATACTTTAGGATATGCAAAACAACATAATATACCTTTAACTGTAATTGGAAATGGTAGTAATCTACTAGTAAAAGATGGTGGTATAAGGGGAATTGTCTTAAGAATCGATTTACAAGATTTTGATATAAAACAAATTGATAATGAATATATAGTAACAGTAGGTGCAGGAGTAAAAAATGGTTTTGTAGCACAAAAGTTACTAATAGAAGAAATAGAAGGTTTTGAGTTTGCTGCAGGAATTCCAGGATCTATAGGTGGAGCAATAAGAATGAATGCAGGTGCACATGGTGGAGAAATGAAAGATATTGTTTCAGAGACTAGATGTTTGGATAAAGATGGAAATATAAAAACATTATCCAATGAAGAGCAAAAATTTGAATATAGAAATAGTATTTTTAGTAATAATCAATATATAGTTTTAAGTACAAAATTAAAACTAAAAAAAGGAATATATAAAGAAATAAAAGCAAAGATGGATGAATATACCGAATGGAGAAAAGAACATCAACCATTAGAATATCCATCAGCCGGAAGTACTTTTAAAAGAGGAACAGATTTCATTACAGCAAAATTAATAGATGAATGTGGTTTAAAGGGGTATAATATAGGAGATGCAGAAGTATCCACAAAACATGCTGGCTTTGTAGTAAATAAAGGAAATGCACAAGCAAAAGATATATTAAATTTAGTAAAATACATTAGCGAAAAAGTCTATGAAAAATTCGGCAAAAAAATTGAGCTGGAAGTACAAGTAATAGGGGAAGATTAAGAAAACTGAACTTGAAAGGATGTATTAATTAAAATGAAAGGTTTTATAGAATGGTTTAGACCAAATGCAAGAATAAAAAGATGGATATTTCTTATTCTTGTAGGAATAATACTTGCATGTTATGGAATATCTACTATTATCGCAAACGAAGAATTAGAAATAGGTCAATTATTATTAATTATTTTATCATTTATAGCAGGTTTTACTTGCATAGTTTTAGGAATTGTATTTATGCAAAAGAGAACTATGGAAATGATAATTGAATCTACAGATTCTAGAGTAAAAAATAATAGAAAACATATAAATATAAATTCTTTAATTTTCAATAAAAAAGTTTATTCAGAAGGACCAAAAATAGTAGTTATAGGTTCAGGAAATGGACTTGAAACTGTACTAAGAGGTTTAAAACAATATACAGATAATATAACAGCAGTTGTTACAGTATCATCATATGGAAAGATGGAAAATAAAAATATAAATTCAATGCCAACAGATGATATAAAAAATGCGATAATCTCATTAGCTAGAGATGAGGAACTTGCAAACAGATTAATGAATTATAAATTTAAAAATGGGGAGTTAAAAGATATAACTTTTAATGACTTATATTTTGCTGTAATAGAAGATTTATCTAAAGATTTTACAGAAGCAATAGCAAATTCGAATGATATTTTTAATATAATAGGAAAAGTTTTACCAATAACAAATGATGAAATGAGAATATGTGCAGAACTAGAAAATGGAATGCTAGTAGAAGAAAAAGATAAAATTAAAAAGATAACATATGATAAAATTACAAAGATTAATAGGGTATTTATATCACCACCAAATTGTAGAGCAACTCCAGAAGTTGTACAAGCAATAAAAGAAGCAGACTGTATTGTAATAGGTCCAGGAAGTTTATATACAAATGTAATTCCAAATTTACTAGTAAATGGTGTATATAAAGCTATGAAAGATAGTAAAGCAATAAAAATATATATAAGTAATATTATGACAGAGCCAGGTCAAACAGATAATTATACATTGTCTGATCATATAAAAGCAATAATAGAACATACAGGTAAAAATGTAATAGATTATTGTATTTATGACACTGGAGAAATAATTCCAGAATATATTAAAAGATATAATTTAAAAGGTTCAGAATTAGTAGCACAAGATATTGCAAAAGCAAGAAGTTTAGGTGTACGATTATTACAAAGAGATTTAGCTTGTATAGAAAATGGATATATAAGGCATAATGCAGAATTAGTTGCCAGAGCAATCTCAGAATTAATATGTGATGATTTAAAATATAGAGATAAACAATCAGATCCACAATATATGTTATTAAAATCTAAATTGGAGTATGAAAAACAATTTAATAAGATAAAAAATAAACCTAAAAGAAAAAGAAAGACAAATGAAAATAAAAAGGAAAGAAAAAGTAAATTCTTATCTAAATATGGTAAACGTATAGAAGCTATGCGTAATACAGAAGAAGTTAAATTAAAAAATAGAGAAATTTTACAAAATGAAAATAAAGATAAGGAAGAAGAATTTATAGAGAAATTTATAGAAAAAGTTGAACAAAATAAGAAAAAATAATAATTGGAGGCTTACAAATGAAAATAATGGTAAATAAAGGAGATTTTAAAGATTTAATTCAAAGAGAATGGATAATATCTAATGGGATAGGGGGATTTGCAGCGTCTACAGTTACAGGTGCTAATACAAGAAAATATCATGGACTGCTAGTTGCAGCACTAACACCTCCGGCAAGAAGATTTTTAGTATTATCTAAGGTAGATGAGTCCATAGAATTTAACGGATGTAAATATCCTTTATATACTAATATATGTGATAATTATATTTCAGATGGATATAAAAGAATAGAATCTTTTGAGAAAAAATATGTACCAACATATACATATAAAATAGATGATATTTCTATTCAAAAAACAATAAGTATGCAATATGGTAGAAATACTGTTGTTGTGTTATATAACATTAAAAATGGAAATTATAATTCAAAATTAACATTGGCTCCAATAATAAATTATAGAGATTTTCATCAGGTTAATAAAGATACAGATTTTAATTTGAAGGAAAATATAACTGGTACGAAAGTAAGAATAGTTGTAAAGAAAGAAAGTCAAACACCATTTTACATGAAGTGTTCAGAAGGAACATATATAGAACATCATAATGATATATTTTATAGAATGTTTTATATGGAAGAGGAAAAAAGAGGTTTTGACCCAATAGAAAACCATGCAATCCCAGGAAGATATGAGATAGAATTAAAACCGAATGAAGAAAAAAATATATCATTTATATTTTCATTAGAAGAAAACATAGATGAAATAAAAGCAGAAGATATTATTAAGCAAGAAGAAGACAGATTAAAGAAAATAGTAGAAGAAACAGGCTTAGTAAATGAAAACACCGAAGATAAAGAATTAATAGAAGATTTTATAATTACTACTGATAGTTTTATAGCATATAGACCATCATTTGGGCTTCATACAATAATTGCAGGATATCCTTGGTTTTTAGATTGGGGTAGAGATAGCTTAATAGCTTTTGAAGGATTATTACTTAAAACAAAAAGATTTGATATAGCAAAAGAAGTCCTATTAACATTTATTAGAGATATAAAATATGGTCTTGTTCCAAATGGATACTCTGGATATGATAATAGACCTTTATATAATAGTGCAGATGCCTCATTATTACTTTTTGAAGAGATAAAAAAATATATTAATTATACAAATGATTATAAATTTATAAAAGATAAATTTTATATTAATTTAAAAAAGATTATAGAGGCATATATTACTGGAATAGATGTTGATGACAACAATATTTATATGGAGAGGGATGGATTAATTCATTCTGGTACAATAAATACTCAAAATACATGGATGGATGTAAAAATTGGAGATTTTGCAGTAACACCTAGAAACGGAAAGGCTGTAGAGATAAATAGCTTATGGTATAATGCTCTAAAAATAATGGAAGAATTAGCAAGAAAATTCGAAACTAAAAAAGTTGCAGAAATGTATGCAGAATTAGCAGAAAAAACTCAAAAATCATTTAATAGAAAATTTTATAATTCAGATAAGAAATCATTATATGACGTATTAGGTGATGACAGAATAAGACCAAATCAATTATTTAGTTTGTCACTTAGTTACCAAGTGTTGAATCCAGCAGGAAAAAATGCTAAAGAAATATTAAAGACTGTAACTAATGAATTATATACAAGACATGGGCTACGTACTTTAAATAGAAAGGACAAGCAATATATTGCAACATATGAAGGTGATTCATATAGAAGAGATATAAGTTACCATCAAGGAATAACTTGGCCATGGCTATTTGGGTTATATAATGATGCATATAAAAATGTAATAGCTAATACAAAAGAAGGTAAAGTGAGAGAAGAATTGCAAAAGCAGTATGATTTATTCGTTAAAAATTTAAAAGCAACAGCTAAAACAATGATGTATAAAGAAGGTTGTATATTAAGTATTGCAGAACTATATGACTCTAAACCTCCATATTTACCTAAAGGAGCATTTTCACAAGCTTGGAGTGTTGCAGAAATATTTAGAATACTATTAGATTCAAAAACAGAAGAAGAGGAAGTAAAATGAGAATATTAGGAATTGACCCTGGGTTTGCAATAACACGGGTATAGCATAATAGATTACATAGGAAATAAATTTAAATTAGAAACATCTGGTGCAATATTAACAGAAGCTGGTGAATCTTTTCCATTGAGGTTGGAGAAGATTTACACAGATTTAAATAATATAATAAATACATATAAACCAGATGCAATGTCAATAGAAGAACTATTTTTTAATAATAACGCAAAAACAGCTATTAATGTTGCTCAAGCAAGAGGAGTAATATTAATAACCGCAAGAATAAATAAGTTAGATATATTCGAATACACACCGTTACAAATAAAGCAAGCAGTAACAGGATATGGTAGAGCAGATAAAATGCAAGTACAAAGAATGGTAAAAATGATATTAAATACAGAAAAATTACCTAAATTGGATGATATAACAGATAGTATGGCAATAGCAATTTGCCATGCACATTCATCTAAGTTTTCATCTCAATTTAAATTATAATAGGAATAGGGATTTGGGGACGTTCCTTAAATCCCGAAAAGGAAGATGAATATGTTAATAGAAGAATTAGAAAAAGAACTTCGGACAAGGAAAGCTAAATAGTATATATGTTTTATATGGTGAAGAAAAATTTTTACTAGAGTCAATGGTAAAGAAAATAAGAAAAAATTTTGGAGAATGTATAAATGGAATTAATTATATTAGTATAGATGAAACAAATATCTCAGAATTAATAGCAGATATACAAACTCCAGCTTTTGGCTATCCGAAAAAATTAATTCTTGTACGAAATTCCGAAATTTTAAAAAAAGAAGGAAAAAGAAAGAACCCAGAGCTTGCTAAAATTAAAACTAGTGTTGCAGAATATATAGAAAATAATATTGATGAAATTAATGAAAGTGTAATTTTAGTATTTATAGAAGAAAATGTAGAAAAGCAAAAATTATATAAAGTGTTAGAAAAAAATGGAGTGGTATGCGAATTTACATATCAAAAACCAAATCAAATTATAAGAAGGCTAAAAGCAATAGCTAATGCATATAAAGTTAATGTGGCAGAAAATACATTGCAATATTTAATAGAACAATGTGGACAAAATATGCAAGATTTAATTAACGAGATAAGAAAGCTTATAGAATATGCTGGCGAAGGAGGAACGATAAATAAATCAGATATAGATTTATTGTGTACTAAACAAACACAAGCCATAATATTTTATTTAACAGATTATTTGGGAAAGAAGCAAATAAAATTAGCATTAGAAGAACTAAATAATTTGCTATATAATAAAGAGCCAATTCAAAAAATATTAATAACATTATATAATCATTTTAAGAAATTGTATTTTACAAAAATAGCAGAAAGATATAAACTAGATATAGCAAAATCTTTAAATTTAAAACCAAATCAAATGTTTTTAGTAAATAAATATAAAATGCAAGCAAAAAGCTTTACAGATTTAGAGATTTCTAATATTATAAAAGAACTTATAGATTTAGACTATAATTATAAGATTGGTAAGATTGATTTAAATATTGGTTTAGAAACAATTTTATGTAATAATTGCTCAAAGTAAAAGAGGGATGAAAAATGGAGTCAAATGATGAATTAATAGAAACTTTAAAACAAGAAGTAAAGGATGAACTTAAAGATAAATTTAATGAAACAGCTGTTGGATATATACATGTGTTTAATAAAAGATTAGAAGAAAAATTAAGAGAACAAGGAATAGAATATAACAAAGAAGAATTTGAAGGTAAACAAATAGACTAAACATAGGAGAAGATTATTATGTTAGATACTAAATTGGAAGAAAATATCGAAGAAAAAAATAATTTAAGAAGAACAATAGATGCTATAGATGGTGAAACTAATAAGGTATCTTATTTAGCAAATCAGAAAGATAATGAAGCTAAATTAGAATTTTTAAAGAATTTTACAGAAAAAGAATCTAGGGATAAAATAATAAGTAGTTTAGAACATAAAGTGTCTCCAGACTTATTTAAGATTGTCTATTTAGCTCAAAGGATGATTAAAGAATTTATAAAAGATGTATATACAAGTACTCCAGCAGATAAATTAGAAGCATTGGAAATTACTTTTAATAGAACTAATATTATTTTTAATAAATTACCTGAAAACTATAATATGGAAGTTGATGATAAAACTAAGACTATAACAATAGCAGAAAAAAGAAGACGTAATCAAAATAAATTATTGGGCTATGTTTTACATGGGTATGCACATTGCTTTTCAAATATGAATAAAAATGAAGATAAAGATGACATACTAGAAGAAGGTAATGCGGATATTTTTGTGGATTTAGTTGTAAATAACTATATAAAAAATCATCCATTTGAAAGTTTTGGATTTCATGTAGATAAGAATTATTCTATAGAAAGTACATATACAGAAGCAAATAGTATAATAAGAAGTAGAATGTATGTGTTAGAAAAACTAAAAATTGATAAAAAAATGTTATTAGAATTTTTATTAGGAGATAAGGAAAAATATTTAAAGAATATATTTAATGGTGCTCAGAAAAATGATGAATTCAATTTAAATGAATTTTACGAAAAAAACAAATTTGCATTACAAAATATTAACAGAGAAAGTTTATATTATAAGAAAAATACAATTTTGCCAATGTACATATTACAAGAAAAAATACCTAATGAAAATATTTTAGAGAAAGAATATAGTGAATTAGAATTAATTAAAAAATGTTTTAACTATGAAAGAATAAACAAAATAAATGCAGATGAGTTAGATGATTTTATAAATATTATGCAGGATACAGATAAAGTTCAAGATAATTTAGAAGAATTTATTCAAGAAGAATTAAACAATTTAACAGATATGGAAAAAAGAATGTCTGCAGACAATATAATAGAAAATGTGTTAGTTATTTGTAAATATAAAAAACTAAATAATGATATCGCAAAACAAATATTAGAAATAATACAATATTTAATTAATGATTTAGAAAGAAATGTAAAAATAGAAAGAAATAGTGAATTATTACAAAAAGTTTGTGAATTGAGTAATAATATAGAAATAGAAGATAAACAATTAGAGGATGAGTTAAAAGATGCATTATCATACTTAAAGATAAAATTAGAAATGGCAACCGGTGGAAATTTAACTCCAGATATATTTTTTAATAGATTACAAAGTTCATTAAAAAATGGTAGTAAAATAGAAAGAAATGAAGAATTAATAGCATACCAAACTATTAAAGATGAATTAAATATTAATAAAAAATAGGAGAGAGTTATGGAAAACGAATTAGCACAAGCATATTCAGAAGTATACGAAGTATTAAAATATATACCAATGGCGTATCTAAACAAAATACCAAAAGATGTATTAAACATTTTTAAAACGAAGAGAGATAAGAATTATAAAGTAGATATTAATCCAAATCTTCCGCTGGAAGATCAAAAATTACACAGAAAAACTTTAATTTTATTATCTGTATTAAATTTAGATTATTGGTGTGAACCAGAAGAAAGAGAAGAAATTTTAAATATATATTGGAAAAATGAAAAAGAAGCTTATGTGGTTTTAGATGAAGAGAATAATTTGGTACCTAATTCTGCTGATACAAGTTTAGTATTGTACCAAGAAGAAAGCTTTATAGAAAGAATATGGAATAAATTAAAAAATTTCTTTAAAAGAAGTTAAATGAAATAGTATAAAATAATCTTTTTTTCTTAAAATATAAATAGATGTTGTTTAATGCAACGGTAATTTTAGGAAAGGAAGGTTATTTTTTATGTTGGATTTTAGAACAGACCTTGCTGATGAAAGAAAAGATTTGTATAAAAAAGCAAATAATATAGAAAATGAGATTGATGGAATAGAAGCAAATGAAGAACAAATAAATAACAATATAAAAGTTACACGAGTTAAGATAATGAATGAACAAGGCGAAAGAGCTTTAGGAAAAGTAAAAGGAAATTATGTAACAATAGATATGAAAAACATGAAATATATGGGAGAAGAAGAAATTCAAAAAGCAAGTGAGATATTATGTGAAGAATTAAAAAAGATGATTGATGAATATGTAAGCAAAGAACAAGAAATATTAGTTGTAGGTTTAGGAAATATATATGTTACACCAGATGCATTAGGTCCAAAAGTAATAAATGAGATAGATATTACAAGACATCTATTAAAATATGTACCACAATATTTAGACAAAAATACAAGACCAGTAAGTGCAATTTCACCAGGTGTTTTAGGAACGACAGGAATAGAAACAGCAGAAATTTTAAAAGGAATAGTAGACAATGTAAAGCCTAAACTAGTTATCGTTATAGACAGTTTGGCTTCTAGAAGTATGGAAAGAATAAGTAGTACAATTCAATTAGCAGATACAGGAATTGTTCCAGGGGCAGGTGTAGATAATGCTAGGAAAGAGTTAACAGTAAATACATTAGGAGTTACAGTAATTGCAATAGGGATACCAACAGTTGTAGATATTTTTTCTTGTAACGCATAAAAATAATTGGGTTAGAAATCTTATAAACCTTTATAGAG
>CALXVH010000013.1 GCA_944391965.1 uncultured Clostridia bacterium
GTTACTCGGTCTTTAATTATATTACCATAACACCTTTTTATTGTCAACATATTTTTTCATTTTTTTTAATATTTTTTTAGTTTAAATATATTAAATAAAAAGCTATCATTTTTTCTTTACTTGTTTCAATCATTTTAGCCTACAAATACTCCTATAATGTTGTTATATTTCTTGTTTGCAATATATATATTTCTCCATCCTTTATAGACCATTCTATATCTTGTGCAGCTTTATAGATTCTTTCTATATCTAAGCCAATTTTACTTAAAGTTTCTATCTCCTTATTTGACAACATTTCTTTTCCTATTTTATTCTCTATTATTAATGTATTCTTATTTATTATAAGTTGTGATGGAGTTACCTCTCCTTGAACTAATTTTTCACCCAAACCTAATACACTTTCTATTACAATAGTATCATCACCAGTTACTGGATTTTTAGTGAACATTACTCCTGATATATCTCCATCTATCATTTCTTGAACTATAACTGATACTTTTGTATTCTCATCTACTATGTTTTTTTCATTAATATATCCTTTTATATTTTCTGATTTATTTGATTCATAACATCTTTCTATGCTTTTAATAATCTCTTCTTTATTTATATTAAGAAAAGTTTCAAATTGTCCAGCATATGAATTTTGTGTTCCATCTTCACATATAGCAGATGATCTAACTGCTACTTTATCTAGTTTTAATTTATTATACATATTATATATGTTGTTTTTATTCTCTTTTGATGTACAAACAAATCCTCTAGGTACATTAAATCCTAATTTTATTAGTTCACCTAAATTACCTGCTTTTCCTCCGACTTCTTGCACATCTTTTTTACTCACTTCATCTAATTTATATATCATATTAATCCCTACCTAATATACATTCATCTTTAACTTTTGGTGGAGGTCCAATAAATAGTTCATCTTCTGTCTTTATTATAATTCCATCTTCCTTTACATAAAAAACGATCCCATCATTATATCCAAATTCAGTTATGTGAGATAATTTCCTGTTATGAATAAAAGGTTCCATCGTTTCACCATGAGTAATTAAAAATACACATACATTTGTATCTTGACTTTTTGAATAGTTCTTTGACCAATCTACTACATAATTTAATAGCTCTGTTATTTTCCTTCTTAAATCTGTTGGACCTTCTGCATCTTTATTGTATTGTTTCACCTCTTCTGAACTAGCAAGTTCTTTCCAAAATCCAGAATTCATTCCTCCATATCGTACTTTTAATTTCTGTATATAGCTTGGTGCCAAATCATATACATTCGGTTCTGCTAATTTGTCTCTTAATTCTTCTATAGTAAGTCCATTTGTTTTTTGCCTCGTATATATTTTGGGCTTTGAATAAAAATGAGATTTTGCCTCTTCTTCTGATAGCCCTTCTTGTTTTAGTTCTTCCATTATTTCTGCTTTGGTTAGTTTTTCAGTTTCGATAGCTCTTCTTCCAAATCTTTCGTCACTTAACCAATAAGTAGGTGAGGCAATAATAAAAAATGTAGTATCTTTTAATTTATTGCCTACTATCCTATCTATTCTTTTTTTGGTCTTCTCTACTATTTCTCTTTTACCTTCTTCTGTGATATGACCTATACTTAGGTCGCTTTTATCCCTAGAATTATTATATCTTCCATGCCTAGTTAATATTATATTTATATCTTTCATTTTATCACCTACAAATCTTCTAAAGAAAAGTCAGTAAAATCTGGTGTCATAACTATTGCTTTTAAATCTGTTGGTAAATACCACACTAAGTAATAGAACATTCCAGCTTGTCCAACTGAACGAATAGACATATTTGGATTTGACTGTCTAAGTATTTCTCGTATCTCATCATGAATTCCAAACCAAAATGGTAGTAACTTTCCATCTACTGCACCCATAACATCTTTATACATCGCAAAATTTTTAGCTTGTTCATATGACATCTTCAATAACTCATATTCATCAGCAGATAATTCCTTCTTAGCTTGCTCTAAAATATCATCTATCTTTTTATGCATGCTATCATACTTTTCTTGTAATTGTAAATTTTCTTTTCTAAATTCTATGGTATGTGTCAAAATATTGTATAAAGGAAGCATTGAACTTCTAAATTTAACTTGATAAATTGCATGACGTAGTTTTTGTCCTATTATTTCGTTATTTTCTATAACCTTCCAAATATTTTTCCAAATACTATTTATTTGCTCTACATTTTTCATCGGATCTTCGTCTATTAATTTAGTTACCCTTTCTAACTCTCCTTGTATCTCTTTTATATTTCTTAGTTCTTTTAACGCTGCATTACAATCTAATGCTTGCTCTAAATATTCATCTGCATAATCTGATTGCAATAGAGTTTGAATTATCTCTTCTACTTTTGCTTCATATTTTTCTGTTTCATCGGCTTTTACAGCCTTCCTAATTAATAACCTTAAATTATCAACATAAAAACTATGTATAGGACCATCTGCAAATAAATAATTTACTATCCAAAACCTAAAACAAAATAATTTATTTAATCTTTGGTCCATTCTTACCATATACTCTAAATCTTTTTCTTTATGAGCATCATATTCCTTTTTTAGGTTATCAAGACCTACAACTAATTCAGCCTTTTGTGCATCACCATATTCTCTAAAGCCAACTGGATCCATTGCATATTTTTTCGCAGCTTCTTCATATTTTTCTTTTATTAATGGAAATTTATTCGGATATGTAAAAATCATTCCTTCTATATCATTTGGTAAATATGTTGGCATTTTTAACAAATATTCTGGTATTTTAATATTCATATACTACACCTTCTCCTCCGTCGATTATTACTTTTTGCCCATCTTGTAAGACACTAGTTGCTATATTTGTTCCAACTACTGCAGGTATTCCAAATTCTCTAGATACTATTGCAGCATGACAAAGAGTTCCTCCTAAATCTGTAATTATTCCCCCAGCTCGTCTTATTGCAATTAAATACTGTGGTCTTGTCATTGCTGTAACTATAATATCCCCTTTATTTACCTTCTTAATTTCTTGTTCCATATTTCCACTATGAAACATATTTACCTGTCTTACTGTTCCTATAACCTTTCCTTTGCTTGCTGGATATCCAGTTAACAATCTTTTAGGTTTATATTCATATTCCTTAAAATACTCCATTAATCTTTCTTCTACTTGTTTATATTCATCAGAAGTCTTAACCCAGCCTTTTTTATCATGTGTTATATCTACTCCTGATATTTCTAGTTCTCCAATAATTTGTTTTATCTCCTGATTATTTGTAAGACCAATTTTATCAAAAACAGTAACTAATCTTCCTCTTCTAAATGTATTAAACCCATAATAGCTCTTGTTATATCCTGCTAATTGATATGCCCACCAGCCTTTAATCTCACATTTACCAACTTTAATATTTATATTCTTTTTAGTCCCTTCTATTATATCTGGTTTAGGAACTACACATTTTTCATCATTAAAATATAAATAAATCTCATCATTTAAAATAAATGGTGCAAATCTTCTTCCTAATTCTTCTTTTATTTTTTGTAATAATTCAGCTGTTAAATCAATCTTTAATTTTTTAACTTCTACCACTGTTCCATGTGATTTATCATTTTTGCCTTCAATTATAAATGGAAATTTAAACCAATCGCCCTTTTGCAACCATTCATTTTCATCATATTTAATTATATATTCTTCGTTTGAATCTTCCATTTTAGTCCTTAAAACAAATTCTTCACCTAAAAAAGATGTTGCTGTTTTTAATCCTAACCCAAATTCGCCAAGCTTTTCTTTTTTGCTTGAGTATCCTAACCTTATAGAATCTTTTGCTTGCGATTTATTCATTCCTTTACCAGTATCTTCTATAATAATTTGTTCTTTATTAATTGTAACTTTTATTGTTAATTTTTCATTTTCTAATCTAGCATCTATAGAATTGTCTATTAATTCTGATATTGCTTCCTGTACAGAATATCCAGTTTGGCTTATCTTACACATTATGCTCCTATGTGGTGTGATATTAATAAACTCTTTTACCATAATTATCCCTCCTATAATAATTATAGGATTTTTTCTAACCTAATAATTGACATTTTAGGTACCAAAAAAGTCTGTTTTATGTTAAAATATTTCTTAATTGGAGGAATTATGGATAATTTTGATAAATTTACTGAACTAATTAATTACATAGAAGCTAATTTAGATGCAGATATTGAACCTAAAAAGATGGCACAAATCTTATGTGTTAACGAATACACTATGTATCGAATTTTTACTTTTTTAACAGGAATGACATTAACAGAATACATTAGAAAAAGACGTTTAAGTATGGCTGCCATTGAGCTTCAAAATTCTGATATAAAAATTATAGATTTAGCTATTAAATATGGGTATGAAAATTCAGAAAGTTTTTCTAGATCTTTTTATAAATTTCACGGAATTAAACCAAGCAAAGTAAAAAAAGAAGGAAAGTATATAAAAAACTTTCCTCCATACTCATTTGCAAATATAAGAACTAATAAAGAATTACATTATAAAATAGAAGAACATGATGAAATTGAATTATATGGTATTCCTAGAAAGTGTTATATTCCAGATATTAAAAAAATTGCACCTGCTTTTTGGAAAGAACTTAGTAAAGATAAAACTTACGATAATATCTTAAATGAGTATACTTCATATGGTGTTATAGAATATGATGAATTTTTTCCAAATTCTATTAACGCAAATTATTACATTGCAAGTAAAGAACATATGCCACATAGCACAAAAATTATAATTCCAAGTTCTACATGGGCTGTTTTTAAAATAGATGAAATATCTGGTGATTATTTTAATAACTTTTCACATAACGCATATCGTAACTGGATTCCTTATTCTGGTTATAATATTAGAAATATTCCAGAACTTGAAGTTTACCATGGGCCAGGTCATACAGAATGGTGGCTTCCTATAGAAACGAAATAGCGACATATAGTCGATTTTTTTAATATTTTATATATATTGTAGGATCAACTTGTACATTATCTTTTAATATTTCAAAATGTAGATGACTTTCATCAGCAACTTCAAAAGTAGCTGTATTTCCAACTGTTCCAATTGTCTGTCCTGTAGTTACCTTTTCTCCTTCTACTACAAACTCAGAAGTTAATAAATTAGAATATACTGTTTTATAACCATCATCATGTGCAATAATAACTGTTAATCCATATCTTGGATCATTTTTTATTGATTCTACTGTACCTTCATATGCTGCTTTAACAACTGTAGTCTTTGCTGCTTTTATATCTATTCCTACATGAGTGGTCCACTCGTTTAGCGTATTAGAAAACACTAAATTATCTTTTGCAAATTCTTTTATAATTTCTCCTTCGACTGGCTTTTCAAATTTTATTTCTTTCTTTTCTTCTTTCTTTGTTGCCTGCTTTGATGTAGATGTAGTCGTATTTGTTGTTTTTGAAGTTGTATTTGTTTGTTTTTGTACAGTATTTGTATTTTGTGAATTCACAAAATTTTCTGTATTTAAAGCAATTTTATTTTCCTTTACTTCATTTACTGTCTTGTCAGAACTAGTACTTGCCTCTTCTATAGAGTTACTTTCATCTAAATAATTAACACTACCTGCAAGTTGTTTTCCACCACTTTCTGGTTCTTCTTTTCCCAATGAAAATAATGATATTAAGGAAACACCAATTACTATTACCGCAATCACAATTGCAAAAATAACACCTTTGGATACTTTTCTATATTCTCTCATAAAAATTTCCTCCTCGTTTTGTTTAATTAAAGTATTTCCTTATTTTATGAATTTATACAATTTTTACATATCTTTTATTTCCACTCCAATATAAAAATGATGGATTATATCTTCATAATTACTTCCACTACTTGCTAAACTATCTGCACCAGTCTGACTCATCCCGATTCCGTGACCATATCCTTTTACAGTAAATTTAATATTATCACCTTCTATTGATACTTCAAAATTAGCAGACTTTAATCCAAAAATAGTTCTTACCTCAACTCCTGACAAATTTTTATTCCCAATTTTTATAGTTTTTACTCTACCACTTTCTGTATACTCTAGGATTCCTATACAAGCTGAATCATTATAATCTATAGTAAAATCTTGATATTTTTCTAACATTTTATTTTTTAACTCTTCTTTAGAAATAGTTACCTCTGAGCTATATTGACTATAATTTTCCTCACCAGATGTTTCTACCACCTGCAAATATGGCATGCCACTGCCACCCCAAACATTTATAGGAATTTCGGTTTTTCCTCCACTATTTGAATGAAAGAAAGCATTAATTAGTTCATTATTATATGTTATTATTTTTCCCTGTGTAGCATTTACTGCATTAACAATTTTATTCCAATTTGATTCTCGTTCACTTTCTTCCCATCTTGCTAACCTATCTTCTTTCGAAATCCAAGCTTGACAACAAGCTGAATCATCACATATTTGTGCTTCCCCATGTTTAGTACTATTGTTTATTATTTTATAAAGCGTATAAGTTCTTGCCACAACAGCTTGAGCTTTTAACGCTTCTTCCTGAAAATTTGCTGGCATTTCTGCAGACACAACACCATATAAATATTCGTCTAATTTTAACTCTTCTATACTATTATCAGCAGTATGTAAAAGTTTAACTGTTTGATACTGTTTATAATCATAATTATTTTCTATAATACTTTGAGTAACTACATTATTCATAACATTACCGTCTGCGGAAGTTTCTTTAATTCGTGAAGTACACACTATAGGTATAAGAAAAATAATAATTATTATTCCTACAAAATAAAATATAAACTTTCTCACTCTTCCTCCTATGATATTAACTCTATTTTCATTTTATTTAATATCTTTTTCTCTATTCTAGAAACCTGTACTTGTGAAATATTTAACATTTCTGCTACTTGTGATTGAGTCTTTCCATTAAAATACCTTAGCATAATAATTTGCCTATCTCTGCTATCCATTTTATTTAGCAATTCTTTTATAAAAATTCTATTTATCATCGTATCTGTTTCGTCTTTTTCTGAAGATACTTTATCTATTAATGCTAATTTATTATTTTCTGAATCTTCTTCATATATTGAATCTACCTGTTTCATAGAATCAATCGCAAGAACAATATCTTCCTTTTCTACTTTTAATTCTTTTGCAATCTCTTCTACTGTTACATTTTTCCCTTCCTTTATTGCTTTATTTTCTATATCTTTAATTTTTACACACAATTCTTTAATACTTCTGCTAACTTTTATTATTCCATCATCTCTTATAAATTTTTTTATCTCTCCTATAATATAGGTTACAGCATATGTAGATAATTTCACTTCATATTCTGGATTAAAATTTTTAATTGCTTTTATTAAACCTATATTTCCTATTTGGAATAAATCTTCATTTTCATATCCTCTTCCTTTAAATCTTTTTACAATACTCCATACTAAGCCACTATTATTTTCTACAATTTTACCTAGCTCCTCTTTGTCTGTTTGAGCTTTTAAAATCTCACTAATAGTATTTTCATACATAAAAATTCTCCTCTTGATTTTTCTCTTCATTTGTATTTTTATCAGCTATCTTTTTTTCCATTGTTACCTTTGTTCCCATTCCTACAACCGATTCAACCTTTAGGTTGTCCATAAAATTATCCATTATAGTAAAGCCCATTCCTGACCTTTCTAGTTCTGGTTTTGTTGTATATAATGGTTGTTTTGCAATTTCTATATCTTCTATTCCTTTGCCTTGATCTGCAATTTCTATTCTTAATACATTGTCATAGATATATGCATTTATCCTAATTATTCCTTCTTTATTTTCATATCCGTGGATAATAGAATTTGTTACTGCTTCTGAAACAGCTGTTTTTATGTCAGATAATTCTTCTATTGTTGGGTCTAATTGTGCTGCAAAAGCTGCTACTGTAATACGTGCAAATGCTTCATTATTTGATTTACTTAATATTTCCAATTGCATTTTATTTTTGTACCTTTTATTCATTTTTTCCTCCTAACATACATTAAATTTCATATCTAAATCATCATATATGTGTATTAGTTTTAATATCCCACACATATCTAATACTTTTTTTACACTTTTCTTAACATTAATTAATGCTACTTCTCCACCGTAACATATTTACTATCTTATACCTTCCTAATAACAATCCTATTCCTGCACTATCCATGAAGCTAACACTATCAAAATTAAATATAACTTTTTTAGGCATATGTCTTTCAATTTCATAATCCATTTTCCTCCTTAAATCTTTTGTAGTATGATGGTCTATTTCTTCTTCCAGCGAAAAGAATAATAGCTTGTCCTGCTCTAAATATTTTATCTGCACCACTATCCCTCCTTTCGGATTATTATAATACCATTGGTAATATTTTCCAATAGCGATTCATGGGAAGTTTTGTCGATATGCAAAAAACTCATCGACTTTTTTCTACATATTTTCTTAAATCAATTTTTATGTTATAATTTTGTAGATAACTTTTTTAGAAGGGATTTATATGAAAAGAATTAATAATATTAAAATTTATGAAGATTTAGATAATAATTCTTTGATAGAACTTATTTGTAAAAAATATCACATTGTATATGAAGATATTTTAGATTGGCATATTATAAAAAAATCTATTGATGCGCGTAATAAAGACAATATTCATTATTTATATAATATTGCAATCTCATTTAAATCAGAGAAAAAATATTCTAAATTTGATGATTATAAAAAATTTGAATTGCCTAATATCAATATAAAAAATAATAATTTAGAACGACCTGTAATTGTTGGTGCAGGACCTGCTGGTCTGTTTGCAGCATTAACTTTTATAAAAAATGGTATTAACCCAATTATTATAGAACAAGGCAAAAAAGTTGAAGATAGAAAAAAAGATGTTGATTCATTTTTGAAAACAGGTAACTTAGATACTAATTCTAACATTCAGTTTGGTGAAGGTGGTGCTGGAACATTTTCTGATGGAAAACTTACTTCTGGTATTAATAACCCTTTATGTAGTATTGTTTTACAAGATTTTTATAACTTTGGTGCACCTGAGCAAATTTTATATTTAGCAAAACCTCATATTGGAACAGATAATTTAATAAAAATTATAAGTAATATGCGAAATTATATTATTTCTAAAGGTGGAGAATTTTTATTTAATAGTAAAGTTGTTGATTTTAATATAAAAGATAATAAAATTGAATCAGTTACATATGTGAATGATGGAAAAGAATATGTTCTTGCCACTTCAAATGTTATCCTTGCTATTGGACATAGTAGTAGAGATACTTTTTATAAAATTTATGACAAAGGACTAAATATGGAAAGTAAAAACTTTTCAGTTGGTGTTAGAGTTGAACATTTACAAAAAGATATTAATTTTGCACAATATGGTAATAAAACAAATTTAAAACTTCCACCAGCAGAATATAAATTGGTATATCATGATAAAGATACTGGTAGAAGTTGTTATTCTTTTTGTATGTGTCCTGGTGGTACTGTCATGGCATCATCAAGTGAGGAAAATACTATTGTAACAAATGGAATGAGTGTTTTTAAACGTGATGGAACAAATGCTAATAGCGCGATTTTAGTTAATGTGACTCCTGCTGATTTTTCTTCTAGCAGTCCTTTAGCTGGAATTGATTTTCAAAAAGACTTAGAAGAAAAAGCATTTATTGCAGGTGGAAAAAACTATTATGCTCCTATTCAAAAGTTGGGCGATTATTTAAATAACACATTATCTTGTGAATTTGGAAAAGTAAAACCTACTTACTTACCTGGTACAACATTTTATAATTTAAACAATATATTCCCTGATTTTGTTAATGCAACTATGAAAAATGCCTTTTTGCATTTTGATAAACAAATTCATGGCTTTGCAAACCCTGATACTCTTTTAACAGGTGTTGAAACTAGAAGTTCTTCACCAGTTAGAATTCTTCGTAATGAATTACTTATGTCTAATGTAGAAGGAATATATCCTTGTGGCGAAGGTGCTGGATATGCTGGTGGTATCATGTCTGCTGCTGTTGATGGCATAAAATGTGCTTTAGCTAGTTTGAAGAATAATATGTAATTAAAAACCAGCCACTCACAGTCTTTACTGTAAGTGGCTGGTTTTATCTTATACTACTTTAGCTTTCAGATTTTAGCTTTAAGATAAATTGTGTCATCCGTCTCCTCAAGAATTTCAAAAAATGGAAGTATCTTCTTCTTGACATCTTCCTGGTCGAACACTCTATATGTGTTCCCATTTACCGTAATGGTTTTCTCTCCTGGATTTCCTGTGGGTAATGCTGTAAGCTCTACCTTGAAAAGCTGAGTGATATCAGCTTCTGCTTTTCCTTCGCTCCAAGCAACTCTTAATGGTCTCATGAAAAGCCAAGCCAGCATTGCTTCCCATTCGGATTTTCCAGTTTCACGCCATAACGAAATCAAATTTTCCATAGTCACTTTCATTTTCAAGTCTTCAATGTCCTTAAGAATATACTTCTTTTTGACATCATGATATCGTGCTCCGATAGACTTAAAGTCCATAAAAATAAACCGTTCTCCAAGATTTCCATTCAAATCGATTCCGTAAAACCGAGTTTCCTCTTCAGGCGTCATTTTTTTAGATTCCTTTACTCTCATATCTTTCCTCCAAAAACTATAAAACAGTAGCTTTGTCTTTAGTGTAACCTGAAAAAATCCTTTCCATATTTCTTTCAGATAAATTATTACCTAAAGTGTAAAGCATTGTTGCAATTTATATTTTATCATAATTTACATAATATTTCAAGATACTTTTATACTTATAACCTAGCTTATAGCTAGGTTATTTTTTATTTCTTTAAATTTGCTAATCTTTCTTTAGAAGCATTTAACATTTCTTCATATTTTGCTAGTTTTTCTTTTTCCTCATTTACTTTTGCTTCTGGTGCTTTATTAACAAAGCCTGGATTAGAAAGCATTTTATTACATCTTGCGACTTCTGACTCTAGTTTTGTTATCTCAGTTTCTAATCTCTTTATTTCTTCAGTAATATCAACTAATTCTTCAAAAGGAATATATAACTCTATTCCATCTTTTAAAATTGCTATAGCATTTTCTGGAATTCCAGCTTTATCTTCTTGAATCTTAATATCTGTTGCAAAGCCTAATTTTTTTAAGTATTCATCAGCTTCTTCTATAGCCTTTTTATACTCACTAGTCACAAATATTAATTTTGTCTTTTTACTTGGATGAACATTCATATTTGCTCTTGTATTACGAATATCCACAATTATATCTTTTAGTTTTTCTATTATTTCTTCTTCATTTTCGAATTGTGGCATTTCTCTATATTCTGGCCAATTTGACATCATAATATCTATATCATCATAATGAACTAATTTTGAATAAATCTCTGCTGTAACAAATGGCATAAATGGATGTAATAATTTTAATGCATTTCTTAATACATAATCCAATACAAAATCAACTTGTACTCTTTCTTCTGAATTTTCACTATATATTCTTGTTTTACAAATCTCTATATACCAATCACAGAATTCATTCCAAATAAAATTATATATTTTATCTAGTGCAATACCTAAATCGTAATCTTCTATTAATTTTGTAATATCTTTTATTAATGTATTTAATTTATTTAAAATCCATTTATCTTCTAGTCTTAACATCTCTCCATTGAATTCTTTTTTATCTGCATTGTATACTTTATTATAGAATTCAACTATTTTTTCATCTGGCTCTAATGAATTAGTTATAAATTTAGCAGCATTCCAAATTTTATTTGCAAAATTTGATGCTTGATCTAATTTCTCTGGCATATATCTAATATCATTACCCATTGTTGTTCCAGAAAGTACAGAAAATCTTAAGCTATCCGCACCATATTCATCTATAACTTCTAATGGGTCAACACCATTTCCAAGTGTTTTAGACATTTTTCTACCTTGGCTATCTCTTACAATTCCATGAATTAAAACATCTTTAAATGGATTTTCTTTTGTAAGCTCTAAACTAGATACTATCATTCTTGATACCCAGAAAGTTATAATATCATATGCTGTAACTAATACATTTGTTGGGAAGAATGTTTTATAATCTTCACTTTCTGTATTTGGCCAACCTAATGTAGAAAATGGCCATAATGCTGAACTAAACCATGTATCTAATGTATCATCGTCTTGATGAACATTTTTTGATTTACATTTTTCACATTCTGTTACTTCATCTCTTGAAACAGTTATATGTCCACAATCATCACAATAATAAGCTGGAATTCTATGTCCCCACCATAATTGTCTAGAAATACACCAATCTTGTATATTATTCATCCAATTAAAATACATTTTCTCATATTTCTTAGGAATAAATTTTATATCTCCATTTTCAACTGCTTTAATTGCTGGTTTTGCTAATTCATCCATTTTAACAAACCATTGATCAGAAATTTTTGGTTCTATTGTTGTTTTACATCTTTCACATTTTCCAACATTATGTGTTAAATCCTCAACCTTTACTAAAGCTCCTAATTCTTCTAGTTTTTCTACAATTTTTTCTCTTGCTTCTAGTAAATCCATTCCTTTATATTCTGGAACTAAATCTCCCATTTTGAAATTCTCATCAAATACTTCAATTATTTCTAAATTATGTCTTAAACCTGCTTGATAATCATTCATATCATGTGCTGGTGTTATTTTAACAGCACCTGTACCAAATTCTGTCTCTACAAATCTATCTGCAATTATTGGAATCTCTTTATTCATGATTGGTAAAATACATGTTTTTCCAACTAAATCTTTATATCTCTCATCATCTGGATGAACAGCAACAGCTGTATCACCAAGCATAGTTTCTGGTCTTGTTGTTGCTACAATTATATATCTATCTTCATCTTTTACTTTATATCTAATATGCCATAAATGTGTATTTTCTTCATGATATTCAACTTCTACATCTGAAATTGTAGTATTACAATTTGGACACCAATTAACCATTCTTTTGCCTTTATAAATTAGACCTTTTTCATACAATCTAACAAATTGCTCTTTAACTGCTTCAGAAAGTCCTTCATCTAATGTGAATCTACGTCTATCCCAATCACAAGAACATCCTAATTTCTTTTGTTGTTCTTGTATTGTTCCACCATATAAATGTGTCCAATCCCAAGTTTCTTTTAAAAATGCTTCTCTACCAATTTGATGTTTTGTTTTTCCTTCTGCTTTTAATTTTTGAACTACTTTCATCTCTGTTGAAATTGAAGCATGATCAGAACCTGGAAGCCATAAGGCATTATATCCTTGCATTCTTTTAAAACGAATTAAAATATCTTGTATTGTTCCATCTAATGCATGACCCATATGTAGCTTTCCAGTTACATTTGGTGGAGGCATCATTATACAATAAGCTTCTTTGCTTTTATCCATATTTGGTTTAAAATAACCTTTTTCTTCTGTTTCTTTATAAATTTTTTCTTCGAAGTCTTTTGGATTATACTTATCATTTAATTTGTGATTATAATTCATAAATATTCCTCCTTATTTTATTTATATAGCTGAACTCTATAGAAAGTTCATGATTTAAACTAAAAAAAGAGTAAGCCTGCCTTTAAGGGCAAGATTACTCTTACGGTACCACCTTAATATTTTAATAATACTCATTATAGCTTTTAACGGAGCCAACCCGGATATACTTACTATTAGTTCACTATATCTACAAAAAAAGCTACCTTCATTATATCTTCATATAAAAGGCTTTCAGCTACTAACCTTTATTCTCTAAATACTACAATATAATTACTCCTCTTTTTTATTGTATTTATTATTCATCTATAAAGTTAAATTCATCTTTAAATTTTTCCTTGAACATTTCGAATACTGCATTTAAAGTATCTTCATCGTCTATACTAACATAAGTTTCCATATCTGGATCATCTTCTACATCTTCTACTTTTAAGATAACAACTTCGTCATTATCTTCTCCTTCTTCTGTTGGTAATAAAATTATATATTCTTCTCCTTCATATTCAATTAAATCTAAAAATTCAAATTTTACTTCATTTCCATCTTCATCATTTAAAATTATTATATTATCTAATTCTTCACCATTATTTGGTGTGTTGATATCTTCACTCATATTATTCTCCTTTCGATATCTTAATATTATTATTTCAAGTTTTACATATCATATACTATTTTTGTAAATTTTGCAACTATTTTTTCTCTTCTTTTCCAAGATACGTTTCTAAAATATAGACAGCTGCTATAGTATCGACAATATTTTTTTTATTTTTCTTATTCACGTCCAAAAAATTCATTGTTTTTTGTGCTTGAACTGTTGTTAGCCTTTCATCTATTACTTCGATAGGCATTTTCCCAAATTTACATTTTAATTTATGAATAAATTTTTCTGTTTTCTCTGCTCGTACAGTTTTTTCTCCTTTTAAATTTAATGGCATTCCTATTACTATTTTCTCTACATTATATTCTGTTACTATTTCTTCAAGTTCTCTTAATAAAATCCTATCACTGTTTTGATTGTTTATAGTTTTTAGCCCTTGGGCTGTAATGCCTAATGGATCTGTTATAGCAACTCCAGTTCGTACATCTCCATAATCAATTCCTAATATCCTCATATTATTTATCTTCTAACCCTATATAATTTTTTACCATTTTTTCAAGTAATTCATCACGTTCTATAAGTCTTATTTTATTTCTTGCATCATTATAACTTGTTATATATGTTGGATCCCCTGAAAGAATATATCCAACTATTTGATTTATTGGATTATATCCTTTTTCTACTAAAGCATCATAAACCTCTTTTAAAATTTCTTTTACTTTAAGGTTTTCGTCTCTTTCTACCTTGAAACTCATTGTTTTATCAAAATTTGCCATGTTACATTCCTCCTTTTTAAATATAATTTATATCACTTTCAGATTTATCTGCATTATCAATATACTCCTCTAATTTTTTAGTTAAGCCATCCATAGATGTTCCTTTATAATATGATGTTAATACAAAATTTAATCTTGGGCTAACATATATATTTTCCTTATTTTTAACATTTGATATTGCTTTATCATCTAAATCTGGGCGTATTTGCATTTCTTCTATTTGTGCTTTAATATCTTCCAAGAAGTTAGCAACATCTTCAGATTGAACTCCAGAAAATACTATTACAAATTTTGGTCCCATATATCTTACAAATAGATAATCCTTAGATATATTGTTTTCGAAAAATTTGCTTACTTCTGTAATTACTTTATTTCCTAAATGTCTACTTATTTTTTCGTTAATTTCTTCTATGTTAGTTATTCTAAACATACAAACTGTTGAAATTGTATATTTGTCTATTTCTTGTTTGCCTAAACCATACAAATACTCTGCTGATTTTAAACCTGTAAATAAATCTTTTCTTACTGTATTTTCTACTGTATTTTGATATTGTACAGTTTTTAAAATAGTAACTATATTATCTCTAATTACCTCTATAATAGCTGTATCTATATTATCAAATGCATGAATTTCACTACTTTCAATTAACCAATAACCAATATAAACATTGTCTATATATAAAGGAAAGAACATTGCTGATTTAGCTCGTCCAAACTCCATTTTTTGATATGGCAATTTTTCTGATTCTTTTTCTACAGTTATATACTTAGGTGTTGCAGTCGCTATACTATCTTTAAATATTTCTTCATCGCCTAATTTAGTTAAGCTCTGCCAGTGTTTTTCATCAACATTTGATGCTTTTAATTCATATTCGGCTCCATTAAATACTACTATTGTTGAATATTTTAATATACTATATTTATTTAAAATAATTTCATTTATTTTTTGTATTTTTTCTTCAACACTAGAATATTCACCTATTGTATCCATAAAATTTTGTAATACATTTAATCCATTTATCTTTTCACTAATATTGCTAAATTTAGCTATCTTTTTATGAATAGAAATATTGTATGCCATTAACGCTATTATTATGCAAACTAGTATAACTATAGTTATTAATATTGCTACTGTCAAAACTTTCTCACCTCTATATTATTCTAAAAATTTTTCTTCATTTGATTTAATGTATCATTCATTTCATTTGAAAATCTAGTTCTTTCATAATTATTGTTATTTTTTACTCCTTTATTTGAAGAAGGTGTTGGCTCCATTAATGGATATACCATATTTTCTAATGTTCTTAATGCCTGCATGAATTCCTTTGAATATCCATTTAAAGAAATTTTACAATTAACTAATCCTTCTAAATATTTTGAATATGTTGCAATTTCAAATGGAATTATACAATATTTAGCAGTTTCCCTATTAAATAATTCTCTCATAAATGACATTGATGGATCATTATAGAAAGATAATCCTCCTATAATATTTTTTACAGTTAAAGTTTTAACAGGTAATTCTTTGTTTATAACTATTCTTAAATTTTCCGGTTGATAAATGTTTTTACTTTGTAAATCTCTAAAAAATGCTGTAAGTGGTTGAATAGTTAATATATCCATACTCTGTACCAAATATATTTCCTGTGATGCAGCAAAATATCCAAAATCTGTTTCAAAATCACAATCTATTAATATTAATGAATGATTTTTTACTAATGTTGATAATATTTCTTCGTATTGTTCCATTGGTACATCATCATCTGGTAATGCTGTATATACAGTTAAATTCTTGTCTACTTTTAATCCTGCTGCAACACCATTGATTAAATTTGGAATGCTTTTTTCTGCAATTTGTCTTAAGTCTTCTTCGTTTTCTGTATATATATAATATGCATTTCTATTTCTTGTTGCATCTAATATAGCTACATCTATGCCTTTTTTAGACAAACTAAGTGCAAGATTATTTACTAAAAAAGATGTTCCATTTTTGCTTGTTCCAACAAATGTTACAATTTTCTTTTCTCTTGTTAATAATGCATTTATTGAATCTGTTGGATATGTTCTTCTAGTATTTGCTAATTTAGTTTGATTATTATATTCTGCTGATCTACCATTTGATGAATTAAAGTCAAATGGTACATATCCATTATTATCCATACTATTTGTATTATTACCTAAATTTGAAATTGTATTTGGTTGTAAATCATCATCATCAAATCCTGGCATTGTATTTAATTGTGAATCATCATCATCAAATCCTGGCATTGTATTTAATTGTGAATCATCATCATCAAATCCTGGCATTGTATTTAATTGTGTGTCATCATCATCAAATCCTGGCATTGTATTTAGTTGTGGCTCATCATCATCAAATCCTGGCATTGTATTTAATTGTGAATCATCGTCATCAAATCCTGGCATTACATTTTCTTCTGCCTTCTTCTTTGGTGGTCTTCCCCTTCTTTTTGGTTTATCAACCTCCACATTAGTAATTTCTTCTTCTATTTTCTTTTTTGGTGGTCTACCTCTTCTCTTTGGTTTTATTTCCTCTTCTGGTTCCATAATATTTTGACTACCTGCATTAGAAACCAACTCTGGTTCTGGTATATTTACTCCTGAAGAAGCAACCGTTTTTGTTGACATTTTCTTTACTTTATTTGTATTAACTGCTGAAGGTATAATTACAGGTCTTCCAAGATTTCTTTTTCCATTTGCTGATTCTATAAAACCGATTTTTAAACCATTCTCTTCTTCGTTATTACTATTTTTATTTGCTCCTGATGAACTTCTCTTTTCTCCCATTAGAGACATTATTTGTTGATATTTAGGTGATTTTTCTTCTAATATTGCTTTTACATTTAAAGGAAGAAAACTTGCAATAACTTTTAATTGTACATCTGTATATTGTTGTGCTATTGAATCAAAACTATCTACACATTTTTGTTCATCTCTACCAATCTTTTTATAATGAGCCAAGATACTTTGAATTTCAGACTCACTTACATCGTTTTCATTTTCTGATTGATATGTTACTTCTTCTGCATCGATTTTATAATATATTTTTGCTTCTTTTTTAGTTCTAGGAACTTTTATTAATTTACAAATTTCATCTATATTTCTATCTGTTCCAATAAGTGCATTATATACACCAATACTAAATAATTTTACTAATATATCATCAGATTTTGTACGTCTATCTGAACATATTAATATTATTGGAGTATCAGCTCTTGTTGAATTAGTAGCTTCATCACTAATATTATCTAATCTATCGAAAATAAATTTATCTATTTGTTCATAATTATTATTTGTAAAAGGCTCTAAATCTTCACTTATTATGATTCTATCATAAGTGTTATCCTTTTGTAATTCTTTTAAAATAGCATTAAAATAATATACATTTTTATATGATATTATTTCTTTATAATCACTTTGATATTTTTTTATAATGGATTTTGATATTTTTTCATTATTTACAGCAAATAATATTTTCATTCGTTAACCCCTCCAACCTTTTACAACTATAGCAAATATAAGTGGTAATAGTTGTGTTATTACTAATACAGTTATACATCCTATCATAATTCCAAAGCCTCTATCTCTTTCATCAAGCTTACGGATACCTATTACTTGATAAATTCCTCCTATTGCTATTCCTACAAAGCATATTGGTATACTATATATTCTTACTGCATTTAAAATATATGCTGCAATACCATATGCATCAGAGCCATATTCTTCTTTGTAATCTTCTAATTTTTTTTCTGAATTTTCTTTTATTTGAACTAATTGCCCTGCTCCTTGTGCTTCTAATTGATTAACAGAATCTGCATATACAAATTGACCACTTAGTACAAAAAGTAAAATTATAAAGCAACAAGATAGTACTTTTTTTATTATTTTATTCATTAGGTTTACCCCTTTCTGCTTGATTTTATTATACTCTATTATCATACAATACAATCGTTAAAATATCAATAATTTATAATTATTTTTTTTATTATCTAACAAAATTTTAGTAAAAAACTTTAATTTCTCTTTTACAATTATAATTAAGTGCAATAAACACAAAAAGATAGAGAAAATCTCTATCTTACACTCTGTTTATACAAACAAACAAAACAATAATACCTATTATAATTCTATAAACAGCAAAAACTTTAAAATTTCCGGTTTGTAAATATTTTAGTAAGAATTTTATTACTAATATTCCAACTAAAAAGCTTACTAATATTCCAACTAGAAATGGTACACTAAACACAAAATCTTTTAATTTAAATATAGTAGCTGCTAAAACTATTGGTGCTGATAACATAAAAGAATATTTTGCTGCTGATTCTCTTTCTATTCCCATTGCTCTTGCTGTTGTCATTGTTATTCCTGACCTAGAAACTCCAGGTATAAAAGCTAATGATTGTGATAATCCTATTATAAAAGTTTGCTTAAAATTCATATCTTCATATTTCACTCTTGATTTTGCTTTTTTGTCTATAATGTATAGAATAATTCCCATAAAAATTAATGCACAACCAATAATTTCTGGTTTTGTTAATATATCAGCACAATAGTGATCTAATAAGTATCCTATAATTCCTCCTGGAATTGTTGCAAATACAATATACCAAAACATTTTTCCTTCAAATGTTTTTTTCTTTTTTGTTACTTGCTCATATCCTCCTTTTATCAATTTTATCCAATCTTTAAAGAAAAATATTCCAATTGCAAGTAATGTTCCAAAATGCAAAGCTACATCAAAATCTCCTATTTCTCCCCAATTAAACAACCATGGTATTATAAATAAATGTGCTGAACTTGATATTGGAAGTAATTCTGTAAGACCCTGAACAGCTCCTAATATTACTGCTCTAAAAACTGTTATTTCCATCATTTTAACTTTTCTCCTTAGCTAATTGTTTTTTATCTCTTTTAGTATATTTTCTAATGTTTCCTTTATAAATTCTGCTGAAGTTATAGGCGCAACTCTTCCAGGTAAAGAAAGTGCCCAAATCAATTTTACTCCTATTTCTTTTGCTGCTTTTCTATCTACTCCTCCTGGGTTTGATGCAATATCTATAATAATACAATCTTTCTTTAACAAAGATAATCTTTCTTTATTTAGTATAACATGTGGGATTGTATTTATTATTATGTCAAACTCATTTAGATTACCATCTAATTCATCTAGTAGAATAGGTTTATAGCCATATGCTTTTATCCAAGCACAATTTATAGTAGTTCTCGTTTCACAATATACTTCTGCCCCTATTCCTTTTAACATATTTGATAAAATTTTACTTACTCTTCCAAATCCCATTACTAAAATTTTACTACCATGTAAAGTTTTTGTTGATTCTTCCATAGCAATTTGAATTGCTCCTTCTGCTGTAGATATTGTATTTAAAACTGTTAATTCTTCTCTTTTTAGCAAATCAATTACTTTAGTATCATTAAATTTTTTATATAATTCATCTTCTATTCTTCCGGCAATAAAAGTTTTTCCCTTCACATTTTGAGCAACTTCAGATATTTTTATTTTATTGCTACTAAAAGGTGAATTAATATTAATTTCATCACTTGTAAGCGGAATTGAACTAACAATAACATCTGCCTTTGTTGTAACTTCCTCTATACTATTACATTTTTCTATTTTAGCATTAAGTTGTGCTTTTTCTAGACCATATGTATATACTTCATAACCATCTTCTTTTAACATATCTGCAAGTTTTACAATTCTTAAGTCTCCACCTATAATAGAAATATTTTTCATAATAATCCTCCTATAAATTATCTCTTTCTTCTTTTTGTATATCTATGCTTTTTTCTTTTCCAATATTCATGTTTTTCAATTCATTTTTACTTATTTTTCCAACCAATAAATAAGTATCTTCTAAATGCTGTTTTACTAATATTTCTGGTCTTGTCATTGTTGTCTTTTTTCTTATTATTTTATTAATATTTTTAGGTATATATCTTTCTATCGACAAAAAGACTGGATCCTTTGCTGCTTTTTCTGCAAAGGAACTATCTAAATTTATTGCTCTATCTAAATAATTTATAGCTCTTTCCTTCTCGCCTTTTATTACATATATTCTTGCTAATTGATAACAACTTTCTGGTTCAGTATCTTCTACTTTCATTCCTTCTACAAAATATTTTTCTGCTTCATCTAGATCATCATATAGCATTGATATCAAACCAAGGTTATAATATCCTTTATAATTTAATGCATTTATTTGTGCTGCCTTTTCATAACAACTTTTTGCATTTTGGAAGTCATTTAGTCTAGTATATGCAATTCCTAAATTATAATATATTTCAAAACTTTCTTTATTATATTTTAAAGCATTCATATATACATTGATTGCTTCTTTAAAGTTTTCTTGTTCACATAACAATTGTCCTAATAACTCTGATGCTTGGTAATAATCTGGTTTAATGTGTATTAAATTATTTAGCATTTGTATTGCTTCATCTTTTTTACCTAAATTTACTAATAATTCAGAAATCTTATAATATGAATCATAGTCCTTTTTGTTTATATCTATAGCTTTAACATATTCATCTATAGCTTTTCTCATTCCACCTTCTTTTTCATATGTTTGAGCAAGTAACCTATGTCCACTATAACTTTCTGGATATTTATTTATTAAATTTGTTAATAATTGTTTTGATTTTTTATTATTTTTTAATATATTGCACAATTTTGCTAGAAAAATATAAAGCCACTCTGAAAAATTAATTCCATACTTTTCTAGTAAAATTATTGCTAATGGTAATACTATTGCTAATATATATGTTATTACCCTAATATACGTCCCTAAAAATCTTCCTATTAAAATTTCTATTAACCCAATTGCGATTCCCAATGCTTCTAATATTAATGGTACAACATAAGCAGTATCATTTTTCCTAATTATTTTAAAGAAGATTATTATAAAAAGAGAAAAGGATAATATATTAAAAATAATTCTTTCTAACATTTCTTTTTCCCCACAATCTATTTATCTTAAAAACTTTTCATTATAATTATTTATACATTTTTCTATGATTTTTTCTGCTTCTTCTCTTCCACACATCGCTTTTACTTCTGTTTTCTTATTTTCTAATTGCTTATATACTTCAAAGAAATGCATAATTTCGGCAGAGTATTGATCTGGTAAATCTTTAATATCTTGGCAATTCTTTAAAAAAGGATCTGATTTTGGAATTGCGATTATTTTTTCGTCTAAATCCTCATTGTCTGTCATTAACATTACACCAATTGGATAACATTCTACTAATGTTAATGGAACTATTTTTTCTTGACATATTACTAAAACATCTAACGGATCACCATCTCCAGCATATGTTCTAGGTATAAAGCCATAATTGGCTGGATAATGTGTTGATGTATATAAAACTCTATCTAATCTTAAAAGACCTGTAGCTTTATCCAATTCATATTTATTTGTTCCACCTTTTTCTATTTCTACAACAGCAATAAAATCATCTTTTTGTATTCTATCTGCTGAAATATCATGCCATATATTCATATTATTCCCTCCTATGCTTTCTTTATTTTAAGCTATATTTATAAAAAAGTCTACAAATTTTTTACATTTTAATAATTTTATAATATTATATATTTTTTTGTAAAAAATAATAGTATGAATAAATTTCATAAAAATAAAATTATATTTTTAATATTATTTATTTTTTTTATTTTAGTTATTCTATCTAGTTTAGTTTACTTTTATATTATTAAAAATAAAGAAAAAAAATTATATTCTTTTTCAGAAAAGTTAGAGGAAAAATATCAAACAATATCACTATATTCTACTAGTAATAGCACTAACACTTCCCAGTATAGTTCTTCTCATATAATTGGTAAAATTACTATAGATAAAATAAATTTAAATTACTCTATTCTTTCAACATGTTCAGAAGATTTGCTAAAAATATCACCTTGTAGACTTTGTGGACCAGAGCCAAATCAAATCGGAAATCTTTGTATTGCTGGTCATAACTATGAAAATGGAAAATTCTTTAGCAATATTAATAAGCTTAATATAGGTGATATAATTCGTATTTATGATTTAAGTAATAATTATTTAGAATATAGTATATATGACAAATTTGAAGTAGAAATAAATAATACTTCTGTATTAAGCCAAAATACTAATAATATAAGAGAAATAACTTTAATTACTTGCAATAACCAAAATAAAACACGAATTATTCTAAAAGCAAAAGAAATGGACTAGCATAACTAGTCCATTAATTATTTCTTTAAATTGCAATAATAAAATATAAAACAATAATTTATATAAATTAATTAAATTCCTTTATAGTCTCTTACTTTTCTGTAAGCATAAATTGCGGCAACTACGCAAACACCTACTACTGCAAAAACTATTGTATTATCTGCAATACCAGTTTTAGGTAAATTTGATTCTAATGTTGATGTATTATTTGCTGGTGTTGTTGGTGTTAATGTTGAAGTTAATGCACTATTTGTTGCTGTATTGTTTGTTGCTGAATTATCTGTTGCAGTATTATTTGCTGGTGTATTTTGTGTTAATACTATTGTTTCTCCAGATGCATAAACACTACTTGTAATCATCATTACAGTTGATACAATTATAACTAATAAAATTCCTTTAATTAAACTATTTTTTTTCATTTCCTTCCCTACCTTTTCTCTCTTTTGTTAATATTATATTCAATACTAATATTATTTATACTACACTTTAATATAAAATGCAAGTTTTTTTTACATATATTTTTATTTTTTCAAAAATTTCCATGTTAAAGTTTGGTAAATACGTTTTTTCTGCATTTTAGACATTAAATCTAAATAAAACTACATCTCCATCTTGCATAATATAATCTTTACCTTCTGATCTTACCAATCCTTTTTCTTTAGCCTCATTTAAAGATCCTAGACTTATTAAATCATTATATGAAACAACTTCTGCTCTAATAAATCCCCTTTGTATATCTGAATGGATTTTTCCAGCTGCTTCTGGAGCTTTTGTTCCTTTTTTTATTGTCCAAGCTCTAACCTCTGGTTTACCTGCCGTTAAAAATGACATTAATCCTAACAAATCGTAGCTTTCTTTTATAACTTTATCTAATCCAGATTCATCCATTCCTAAAGCTTCTAACATTTCTTTTTTATCATCATCTTCTAGTCCTGACAATTCTTCTTCTATTTTTACACATAATTTTATAACTTTAGCATTTTCGTTTTTGGCATATTCTCTTACTTTCTTTACATATTCATTATCTTCTGATATTTCATTTTCTGAAACATTTGTAACATACAATATTGGTTTCATAGTAAGTAAGAAACTATCTTTAATAATTTCTTTTTCTTCGTCTGAAAGCTCAAGAATTCTGGCTGGTCTACCCTGTTCTAATGTTTCTTTTACTTTCTCTAATAAATCTATTTCTGCTTGATAAGATTTATCTCCTTTTAATAATTTTTTTGCTCTTTCCAATCTTTTATTTACTGTTTCTAAATCTGCAAAAACAAGCTCTAAATTAATCGTTTCTATGTCTCTTATTGGATCTATTGATCCATCAACATGAACTATGTTTGGATCTTCGAAACATCTTACAACTTCTAATATGCTATCAACTTCTCTTATATGTGATAAAAACTTATTTCCTAATCCTTCTCCCTTACTTGCACCTTTTACAAGTCCTGCAATATCTACAAATTCTATTACAGCATGTGTTACTTTTTCTGGATCATATATCTTAGCTAAATTATCTAATCTATCATCTGGTACAGGTACCATTCCTATATTAGGTTCTATTGTACAAAATGGATAATTAGCACATTCAGCTCCTGCTTTTGTTATTGCATTAAATAATGTACTTTTTCCTACATTAGGAAGTCCTACTATTCCAATTTTCATTTCTATCGCTCCTTTATTCCATATGCTAATATAACATATTTAGCATGGTCTTTCAAGAGTACTACTGCATTTTCCTACCTACTCATGCCATTTTTAACTAAATTTCTTCGTTTTATATCTCTACAACAAGTAAATCCTTATTCTTTCTATAATTGAATTAAGAAATATGATTCAACTTTGAACCTTTATTTTGGTTTTCTTTATTAATTCTAGCCAATTCATCTTTTGCCAATAAAAACACATTTATTAGCTTTGGATCAAATGCAGTTCCTGATTGTGATACAATATATTCCTCTACTTCTTTTGGGGGCATTGCTTTTTTGTATACTCTATCATTTGCTAGTGCATCATATACATCTATAATAGCCATAATTCTTGAAATAATTGTAATTTCATCGCCTTTTAATCCTTCAGGATATCCTGTACCATTATATTTTTCGTGATGATGTAATGTGATATCTTTTGCATATTCTAATACCTCACTAGAAAGTTTATCACTATATGTAGACTCTAATGTTTCCCTACCTATAATTGTATGACTTTTCATAATTTCATACTCTTCATCTGTTAGTTTACCTGCTTTATTCAAAATATTATCTGGTATACCAACTTTTCCTATATCATGCAAAGTAGCAGCTATAGAAATATTCTCTATTTCTTTTTCATCTGCAAATAAGCCTTCTTTATAAAATTCTTCATATTTTCTAAGCATAACTTTCATATACTCTTTTGTTCTTAAAATATGTTCACCTGTTTCTTTACTCTTTAAAGAAGTTAAATTAACTAAACTATCATATAAAAAGCCATATACATTTCCAATTTCATTATTATATTTTTTCAAATCGGATTTTAATTTAATTTCTTCTTGTTTGTGCTTTATTGTGTTTTTAATATTCCAAATTAAGCTTTGGACATCATAATTAGACTCAAGATATGAATCTACACTTATATCTTTCACTTTTTCTTTTAATAATGCATTTCTTTTTTCATTTAGTATTATAATTGGAATTTCTTTATACTTATATTTTAAAAATTGTATAAGAGACATTATATTGCTAATAACATCAAACTCATCAATTACTATTGCATCTATTTTACTTGCTTGTAAAATAATTTCTACTTCTTTCATATTCTTCACTATAATAATATTAAATGCTTTAGACATTTGAGCTTTTAACATTGTACTTTTTTCTTCATCTGTTGTAACTATCATAATCGTCTTATCAATTTTTAAAATATTACTTTGCTCTATTTCTTTAAATATACTATCTAATTTATTTAATAGATTTTCCATTAATTCTTTTGCTTCAGGAGTATTTATTTTATCCTCTATATTTTTTATGTCATCAGAAAGTTTCTGAGCTCCTAAACTTGCTAATGCTCCCTTTAATGTATGTAAATAAAATTTTTTCTCTTCTTGTGTCATATTTAGAATTTTTTCTCTTATATCTGAAAAATCTTGATATAAAAGTGTTATTAATTTTGTTTCCATCTTCTCATCATAATTTATTCTTTGCAAAAATTCATCATATTTATCAATAAATGAAAACTTATGGCACAAGTCACTTTCCTTTTGTAAATAGCTTTGAATCGTTTGTTTAAATTCATTTGGCTTTATTGGTTTTTGTATGTACCCAGAAATATTTTCTTTATTTTCTTCTATAGTTTGATCTGTAATGTTAGTAGCTGTTAATGCTATAATTGGAACTTCTACACCCAAATCATTTCTCATAATTTTAGAAATCTCATATCCATTATATTTAGGCATATGTATATCCATTAAAATTAAATCGTAATAATCTCTTCCCAAATCTTCTATCTTTTTAATAGCCTCAGTACCATTATAAGCCACATCTGTCACTATATTTAATTCTGTTAATATTTTACTAGTTATTTCTACATTAATTTTATTATCTTCTACTAAAAGAATTCTATTATTTCCTGGAATTTTAACAGCTTTTGGTACAATTACTTTTGGTTTTATTAATAATTCATCAGTTTCATCTTCATTCTTACCTTTGTCTATTCTAATGTAAAAATAAAATTTACTTCCTAATCCATAGTTGCTTTCTACCCAAATTTTTCCATCCATATCTTCTATTATCTTCTTTGCTATGGCTAGTCCTAACCCAGATCCCTCTTGGGTTTTGGTTGATGGATCTTCGATTTGAGAAAATTCTTTAAATATTTTTAATGTGTCTTCTTTCTTTATACCTTTTCCTGTATCTTTTAAACAAAATTGTAATTTATATGATGTTCTTGTTTCCTCTACTTGCTTCATATCTAATTCGATATAACCTCTTTCAGTATATTTAATCGAATTATTAATTAAGTTAATAAATATTTGTGCAAACCTACCTTTATCTGCATAAACCATTATATCATCATCAAAGTCACATTCCATGTACCATTTCAAATCTTTACTTTTTATTTTATCTTCAAATATTTCATTAATATTGTCAAATAACTTCTTTAAATTAAAATTAGTTTCTTTATTAGATACATTATATTTGTTATTATTTGAAAGTGTTAAAATATTATTTACTATTTCTAAAAGCATATTAGAAGAATCTTCTAATTTTTCTATATATTCTAATTGTACATCATTTAAGCTTGTAGCTTTAAGGAAATAAATCATACCTATAATTATATTCATTGGAGTTCTTATTTCGTGGGAAAGATTAGCAATAAATAAATCTTTTGATTTTATATTCTCATCTTTTTCTTTCAATTGTTTTTCTAAAGAATTAGTTGCTTCTATATATTTTTGTAAATCTCTTACCAAAAACAAAATGTTATCTTTCATTCGGTACAAAAATATGTTTTTAATTGTTTTATTTCCATCTACATATAATGTTATATCTCCTGAATATGAACCAGATTCAAAACATGCCTTTATCATATCTTTATATATTATTTCATTCCCTTGATAATTAAATACTTCTTTTAATGTTTTATATTCACCTTTATTTATATATTGTATATTTTGATCTATATCTGCAATTCCTATTAAATCTTGTATTCTAGAAAATAATTCTATCATTTTATTTTTGTCTATAGATTCATTTAATAATTTTATCTTAGAATTTTTTCTTATGTTTCTTTTTATAATTTCTATAATATTCATTTTATCCCCCACGTAAGTCATTATATTGATATTATATCTTATTAATTATTTAATGTAAACAAAACAAAAATATTTTTTTATTAATTTCCGTATCTTTGAATACTTAATAAAAAAAAGAAAAATCTCCCTCAATACTGAGAGAGAACGTTTTCATAATCATCTGAATATGCAAGAAGTTGCAATATTTCTCCGACTTTTACCATTTAATTTTTCTATACAAACCTCCGAATAAAAAACGTTGTACAATTATATTTATTTCTTATTCTATATTTTCCACCTTTCATCACAAATAAGCTATATTCTGGAGCTTCCAGTCAGAATCGAACTGACGACCTCTTCCTTACCATGGAAGCGCTCTACCTACTGAGCTATAGAAGCATAACTAATGCTTATTTAATAAGTTAAGCTGCCAAAACAAAACACATCTATTTTGTCAGCAGCTTAGTTAACAAGTTGAAATTATACTGTAGACACAAAACTAAATGTTTCTGTCACATTTTAATTATTATTTTCTTTTAGGATATTTTTTATTGCTTTTTTTCTTATTCTTTGAATAGCATTATCGATAGATTTAACTGGTGCATCTAATTTATTTGCTATATCAACATAGCTTTCACCTTTCATAAATCTTGCTAATACTTGCTTTTCGAAATCACTTAAAGATTTATCTATTACATTTTCTACAGTTTTATAATACTCTTTCTTAGTAATTGTTTCTAATGGGTCTTCTACTGTATTATTATTAAAAATGTCCATAAGTTCTGTATTATCCTCATCATCATATGCTGCGGTATTTAATGATAAGTATGAATTAAGTGGCATATGTTTTTGCCTATTTGATGTTTTTATTGCTGTTATTAATTGCCTTTCTATACACATATTTGCGAAAGACTTAAAACTAGTATTTTTATCTTCTGAATAACTCTTTATAGCTTTATATAATCCAATCATTCCTTCTTGAACAATGTCTTCTTTTTCTGCACCTATTATATAATATTTACTAACTTTCATATTAACAAGTTCTTTATATTTGTCCATTAAGTAATTTAGAGCGCTTTTATCCCCTGCTTTTATCTTATTAATTATTTCTTCATCTTGCATAAGTTCGTATTTTGAATCGAATGGATAAAACATATTGCTGTATTTCATAAGTGTATTGTAACCCCCTGTTAATATATCTAAGCCACATTATAAGTCAAAAAAACGCACAATGTCAATACTTTTTACTGCTTATTAAGATTTTTTTAATTGCTATATTATTAACTTTGTAATATAATAACGCCAAACATAAATTATGAAAGGAGAGTATGTTAATTAATAACATACAGCAATATTATGGCATTTGATGGAATAACAACAAAATCAATTTCTTACGAATTACAACATTCTATATTAGGAGGAAAAATAAATAAAATTTTCGAACCAAATAAAAACGAAGTTTTATTAAGCATATATGCAAATGGAAAAAATTATGCTTTAAATATATGTATAGATTCTAATTTATATAGAATACATTTAACAACTAATGCAAAACCAAATCCTCTAAATGCACCTAACTTTTGCATGTTACTTAGAAAGCATTTAATTGGATATAAAATAAAATCAATATCTTCTAATGATAATTTAGAAAGAATTATAAAGATTGAATTAGAAGGATATAACGAATTAAACGACCTAACAACTAAGTATTTAATGGTTGAACTAATGGGAAAACATAGCAATATAATTTTATTAAATGATAAATTCTTTATTATAGATAGCTTAAGGCATTTAGACACTTTGTCAAATTCATATAGAGACATATTGCCTGCACATGAATATATATACCCTGAAAACACTAAGAATAATTTTTATGATATTAAGTCTTTTGATGAATTTTATAATTTAATCTTAGAAAACAATGTAACAAATTTAACTAATTTTTTAGTTGGATATTTTACAGGTTTTAGTAAACCTTTTATTAAAAATATCATGTTAAAACATGATATAAAAAATACAGAATTTTCAAAAGAAAATATTTTTAAGATGTATGAATATCTTTCTACAATTCTTAATAAATTAGATAGTAATGAAATCTCTTTAACAAACTATTCTAATGAAAAAGGTAAATTAGATTATGTTATAGATCTAATACCAAAATCATCTAATTTGGATATCAATTTTTATATTGATGATTTTTATTATAAAAAAGAAACAAATAACAATTATGTTTCTTATAGAAATAATTTGTTAAAATTAATTGCACATATTCTAAAAAAATATGAGTTACGATTAGAAAGTATTAATAATAAGCTTAAAGAATGTGATAACAAAGATTTATATAAATTATATGGTGAATTAATTACTGCTAATTTATATAAAATCGCTAAGGATTTTACTGCGTCTAAAATAGAAGTAGAAAATTACTATGATAATAATGCAATTTTAGCAATTCCTTTAGATAATACAATATCTATTGCTAATAATGCCAAAAAATATTTTAAAAAATATAATAAACTAAAAAACGCTTTAGAAATTGTTACTCTTCAAAAAAAAGAAACTGAAGAAGAATTGCAATACATAGAAAGCATAATATATGAATTAGAATATGCAAAAGATATTCAAGAAATTAATGAGATATATAATGAAATTAGTGAAAATCCTATTTTTAAGGATTATATACAATCAAATAATAAGACTAGCTCTAAAAAAGAAGCAAATATATCATCACCAAGAGAATATCATATAGATGGTTACACTGTTTTAGTTGGTAAAAATAATAAGCAAAATGACTATCTTACAACAAAGTTGGCTTATCCAAATGACATATGGTTTCACACTAAAGATATTCATGGAAGTCATGTAATATTAAAAAATCCTTCTGAAAATGTATCTAATGATACTTTAATAAAATGTGCAAAACTTGCAGCTTACTATAGTAAAGGTAGGCTTTCTAGTAATGTACCTGTTGATTATTGTTTTGTAAAATATGTAAAAAAACCTAATGGAAGTAAACCCGGAATGGTTATTTATACAAATAATAAAACCTTAAATGTAACGCCCTCAATAGAAAATTAATTAGAGGCTTTTGATACAGTTAAATTAACTACGGAAATACGCTAAATATATTGACTTAAACATAATTTTAGTGTATAATAGTTTATGTAAAGTGTGATAACAAAAATATATGCAGAATGTCCATTCTGCTATATTACTTTTACTTGAATAAATCAAATAAGGAGGAACTCATATGACAAAAGAAACATTAATATTTGGACACAAAAATCCAGATACAGACTCTATTACATCTGCATTAGTAATGGAAAATTTAGAGAAAAAATTAGGAAATGAAAATGCAAAGGCTGTTAGATTAGGAAATGTTAACAAAGAAACTCAATATGTTTTAAAATATCTTGGTATCGAAGCACCAGAATTAATAGAAGATGTAGAAGATAGCCAAGACGTTATTTTGGTTGATCATAATGAAGCTAGTCAAACAGTTGGAAATATATCTAATGCTAAAATATTAAAAGTTGTAGACCACCACACAATGAATTTCGTTGCTCCATACCAATTATATTATAGAGCAGAACCTGTTGGATGTACTGCAACAGTTTTATATAAAATGTATAAAGAAAATGACGTAGAAATAGATAAAACTATGGCTACATTAATGCTTAGTGCAATCGCTTCTGATACATTAATTTTAAAATCACCAACAACTACAGAAGAAGATAAAAAAGTTGTAAAAAAATTAGAAGAAATTTCTGGGCTTGATATTAATGTATATGGTACAGATATGTTAAAAGCAGGTACTGACATTAGTGAGTTTACTCCAGAAGAGATTATAAATATAGACTGTAAATTATTCGAAAAAGGAAATAAAAAATTCAGAATTGCACAAGTAAATACAGCAGACTTAGATTCTATATTTAAGAATCAATCATATTTCGAACAAGCAATTGCAAAAGATATCGAAAAAGAAAACTTAGATTTATACGTATTTGCAGCAACAGATATAATCAATTCTAATTCTAAAATTATTTCTTTAGGAAATGATGCACCAGTTGTAGAAAAAGCTTTTGGTGTTTCTGTTGATAATAATACAGCAATGCTAGAAAATGTTGTTTCTAGAAAGAAACAAATTTTACCAAATATTTTAAATAATTTAGACTAATTTTTGAATAGTCAATTATAGTTTTTAAAGAAGTCCTAGGGTTCTTTAAAAACATAATTTTAATATATAATGAAGGCTACTGAATATAAATTCAGTAGCCTTTGTTTTATATATTGCAAAACTATTTACATTTAGATATGGATTTAAGGAACGTCCCTAAATCCCTATTTATTGGCTTAATTACATAGCTTGTCTATATAGTTCTATAAAGTCTTCTCTTGATACATCTCTTGGATTGCCTGGTTTACATGGATCTTCCATTGCTTTATCTGCAAGCATTCCGAAGTCTTCTTCTTTTGCCCCTACATCTTTTATTGTTTGTGTAATTCCAACTGCTTTAGATAATTCTGATATCTTCCATACAAATGTATTTATAACATCTTGATCATTTAAATGTGCTGCATCTGGTCTTCCAATTCTTACTAATATTTCTCTAAATCTTTGTGCAGTTGCTGGATCTTGTCCATTAAATCTCATAACTGTTGGTAATAAAATAGCATTTGCTAAACCATGTGGTGTATCATAAACTGCTCCTAATTGATGTGCCATAGAATGAACAATTCCAAGACCAACATTTGAGAATCCCATTCCTGCAATATATTGAGCTAATCCCATTTTATCTATTGCATCTTGATTTTTCTCATTAACTGCTGCTGGTAAATTTTCGAATATTAATTCTATTGCTCTCATATGGAACATATCTGACATTGTATTATGAGCTTTTGTAATATATCCTTCAATTGCATGTGTTAATGCATCCATACCTGTTGAAGATGCAATTGATTTTGGTAATGTAGACATTAATTCTGTATCTACTATTGCAACTAAAGGTATATCATGTGGGTCAACACATACCATTTTTACTTCTCTTTCTTCATCTGTTATTACATAATTTATAGTAACTTCTGCAGCTGTACCATGTGTTGTTGGAAGTGCAATTAATGGCATTCCTTTATTTACAGTATTAGATGGTCCATTTAGTGAAACTATATCTTCTCTATCTGGGTTTGTCATAACTATAGAAATTCCTTTAGCTGTATCTATACTAGATCCTCCACCTACTGCAACAATTATATCTGCTCCGAATTCTCTACAAACTCTTAGTCCATCTTTTACATTTGTTACTGTTGGATTAGGTTTTACATCACTAAATACTGTATATTCTATACCTGCTTCATCTAATTTATCTGTTACTTTTTTTGTTAAACCTATCTCGAATAAAGATTTATCTGTAACAACTAAAACCTTCTTATATCCTCTGTTTTTGATTTCTTCTGGTAAAACCTCCCTTGCTCCAAATCCAAAATAAGATGTTTCGTTTAATACAAATTTTTCAATACTCATTTTCTTCCTCCTTAGTTTATTTTTTATATAATTAACTCCTACAAACGTAGAATGTAATTATCTCTTATGTAATTTTATATTCTATGTCTTCCATAAAAGGAAACATTTCTGCAATTCTTTTATGTGTTATTACAGTTTGCCTTGGTTGCGGATTTTTAGGATGATCAGATATTAGCTTTTGTGTATAACAATTTTCTGCAGTTTTAAATAATAAATATCTATTTCTTACATATGTGTAATACATTTGATATCCGTCATCTAATTCTTTTTCAAATCTCTCGAATGTATACTTGCCATCCATATTAAATTCCTTTCTGCATTTTATTTCATCATTTCTTCAAATTGTTCTTCTGTAATTATTTCTACTCCTAAACTTTGTGCTTTTGTTAGTTTACTTCCTGCATCTTCACCTGCTAGTACATAATCTGTTTTTTTAGAAACTGAACCAGATGTTTTACCTCCATGTTTTTCGATTAAATCACTTGCTTCTTTTCTTGTGAATTTCTCTAAAGTTCCTGTTAAGACAAATGTTTTTCCTTCGAATCTGTTATCTATGTCTTCGCTTTCTAGTGCCTCCATATTAACATTTGCTTCTTTTAATCTATTTATTAAATCTATAGTTTGATCTTGCCTGAAAAATTCATATATACTATTAGCTGAAATCTCACCTATATCATCTGTCATAGCTAAGCTTTCTAACGATGCATTCATTAAATTATCCATAGTTTTATATTTTTTCGCTAAAGTTTTTGCTGCTTTTGTACCTATATGTCTTATTCCTAATGCTGCTATTAATCTATATAAATCATTATTTTTACTATTATTTATGGCATCTATTAAATTTTGAGTAAACTTTTGACCATTTTTCTTTAATGTTGCAATGTCTTCAAATTTAAGAAAATATATATCTGCAATATTACTAATTAAATTTTTATTTATTAACTGCTCTATTATTTTATCCCCAAGACCATCAATATTCATGCAGTCTCTAGAAACAAAATGTATAATATTTCTTACTAGTTTTGCTGGACATTCAATACCAATACATCTACTTACTGCTTCTCCTTCTTCTCGTACTACTGGCGCTCCACATACAGGACAGACTTTTGGCATTTCGAAAACTTTCTCTGTACCATCTCTCTTTTTCTTTTTTACTTCTAGAATTTCTGGAATAACATCTCCAGCTTTTTGAACTACTATTGTATCTCCAACTCTTATATCTTTTTCTTTTATGAAATCTTCATTATGCAATGTTGTTTTTGATATTGTAGAACCTGCAACTTTTACTGGCTCTAATATTGCCATTGGAGTTATTGCACCAGTTCTTCCTACTTGACAAATAATATCCTTTAATTTAGTTTCTTTTTTCTCTGGTGGATATTTATATGCTATTGCCCATCTTGGAACTTTAGATGTTGTGCCCATCTTTTCTCTTAGTTTTAAATCATCAACCTTTATAACAGCTCCATCTATTCCAAATGTTAGCTCTTCTCTTTCTTCTCCAATTTTATTTATTGCTTCTATTGCTTCTGGAATATTATTACATGGTATTAAAACTGGGTTTACATTAAAACCTAGCTTTTTTAAGTAATTTAATTCTTCGAAATGAGAATTAAATTCTTTTCCCTCTATTTTTTGTACATTAAAAATATAAATATCTAAAGGTCTTTGTTTTGTTATTTTTGTATCTAATTGTCTTAATGAACCTGCAGCCGCATTTCTTGCATTTGCAAAAGTTTTTTCTTCATTAAGTTCTCTTTCTTCGTTCATTTTTTCAAATTCTTTTTTACCAATAAATACCTCTCCTCTTACTATAATATTTATTGGTTCTGGAAGTTCTTTTGGAATAGTTTTTATGGTTTTTAAATTTTCTGTAACATCTTCTCCTACCAAACCATTTCCTCTTGTTGCACCACGTACAAACTTTCCATCTTTATATTCTAAAGCTGCAGATAAACCATCTATTTTTGTTTCTACAACAAATTTAACATCGTCTTCTTTAAAACCATTCTCTTTTGCCGCTTTATATACTCTTTCTTTAAATTCCTCTAACTCACCAAAAGAAAATATATCTTGCAAACTTTGTAATGGAACTTCATGTTCTACCTTTTCGAACCCTTCTTTTACATGTCCACCAACTTTTTGTGTTAAAGAGTCTTTCGTAACTAAATCTGGAAATTCTTTTTCTAGGGCTTTTAATTTATTCATTGTCATATCATATTCATAGTCAGATACTTCTGGATTATCTTCATCATAATATTTATTTGCCCATATTTCTAACTGTTTTCTTAATTTTAATATTTCCTCTTTAGCTTTATTTTTTTCCATCTGTTTTTACCTCTTCTTTAAATAAGTCTTTTCCTTTTGCTATATAATCTATACCTGATAGTACAGCTGCAATAACTGATAAACTCATTAATATTGTTGTAATAAAATTATACCACCAAGCAAAACCTGTAAGTCCACCCATAAAGCATTGTGCAAATCCATTTTGATCTACAAAAGCTAATATTAACGCAAGCATTTGTGTTACAGTTTTTAATTTTCCCCATACAGAAGCTGCAATTACTTTACCGCCTTTTTCTACAGCAACCAATCTATATCCTGAAACAATAAATTCTCTAAATAATACTATTATAGGAATAATTGCAGGTAATCTATTATCTTCTACTAAAATAAGCATTGCTGCTAAAACTAATATTTTATCCGCAATTGGATCTAAAAATTTTCCAAATGTAGTTATTTGATTTTTACTTCTTGCTATGTAACCATCTAATTTATCTGTTATTGATGCTAAGATAAAAATAATATCTATTACAATCCATTTTATATCAAAATTAAAAAATGGTATTATTGCCATTATTGGTACTAAAATTATTCTAAATATTGTTAATTTATTTGGTAAATTCATTTGTGCTCCCTCCGTTTTTGATATACATTATTATATACAATCTATCCGTTTTTTTAAAGTATATTTTTATAATTTATACAATTTATTTATCTAATTGACTTTGTTTTTTCGACAATATCTACAATATCTGTTATATATTCGCTAATTATTGGTATATTTAATTTAATTATTTTTTGTAAAATAACTATAATTATTGCGGTTACTAATGTTACACCTATACCTATTCCTATACCTTTCCATAACCCAGAAAACAAATTTCTAAAGATCATTTCTTTTTTATTTCCCATTACTTCAATTAAATCTATAAATTTATTTTTATTTAGATTATAACTTAATTTATCTATTTTCTCTATTAATATTTTAATATCTTTTTCTAACATAAAAACACACACCCAATATTATGGTGTGTGTTTTTTGAATTTTTATTCAGTTTCATTTACTGCTTGCATATCTACTAAACTTGGATCATCAACAGTTGTGTTCGCGTCAGTAACTGTATTGTCTGCATTTTCCTCTTCTTCTTGTTTTCTTTGTTCTGTTACTAATTCATCTAATCTATTAATTAATGATTGTAATGTAGACATATCACTTCCTACCATATCCCAGTCATTATTTCGTGTTGAATTTTCTACATTCTTATTTGCTTTTATTATTTCATCTATTATTGAATTTATATCATCTGTATTTGAAACCTCTATATTTATTGCTGATTGTGAACCTAAGTTTCTTAATGCTTCTGTTAAGTTGTTTCCTATTGCAACTTTATTTCCAACAGCAACTATTACCCTTCTAAGAACAGGTACTTCTGACTCATTTAACATTACTTGATATATTGGTTCAACATATAAAATTGTATTATCTATTGGAACCATTATCATATTTCTTATTAGTCTTGTTCCTGTAACATTTAAATTCTGTAATGTTGATGATATTTCTTCATCTTGTTCTATCTGTGTATCAAGTTGCATTGGTCCGATTATATTACTATCAACAGAATATTTGTATAGTGTTAATTTACTATTTCCATTTTCATCATATGTTCCTACTAAGTAAGAAATTAAACTTTGTCTTTCATCTAATGTATATGGTAAAACTAATCCTAATTGTGGATTTTCACTATCGACTGTTTTTACCATTGTATAATATGGATCTATAGGTGTACCTGTTGTTCTTAATGTTTGACCTGTTGTATGTGTTGCTCTATCCCATACATCACTACTTCTATATAAAACATCTGCTTTTACATTATGATATTTTTCTAACATATCTGCTTGTATGTTATATAAAAATTCTGGATAGATAAAATGTTCTGATATATCTTGTGGTATTTCTTCTGCTGTCTTAAATAAGTCTGGATATATCTCTTTATATGCCATAATTATTGGATCTGTTGTATCTGTAATATAAAAATCAACAGTTCCATTGTAACTATCTACTACAACTTTTACAGAATTTCTTATATAGTTTAATCTTTCTCTTGTTCCATTTCTTTCTATAACTGACATTTGTGAATAAGGATAATTAGAAGCTGTTGTATAACCATCTATTACCCATACAATTCTTCCATCAGATGTAATTACTTGATATGGATTTTCATCATAAATTACATATGGAAATACCTTTTCAACTCTTTCTAATATATTTCTATTTAACAATATTTTACTTTCATTTGTTATACTTGAAGAAAATGTTATATTTAAGTTCTTTTCTCTTATTCCTAATACTAATCTATCTAAGAAGTTTGTTGTAAGACCTGCACTTCCATCATATGTATTTTGTGCAGTTTCTGTATCAGATTTTGGGTAATCAAATTCTGACTTATCTTTTGAGTTTGTAACTATTGGTGTATTCTCATCAAGACCAAAATAAATTCTAGGTTGTGTTACATTTATTTGATTATCACTACCATCAAAAGATTTTTGAATATATTGCATATTTCCTGTTTCATCAGTTTCTGTTGCTGATGTAATTACAGTTCCATATCCATGTGTATATTCATATGTCTTATTATTATAACTTGTATTATTTCTACTTTCTATTTGTCTTGGAGATAAATAGACTAATTCATCATTTCCATTAATATTATATTTTCCTATTTGTGAATTACTATAGCTGTAATAATCAGAACTTGTTTGATTATCATTTAAAGTATCTAATGTTATATCTTGACTAACTATTGCTGTATTATTTACTGTCTCTGAATTGTCATTTACTACATCTAAATTATTATATTCCGAACTATCTAATTCATTTTCTTGAATATTAATATTATATGCAGTTCTTGTATTTCTAATATTTGCTTCTATATATTGTTTTTCTCTATCTAATTCATTTGGTTTAACAAATGCAAATTGGAATATTGTCATTACTAAGAATAGTACTAATAAATAACCTGGTATAGTTACTAATGAAATTACTACTTTTTTAGTTTTCTTTTCTTTAAAGAATTTAATTGCTTTAAACACAGCAACAACCATTAGAATAGCAAATATTATATATCCCCATAATTTAATTGTAACACTTGTTAGTCCTGCACCATATATTCTTGTTGAGTCATCATCTTGTAATGTTACACTTTGGTCTATTCCTAAATCTTGTGTTTTAAAAATAATATAAATACCTAAAAATACAACTACGATTTTAATATATTTAAAAATTTTATTTATTAAATTACTTTCCTTTAAAGTATTACGATCTATTCCATCGAAACATACATTAAATGTAACTATATAATATATTACTGAATATATTAATACACAAATCGTTATACCAATTAAAAGCATAAGAATCATTTCTATAAAAGGCTTTTGAAAAATAAAGTATCCAATATCCAAATTAAATATAGGATCTCCAATACCAAATTGAGTACTATTTACAAATAGCATTGCATTTTCTGTAAATACATTCATTATTATGGCACTACCTATAATTGAAACAACTAATGCTAATGATTTATTTAAAAGTTTTGGAACTGGTCTTTTTTCTGCATCGAAAAATGGTTTTAACTCTTTCTTTATTCCTTTATTAGTTAAATATATTATTATAAATAATATTACAAAACTTATTCCAAAAGCTACTGATTTATATGTAAGATTTTGCCAAAAAACAGATGTATAATTTTCTCCTATCTCTAGCAATTCTAAATATTGTCCTCTTAAAGCAATATATCCTATTATTGCTACTACAACTAAAAATAATAGTACTAATAACATTCTAGTTTTTGATTTTTTTTCTGGTTTTACTTGTGTTTTAGCTTCTATTTTTTCTTCCATATTTTTTACCTCCATTATATAATTGCATTAACAAAATCTTCTGCATTAAATTTTTCCATATCATCTATTTGCTCACCAACACCAATAAATTTAACTGGTATCTTATTTTCTGCAACAATTCCTATTACAACTCCACCTTTTGCAGTACCATCTAATTTTGTTAACACTAGACCAGTTATATCTACAGTTTCTTTAAAAGCTTTTACTTGCATTATAGCATTTTGTCCTGTTGTTCCATCTAGTACTAATAAAGTTTCTTTTGTTGCATCAGGTAATTCTTTATTTATTATTTTATTTATCTTTCCTAATTCATCCATTAGATATTTTTTATTGTGAAGTCTTCCAGCTGTATCACAAATTAATACATCAGCATTTTTGTCTTTTGCAATTTTTATGGCATCAAATACTACAGAAGCAGGATCTGAGCCTTCGTCTTTTTTTACTATTTCACATCCAACTCGATTAGCCCAAATTTCTAGCTGCTCTACTGCTGCTGCCCTAAAAGTATCTGCAGCTGCAATTACTACTTTTTTACCTTCTTTTACGAGTTTATTTGCAATTTTTCCTATTGAAGTAGTTTTTCCTACACCATTTACTCCTACAACTAATATTATTGATGGAGTAGTTTCTAGTTTTAAATCATTATTGCCTACATCTAGAAGTTTTAGCATTTCTTCTCTTAGTACTCTTTTTACGTCTTCTTCATCTTCTATTTTTTCTTTTTTTATTCTATCTCTTAAATTTGAAATTATTTCTAATGATGTTTCCATTCCTACATCTGACATAATTAATGCTTCTTCTAGTTCTTCTAAAAGCTCTTCGTCTACTTTCCTAAAGTGACTAAATACATTATTTATTTTTTCATCAAATGAATTTTTTGTTTTACTTAAACCTTCTTTTAATTTACTAAAAAATCCCATAATTTCTTCCTTCTTCTTTAATTTTGTGATCCATAGTATTGTACCATAATATTTATGAAATTTCTATAAAATAACTAAAAAACTATTGCTTTTGTTATTTTTTGAGTATAAAATTATAGCTGTGTTTAAAGTTTAATTTTTTATTTTTGGTTATAAACATATTTATGCCGTTGTAGCTTAGTTGGTAGAGCAGCGGATTCGTAACCCGAAGGTCGGCAGTTCGATTCTGCCCAATGGCACCAATAACGTTTCTGTTCGAAATTTATAGAACAGAATTGATGCAAAATCAATCAGAAAATATAATCTGGTTGATTTTTTTGTTGCCTAAAAACAATATTAAAATCATCCAAACGAAAGGATGGCGTAAGAAAATGAGCTATTTAAGCAAGAATTACAATTTGAGGAATATCTAAAACTAAGACTAGAATTTATATGTGAGCTTTCAAAAGTCACTCCTATGAAAAACGAAAAACGGAAAAAAGTAATAAAGAAATTGAATCAGGAGATTCGGAAACATCTTGGACAACTGCAGGAGTTGATTATGATGGAAGCCGATGTGGAGCTTAATAACGGGAATTATATTCCTAAAGAGGCTCAACGGTATGTTGATCTGAAAAAAATTAAAGAAGATAAGGAAAACTTATTGATTACTATTGCAGATTTAACAGCCATCTGCAAGGCTTTGGAACATGGGAAGACTACAGTAGTAATTCGTGGCACTGCTACGAATCGCAGTATGATTCTTATCGAGACAAGCAAATCGATTTCGGCGGCTGGCTTAGACCAGGACAGTAATGGATTTACTGGTGAAATCTTGCTGAGCTAACTCTCTTACCGACCACCTCTGTTACTTTTGAGATGGTCGGTTTTCAATTTTTTATGATATAATGTTTTCCTATTATCCTTAAATCAACTGATATTAACCATCAGATAATAGATAATAGAAAATACTTTATAGTAACCCTATTTTGATTATGCCATAAATTCACATAATATCGTAACTTGTTAAAATTTATCACTATATAAAAAATTTCATTTTATTTATATTGTTTCTATGTTAGAATATGTATAGAATTTATTATTAAGGGAGAACTAATATGGAATATTTAGATATCTATGATGAAAATGGAAATTATATTGGAAAAGAAACAAGAGAAAATGTACATAAAAACGCTCTATGGCATAAAACAGTTCATTGTTGGCTATATGATAAAGAAGGTAATGTTTATTTTCAAATAAGAGCAGATGTTAATAAATTATATACAACTGCATCTGGACATATTAAAGCCGGAGAAACTGTTAAACAAGGCTTTGCACGAGAAATAAAAGAAGAGATTGGAATTGATGTAAATTATGAAAAAGCAGAGCTTGTAAATATATATACTTTTACTATGGACAAACAAAAAAGTGATGGTTCTATGTTTCGAGATAGAGCATTTTCCAATGTTTATGTTTGTGAATATAATGGTAATGAAAAAGATTTTAATTTTGATAATAGCGAAGTAACTGGACTTGTAAAAGTAAATGCACAAGATACATTAGACCTAATAAATGGAACTAGACAAACTATATCTTCTACCATCTATAAAAATATTAATAATACTGTTGAACAGCATGATAAATCAGTTCTTTCCATTAATAGTTTTTTAGTAAATAAAGGAGAAACTGCAATAGAAAAATATGGTGATATTTTAACTAAAGTTATTGATTTAACTAAATAATCTATATACATGAAAAAAGAGAACAAAATCGTTCTCTTTTTTCATTTTATTCAG
>CALXVH010000014.1 GCA_944391965.1 uncultured Clostridia bacterium
TTACAAATTTGAGAATTAAATTTTTTAAGATTGTCATAATCTCCATTTTTGTTTCTTATATAAGAAACAACCTCAGAGATCATATCCATATCCTGATTCTGCCACATGATCATCGCAGGAATAAATGAGTGCAAAGTCTGCGGGTTACTTGGCATTAATGATATTTGAGGATTACGATCATCGTACTTGATTGGCAACCAAATTGTTGCTTTCTTTATATTAATACCAACAAAACCGATTTCTTTCCGGCAAAATAAATCATATAACTGTTTAAAACTAATTTTCAAATCAAATGGTGCTATAAACTTCATTTGTATCTCCTTTCTTATATATCATTAATAACATTAAAGATATATTCAAATCATACCTTTAAATGGGATATCTTTTTCATAATAGAATTCGCCTAATTTTACCAGTATTTCCTGATACGGAAGCCAATCTATTGCTCTTTGTCTAAAACTATATCCCATAACACAGCCAATATTTGGTGTTGGTGCCAAAGCTTTTCCACCATAAGGCCTATCATCATCGTCAAAAAAACAGCCAGTTTTTGAATCCCATAAAATACAAGGTCTTGCTATATGAGCTTCAAATTCAATCACATCAGAGCCTAGATTTCTTACTTTTAAAGTAAGAACATCTTTTTCTAATCCTGTTTGTTTATGTGAAATAGGCACAATTGAAATAAAACCTCTATCCATAATTCGTTTTAGAAAGCTAAAAGATATTTCATTAAAATCGTTTGGAGAAAAAGCACATCCGCAAGAGCGGCAACATCTACCTCCGCACTTCGTACAAACTTCATGATCAAACAGGAATTCTTTTGTTGTTCGCCTTTTTTCTGCTAATATATGATAAGCAGTATCTTCTATAATGTACTGAAAAGGCTTCCAATCTTCTAATGCTTTAGTTATTCCGTAGTATGATTTGCAGCCTTCTCCATAATCATGGTTAGAAACTAAAAGCTTTGCTCCTCGAGTCCTGTGATTATGATCTTTAATTTCACAATCACCTTCTTTAAAATGAATACATTGAGAATTACCAACAAAAATATTGGTCTGTATTCTCGCAGTATTAATTTGTGCTGGTCTTATTAACCAGCCAGATTCTGCGTTGCAAGTTTCAGGAACATAAGAAAACATTATATTTCCTTCTTCATAAAGCCGAAGAAAATATGCCACACTTATTTCCTTAAAATCTCCTGGCGCATATAAGCAACTGCCACTCATACAACACCATCCAACATATTCTTCATTAACAATTTTCATTTGTATCTCCTTTCATTTTTTAGAGTTCACTTAACAATATTTCTGATGTATTATATCATGTTTTTCGAATTATGTAAATAAAGTAAAGTTTTAGACTAACAATGAATTATAAAAAAGAAAAAGCAATTGAAACTCAACTGCCTTCCCTTCACACTAAATTAATCAATACCTTTAAATTGAACATCCTTTGTTACAAAGGTTCTTGCTAATTTAATAAGTAACTCTTGATAAGGAGCCCACTCTTCAACCGCCTCCCGCAATGTATACCCTATAATGCAAGTAGAATTGTCCATAGGGATTAATGCTGAACCACCATATGGTCTTTCTTTATCTTTTAGTGTGCAACCATTGGGTCCTAATAAAATACATTGTGATGGAGGTAATTCCTGTGTTATAATTATAGGATCATTAATATTCCTTATCTTTAACAGCAAAGAATCCTCTAACCCTGTAAGAACATTGCTTATAGGTGATATTGAAGTATATCCTTTTGATAATAACGAATATAAACTGTCAAAAGATATTTCATCAAAATCTCTTATTGAAAAGTAACAACCCGTGTTCTTACAGCACATTCCACCACATTTTTGGCATATAGAATGATCGATATTTTTGAGGTTTTTTAAGTCGCCTCTTTTTTTCTTAATATAAGCCACAACTTCAGCTATAAAGTTTAAAGCTGGTATTCCCCAACTATACAAAACTAACATAACTTCTGGAAAAAGATCAAGGAAGTCAATATCCTCAATTTGATCTCCTTCATCATATTTCACTGGCAGCCATATTTTTGAATTTTCAGTTTTGATGCTTATAAAGCCAATTTCTTTCCGTTCAAATGCATCAAACAGTTTTTTAAAACTGAGTTGGAATGGTTCAATAAATTCAATTTCTGTCATTTTATTATCCTCCTATATTTAGTGTTGTAATATTGTTTATTAAACAATATTTGTATCTTATGCTTAGTCTCTCTTAATTTGTTAGAGTCCATTCAGCAATAATACAGTAATATTATACCATTTTTAGGGCATTATGTAAATAATAAAGGTTTTTCCTCGATATCCATTTGTAAATCATCATTTTTTATGCAATAAAAAAGAACTTCAAGGATGATCCTTAAAGTTCAAAATCTATTATTTTATTAATTCTAAAGTTTGTTTTGCTATCATTAGTTCTTCATCTGTTGGAACTACATACACTTTAATTTTAGAGTTATCAGAAGAAATTAATCTTTCTTCACCTTTTACATCATTTCTTTCATCATCTATTTCTACACCTAAGAATTTTAAGTTTTCGCAAATTCCTTTTCTAATATTTTTTTGATTTTCTCCTATACCTGCAGTAAATAGCATTACATCAAATCCATTCATTGCAACAGCACATTTAGCTATTTGTGCAGCAATTAAATAATTGTGTATTTTTATTGCAAGTGCAGCTTGCTCATTTCCTTCTGCAGCTGCGGCTTCCATATCTCTACAATCTTGTGTAACTCCTGATAATGCTAAAATACCAGATTCTTTATTTAATATACGTTCCATTTCGTCAGGTGTTAAGCCTTCTTTTTTCATTATAAATGTAACTACAGATGGATCTATATCTCCAGAACGTGTACCCATTGGAATACCAGCAAGAGGTGTAAGCCCCATACTTGTTTCTACAGATTTACCACCTTGAACAGCACATATACTTCCACCTTGACCTAAATGGCAAGATATTATTCTTAAATCTTCTATTGGCTTTCCTTCCAATTCTGCTACACGGTTTGCAACATATTGATGTGATGTACCATGAAAACCATATTTTCTTATACCATATTTTTCATAATATCTATATGGTATTGGATAAATATAATGTTCTTTAGGCATTGTTTGATGAAATGCAGTATCAAATACAGCAACCATTGGTTTATTTGGCATTAATTTTTGTGCTGCTCTAATTCCCATTATTGATGCTGGATTATGAAGAGGAGCTAAACTTGAGCATTCTTCAATTGTTTTTATAACTTCTTCATTTATTATAACAGGTTTATTAAATTTTTCTCCACCATGTACAGTTCTATGACCAATAGCATTTATTTCAGTCAATGAGTCAATTACCTTATATTCTGGCTTTACTAATTGTTCTAATGAAAATTCTAATGCCTCTTCATGATTTTGTACAGGTTTTTCTAGCCTATACTTTTCTCCATTAACTTTATGTGTTAAGAATGAATTTGGTTGTCCTATTCTTTCAAAAGTTCCTTTTGCCATTACTTTTTCTGAAGCCATATCTATTAATTGATATTTTAATGATGAGCTTCCACAATTAATTACTAAAATTTTCATAAAAAACCTCCAATAAATTTATTTATCTTGTTCTTGGGCTTGTACAGCAGTAATTGCTACAACACCTTCTATGTCTTTACTGCTACAACCTCTTGACAAATCATTAACTGGTTTTGCAATACCTTGGCATAGTGGCCCATATGCTTCTGCATTTGCAAGCCTTTGAACTAGTTTATAACCTATATTTCCAGCATTTAAATCTGGGAAAATTAAAATATTTGCTTCGCCTTTTAAAGGGCTACCTTTTGCTTTGTATTCTGCAACTTCTGGAATTATTGCAGCATCTAATTGCAATTCTCCATCTACTAATAAATCTGGAGCTTTTTCTTTTACTAAATTTGTTGCTTTTATTACTTTTTCTGTTAATTCTGATTTTGCACTACCATGAGAAGAATATGAAAGCATTGCTATTTTAGGTTTTTTACCTGTTAATAGTTCAAAACTTTTACTAGATGATATTGCGATTTCAGATAATGCATCACTATCTGGATTTTCGTTTAAGCCACTATCTGAAAATAGAAATACACCATTTTCTCCATATGTACAGTTAGGCACAATCATCATAAAAAAAGCAGATACTAATTTAGTGCCAGGTGCTGTTTTTAATATTTGAAGTGCTGGTCTTAAAGTATCTGATGTAGAATGAATAGCTCCAGAAACTAATCCATCTGCATAACCTTGTTTAACCATCATCATTCCAAAATATATATTGTCTAACATAAATTCTTTTGATTTTTCGATTGTCATACCTTTATGTTTTCTTAATTCATAAAATTGTTCTACAAATTCATTATATTTTTCAGAATTATTAGGATCTACAATTTCTGCTTCTTCTATATTATCTAGACTAAGTTCTTTTGATCTTTCTAATATTTTATTTTTATTACCTATTAATATTATTTCCGCAAATTTTTGTTTTAATACTTCTGATGTAGCTTTTAATGTTCTATCATCGTCTGATTCTGGAAGTACTATCTTTTTTATATCTTTTTTTGCTCTATTTTTTATTTCATCTATAAAAGCCATTTTAATCCTCCTTTTAGTTTTGTTGGCTAAGAATTATCTCCTCTTCAATTATATATTAGTATTTTTTTATTGGCAAGCTTAAATATATTAATTTATAAACTTTACTTTGTCATCTTTAGAATCTGTAATTATACTTATGTTATCATCTATAATTTTTAATGCTTGCAAATTTTTTAGACCAACTCCTTGTACGTCTTTGGTTCGCTTCATAATTCTTTCTAATTCCTCTTCTCTTCCATCTAAATTATAATGAGGACATACTAGTAAATCAACTAAACTAATTCCTTTTACTCTAGTTAATTTAAATTCTTTATATTTCCTAGCATCAGATAAACCATATTTACAAATAGCTATAGCTCCAGCACTTAGACCGCAAATTACTTTTCCATTATTATAAGCCTCTTCTAATAGTGAAATCATATTATATTGCTTTAAAATCTTCATTAGCTCTAATGTATTTCCGCCACCTATATAAATTATATCTGCATTATTAAATCTTTCTAGAATTAATTCTCGATTGTCTAATTCTTTCTTAAGAATAGTTTTAGATATACAACCTAGGTTCCTATAATTTCTTTTTATAACTCTAAAATATGATTCTATATGGTTTACATTAGCAAAACCTAGGAAAAGAAAATTTGGCGATTGTTTGTTCGCTAAAGCAACAATTTCTTTATCTATTTTTTGTGTTTCATATTCTGTTCCTTTCCTTCCTATTTCTCCACCACCAATTATAACAGCTTTCTTCATATCTACCATCTCCTTATAAAGACTGTTCTGAATCGTCTAGTTTTCTTCTTCTTTCTGTAATAGCTCTTCTTAGTAATTTTACTCCATTTTCTGTTCCTCTAACTCCCAATCTTAATCCTTCTTCTTGTAAGTCTGGAATTTTCTCTATATCTACATTTAAAAATCTGTTATGTTTATTAGAATATAAGAATACAGTTGGTTCTTGCTCTCTTATAAATATACAACTTGTATATTCTTCTTGACTCATTTTACAAGGAAAAATATATAGTTTTTTCCAAATCTCGTTTTCAGCCAAACTAGTTAGCATTTTATAATAAAATGAGTATTGTTGCATATAGCCCATATCTGCTGAAATTTTAATTATATCTTCATCATTTATAAAACTCGTAACTCTTTCCGCTAATGGTAAATCAGATAAATTAGAAATAACTGAATTAATAACCTCGTCAGTATATTCTCCATTCTCATTTGTATATCCAATATTTCTATCTGCACATGCTATCTCATCTTCTGGAATCTCACTTAATAAAATATATTCATCATCTGTTGTACCAAAATGTCTTGTTCGTCTTCCAGTTTGTATAAATTCCAGATCAGATTGTAAATCTAGTTTTATTCTATCTCCATTTTTTAATGTAAGAATATTAAACACATGTTCTAATTCCTTTGGTTCATGTGTAACTGTACAACTATATCCTAATTTCTTAAAAATATATTCACATTGTCTAGCTAACGAATAACATATAATTTCTCTATCATTAAGTCTATCTTCAACTCCAGTTCTCTTTTTAGCTAGTCTATATATTTGTTTTTGTGTAGCTGTATTTCCGAAATAATATCTTACATCAAATGTTTTATTTTTTCCTATCTCTATATAAATCTTTCTAATAAAGCTTAATTCATCTAATGCTTGATATTCAGGATTTGTCTGAATTTCATGTAATAATTCTTTAACTTTCAATATTTTAACCTTCTATCATTTTTAATATTTCTTCTTTTAATTCATTTACAATATTTTCTTGAGGAATTTTTCTAATTATTTTTCCTTTTTTAAATAGTAAACCTTCTCTTATTCCACCTGCAATACCTATATCTGCATTACTAGCTTCACCAGGACCATTTACAGCACATCCCATAACAGCAACAGTTATATCACTATTTATAGTTTGTAAAAATTCTTCAACTTCTTTTGCCATTGGTATTAAATCTATTTGTGTTCTACCACATGTAGGACATGAAACTAATGTTGGGACATTAGTATATAAATTACAATCTTTTAGTATTTCTTTTACAACTTTAATTTCTTCTATAGGATCATCTGATAATGAAACTCTTATTGTATCTCCTATTCCCTCTCTTAATAAAATTCCAAGCCCAATGCTAGATTTTATAGTTCCACTAAATGCTGTTCCAGCTTCCGTTATTCCTAAATGTAAAGGATATTTAAAAGTCTTTGTTGCTTCTTCATAGCTTTCTATACATAAGTCTAAATTAGAAGCTTTTAAAGATATTGCTATGTCATAAAAATCTAAGTCTTCTAATATTTGTACATGCCTTTGCGCGCTTTCGACCATCGCTTTAGCAGTTGGCTTACCACCATACTTTGCTAACAAATCTTTTTCTAAGGATCCAGCATTAACTCCTATTCTTATAGGTACATTATATTCTTTGCATTTGTCTACAACTGCTTTTACTTTCTCTTTGCCACCAATATTACCTGGATTAATTCTTACTTTATCTACTCCAGCTTCTATAGCACATATTGCAATTTTATAGTCAAAGTGAATATCTGCTACTATCGGTATATGTATTTGTTCTTTTATATCTTTAATTGCATTTGCATCTTCCATATCTAAACATGAAACACGTATTATCTCGCAACCAGCTTTCTCTAATTCTAATATTTGTTTAACTGTTGAAGCTATATCTTTTGTTTTAGTGTTTGTCATAGATTGAATAATTACTTTATTTTGACCACCTATTTGGACATTACCAACTTTTATAGGTCTAGTTTCAGTTCTTTTATACATAACATCCTCCATTATTTTTTTGTTAACTTAGCTATTAAAGCTTTTATCTTTATTCCTTTTTCTGAGAACATTTTTTCATGTTCTGTTTGTATATCTTCCCAATCATCCTCAGAATGTAAATCATAAGTTAGTTTTATAATTTCAAACCCACTCTCTTTAAAATAATTTATGCTAGATTCGAATAAGTCATCATCATCTGTTTTAAAATGTATTTCTCCTCCTACTATTAAGAACTCTTTATACTTTTCTAATTGTCTTGTATGTGTTAACCTTTTCTTTCTATGTTTTCCTCTAGGCCAAGGATTACAAAAATTAATATAAATTCTTTCTATATTATCATTATTATTCATTATTAATAAAATTCGTTCTATATCAAATCTCGTAAGAATTACATTATCTGGTTCTCTATGATTAGCTTCAAATTCTTGTTCTACATTTCTTTTAGCTAATCCAAGCATTGCATCTACTAAATCTATTGCAATATAATTTATGTTTGGATTTTGTAATGCTATTTGTGATATAAAATTACCTTTACCACATCCAAGTTCTAAATGTATAGGATTATTTGTATTTTTAAAAGCTGTTTTCCATTTTCCTTTATAATCTTCTGGATTATCTATATAAAATTTGCAAGCTTCTAATTCTGGTCTTGCCCATGGCTTAAATCTAATTCTCATTTTATTCCTCCAATTGGGATTTAGGATCAGCCCGGGATTTGGGGACGTTCCTTTTTTCCCTATTATTTTGCATATCTATTATATCTAATTAAGCATAAAAAAACAACCAAAACTTAAGTTCTAGTTGTTATTGTATAGGGGTAATTTCATATTTCATATCCTCTATTATATCTTTCATTACGATAGGTGTAACATAGTTTTCTTTTAACTTATCTATAATTGAAATTACTTCAGTTTCATTTTCTGATATGTCATCTATGTTTCCTACTTCTCTTGTCATTTTTGAATCCTCATTATATTGAATTTTTATTATTTCTATTCCATAGCTTTTATTCTCATAGGTTAAATAATACAGCAAGCTTACCGGATGTTCTACTCCTAATTCAATCATTAACTTTGGATCAAAAAATATCCCTCCACAAAATCTTTTACTCATTTGTTTATTACCCCTTCCTTTCTTTTCTTAAGTTAAACTGTAAATAATTTTAGCTTGTATATTCTACTGTATACCTATAAACTTATAAAAGCAAGCATTTTCGTTCGTCAATTTTTTTTGCTTTTTGACTTTTTTCGACAAAATAAAAACTCATAGATTAATTATATCCAAATAAATTTAATCTATGAGTATTGATTTTTTAAATTTAATATTCAAATAATTTTAAAATTATACTGCTTCTGCATAATATTGAATAATCTTGTTGTTAATTTCTTTATCTGATGCATTTAAAATTTTGTTATAATTTTTAGCTTTTTTATATATTTTTATGATTTTATTAATGCCATATATATTAATTAATGATAAAGTAATAAAATATGCATCACTATAAGATTTTATATTATTAATATTTAATTTTTGATACGAATACGTTGTTTTTGCATCATTTAATCCGAAAATGTATGTTGTAATATCTAACCAATTAGGAATGTCATCAAAATTATCTGCAAGAATCATATCTGCAACAGATTTTTGTGCAATCTTCATGATATCACTATATGAATGAACATTTCCTGGGTTTAAAGGTGTTACTAATTTTAAATTTCCATCTTCACCTTCTAACGATACTTCCCAGTCTTCTCTTTTCTCTCCAAACACTTCGTTATGTAATTCTTCTACACTATTATATAAGTAGATTATAATTTTTCTGTCATAATTTTTTAATTTAAATAAACTTGTGATAGTCTCATACGCAATAAGTACTTGGTTCATTAGTTCGAGCACACACGGCTCATTCTCGTCGCTATATTGAATTTGGATATTACCATCATCAAATTTCTTCATTTATATAAATCACTCCTTAATTTCTTAATACAGTTATATTATATATTATTTTACTTTGTGTGTCTACTTTTAATAATATAAAAGCTTAAGAATATTTACGGTATTACTTCTAAAAATATAGATTTTATGTAAAAAATTATTAACTGCACTATATATAAAAAACTGGTTCGCGAGAACGAGTTTCTTTATATTTAAAATAGGGATTTAAGAAACATCCCCAAATCCCGACAAGGACACAAAACTATATTTCTATATAATTATATTCACATGCACGTAATAATCTATTATTTAAGGCCAATCCTAATCCATCTTTTTGCATACCTTCTATTATTACAATATCTACATTGTATTTATCTACTTGCCTTAATATAGAAAAAATATTATGAGCTATCTCTTCTAGTGAATTTCCCATTTTTATTTTATAATTTGTAGTATACTTATAATAATTTTTATCTCTACATACTACTAATGCTTTTTTATCTTTTATAAGCTCATTTATTTTATTTACCATGGCTTCTTCATTTTTACTATATACCATCATGCATTTAGTATTAGGTGCATAATGTCTATATTTCATACCTGGTGATAGTACTTTTTCTTTTCCATCATATTTTCCAAGGATATTTTTATCAATTTCTACTTCCATCCCTAATTTTTCTATATTTTCTTTTGTTATTTTGCCAGGTCTTAATATTCTTACCTTATTATCTATAACTCTAACTACAGTTGATTCCAATCCTATATCTACCATTCCGTCATCTATAATAGTTGAAACCTTGCCATCAAATTCTTTTAATATATCATCTATTTTTGTTCCACTTGGTCTACCAGATACATTAGCGCTTGGTGCTGCGATTGGAACACCTGCATATTCTATTAATTTATTTGCAATCTTGTTTGAAGGCATTCTTATTCCAACAGTCTCTAGTCCTGCAGTAACTGATTTTGGAATTATATTTTTAGCTTTTAATATTAATGTAAAAGGACCTGGGCAAAAAGATTTAATTAATTTTTTTTCTATTTCATTTGGTTCTTCTACAAGTTGTTTAATCATGTCTACATTATTTACATGTACTATTAAAGGGTTATCCCCTGCCCTACCCTTTGCTTTAAAAATATTTTTACAAGCATCATCATTTAAAGCATTTGCACCTATTCCATATACTGTTTCTGTTGGAAATATTACTATTTCCCCATTTAATATATCTTGTGCTGCTTCTTTTATTTTTTCTTCATTATATTCTTCTTTTAGATTTATATATTTTGTTTTCAATTTTACACCTTCTAATTATTTTTCCTACAATATTATAGTCTCTTTTTGCTTAAAAATCAAGGATTAATACAGAACCTAAGCATAACATACTACTTAGGTTCTGTATCAATTACACAAATAAATCTGCTAAATATTTTTTTGTTTTTTGTTGCTTTAATTGCTTCCTTTTTGGATTATCGCTTGGTACATCAAAACTTATTGTTGGAAATGTATCTTCAAATAAATAACTTAATTGCCTTCTAATGTCAGTTATAGGAGTAAAGCCCATTTTAAAATTAAGGTCTTCTTTCTCCATTTCTTTAATTAGAGAAAAAACTTTCTTTCTGAGATTTTCTAACGCACCGTAATCTTTTGTTATTGTAATATTATTAAATTCTTTTCTTAATATTTCAATTGGTACTTGTATTGCAATTGCATAACATTTTTGCAGATACTCCCGATGATTAGATACTTCTGGCCATTCCTTATACTCTCCTGTCATTGGATTATACATAATATAATAAGCTTCTTTGTCCAGGTCGATTCCTTTTTGTTGTGCCTCATTATAATAATAAGTTATATCCTTTATCATTTTTTATTCCTCCATTTTCTTACATATTTATGTATATTTGGATTCTAAACAGATTTATTGTCAACATAAATTATATCATATTTTTCTATAAAATAATAGTTAGTTTTTTCTAAGATTCAAGGGATAGTTAAGTATATAGTTTCTCGCATAAATTTTTATATTAGAAAAACGCATACAACTTTATGAGTGTACGCGTTTTCTTAGTTTGGATTCTTTTTTGCTTTTCTACATTTAACCGTAGCGTAATATTTTAATACTATACATTCTTAATATTCCTCTTCTTAAATGAAACTATAGAAGCTACTAACATAATTACAAAATATATTGCACAAATAGTTATAGAAAATTCAATACTAATTCCACTAAACATTGGAGTTCCACCAAATAAATATTGGCTTAAATCCCAGTTAGGTGTTACAAAATATTTTACCCAGTCCCATTTATAAGATATAGCAATCATATTAATCACATCACTACCCATATATCCAAGTATAGGTAATGCAACTGCAAGTGGTGAATTTAAGAAAAGTGTACTTAATGCAAAAGCTAATGTTCCAATTAAAATAAATATTGGTAATTTACATACAAATATTAAGCCAAGATAAGCAAAAATGTTTAATGTTACAATACTATTATTTGTAAAATCAAACTGTACAACATTCATCATATAAGTTCCAAAGCCATATACAATTCCACCAATAATAAATTGTAATAATAAAATTGCAACTGTAGTAATAAGCATTGTTATAAATACAGCTATTAATTTTGAAATAAGTATTTTAGTTCTACTATATGGTCTAACTAATAATAACTTTACAGTACCTTTATTAAATTCTTCACTAATTGAAACTCCAGCAACTATAACAACAACCATTACTATAATTGCAATATATGTGCCTATTGAATTTTGAAAAGTATAATTTGCTGTAGCAGTATTTTGATATTTTGTATCATTATATAAATCATATTTATATAAATTAGCTTTTTCTAAATATCCATTTATTTCTGACTTTTCTTCATCTGTTAGATTTTTACCTTGTGATGATTGAATATAATTACCCATGTACATTCTATAATTTTGTACAGCTATACTTTTATAGTTATCACTACCATAATTAATGTTCTTATCTAATCTTAAATTAACTACTTCCTTTTGTAATTCTAAACTCTTTAATTGAGTTTTTAAATCTTCATTTTCACTATCTTGTGCTATTAAAGTATTTAAATCTTCTATTTGGGTATTTATATTTTCTAATTCTTTGTTTGCAAAATACTTCCAATCTTCATTTTTTAAAGCAATAAGCATTTCATCGTATTTTGTTTTAGAAGCAGTAAGTGCTTCATTATTTTTATCTATATATTCATAATTATTCATTTCCTCTATTATAGGAGAAATAACTGTCCCTATTACTTCTGCTTGCCAACTAGTTTCTTTGTAATCTTTGGCAAGAGTAGCAACATCTTTTTGTGATTTAGTTTCTACATATTTATTTATATCTGAAGGTTTATTAGGATCTAAATTTGATAATTCTTCATCTAAATATTGTATATAACTTTCCGAATATGCAGAATATGAATTTGAAACATTTTGACTTACTTTATTTAATACATTAAAGCCTATTATTATAACTAATATAATTACTCCAATAACAATCATACTTTTCTTTGAAAAAATCTTTACTAACTCATTTTTTATTAACTTACTCAATTACATTACCCCCTGTTTTCTTTAAGAATGCATCTTCCAAGCTTAAATTTTCTTCTGAAACATTATATATTTTTATATTTCTTAAAACTAATTCTTTAATTAGAAGAGGAACCTGCTCTTTTTCTATATAAACTCTAATCTCAGTTTCTGTTAAAATATCCATCTTATAATCTACAATAGATCCTACTACACTAGAGTCTTCCACTTCTAATATATAGCAATTGTTTTTAATGTCTTTTTTGAAAGCATCTATATCATTTGTTTCTACTATTTCACCATTCTTAATAATTGATATCTTATTACAGAATGTATCTAGTTCAGCTAGATTATGGCTAGATATTAAAATTGCCATGTTCTCTTGTTCAGCCAATTTTTTAAGCAATACTTTTACTTCTTTTATTCCTTCAGGATCTAAACCATTTGTTGGTTCATCCAATATTAATAATTTAGGTCTGTGTAATAATGCTTGAGCGATTCCTAATCTTTGTCTCATTCCTAATGAATACTTAGAAACCTTATCTTTTATTCTATTTTCTAATCCAACTAGTTTTACAATTTCATCAATTCTTTTCTTGTCAACATTTTTATATAGGTTGGCTACTAATTTTAAATTTTCATAACCAGACATATACATATATAAATCTGGACTTTCTACTATTGTTCCTACGTTTTCTATTGCTTTTTTAAAGTTCTCCTCTATATCATATCCGTTAATATATACCTTTCCAGAAGTAATACTTTGAAGTCCCAATATAAGTTTTATAGTTGTGGTTTTACCCGCTCCATTCGGACCTATAAATCCTAAAATATCTCCTTCCAATAATTTTAGTGATACACCTTTTAAAATTTCTTTTTGACCGAAAATTCTTTTTTAAATTTTCACATCTTAATACAATCTTTTTCAAGTCTTTCCCCTCCCTATTGTTTTTACTGTTCATATATTAGCACATAAATATTAAGGAAAAAGTATACAATTTATTAAGATTTTATTTAGGAGGATTATTTTGAAGATTAAGGTTATACATTTATCTAAAATATTGCTTTTTCTAATACTATTAGTCATTCTTTTAACAATAGGAATTTCTATAACCATTGCTAATTCAGAAGAATATATAGAAGTTCCAATAATTATGTATCATAGCATTTTAAAAGATCCATCAAGGTCTAATAAATATACTGTTACTCCTAGTGTACTAGAAGAGGATTTAAAATATATTAAAGATAAAGGCTATACTACTGTTACAATATCTGATTTAATTTCTTATGTATATGATGATACCCCTCTACCAGAAAAGCCAATAGTACTAACTTTTGATGATGGACATTACAATAATTATGGTTATTTATTCCCTTTACTAGAAAAGTATGATATGAAAGCAGTTATATCAATTGTAGGTGCATATACAGATAAATTTACTGAAACAGATGAAGCAAATTTAAATTATTCATATTTAAGATGGAAAGATATTAAAGAATTAATGACTACTGGACGTATAGAATTTCAAAATCATACATATAGCTTACATAGTAATACTGGCAAACGAATTGGCACAAAGAAAATAAAAGGTGAAACAGATGAACATTATAAGAATGTATTAGAAGAGGATATTTTAAAACTTCAACAAGAATTTGAAGAGAATACGAATTATACTCCACAATGTTTTACATATCCTTTTGGGGGAATTAGTAATGCATCATTAGACATAATAAAAGAATTAGGTTTTAAAGCAAGTTTATCTTGTGAGCAAGGCATTAATAAACTAACAAAAAATCCTAATTCCTTATATTTGTTAAAAAGATATAATAGACCAAGTTACATTAGCACATATAACTTTTTTCAAAAAATTAATTAACTTTTATTATTTCGTATTGTCTAGTACCAATTCCTATTTTCTCAGCATGTTCTAGACAAGATTTCCATTCACTTTGTGGTGTTGTGTTTTTAAAATGGTCATGATGATCCTCAAAGTCTTTTGAATGCATATTTTCATCTAATTTACTTCCAGGTATAAGTTGCTCAGCATTACAAGCATCTGCACATGCTTGATCTAGTGCTACTGGATCAAAGCTTGCAAACATTCCTATATCTGGCAATATTGGAACATCATTTTCTGCATGGCAATCACAATATGGTGAAACATCTAAAACCAAATTAATATGGAAGTTTGGTCTTCCAGCTAATACTGCTTTTGAATATTCTGCCATTTTCTTATTTAATAATTCATTTGCATGAGAATTATTATTATATATTGCATCAAAATTACAAGCGCCTAAACATCTACCACAACCAACACATTTGTTATGGTCTATATGTGCTTTTCCGTCTTCATCAAATGAAATTGCACCATGTGCACAATTTTTAGCACATAAATGACATTTTTTACATTTTTCTATATCTACAGATGGTTTACCAGAGCGATGTTGTTCCATTTTTCCAGCTCTACTGCCACATCCCATTCCAATATTTTTTAAAGCTCCTCCAAAGCCTGCTGATTCATGTCCTTTAAAATGATTTAAAGAAATAAATATATCTGCATCCATTATAGCTCTTCCAATTTTGGCAGTTTTTACATACTCTCCGCCTTCTACTGGTACTTCTACATCATCAGTTCCTTTTAACCCATCACCTATAATTACATGACATCCAGTAGAAAATGGGCTAAATCCATTTTCGTATGCTGCTTCTAAATGGTCTAAAGCATTTTTCCTTTGTCCAACATATAAAGTATTGCAATCAGTTAAAAATGGCTTACCACCTAATTTTTTAACAACATCTACTACAGTTTTTGCATAATTAGGTCTTAGATATGCCAAGTTACCTGGCTCACCAAAATGAATTTTTATTGCAACAAATTTATTTTCAAAATCGATATTTTCAATTCCAGCTTTCTTCATTAATTTTTCTAATTTCTTTTGCAAATTTGTCCCTGGTAATGCTCTAAAGTCTGTAAAATATACTTTTGCCTTTTCTTCCATTGTTATTCCTCCTAAATATTCTTGAATATATTTCCTAAATTATCTTTAATAACTAAATTTGCTACATTGTCAAAAGAAGTAGCATCTTTATTTATTAAAATCAAGTTGTTTCCATTGTAATATCTAATAAGTCCACTTGCAGGATATACTGTAAGTGATGTGCCTCCAACTATTAATGTATCACACTTTGATATTTGATATATAGCCTCTTCTAATATATCTTCATTTAAACTCTCTTCATATAAAACAACATCAGGTTTAATAATTCCGCCACATATACATTTTGGAATGCCTACTGAATTAAACACATATTCTGCATCATAAAATTTACCACATTTCATGCAATAATTTCTATGTACACTTCCATGAAGCTCTAGAACATTTTTTGAGCCAGCTTCTTGATGTAAACCATCTATGTTCTGAGTTACTATAGCTTTTAATATTCCTTTTTGCTCTAGTTCTGCTAGTTTAATATGTGTAATATTAGGTTCGTATTTTAATGAATTCATTTTAGCTTTGTAAAATTCATAAAATTCTGCTGTATGATTAATAAAAAAAGTATGGCTTAATATTTCTTCTGGAGGATATTTATATTGCTGATTATATAGTCCATCTTTACTTCTGAAATCAGGAATTCCACTTTCTGTAGAAACTCCTGCCCCACCAAAGAAAACCACACTTTTACTTTTGTTTATAATTTCTTTTAAATGGTTCATTTATTTCACCTTATATTCTAATTATCAAAAGATAATAGTTTCTTAATAAATGCTATTAGTCTGTTTTTATATATTATAGCTAATGCATTTTTGCTATTCTTTTTCTTAAATTGCTTTTCTTTTTTGTCTAAACTTTCTGATACCTTTTTATAAGCTTCTTCATAAAACTTATCTTCTTCTACTACTCCCCTGTAATTTTTTAACTCTTCTAATTTTTGTCTAGCTTCTTGTATTTCATCTTCATCTTCTGCATGAATTGCTGTATAGTAAAAATAAAATTTCATAATATAATTTTGGATACTAAAATACATTTCTTTTATTTCTTGTTCTACTTTATATAAATCGTCTGTAGTTTTGTAGTCTAATATTAGATAATATAATTTTTTAAAATCACCTGTAAGTCTGTCTATATTTCCATTTGAGATTTTATTTATTAATACATAATAATCGTCCTTATTATTTATAATGGTTTCTACAAATTCTTTTCTACCAACTAAAAAATCTATTTGCATAATTAGATTAACTAATAGCGCATAATCTCCTTCTATTAAAGAAGATAAAAAGATTCCATGTACATTCATTCGTTCTTTTAATTCTTGAGTTAATAATTTTGCTGCAAAATTATTTAAAGATTCATGAAAACAAGTTTGTTCCCTGCCTTCTTGTAAAAAATGCAAATATTCCATAACTAAAACTTCATTAATAGAATTTGTATGAATTTTATTTGAAAAATATATAACTCCATTTGAATAATAGTGAGACATATTTTCATCTTCAAATTTTGCAATTTTTATTTGACATTGTTCCAATTTTTTTAATAATTCATCATATTGCCCTTTTAATTCTGTAAATACATTTGTAATTCTTATTGCAATTTCATTTGCTATTTTATTTACTTTGTATTGTGGTATTTCTTCTATTATTTCTTTTATCTTTTGCTCTTCCATATTTTACCCCTATTATTTATTCATTTTCTTTTGTTATAAACTAATTCTTATTTATTAGTAATTTTATTATATAGTTTTCTTGTTTTCCTATTATATATAATCCTTCTCGTTTCTTTATAAACCAAGATGTTAAATCATTATATTTTTCGCCATCAATTATTAGTCCATTAAAATCTGATGGATTTCTTACTCTATATTTTTCATTTTGTAAATCTATGACTACAGTTTTTATTATGCCTTCTTTTTCTAATTTCTCTAGTTCTTCCATTCTAGCTTTGCTGTTTTTAGCAATCTTGCTATATTGCCATGTTTTTATAATATAGATTATAGCTCTTAAGCTTATAAGAGTAATCGTTGCGAAGATTGCACTTAATATAATTATAGTATCATCACTCATAATATTTACTTCCTTATTTTAATATTTACTCGAATTATATCACAATAGAAATAAAAAAAACAGATTTATTAAAAAAATCTGTTTTTTTCTATATCTTAATAAATTTAATATACTTTTTTATATAACCTAGCTTGATTTTTTCTTACATATCTATTTATTAAGGCATTAATTGCAAGTAATACTACCAATAAGAATATTAATAATGCTGTTGAATTTCTAAAAATATCTGGTACAAATCCAAATTCTTGCTTAGCCTTTATAGGTTCTTTTTCTATATTTATACCATCTATCAGAATTTCTCCTTCATCAATATCTAATACCCCTGTAAGCATTTCCATCGTCGTCGTCTTGCCTGCACCATTAGGTCCTATAAATCCAAAAATAATTCCATCTTCTATTTTTAAATTTATATTTTCTACTACCTTTTTATCTTTTACATAAGCTTTACTTACATTTTTTATTTCTATCATTTGTTCTCTCCATTTTTAATATTTTCATAATTTTTTATATCATAAAAAATATAAATTGTATAGAATTTTTAAAAATTATAATATATCAAAACAAATTAAAAAAGGAATTTTGAGGAGCTTCCCAAAATTCCCTATTGACATTTCCAAATATTTTTTCCATCTTTAATTGTTTCTAATATTTTTATGTCTTTTATTTCATCTTTATCAATCTTTAATGGATTTTTATTAATAATAATCATATTAGCATTCTTACCAACTTTTAAACTTCCTTTTATATTTTCTTCCCCATATTGATATGCAGCATTTATTGTAACTGCTTTTATTGCTTCTAATACAGATATTTTTTCATTTTCTCCAAGTACTTTTCCTTCTTTTGTCTTTCTATTTACAGCACACCAGATTGTTTCAAACATATCTGGTTCAATTACTGGTGTATCTTGGTGAAAAGTAAATAAAATATTATGCTTTAGGCTCGAACCTGCTGGACTAATGTGTTCTGCTCTTTTTATTCCTAAGTTTTTTATATGGATATCTCCAAAATAATATATATGGCTTATAAAGAATGAAGGTATTATATTATATTTCTTTACATCAGGTAATTGGTCTAATCCTAAAATCTGTGCATGTATCATAACTGGTCTTTTTAAACCTGATATATTTTTTATCGCATTTATATATTGTTCTGCTGCTTTATCTCCATTACAATGTGCTAGTACTTGTAAATTTTTCTCTTTTGCTTTTTTTAATACTTGTTCTATATCTTCATCTTTCATTATTTTATATCCATAATATTTTTCATCGTTTTCATATTCATCTCTTAACCACGCGGTTTTTGCCTGTGGCGAACCATCCAAAAATATTTTTATTCCACCTATTTTAAGGTTGTCCTTATACTGATTAAAATAATCTTTATATTCTCTTTCTATTTTTTCTACATCTTTATTTTCCATATAAGCGACAATGTCTAAAAATATTTCATTTTTACTAGTTAAAAATTTATAAATCTCTGCTAGTTCTTTGGTTATGACTCCTTCTTGTGCCATAGTTATTCCATGTGAGGCATATATCTGTTGAGCCTTCTTAAATGCTTGTACTATATCTTCTATTTTGGGAAGAGGTATCATTTTAAGAGAATCTATAAATGCATTTTCCTCTAATAATCCTGTTTCATATTCTATTCTTCCTCCATCTGGATTAGGAATATCTGCAGTTATTCCCAATAATTCTAATGCCTTACTATTTGCAATACCATTATGTCTAGACTTGTTTTCTATAAGAACAGGTGTATTCGGAAATATTTGGTCTAATTCCTTTTTAGTAATATGTTGTCTATTCTTTAATATGTTATTATCATATCCATTTACTATAAGCCACTCATTTGTATTATTTTTATACTCACCTAATTTATTTTTTATTTCTTCTATACTAGTTAATCCTTCTATAGATATTTGCATTAAACTTTTGGCTAATGCAAATATATGACTATGTGCATCTATAAAAGCTGGCATTAGTGTATTTCCTTTTAAATCTATTATTTCTGTATTTCTATCAGCTAATTTCATTACATCGTCTTTTGAACCAGTTTTTATAATCTTATCATCCTCTATCGCTAGTGCTTCTATATTATTATTTTCTAAAGTTATGATATCTCCATTTATATAAATTTTTTTCATATCTACCTCCATTTTATAATTTATATAAGTATTTCCAGTTCTATAAAATTTATGTTTGATTGTAGCTAGTAAAAGTATAACCGGAGGAATTACATCTTCCTCCGGTCAAAAAATACGCATATAACAATTTTATTTTGATTGCAGCACCAATATACAATCAGTTGGAGTATTATAAAACATATATCCCTTTCCGGTTTTTACTGGTATGATTAAAACTTTAAAATATTTTTTTAGCTTTTTATAGAGATTACCAGTATTGTTTATTTGCTGTAACACTCCAAATTCCTTAATACCATCTTTGATGTAGGCTCTGTTTAAATCTTCTTCCTGTATATCTGGTAGAAGATTTTTATCCCAAGAACGAAACCACTCCGGTTTCATTCCAATAAAGTACAATACAATTTTTCCGTTTTTTTTCAGTTTTGATGAAAGCTCTTTTAGTTTATCTACATAATAATCTATTGGATAGAAATTATGCAGATTTGACAAACAAACAACATCAAAAACATTTTCAGGAATATACATGTCAAATATATCTTTCCTCTCTAAATATATTGTACTTTCTGATAAAGCTTTTCTTACTTTTTCCCAGTTGTCTTTTTTTACGTATTCAAAATTTATACGCCTTCCTTCACCTGTTCTGAGATAATATGTCTCATTTGCAAAATATTTTAATCGCATTTCTAAAGAATTATTTTCCTTATAAACAAGTCTCCAGAATTTATTTTCTTCAGAAATATTTGTTCGATTCAATATTTTGCTTGCAAGTCTGTCTGATAAAGCAAATACTGAAGCATCAATTACAAAAGCTTTAAATTCATCATAACTATCCAATTTAGTTAAAGCGTAATACTTTAACCAACAAATAGGAATTTGAACCGGATTTACGTCAACCGCGTATATGTTTCGAATTCCACATAGTGTCATATCAAAAATAGAATCCATAGAACCAGCAATAGTTAAGACCGTATCTGTCGTTTTTAACATTTGAAGTATATATGCTCCATTCTCGTTTGACGTCCAAATAGGTGCAACATGATTATATGGACTTTTGTCCCTTACATCATGAAAAAACATTACATCGTGCCGAACATTATAAAAGCTATCACGTAAAGCTTGGGCATTTTTATTGTTTTTTGTTATCAGCATATTCTTTTCCTCCTGCATTTTTTTCTATATTATTATATTACTTCTCTCGTTTTATGTCAATTAGATCCAACTGCTTATCTTCTATCGTTACTGCTTCTATATTATCATTTTCTAAAGTTATGATATCTCAAATAAAATGGAGAGAGCAGGAAGATTAAACTCCTCCCGCTCTAAATTTTCATGTTATTTATGTCTTGCTGCGAGTACAACATCAGTAGTTGTATTGTACCCCACAAACCCTTTTCCTGTTCTTACAGGAATCACCTCAACTTCAAAGTCGTTCAGCAACTCTTGGTATAAGAGCATAGTGAATGAAATCTGTTGTTGGAGCCCTTTCATAAGAAGAGGATTTTTTGCACAGACTGCCATGTTGAAATCTGTTTGATACAATGGAAGTCTGTCGCTACCATTTCGCACAGCCTCAAACCATTCTGGCTTCATGCCAATGCAATACAGTACTATACTTCCATCTTGCTTCAAAAATCTACTTATGTTTCTGACCTTTGAAGCGAACTCTGCCGGTCTGTAAAAGTTATGGATATTTGATAAATGAATCACATCCATACTCTTCTCTGGAAGTTGTACTTCTAAGATATCTTTTTTCTCCTCATAAATCTCTGCTTCTTCCAAAGCTTTCCGTGCCCTGTTCCAGAGACTGTATTCTGGGTAGTCAAACTTGACTACTCTTTCGGAACGGTTTATTACATAGCTTCGTTCGTTCATAAGGTAGTCCATTCTTATGTCCATAGGAGTTTTTTCGCTATAGACTTTTTCCCAGAATTCCTTCTCTACAGAATCTTCTGTCCTTTCCAATATAATGGACATTAATTCATTTGAGAGCATATCAGCCCGGGTGTTAAGTGCAAATTTTTTAAATTGCCCAGCAGTTAGACTCATTACAGCCTGATATTTAAGCCAGTCCACTGGAAATTGAAGTGGATTAACATCTACAGCATAGATATTTCTCGCTCCATACATTGCCATATCAATAATATGGTCAAAACTTCCAGCAACAGCTAAAACATTAGATCCTGTTGTTATAATCCGATGCATATAACTGCTATTTTCGTTTGATGTCCAGCTTGGTGACATCGTTTGATAGGAAAATCCATCTTCTTCCCTTGTCACCTGACTCGAACTCACGCTCTTTGCAGTATAAAACATCTTAGCCAGTTCCTGAACATTTTTTTCATTTGTGATTTTTAACATGATTTTACTCTCCCTTTTCCTATTATTTGTCTCGTTGAACACTATATATTATATCATGTTAACATAATTTTAGCAATATCTCCTTTTATTACGTAAAAAAATAAATCTTCCTTGCTAACTTTTCGTCTACCAAGAAAGATTTACTATATAATTCTTTTTTGCTTCTATTAATAAATTTTTATGTCCTCCATGGGAATTTAATTTAGTCTCCTAAACAAATTCCAACATCTCTTGCTGTTTTTACTAAATCATCGTCCATTGTAACATATCTTACATTACTTTCTGCTGTACCACCTTGAACAGCACCAATCTCTTTATTTTCTCCAACAACTACTTCTAATGGAACACAATCTAATTTTCCGTTCTTTATAACTGTTAAAACTCCAAATTTTCCTTCCATAGCTAGTTCCATAGCTTTTGCACCATATTTTGTAGATAGCACTCTATCATATGCTGTTGGAGTTCCTCCTCTTTGCATATATCCTAAGATTGTACATCTAGAATCTAAACCAGTTAATTCTTTAAGTTGTTTTGCAACTCTATTTCCTTCTCCACCAAATTTTACACTTATTCCAGCTTTGTTATCAATTCCTTCTGCAGCATGTGTTGTTTGTTCTGCATTTATTGGATGAGCTCCTTCTGATACAACAACAACACTAAATCTTTTTCCGTTTTCTTTTCTTTTATTAATTGCTGCAGCAGCTTTGTTTATATCATATGGAATCTCTGGAATTAAAGCAACATCTGCACCACCAGAAATAGCAGATTCTAAAGCTATCCAACCAGCGAATCTTCCCATAACTTCTAATACCATTATTCTATCATGTGTTTCAGCAGTTGTATGTAATCTATCTAAAGCTTCTGTTGCAACATGAACAGCTGTATTATATCCAAATGTAACATCTGTACAAGCAACATCATTATCTATTGTTTTTGGAACACCTATTGTGTTAATTCCTTTTAAGAATAAATCCCTTGCAGATTTTTGTGTACTATCTCCACCCAATGTAAATACACAATCAAAGCCTGCTTCTTTTACATTTCTTACACATTGGTCTGATAAATCTTCATAAGTAACTGTTCCATCTTCATGCTCAACTTTGTAATGGAATACTATAGCATTTGTTGAAGACCCTATAATAGAACCTCCTTTTGTTAAAATACCAGAAGCCTTTTCATTTCCGTCTAAACGAATATAATTATTGTTTACAAGTCCTCTGTACCCATCAATATAACCATAACATTCAATTCCATTTGTTTCACAAGTCTTTTTGATTGCTCTTATAACAGCATTAAAACCTGAAACATCTCCACCATTTGCTAAAATTGCTACTTTTTTAATCATTTAAAAAACCTCCCTAACTGATACATACAAAAATATTCACTAATCTTTATATAGTGACTAATCATCCAATAATCTTTCACTAGTTTCTTTTAAATGTTCAAAATTAGTATGTCTTAATACCTCATATGCTAATATAGAAACTGCATTTGAAAGGTTTAAACACCTAATTCCATCTATCATTGGAATTCTCATAGTTTTGTCTATATATTTTTTCATTATATCTTCTGGTAAACCTTTTGTCTCTTTACCAAATAATAAAAACACTTCATCCATGTCTTCATATTTTGGTTCATCATATCTATGTGTACCTTTAGATGTAATAAAAAACATATTAGTTTGTGTAGGATCATATTTTTTTAGAAATTCTGTAAAAGAAATATGCTTTTCTATTTCTAACTTGTCCCAGTAATCCAAACCAGCTCTTTTTAAATATCTATCTGATATCTGAAATCCTAATGGTTCTACTAAATGTAATTTAGCTCCTGTTGCCGCACAAGTTCTTACAATGTTTCCTGTATTTTGTGGTATTTCTGGTTCTACTAGTACAATGTTTAATTTCATTTATATGCCTCCTTACGCAAATTATATGATATCAATTATATTATTTTATTTCAAGAGTTTTATTTGAATTTGTATAAAATTATTATATAAGCAGAAAAAGTTAGCAGGTTACCCTACTAACTTATCTTGAAGAAAGAACATTGCAGTTGGAATGATAAAATATTCTTCCTCAAATGTTTCGACCACTGTCCAACCCAAAAGTACTAAATTTTCTTTATTTCTTTTATAAAGAGTTCCCTTTTCGATTGGAAGATAAATTACCACTTTCCACATTTCAGAATTGGTAATCTTTTCGCTGTTTTCAACAAGAATACTTTCAATCAATTGCCACTGAAGCTTTCTTTTTCTGCCTAACATATGCTGTCCTCCTTGTACTCTTTCTGGGAGTACCTTTGTCTTTTGTATACAAGCCTTAAGTTTATATTCATTTTTCCTTCCGCTATTTTGGAGTACTTACCATTTCTGGCAACAAATATAATACTTGCAAAAAACACTTGTAACATAGTTATTATATCATTTTTTTATATTAAACACAAACTTTATAAGCATAAAAAAACGGAGGCTCAAACTCCTCCGACTTTTCCCTACATATTTTTATTTTTTCTTTTTTCTTCAAAATATTGGTTTATGTTCCTATAAAACAGTTTATACAATACTTTAGAAAAAAGATATATACCGATTATTGCAATCCAGAAAAAATGAATTATTATACCTTTAGTGTTCTCCATCATAAACATAGCACTCAAAAGTAAAATAAAAAGCACATGTCCTATAACTGTTGCAACTTCTATGAAATTTGATAAAATTATACATTTAATATTGTTCCGTTTTTTATATTCTATCCACCAAATTCTCCTTATCACCGCTGTAGTAAGTATAATTATAACTAAAAAAGTAATTATGTGTAATATTTTCATATTGTACCTCCTGCTGTCAATTAGGGAAAAGATTTTATTCAGCTGTTTTCAGGTTACATATTAATTATACCACTTTATGTAAGATACAGCAAATTACTTATTACTAATATGTATATTTTCTATCTCTGCATTCATTTCTCTTGCTATAATATTTTGTATCTGAGCTATAGTATCTTGTTCTAATGTATCAGCTTTTACTATTACATTTATACTTTTATCATTTACAAAAATAACAACATCACTAATTCCTTTTGTTTTTATTAAATTCTCACAAATCATAATACTATTCTGTGTATTATTAATTTCTGTAATCTCTTGTGTAGCTACAGTCTTTTGCTCCTCACTCACATTTTGATTATCCAATAAATTTTGATAACTTTCTATCATTTGTGAATACATAGTATCTCTACCTAACCTAGAGCTTGCAAAATAATCATCAGTTTTAGAAGAGGAACTACTGCTAGTTGCTAAACTTACCTCATTTAAACTATTAGAATCTATAACGTTATTACTAGAAACTAATTGTGCGTCTCCAATGCTAGATACCTCATTTTCTGAGACAATGTTGCTAGAAACAGGGGTTCCTTTCATACTATAACTTAAATATCCTGCTGACACTAGCATTAATGCTACAACAAATAAAATAATTTGATTACTTTTAATATTTTTTAAATTCATAATATTCTCTCCTTTTATTTATTTTGACATTTGGAAAACTTGTATTTTATGTGATGCAAGCCCAGTAGCTGCTGACACAGCCTGTATAATATTTTCCTTTACATTTGCATCTCCTGCACCTTCTGCAGTTATTATTGTTCCTTCAATTTTGGGCATAATAGTCTTTTGTGTAATTGGTGTTTTCTCTCCATTGTCTTCCTGAAATATTACATCTCTTTGAATATCATTTTCTGTTATAACTCTAGTACCACCAGATTCATCTTGCTCTTCCGTAGAAGTTTCCTTTATATTCTCATTATACATTGCAACTACTTCTGTACTTTCAGAATAATTAATTAATACATCTACCTTTCCAACACCATTAATTTTTGCTAAAATTCCTTCTAGTCTTTCTTCTAAACTAGTGTTTGTTGCTTGTGTCGTGTCTGCTACTGTAGTGTTGCTTACTGTATTATTATCTTTACTTGTTTCCTTTTTATTGTCGTCTGCCAAGATGGTATTAATTGCAATTACTGTTACTATTAATATAAGTATTCCAACTACTAAATTCTCTACTTTTTTCTTACCAGTTTTATTATCACTTTTAGTCATATTTTCCTTTAATTGTTGTATTTTTTCTTTTAACATTCATACCACCTCCTTACTTTCCATTTATATGAATTTTTTCTTTTTCTATTTCGTATTTTTCTGCTAATACTTCTTTTAATTTATTTACTTCACCTGATGATAATGTAACTTCCTCTACATTAGATTCTTCTGTACTTTTTCCAATTTCTACTTTATTTACCTTCTTAATTTCTTCTTCATTTGGCTTTTTAGCTACCTCAATATCAATTTTGTATATTTTCGCTTCTTCGTTTTCTACATTTATATCTGCAGTTATATTAATCTTTTTACTTTCATATCCTTCTTTGTCTAATTCTGTCTTTATATCAGTTTTTATAGTATTTAAATATAAATTCTCTATACTTTGATTATTAAGGCTTGTAATTTCATTTACTCCTTGTACAGAATTTGAATTAAATAAGTCTTCATATTTACTAACATCAAGTTCAAAATTATTACCAGTAACTTTTGTAATTATTGGAGATATTATTGTAAACGTAATATATACTCCCATAACAATTTTTATGTATTTCTTATTTCTTCCTTCTGGCACAATCATTTCTAAAATAGTTACAATTATAACTGCAAGAATAATTCCTTGTGCCCAACTATTAAACCATGAAATCATTTTAATACCTACCTATACATTAGTCCCGTATTAGAAATATTAATAACTAAAGTTATTCCGATTATAAGCATTACACTTATAGAGCATACTATAGCAAGCAAAATCTTAAATGTATCTGCCATTTGAGATATTAAAGATACAATTTTTGAATCTGCTATTGGCTCGCATAAGGCAGCTGTAAGATGATATATTATAGTTATAATTGCCAGTTTTAATATTGGTGTTATACATATTGCAATTACCACAATAACACCAACTATTCCTATAGCATTTTTTAAAATTGCTGAACACCCTATAACTGTATCAACAGCATCTCCTAGTACTTTACCTACAACAGGAATAAAACTAGATACTGCGGCTTTTGCTGTTTTAGCAGTTATACCATCTACACTACTACCTAAAGTGCCTTCTATTGATAAAACTCCTACAAATATTGTAAGTAATATTCCTATTACCCAAACTGAACTTGATTTTAAAAATTTTGATAATTTATCTATTTGAATTCTATCTGATATTTTTGAAACAATTGCAAGTGCTGTACCTACTAAAATTATTGGTATGATTATTGATTGAAATATATTTGAAATTAAATTTATTATAAATAATATTATTGGCTGTACTAAATTTACTGACACAGCACTTCCAGATGCAAGCATTAATGTCATTAGAAGAGGAAATAATAATTGTATAAAAGAAATCATGTTTCCTACTGCTTCTTTTGTAAGTGTTATAATACTTGAAAAATTAGTCATTATTACTGTTGCAATTAAAATATATTGTACATAATATGTAATTTGTGCCACACTTTTATTATTTAGATTATCACTTATACTTTTTAGCACACTATGTATTAAAACAATTATTAATATACTTCCCATCACTTTTAAGGATTCTTTAATTTCTGTGCCGAGAAGAGGAAAAATATTTTTCAATAATTGATTAGTATCTAATTCTCCTTTTATAGCATTATTTAATAACTCTTGTATATCAATATCTTTAAGAATATCATTGGAATATTTGTTGGCTTCATCTATAAAATTCGAAATATTAAATGAATCCATTTGTGAATTTATAACATCATCTTCTGTATCCGCCTTAGAAATACTTGTACTAAAAATACAAATTAGAATAGCAAATATCGTAATTAATTTTTTCATTTTCAAACTCCTTTAAGGTAGAATTTGTACAACAGATTCTACTAATGAAGATAGTATTGGAATAGAAAGTGAAATTATTATAACTTTTCCGCCCAAATCAACTTTATTAGCCAAAGCAGACTCTCCTAAATCCATACATATTTGAACTGCAAATTCTGCTAAAAAAGCTATTCCTGTAATTTTTAGAAGTATTTTTATAAAATCATTATTTAAATTTGCTTTAGTAGTTAATTCATTTATTAAATTAATTATTCCAGAGAGCTGGTCAAAAACCATAAAAAAGATAATTATGCCAGCAATAATAGAAACATAAATAGCAAATTCTGGTTTATACTGTTTTATTAAAGTTATTATAATTACTGCAACTATAGCAATTCCCACTATTTTTACAATATCCATATTAGCTCCTTTAGGGATTTTATAGGGATTTTTGGACGGTCCTTTTTTCCTTTTTTGTATAGAATAGAGTTTTAAGGATCGTCCCTAGTTCCCTACTATTTTTCTATAAGTTAAACATTGTTCTTACATTACTAAATAATGAGCTTATTTCTTTTATTACCATTGTTAATACTATTATTAGACCTGCCAATGTTGTCATCATAGCTTGATCTTCTCTCCCTGCTCGTACTAAAACTTGGTATAAAACTGCTACCAAAATTCCTATTGCTGCTATTTTAAATAATAAATTTATATCCATATTGCTCTCCCCTTATATAAAGATAATCATTATAGCAAGTCCAACTGTTGCTCCTAATGTTTTATATAATTTGGTATTTTTATTTTGTGAATTTGTTGCTTCTATAATTTGTTCATCTACTAATTTGGTTGTTAATTCTATTTGCATAAGTTGTCCTTCTAAATCTGTTTTTCCTAATAACTTTGATAATCCTTTAATAATATTTATATCTTCATTTGTAAAGTTATTATTACTTTCATCAATTGCTTTTTCCCATGCCTGTCCTGCGTTTAAAGTTTCCATAAATGTATGTGCTTTAATAAAAATATTAGCCATATTTTCATTTAAATCTTTTGATATTTCTTTAAATAACTCCGGTAATGGTTCATATGTATATCTCATTTTTGTTATTGCCAGATTTAAAGCTTTTTTTATCTCTTGCAAATCAATTACTCTTAATTTATATTTATTTGCTTTCATTATTCCTAGAGCTGTACACATTCCCATTACTAGTGTTAAAAGTATAATTTTAACAAATTCCATTTTATCTTCCCCTATTATATATATTCATTAATTACCATTTTAGAACTAATAATTTAAATTGTTACATATTCATTATTTATTTTGTCTAGTGCATATACTGTTTTCACTTTTCCTTTAATTGTTTTATCTAAAAAAATTATTCTTTCAAATATATGTTTGTTTATTATTTTAGATATCGCTGGATTTAACTGTAATTCTTTTAAATTTCCACCATGTGCAGTGAAAATCCCTTTAATTCCAGAGCAAACTGCATAATTTATAGCTTCTACATCCTCATCTTTTCCTATTTCGTCCGCAACAATTATTTCTGGTGACATTGACCTAATTAATAGTTTCATTCCAATACTTTTATCTACATTGTCCATAACGTCTGTTCTAACTCCTATATCATTCTGAGGCACTCCTTTATATACTGCTGCAATTTCTCCTCTTTCATCTACTAAACTTATTGTTTTACCTTTAAAATTAATTTGTTCTATTCCATCACTAAGTCTTCTAACAACGTCTCTTAAGATTGTAGTTTTACCAGCTCCTGGTGAGGATGCAATTAAAGTATTATATATGCTGTTTTCTTCCATATTAATTAAGTATCTTAAAATTTCATTACTAGCACCAATTATTTGTCTGGCTATTCTAAAATTAAGGTTTGAAATATAATTTATATTGCTTATTTTTCCATCTGTTTGTACTACACTTCCAGATATTCCTATTCTATGTCCTCCTTTTATAGTTACAAATCCGTTGCAAATCTGGTTTTGATATGTATATATTGAATTGTCACAAATATGTTGAAGTGTTTCTAATATTTCATTTATTGAAACCGTTGTTTTTAATATTTCTTCTCCTTTGGAATGTTTTATTATTATTGGTCTTTCTGTTCTTAATCTAATTTCTTCTATAACATAATTTGTTTGTTTAAAAACTTCTTCTAGACTAGTACTTATTCTTCTTGGAAAATATCTTAAAATCTCGTTATATGTCATTGTCTTGTCCTTTCCATATTTATCTTTTCATATTCTTAAAATTTAATAATAGAACATGAAAAAAGCACATATATTAAATATATATGTGCTTAGTCTTGAATTTATTACAATTTTTTAATTATTCTTGTTCCCAGTTATGGTAAACATTCATAACATCGTCTAAATCCTCTAAATTATCTATTAATCTTTGCATCTTTTCTCCATCTGCTTCACTTAAAGAAACATATGTAGTTGGAACCATTTGTACTTCTGCTTCTACAAATTCTAATCCAGCTTCTTCTAGTGCATCTCTTACACTTGAGAAATCAGAAGGATCTGTTGTTATTTCATAACAATTTTCATCTGAAGAAAAATCTTCTGCACCAGCATCTAATGCTAGCATCATTAAATCATCTTCTTCCATGTTTGTGCTTTCTTTATCTATAACAATAATTCCTTTTTTGTTAAATAAATATGATACGCAACCTGTTGTTCCTAAATTTCCACCAGCTTTATCAAATACGTGTCTCACATCTGCTGCTGTTCTATTTCTATTATCTGTACTAGCTTCTACTATAACTGCAACACCATTTGTTCCATATCCTTCGTATGTAATTTCTTCGTAATTTGAAGTATCTGTTGCTCCAGAAGCTTTTTTAATAGCATTATTTATTGTATCATTAGGCATGTTATTTGCCTTACATTTTGAAATTACATCTTTTAATTTGGAATTACCTGCCGGGTCAGGTCCACCTTGTTTTACTGCGATTAATATTTCTCTTCCTAATTTTGTAAATATTTTTCCTCTTGCTGCATCAGCTTTTCCTTTTTTGGCTTGTATATTATGCCATTTACTGTGTCCTGACATTTTAATTCCTCCTCTTTCTTATTTTTTATAAATTTTATCTACATCGAAAAAAACATATTTCGCATGTAGATTAATTTTCCGGTAATTATTGTAACATATTTTTTATCATTTGTGTAGTGGTTTTGAATATTTTTATATTACATAAGTCTTTTCTCTCATACTTATAATCTTTTAAAAGAAAGCCTAAATTTGCTAAATATTACATTATTTTCTGTTCAATCTATTAATTCCTTTTAATTCATCTTTAAATTCATTCATATATATATCATCACCTACAACATATGATAGGTGATGAACTTCAATTATGTCTTTATTAAGATTTTTATTGCATTTTTTATATACCATATTAATAATTCTTTTTAAGCCAATTCCACAACATATTATTAGTTCTGGATTAATTATTTCAATTTCCTGCACGATGTTATCGCTAAATTGCATTGCATAAGTATTTAGGATTGTCATATCAGTATAGGAAAAACCTCCTCTTTTATTAATGTTCATAAATGTAATATCATTTATATCCGTTCTTAATACTTCCTCTTGCATCTTTTTTATTCTTCTAGGAAATATTGAATTCTTAGACATATTTTTCTTTAAATATGTATATTCTTTGGTTTCTGCATCTTTAATTATACTATTATTGTTATATTCATGACTCTCTTTAGCAATATATAGTATAGTATTTTCTTTAATTTTATTAGATACACAAAAACCATCACATATGAAATTCTCTTTCGGAATATACTTTCCCTTAATATTAGGTGTATCATATTCATATAGTGTATCTTTTTTATGATCTTCTTTCCATTTTTCAAATAATTCATTAAGTTTAATTTCTAAATTATTCATATAGCTCTCCTTTTGCTATTTGTGTTCATTTTTTAATAAATCAATTACATCAGTTAAAGAATTTAATTTTGCATATAGCATATCTTCTACTTCTTTAGTTGGTTCTTGTAAATCTGGAATCATAACTGCTCTCATTCCAGCTCTACAAATTGATAAAACGCCATTAATACTATCTTCAATCCCTATACACTCTTCGATAGGTAGATTTAGTAATTCAGCTGATTTTAGATATATTTCTGGGTCAGGCTTGCCTTTCGTAACCATTTCTCCACTTAAGATTACTTCAAAATCTTTTATAACATTTAGCTTGTCTAAATATGTCCTAATGTTTTTTTCTTCTGAAGAACTTGCAACTGCCATCCTGTAATTATTATTTTTTAAGAAATCTAAAAGCTCAATAAGTCCATCTTTAGGCTCTATCCCATTTTTTGAAATTTCTTTTGCTATAAATTCTTCCCTTATCTTAAATAATTTTTCAAAATTCAATTTATTAAATCTTTTACCTAAATATGATTCAATGTATTTATTAGTAGTTCCTCTTATTTCTGAAATAATTTCATCTGTAATTGTTATTCCTAAGCATTTCCCGGCATATTTCCATCCATTTTTTTTATTCTTTCTGTGTCAAGCATTGTACCGTCCATATCGAAGATTACAGCTTTAATCATATAATTCATCTCTCTTTCATATTTAACTGCTATGGTTTTCTAATAATTATACTTTTAAAAAATCTCTCCTGAAATTCTGTTAAAGCTCTTATTGCGTCATCGGAATAATCTTTACCTTCTGAAGTTAAAATTAATTTATCATCATTATCATTCAATCTATGTATGACAGCTATACATTTTCCTTTAAAAGTTTTAACAGGTTCAAATACACCTAATATATAGCAATCAAGCTCTTTACCATCTCCACTAACTGTATTAGGAATATATCCATAATTAATAGGATATATTGATTCTGGAAATTTAGGATGTTCTGTTCCCATAGGTCTATCTATCTCTGCTTCCAGTATTTTACCAATGTATTCTTTTGAATTATCCATTCTAACCTCCTCCTATTCATTAATAAATTTTTCTACACTATTGCGTATTTTGTTTAGTTCATAACCATATGCATTACAAGTATTCCAGCCTCTTTCTTTAGCAGGTTCCAGATTTTTTTGAACATCATCTATAAATAAGATATTATTTGGACTTATATTACAATCTTTTTCTACAATTTTATAAACTTTTTCATTAGGCTTACTACATTTAAGTTCACATGATAACCATACATAATCAAAAACTTTTAAATCAACTTGCTTATCTAATCTTGCTATATCCACTTTACCTAAATTAGATAATATTCCTATTTTGCATTTAGCTTTTAAACTATGTGCATATTCTACAACGTCTTTATAATATTCTATACGATTAAATTCTTCTTCATAAAATTTATAAAATTCATCTTCACTACATTGTATATTAAATTCGTTTCTTATTTTTTCAAACCATGTATCTTCTTTATTTCCTTCTTCTACTTTCCTAGTGCACACATCAAAATATCTTTCTATTAAGTTATTCTCGTTTACTTTATTGTTAAAATGTTTTATAAAATTTGTTATAGCTGTATTTAAGGAATATTCTCCTTCTCTATGGCTTTCTATTACTCCTCCCCAATCAAATATTACTATTTTATTTGCATTATACATAATAAAGCTCCTTTTCTCATTTTTTTGAATTTTATCATTAATTTATTTTGTTTTCTATATTTTTAGTACAAAAAAAGATTGATTTATAAATAAATCAATCTTTTAATAAAGGACGATTTTCGTAATACATTAACCAATAATTGTAATTGCTAAAGCTCCTATTAATGCTAAAATAATTCCAATTAAATTTACTTTATTAATTTTCTCTTTTAAGAAAAGAACAGAATATATTAAAACAAAAGGCGTATATATTGCAGTTAAAGGTGACGCTATTGATGCATATGTATAATTAAATGATACTAATAAACATCCCGTTCCGAATGACATTAAATAAAGAACCTATTATAGAATATTTATATGACTTTACTCCTTTTTTTAATTCTTTAAACACTTTTTTTAATTTTTGTTTAGAAATTATCAAATATGCAATTGATACTGGTAGTTGTACTATTGCAATCGCGACTAAAAAATTAAAAGCTGATGTTTCATCTATAATTCCTTTTGTTAAAGTATCTGATAGGCCTATTGCTATTGCTGTAATTATTGGAATTATAATAGTCAAACTTTTTAAGTTTTTCGCTTTAAAATCATTATCCAAAGATGTTAATACTGTTCCAATAATGGCAAGCATTTCCATATATCATTTAAAGTTGCTCCAAATATAAATCCAATAGGAATCCAAACAATTAATCCAAATATCATATCAAAAAAATATGCAACAGAAGGATCTAATTCTTTGTAACTTTTCTTTAAAAGAATTTGCATTGCAGCCATAAAAATAGCTGATACTATTGCTAAAAATATACCTAACATTACATTCTCCTTTTTAGCTTTTTATGTATTTTATCATGCATCAATCTTGTTTGCCATATTTTTAATAAAAAAAGATTGACTTAGCTTCTGACTAAATCAATCTTTTTATTAATTATAGATTTAAAGAATCTCTTTATTTTTTATTCTCATTTTCAATTATCTCTAAATTTGCTTGTCTTTTTATTTTGCTTGTTGTTGTTTTTAATAATGGTTCTTCTGAAATTAATATTCCTCTTATTGCTTTGTATTTTGGCATAATTTGGTTTACTTCTTTAACTTTTTCTGCTAAAACCTTATAAATTTCATCATCTGTTGTAACTTTGTACGCCTCTTGCATAATTTCTCTATCAAATATTATTTTTACATTTATTTTTATATCATCTTTATCATCTGATTGTTGTTTACCAAAAATAAATGATTCTTTAACACCTTCTATTTTATTTACTAGTGCTTCCATTTCTTCTGGGAATATATTTTTACCATTTTTTAATACGATAACACTCTTCTTTCTTCCACAAATAAATATATATCCATCTTCATCTATTTTTGCTAAATCTCCTGTACGGAACCATCCATCTTCTAAAACTTCTTTTGTTGCTTCTTCATCATTATAATATCCAAGCATTACATTTGGTCCTTTAACAACAAGTTCTCCCATTCCTTCTTCATTTGCATCTTCTATTTTAGCTTGTATATGTGGAAGTGGTTTTCCTATTGATCCAACTCTAAAGTTTTCGTTTGTTTCTACACCTATAACTGGAGAAGTTTCTGTTAAACCATATCCTTGGCATAAGTTAACTCCCCATGCTCTAAAATCTTCTTCTACTTCTTTTTCTAATGCTGCAGCTCCACTAACAAATAATTTAATTTGTCCTCCAAATACATTATGAATGTCCTTAAATATCTCTTTCTTTTCTGCCATTGTTTTATCTTTGTTTGCTTCCATAAGCTTTCTAACTGCTTCTAGTTTGCCTTCTTTTTCTAAGTTTTTAATTATAGTTTTATGCATACTTTCATATATAGCTGGTACAAAAGAAGCAAATGTAATTTGGTATTCGTTTAGATTTTCTACTATATGTCTAATTCCTTCGCAGAATGATCTTTGTGCACCAATATATAGTGAATATAACATACCTACAGTACATTCAAAAACGTGATGTAATGGTAAGAATGATAATATTCTATCGCTTGAATCTATATCTAATACAGAAGCAAAATCCATTACGTTTGATACCATATTTTTGTGAGAAAGTGCTACTACTTTTGATTTTGATGTTGTTCCTGAAGTAAATAACATTATACTCATTTCTTCTGGATTTATTTTTGCATCTATAAAGCTTCTGTCTCCAGCTTCTACAAATTCTTTTCCTTTTTCTATTAATTCTTTTTGTGAATATATTCCTTCCTTATGTATATCTGAATCCATAGAAATTAAGTGTTTTAACTTATTTTTTTCACTATATTTAATTTTTTCTACTATCTCTTCATATTTTTTAGAATAAAATATTGCTTCAACTTCTGATCTTTCTACTAATTCTTCCAATTCGTTTGCTGGTAATGATTTATCTAATGGAACAACTGTACCTGTACCACATACTACAGATAAATATGCAAGTTCCCATTCATATCTATTTTCACCTATAACAGCGATTCTTTTATCCTTTAATCCTAAGTTAATTAATGCTGTTCCTAGGTAATCTATCATATCTCTAATTTCATTATGTGTATATACTTGATATTTTCCTTCTTCAAGTTTTATTTTATATCCTGGTCTATCTCCATAAAGTTCTCTTGTTTTATTTAACATATCTTTTAAATCGCTTACAACTAACGTGTTTTTACTCATTTTATCTTTCTCCTTCACTACTTTTTTTCTATTTTATTGCCTTTATTAGAATAATATAAATAAAAAAAATCGTCAATTATTTTCCAAGTTTTTGTACCGTGAGTACAAAAACTTATAAATAACTTTTTATCTTATAATAATAACAAAAAGACTCTGCATACAGAGCCTTTATTTTAATTAATATCTATCCTTTTAATATAATTCATTCCGTCTTGATCTTTTTCTACCTTTAAAACAAAGTTGAATTTGTTTACTTCTGTTGCTAGATAAAAGTCTCGTTCTGGAAAAATGTCTTGTAAGTTTTTATCAAAAAATCTTTTTCCTGCTATAATTTTTAATTCTTCTATTTCATTATCTAAATTTGAATTTTCGCCTTCTAATAAACTCTTTATATATTCTGCGCATAAAGTATCTTCTTTAGCCTCTGATTTTCCACCATTGCCCATACATACCAACGAAACATCTTCTATATTTTGCATTTTTATATACTCAGCTATAGCTTTTGCATTTACTAAGCTCCCTGTTAAAATTTCTTTGGCATTTTTTGCATTTGCTATTCCTTGTGTCCCTGAGCTGGTAGTATGTACTACTGTTTTACCAGAGAAATCAATTTTTTCTACTTGTGATGGTGAATTTCCATAATCAAAACCTTCAAGCATGATTCCACGTCTTTCGCCAATTAATATACAGTCTTTATGCTTTTCTTTATAATCATATGCTATTTGCTTGTCTCCAACTGGAATTAATTTTTGTACACCATTATTCACTAAATATGCTTCGACGGTAAACGCTCTAAATACATCAATAATAACTGCTAATCCAGTTGCTTTTTTAGCACCTTCAATTAATTGTAAAATTTTAATATTCATTTTTTTCATCTCTTTCTATATAAGTATAGATGTAACATGTACGGGAATTAAATTA
>CALXVH010000015.1 GCA_944391965.1 uncultured Clostridia bacterium
TTAACAAGATTAGAAAGAGTTGTTCGTGAAAGAATGACAATTCAAGACTTAGATGTAGTAACACCACAAACATTAATTAATACAAAACCAATAACATCAGCAATAAGAGAATTCTTTGGTAGTTCACAATTATCACAATTTATGGATCAAACAAATCCATTATCAGAACTAACACATAAAAGAAGAATTTCTGCATTAGGACCAGGAGGTCTTTCAAGAGAAAGAGCAGGTTTCGAAGTTCGTGATATTCACTATACACATTATGGTAGACTATGTCCAATAGAGTCACCAGAAGGACCAAACATAGGTCTTATATCTGCACTTTCATCATTTGCACAAATAAATGAATATGGATTTATAGAAACACCATATAGATTAGTAGATCCAGAAACACATGCAGTTACAGATAAAGTTGAATACATGAGTGCAGATGTAGAAGATGGTAACTATATTGCAGAAGCTGAAGAACCATTAAATGAAGATGGAACATTTGTAAATAAGAGGGTTAAAGTTAGATATAGAAATGATATTATAGAAGTAGATAAAGAAATGGTAACAGGAATGGATGTTTCACCAAAACAATTAGTTTCAATTGGTGCAGCCATGATACCATTCTTAGAGCATGATGATGCAAAACGTGCACTTATGGGTGCAAACATGCAACGTCAAGCAGTTCCACTAATTATGCCAGAAGCTCCAATAGTTGGTACAGGAATGGAATATAGAGCAGCAAAAGATTCTGGAATATTAATTTTAGCAGAAGATGATGGTGTAATTCAAAAAGTTACAGGTGAAGCAATCACTGTTAAATATAATAATGGAACAACAAAAACACACAGATTAAATAAATTTAAAAGAACAAATGGTGGTACATGTATTAACCAAAGACCAATAGTAGTTAAAGGTGAAAAAGTTAAAAAAGGTGATGCAATAGCAGACGGACCAGCTACTAAAAATGGTGAAATGGCATTAGGAAGAAACGTACTAGTAGCATTCTCTACATGGGAAGGTTATAACTACGAAGATGCTATCCTTTTAAATGAAAGATTAGTAAAAGAAGATGTATTTACATCAATTCATATAGAAGAATATGATTGTGAATGTCGTGATACAAAATTAGGACCAGAAGAAATAACAAGAGATATACCAAATGTTGGTGAAGACAGCTTAAAAGACTTAGATGAAAATGGTATTATAAGAATTGGTGCAGAAGTAAGACCAGGAGATATATTAGTTGGTAAAGTTACTCCAAAAGGAGAAACAGAACTAACAGCAGAAGAAAGATTACTTCGTGCAATCTTTGGTGAAAAAGCTCGTGAAGTAAGAGATACATCACTTAAAGTACCACATGGTGAAGCTGGAACAATTGTAGATGTAAAAATATTTACAAGAGATAATTCAGATGAATTAGGACCAGGTGTTAACCAAATAATAAGATGTTATATAGCAACAAAGAGAAAAATATCAGTTGGTGATAAAATGGCTGGACGTCATGGTAACAAAGGTACAATTTCTAGAATATTACCAGAAGAAGATATGCCATTTATGCCAGATGGTACACCAGTAGATATTCTATTAAACCCATTAGGTGTTCCTTCTCGTATGAACTTAGGTCAAGTTTTAGAGGTACACTTAGGATTAGCAGCAAAAGAATTAGGATGGAATGTTGCAACACCAGTTTTTGATGGTGCAACATCAGAAGAAATAGAGGAATTATTAGTTAAATCAGGAAATACTCCAGATGGAAAAACAATTCTTTATGATGGTAGAACAGGAGATCCATTTGCTGAACCAATTACAGTAGGAGTTATGTACATGCTTAAATTACATCACTTAGTAGATGATAAAATACATGCTCGTTCAACAGGACCATATTCTTTAGTTACACAACAACCATTAGGAGGTAAAGCTCAATTCGGTGGACAACGTTTCGGAGAAATGGAAGTTTGGGCACTAGAAGCATATGGTGCAGCTCATACATTACAAGAAATGTTAACAGTTAAATCTGATGATGTAGTAGGAAGAGTTAAAACTTATGAAGCAATTGTTAAAGGAGAAAATATTCCAGAACCAGGAATTCCAGAAACATTCAAAGTATTAATAAAAGAACTACAATCATTAGGATTAGATATTAGATTATATACAAAAGACGACAAAGAAATTGAACTAAAAGAAGACATCGATGAAGGCATAGACTATAATGAAGCAAAGAAAAAAGAAGATTTAGTTTTAAATGAAAGTGAGATAGAAAGTTCATATATAGAAGCAGATGATGAAGATATAGATATGAACAATGAAGAAGATAGTGATGAATTATTTCAAAATGATGAACTTTTAGACGATGAAGGCCTATATGGTAGTGACTTAGCAAAAGATAATCTTGATGATGATGAAGATTTAGATTAAAAATAAATTGCTGCCTAAATTTATATTTAGGCAGGGCAATTAAATAATTAGTTTTGCGAAACTAAAAAATAAAGTCAAGGGGGCAAGAAATGGACGAGTTAGAAGTCTTTGATAAAATAAAAATTGGTTTAGCTTCTGATGAAAAAATAAGAGAATGGTCAAAAGGTGAAGTTAAAAAACCAGAAACTATAAACTACAGAACATTAAAACCAGAAAAAGATGGTCTATTCTGTGAAAGAATATTTGGACCAACAAAAGACTGGGAATGTCATTGTGGTAAATATAAAAGAGTTAGATATAAAGGAATCGTTTGTGATAGATGTGGTGTAGAAGTTACAAAATCAAAAGTAAGACGTGAAAGAATGGGACATATCGAACTTGCAGCACCAATCGCACATATTTGGTTCTTTAAAGGAATACCTAGCAGAATAGCTTTAATGCTAGATGTTTCTCCAAGAAACCTAGAAAGAGTTATATATTTTGCATCATATATAGTTACAGATAAAGGAACATCAGGTTTAATGGAAGCACAAGTTTTAAATGAAAGAGAATACCATGAAGCAGTAGAAAAATACGGAAAAGATTCATTTAAAGCAGAAATGGGTGCAGGAGCATTAAGAAAATTACTAGAAAAAATAGATCTAGAGAAATTATCTGCTAGTTTAAAGAAAGAAATTTCTAAAGCAAGTGAGCAAAAGAAAGTAAAATTAGTTAAAAGATTAGATACAGTAGAAGCATTCAGACTATCTGGAAACAGACCAGAATGGATGGTTATGAATGTTATACCTGTAATTCCACCAGATTTAAGACCAATGGTTCAATTAGATGGTGGTAGATTTGCAACATCAGATTTAAATGACTTATATAGAAGAGTTATAAACAGAAATAACAGATTAAAAAGATTATTAGAATTAGGTGCACCAGAAATAATTGTAAGAAACGAAAAAAGAATGTTACAAGAATCTGTAGATGCATTAATAGATAATGGAAGACGTGGTAGACCAGTAACAGGTGCTGGTAATAGACCATTAAAATCATTATCAGACTTATTAAAAGGAAAACAAGGTAGATTCCGTCAAAACTTACTAGGAAAAAGAGTTGACTACTCTGGACGTTCAGTTATCGTTGTAGGTCCAGAACTTAAGATATACCAATGTGGTCTTCCAAAAGAAATGGCTGTAGAATTATTCAAACCATTTGTTATGAAAGAATTAGTAGGAAGAGGAATTGCACATAATATTAAAAATGCAAAAAGAATGGTAGAAAAACTAAGTCCAGAAGTATGGGAAATATTAGAGGATGTTATAAAAGATCATCCAGTAATGTTAAACCGTGCTCCTACATTACACAGACTTGGTATTCAAGCATTCGAGCCAGTTTTAGTAGAAGGTAGAGCAATAAAATTACACCCATTAGTTTGTACACCATTCAATGCTGACTTCGACGGTGACCAAATGGCTATTCACTTACCATTATCACCAGAGGCACAAGCAGAAGCAAGATTCTTAATGTTATCTGTAAACAACTTATTAAAGCCACAAGATGGTAAACCAGTTACAGTACCAACACTAGATATGGTTCTTGGAAGTTATTACCTAACAATGGCCTTAGATGGTGAAAAAGGTGAAGGTATGTACTTTAAAGATAAAGATGAAGCTATAATGGCTTACGAAAACCATGATGTTGGAATTCACGCAAAAGTATATGTAAGATTTAGCAAAGAAGTAGACGGAATCGTTAAAACAAAGAAAGTACAAACAACAGTAGGAAGAATTATTTATAATGAAGGAATTCCACAAGATTTAGGATATGTAGATAGAACAGATCCAGAACATGAATTCGACTTAGAAATAAACTTCCCAGTTATAAAGAAAAACTTAGGAGATATAGTAAATAGATGTATAAATGTACATGGTTTATCTAAATCTGCAGAAGTTTTAGATTACATTAAAGCAACAGGATTTAAATATTCTACACTTGCAGGAGTTACATTCTCTGCAGCAGATGTTAAGGTACCTGCTAAAAAGAAAGAAATATTATCAAAAGCTGAGGACCAAGTAGAACAAATAAGAAAACAATTTAAACGTGGTTTAATAACAGATGAAGAAAGATATAATGCTGTTATTAATGTATGGGACAAAGCAACAAATGAAGTTACAGAAGCCATGAAAGAAAACTTTGATGACTTAAACCCAATATTCATGATGGTTCAATCTGGAGCCCGTGGTAACATGAACCAATTAAGACAAATCGCAGGTATGAGAGGTCTTATGGCAAGTACTACAGGTAGAGCAGTAGAAATTCCTATTAAATCATCATTCGCAGAAGGTCTAGATGCCTTAGAGTACTTCATTTCTGCACATGGTGCTAGAAAAGGACTTTCAGATACAGCTTTAAGAACAGCTGACTCTGGATACTTAACAAGAAGATTGGTTGATGTATCTCAAGACATTATCGTAAGAGAAGAAGACTGCGGAAGCCATGACGGAATTGTTTTATGTGATATAAAAGAAGGAAACCAAATAATCGAAACTTTAAGAGAAAGATTATTAGGAAGATTTGTTATAGAAGATTTAAAAGATCCTAATACAGGAGAAATTTTAGTAGATACTAATACAATGATAACAGATGCAATAGCAGATAAAATAGTAGCTGCTGGAATTGAAAAAGTAAAAGTACGTTCTGTTTTAGGATGTAGATCAAAACAAGGTGTATGTCGTAAATGCTATGGTATGGGATTAGCAAGAAAAGACTTAGTAAATATAGGAGAAGCAGTAGGTGTTATTGCAGCACAATCAATTGGTGAGCCTGGTACACAGCTTACTATGAGAACTATCCACTCTGGTGGTGTTGCAGGTGTTGCAGATATCACACAAGGTCTTCCTAGAGTTGAAGAGTTATTCGAAGCTAGAAAACCAAAGGGACTTGCAATTATGGCAGAAATCTCTGGTAAAGTTAAAGTAGTAGAAGACAAGAAAAAGAAAGAAGTTATTATTACTTCTAAAGATGATTCTAAGACTTATACAATACCATTTGGTGCAAAACTAAAAGTTATGGATGGTGACGAGATAGAAGCCGGAGACCCAATAACTACAGGTTCATTAAATCCAAATGATATCTTAAAAGTAAAAGGAGCAGAGGGAGTATATACTTACCTTGTACAAGAAGTACAAAAAGTTTATAGAAACCAAGGTGTTGATATAAACGATAAACATATCGAAGTTATCGGAAGACAAATGATTAAGAAAGTTAGAGTTGAAGATAATGGAGATACAGATTTATTCCCAGGTTCTTTAGTAAATGTATATGACCTAGAAGAAGTAAACGAAAAAGCTATAGCAGAAGGAAAGAGACCAGCAACAGCAAAACGTGTATTACTTGGAATAACAAAAGCATCATTAGCTACAGAAAGTTTCTTATCTGCTGCATCATTCCAAGAGACAACAAGAGTATTAACAGAAGCTGCAATAAAAGGTAAGACAGACGATCTTATGGGCTTAAAAGAAAATGTTATGATAGGTAAATTAATACCAGCTGGAACAGGAATGGATAGATACAAAAATCTAAAAATTCATGTAGAAGGTCAAGACGAGGAAGAACAAAAAGAAGAGCAAAAAGCTTAATAAGGATATAATAAGATAGAGAGAACAATATAGGTTCTCTCTATTTTGTTATATAAATGTAAATTAGATCAAAAATATTGAGCCGTAAGTAGTTCGAAAATGGGAAAATATAAGCCAAAAATGTAATTGACTTTATACTATAAAACGAGGTATAATATATGCTAGAAAAAATAGAAGGAATTGATGTTGTATGAAGTTATTAAACAAAAAATTAATGTTACTAATGATGGGGATAATAGTAATGCTACTTGCATTGTTAACAGGAAAAGTGCAAGCTGCATCACAAGAGTTTGGATTACAAGAATATAGAAAACCAGTAGGAAGTACACAATATGGGTATAAAGTAAGCGATAAATATGTGTGGAAAATAGTGACATACTCTGGTAGTGCAATAAATTATGATAGAACGCTCTATTGTTTAAAAGCAGAACAAGGTTTCTATACTTCAGAACCAGGAGTTTTTAAAGAAACATATGATTTATCATACGATTTTATGAATAAAAATAGCATGAGTCCATTACCAGTGCCATCACAATATTATAATCAAATAGTATGGATTTTAAATCATGCATACATACCAAGTGCATCAACAGCTAGTACAGATAAAGCAACATTATTACAAAATGCAGGAATAAGTGGAAATAGTGAGTTATCAGATGATGATATAGATGTTGTACAACAATTAGCATTATGGTATTTTACAAATTATGATGATTCAACATATCACAAAGATTTTGGAAATCAAGCATCTTTCCAAACTGTATTGCAATCAACTAAAACTAGTGGAGGAACAAGTGCATATCAAGCAATAGAAGACATAAACGAAACAAGATATGATCAAATGGAAAAATTATTTGTATATCTTGTAGAAAATGCAAAAAAAGCAACAGAAAGTTCTAATAGTACTTCATCACCAATATCTATGGGAAATACTACACCAACAGTAGAAGTAAGTGGAAGTAATTATATAATAGGTCCATTTAAAGTAGACAAAAATAATGAAACACCATATACTATAAGTTTTAGCATAACAGATCAAAGTGGTAAAAATTTAGCTAACAAATATACATTATTAGATTCAAACAAGAGCCAAACAAGTCAAACTTTAGAACAATTAGTTGGAAGTAATTTCTATTTAAGAATACCAATAAGCACAGTAAATTCAGAAAATATTACAAGTTTAAGATTTTCAATGAATGGAAATTACACTACAACAACAGCTACATATTGGACTAAATCTGGAGATAGTACAGTACAACCAATAGTAGAATTGGGTAGAACACCAAAAACTTTTAGTGGTAACAAAGAAGTAACATTTCCAAAAGAAGGTTCATATAATTTAAAACTTATAAAAGTAGAACAAGGTAATACAACAAACAAATTACAAGGTGCAACATTTAGAATTACAAGTCCAAATGGAACGGTAACAGAAACAACAAGCTCAAATGGTGAGATTAATGTAGGACCAATTACTATAAATACACCTGGAACAGATACAATAACAATAGAAGAAACACAAGCTCCAGATGGATATGAAAAAGTAATAACAGCACCTATAAATGTACAAGTAACAAAAACACTATCAAGTAATACATATACTATGTCAAATGCTGTAATAACTAATACGCAGACGGGATCTAGTATAAGCGTAAGTGGAAGTACGATAACAGTAACGGTAGAAAATAAATTAATACCAAAAGATAGTGAATATAATTTAAAACTTGTAAAGGTAGAACAAGGTAATATAAGTAAAAAATTACAGGGAGCAGTATTTAAGATAAATTCACCAAATGGTGAAGTGACACAAACAACAAATGCAAGTGGAGAAATAAACATAGGTCAAATTGCAGTAACAGCTACAGGAACAGACACAATAACAATAGAAGAAATTGAGGCTCCAGCAGGTTATGAAAAGATTATAACAGCACCAATAACAGTACAAGTAACAAAAGTATTCGAGAATAATACATATAAAATGTCAACTGCACAAATAACAAATGCACAAACAGGAGCAAGTTTAACATTATCAGGAAATACAATAACAGTAACAGTAGAAAATAAACTAATTCCTAAAACAAGTGAATATAATTTAAAACTTATAAAAGTAGAAGAAGGAACAAGTAATAAACTAGAAGGTGCAGAATTTAAAATAAATTCACCAAATGGAGAAGTAACACAAACAACAAATGCAAGTGGAGAAATAAATATAGGACCAATTGCAGTAACAGCTACAGGAACAGATACAATAACAATAGAAGAAACACAAGCTCCAGCAGGATATGAAAAAATAATAACAGCACCAATAACAGTGCAAGTAACAAAAGTATTTGAAGATAATACATATAAAATGTCAAATGCACAAATAACAAATGCGCAAACAGGAGCAAGTATAAATTTAAGTGGAAACACAATAACAGTAACAATAGAAAATAAAGCAAAATATTTTGATTTAGCATTAAGAAAATATATAACACAGATAAACGGAAAAAATGTTGAAAATACTAGGGTACCAGCTGTAGATACAAGTGCACTTACAAGTGAAACAACAGCAAATTATAACCATAGAAAAGATCCAATAGAAGTAACAACAGGAGACAAAGTAATATATAACATTACAATATATAATGAAGGACAAAAGGCTGGTAGGGCAACTAAAATAGAAGACCAATTGCCAACAGGATTAGTATTTAATAGAGTAGTATCTGGAAACTTTGAATTAGATTCATATAGTGAAACAGATAATCTATTAAAATTAAAGAGAACATCAAATACAGATAATCTTGATGCATATAATGGAACTACATTAGATTCAGAAACAATACAAATAGAATGTACAGTAACAGCAGTTCCAACTAATAAAGAACAAATTTTAACAAATGTAGCATGGATTTCAGAAGAATATGATGCAGAATCAAATGTAACAATAACAAATGAGGAAAATGCAGATAGAGATTCTGTTCCAGGAACACATCCAGATGTAAATAAAGACAATATGGAAGATTATACTGGAAATAATAATCAAGAAGATTTAGCAGACGAAGATTATTATTATAAAGGTCAAGAAGATGATGATGACTTTGAAAAATTAAAACTAGTATATTTCGATTTATCATTAAGAAAATTTATAACAGGTAGAAATGATACAACATTAACAAATAGAGAACCACAAGTTGATGTAACACACTTAGCTGATGGAAGTGAGACAACAGCAATATATAACCATCCAAAAGACCCAATCGAGATGCAAAGAGGAGACATTATAATATATACTATAAGAGTATATAATGAAGGTTCAAAAGATGGTTATGCAAATGAAATAACAGATTATTTACCAGAAGAACTAGAATTCTTACCAGATCATGAAATAAACCAAGAATATGAATGGCAAGTATCAAGTGATGGAAGAATTGTTACAACAGATTATTTATCAAAAGCAAAAGAAACTTCATCAAGACAAAACTTATTACATGCATTTAATGGAACAACATTAGATTATAAAGATGTACAAATAGCATGTAGAATAAAAGATACAGCAGAAGTTGGTAAGATATTAACAAATTTAGCAGAAATAACAGAATCTAAAGATTCAGACGGAAATGATGTAGTAGACAGGGATTCTGAAACAGATAATGTAGAAGTACCAACAGATGAAGATTTGCCAAATTATAAAGATGACGAATCAGACCAAGACTATGTGCCAGGCCAAGAAGATGATGATGACTTTGAAAAGGTAAAAGTTGTATATTTCGATTTAGCATTAAGAAAGTTTATAACAGCAGTAGATGATACAGAAATAACAAACAGAATACCACAACTAAGTATGGGTGAAGATGGAAACATAGATTATAACCATACAAAAGATCCTGTAGAAGTAGAAAATGGTAATATAGTAACATATACATTAAGAATATATAATGAAGGATTAATGTCAGGTTATGCAAGCAGGGTAAAAGATGATGTGCCAGATGGATTGGAATTCTTGCCAGACAACGAGATAAACCAAGAATATAGATGGGTATTATCAGAAGATGGTACAAGTATAGAGACAGATTATCTATCTAAAGAGCAAGAACAAACAGAAGGTGCAAACTTAATAAAAGCATTTGATCCAGAATTAGGAATAACAGATACAAACCCAGACTATAGAGATTTAAAAATAGTATTTAGAGTAACAGAACCAAACACATCAGATAGAATATTAGTAAATACAGCAGAAATTGCAGATGACAGAGATGAAAACAATGACCCAGTAGATGATATAGACTCTACTCCAGACAACAACAATGAATGGAACGAAGAAGATGACTTAGACAAAGAATTTGTAAAAGTTAAATACTTTGATTTAGCATTAAAGAAATGGGTAAGTAGAGCAATTGTTACAAACCAAGACGGATCACAAAACATCATAGAAACAGGACATACAGGAGATGAAGATCCAGAACCACCAGCAAAAGTTGATTTAGGAAGACAAGACATAAATAGAGTAACAGTAAAATTTGAATTCCAAATTAAGATAACAAACGAAGGTGAAATTGCTGGATATGCGACAGAAGTAACAGACTATATCCCAGAAGGATTAAGATTTATTCAAGAAGATAACCCATTATGGTATCCGAGAGAACCACTAAATGGAAGAGAAAGAGTTGGAACACAACAATTAGCAAATACATTATTACAACCAGGAGAAAGTGCAACAATATCAATTCTATTAACATGGATAAATGATCCAAATAACATGGGATTAAAAACAAACATAGCAGAAATAAGCCAAGATGATAATGATAGTGATACACCAGATATAGACTCAACACCAGATAACTTTACAGATGGTGAAGACGATATAGATGATGCACCAGTAATGTTAACAGTAGCATTAGGTGATACACAAATATATATAGGATTAGGATTTGTAGTAGTAGCAATGTTAACAGGTGGAATTTGGGCAATAAAAAGATATGTTTTATAATCAATAGGAATTAAGGGACGTTCCTAAAATCCCGGGTAAACCGGGATTTTAGGAGTCTTTTTTTTCGGAAAACAGAGGGAAAAAAGGAACGTCCCCATTTCCCACAAAGGAACGTCCCAAAATCCCGGAAGATTTCCAAAATTCTCATTTTTAGCAAATTATTCCAAAATTATTGTAAACTTAACAAAAATGTAATATAATTGTAATGTGGGCTGAAAAAATTGACGGAATATAGCAAAAACTGTATCCGTAAGCAGGTTCGAGCCACAAAAAAATAACCATAAAAAACTGCTATTTTTTGCTATTGACTATTATTTAGAATATAGTAAAATACACTTAGCAGTATTATGAGAAAAAGGATGGTAACGAAACTATGAAACTTATTAAGAAAATAGTTGTAAGCATCATAGTTATGCTTTTAGCATTAGCTATGGGAACATCAGTATTTGCAGCTACAACTCCAGTTACATTTGGACTAAGTGAATATAGAAGAGAAACAAACGGAAAACAATATGGATATAGAATAAACAATGGAAATAAAAGAGTTTGGAAAGTTATTGTATACGAAAATGACGGGACCACAATGAATTTTGATAATACAATATACTGTCTAAAAGCTGAAAAAGGTTTTTATACAGCAACACCAAATTCATTTAAACAAACATATGATAAGATGGTAGACTTTGCTGATAAAGCAAGTTTAGTACCTACAATCTTCGAAAACGATGATTACTACTATGCTGCTACATGGATCTTAGACCATGCATATATACCATATTATGCAAAATCAGGAGATTCAGTAGAAGTGCAAAATCAAAAAATACAGCAAGCGGCACAAGATAGAGAAGATTTACTAAATGCATCTGGAATGGGTGATTCATTAAAGCAAGAATTAACAGATGATGATATAGATGTAGTACAACAAATGGCATTATGGTATTTTACAAATACTAAATCAGATGAAAATTCTGATATATACCATGTAGACTTTGCAGGAGAACCATCATTCCAAGAAATAGCTATAGCAGAAAAAGGTGTAGGGTCTTATACAACAATGTCAGATGTTAATCAAACAAGAGCTGATGCAATGGAAAAACTATATCAATATATGGTAAAAACAGCTAAAAGTACAGAAAACATTGAATATTACAAAACACATAATGGAAAAGTAGAAGAACCAATAACATTAGCTACAGAAGTTAACCCAACAGTAGAATTAGATGGAGGTAACTACATAGTAGGTCCATATAAAATAAATAAAAATAATGATTTACCATTCGAATTAAATGCAAAATTCACAGACCAAGATGGAACAGACTTAAATGGTAAATATACATTATTAAATTCAAGTAAACAAGCAGTATCACAAGGAACAACAATAAAAGATTTAGTAGGACAAAGCTTTTATATTTCAATCCCATCATCAAATATAGATGATATAACAAAAATAAAATTTAGTTATACAGGTTCATATAGAACTTCATCAAAAGGATTCTGGACAACAACACAAAATCCAGATACTGTACAACCATTAGTTGCAGTAGAAAAACAAGAAACTCCATTAAGTGGAGAAAAAGAAGTTGGAGTTGCAAAAAGAGAATTTGACCTATCATTAAGAAAATTTATTTCTGAAGTAAATGGAAAAGAAATAAATAGAGAGCCAACAGTAGATGTATCAAATTTAAATAAAAACATTGATGGAGCAAAAGTTACAACAGCTACATATAACCATAACAAAAAACCAGTAGCAGTAAAACCAGGAGATATAGTTACATATACAATAAGAGTATATAATGAAGGTGAATTGGATGGTTATGTAGGAGAAATTACAGATTATTTACCAGCAGAATTAGAATTTATAAATGATGTAGAAAACTATCCAGCTGAAACAGACTTTAATGCAGGTTATGGTTGGAGAATAGATCCAAGCAATAATAGAGTAATTAAAACTAATAAACTTGCTTATTCATCAGAAGCTGCAGATAGAGATCAAAATGCAAGCAATTTAATAAAAGCATATAATGGAACAACATTAGATTACAAAGAAGTTAAAGTAAAATGTAGAGTAAAGAATTCTACAGAAGCATTAAAGAAAATTACAAACTTAGCTCAAATTACACAAGAAACAGACAGCCAAGGAGGAGCAGTAACAGATAGAGATTCTGTACCAAATGGAAACTTTACATTACCAACAGATACAGATTTACCTACATATAAAGATAGTGAAATTAATTCTAATGCACAATATATACCAGGACAAGAAGATGATGATGACTTTGAGAAAGTTATTATTCAAGAATTTGATTTAGCATTAAGAAAATTTATAACAGGAAAAAACGGAACAACATTAATAGGAAGAGAACCATCAGTATATGTAACAAATTTAGCAAATGGAACAGCAACAACAGCTACGTACAATCATCCAAAGAAACCATTAGATATGGCAAGAGGAGATGTTGTAGAATATACAATAAGAGTATATAACGAAGGTTCTATAGATGGATATGCAAATCAAATAGTAGATAAATTGCCAGAAGAATTAGAATTTTTACCAGAACATGAAACAAATATACAATATGAATGGCAAGTTTCAGAAGATGGAAGAACAGTTACAACAGATTATTTATCAAAAGCAAAAGAAACTACATCAAGGCAAAACTTATTAAAAGCTTTTGATGGAACAACATTATCATATAAAGATGTAAAAATAGCTTGTAGAGTAAAGGATACAGCAGAGTTTGGTAAGAAATTAACAAACTTAGCAGAAATTACAGAAGCAAAAGATTCTGATGGAAATGATGTAATAGATAGAGATTCAGAAACAAACAATGTACAAGTACCAAGTGACGAAGAATTACCAAACTATAAAGATGACGAAATAAACAACGAATATATACCAGGACAAGAAGATGATGATGACTTCGAGAAAGTAAGAGTAGTATACTTCGATTTAGCCTTAAGAAAATTTATTACAGCAGTAGATGATCAAGCAGTAACTACAAGAATACCACAATTAAGTATTGGTGAAGATGGAAATATTAAATATGACCATACAAAAGACCCAGTAGAAGTAGAAAATGGCGATGTAGTTACATATACAATAAGAATATATAATGAAGGATTAATCGATGGATATGCAACAGAAGTAAAAGATGATATTCCAGATGGATTAAGATTTTTACCAGATAATCCTGTAAATAGAGAATATAGATGGCAAGAATCAGAAGATGGACAAAGTGTAACAACAGATTATTTATCTAAAGCACAAGAAGAAAATGATGGAGATAATCTAATAAAGGCATATGATCCAGACAAAGGACTAACAGAAAATAATCCTGATTATAGAGATGTACAAATTGCTTTCCAAGTAACAGAACCAAATACATCAGATAGAATTTTAGTAAATACAGCAGAAATTGCAGATGATAGTGATAGTTCTGGAGATCCAATTGATGATATAGATTCTACACCAGATAATAACAATGAATGGAACGAAGAAGACGACTTAGACAAAGAATTTGTAAAAGTAAAATACTTCGATTTAGCATTGAAAAAATGGGTAAGTAAAGCAATTATAATTGATGAAGATGGAACACAAACTGTGCAAGAAACAGGACATACAGGAGATGAAGATCCAGAGCCACCAGCAAAAGTAGATTTAGGAAGAAGAGATATAAACAAAGTAACAGTAAAATTTGAATTCCAAATCAAAATAACAAATGAAGGTGAAATTGCTGGATATGCAAAAGAAATTACAGATTATATCCCAGAAGGTTTAAGATTTGTACAAGAAGATAACCCAGATTGGTATACAAGAGAGCCTTTAAATGGTAAAGAAAGAGTAGCAACAAAATTATTAGAAAACACATTATTACAACCAGGTGAAAGTGCTACAGTATCAATCATCTTAACATGGATAAATGGACAAGATAATATGGGATTAAAAACAAATATTGCAGAAATAAGCCAAGATTATAATGATAGTAATACACCAGACATAGACTCTGTGCCAGATAACTTCAAAGAAGACGAAGACGATATAGATGATGCACCAGTAATGTTAACAGTAGCATTAGGTGATGCAAAATTATATATTGGAATAGCAGCTTTAGTAGTTATAGCACTAGGTGGAGGAGTATTCATAATTAAAAAATATGTAATTTAAAAAATCTTTAAAACAAAAATGCAAAAAAAGAGGGTATTCGGATTAGATATCCTCTTTTTTATATAAAGGTTATAAAATATTAGTAAAGAATTTATGAGTGCTAAAGATGATATAATAACTGGTATAAATTTATTAGACATATAGAACATTGATTTTTTGATGTGGTTAGTTTGTGAGGACGGAAGTATTGAACAAGCACAAGCTGAATTAAGCAAATTACTAGAGAAATATAATATGCGTACATCAGATGTTTCTCCATTACAATCTTTAAGTGATGTTGTGAAAATTTCAACAAATTTAAAAGACGGAGAATTTCCAAAAGTATTTTTGCCAATAGATGCACATATTATGGAAAAATCAAAATTGATGGAACTAGTAGAACAAGTACCAGATGAATTACAATTAGCAAAAGTAGAAGAAAGAAAACCATATTTACCAATTAGACCAAAATCACTTAGAAAAGAATGGCAATATGATGACGAGGCATATAACTTTATTTATGATTATCTTTCAGCTTTTACAGCATTTAATTTTACAGAAGGAATGAAAGAAACACTACAAAAGAGCAGAACTAGAGTAATAAGAGAAAATACGCCAGAAGAATTGTTCAATTTTCTTACGCAAGCAGCAACTCCAGCAAACTTTAGAAGATTTCAGGAACATGAATTAGAAGAAATTTTTTATAGAAGAATAACAGGATGGGGTGAGCAAGAAACAAAGGAAATAGGAGAAGTGGAAGATGACGAGGGACCTGAACTTGAATAAGAAGGAGGAAAATAGAATGGGAAAAAGAATAGATTTACATATTCATACAACAGTTTCAGATGGAGCATTAACACCTAAAGAAGTAATAGATGAAGCATATAAAAATGGAGTATCTGTAATTGCAATAGCAGACCATGATACAGTAGATGCATATAATGATGAATTATTTGAATATGCAAAAAGTAAAAATATAAAGATAATAAATGCAGTCGAGATTTCTACTAAAGCAAAAAAAGCAGGAGTACATGTGTTAGGATATAATCTAGATTTAAATGATGAAGAGTTTAAAGAAAGATTAAGTAAAATTAGAAATGCGAGACATAATTATTTACATGATGTAGCTAAAAAGTTAGAAGAACTAGGATATTATATAAATGTAGAAGAATTAGATAAGATAGATGCTGTAACAAAAGCGCATATAGCTTTAGACGCAACAAACAATCCAAAAAACAAAGAAAAATTATTAGCAGAATTTGGGCATATTCCAAGTAAAGGAGAATTTATAGAAACAATAATGAACGAAAATTGTCCTGCATATGTAAAAAAGGAAAGTGCAACTCCAAAAGAAGCTGCAGAAATTATAAGAGCTGCAAATGGAAAAGTGGTTTTAGCACATCCAGTAGCATATGTGCATGAAGATAATTTGAACGATGAAGATATTTTGGAAATTGTTAATGATATGAAACCTGATGGATTAGAAGCTAACTATTTGTATGTAGATAGATATGATAAGAAATTTGATGAAACAGAAAAATGGAATGAATTTGCTAAGAAACACAACTTATTTGTTACAGCTGGTTCTGATTTTCATACTAAGGACGGACTTAGACCAGAAATAGGTTTTATAAATACAGACTTTGTTTTAGCAGAAGAAGTTATTGAGGAGATTCTTAGAAATTTAGAAAAATAAAGTAAAGATAATGATAGAGTTAGTAAAATTGAATATTATACAATATGTAATTAAAAAATAATATAAAAAGGTGACGAATATACAACAGAGCAAAAAACATTTGAAAATTATGACTTAATAGAAGTACCTGAAAATAGCACAGGAACAATGGTAGTAGAAACAGACGAAGAAGGAAACATAACAAACAATAGAACAGTCGTAACATATTATTATTCTAAAAAATCTGCTGGAGTAGAAGAACATCATATAGACATAAGAACAGGAGAAGAGTTGGAAGAACCAACATTACACGAAGGACACGTAGGAGATGAATATGACATAAAAGCAAAAGAGTGCTTAAGTTATGTAGTAGCTACAACAGATAAAGATGGAAACAATGTATTACCAGAAAACGCAGCAGGAACGATGACAGCAGAAAAAATAGTAGTAAACTATTACTACAATCAGCCAGCAAAAGTAGTAGTACACTATGTGGACAAAACGACAGGAAAAGAACTAGAAGAAATAAATCCAGAAACAGGAGAATTACCAATAGGATTAATACTTACATTAGTAGCATTAGTAGGATTAGAGACAGTAACATTAAGATATGCAGTAGTACTTACTAAAAGACAAAAGAAAAATAAATAAAGACAAGTAATAATAAAATATAAAGCATCAATTGAAATGCAAACTTTTAGTTAAAGAAGGCATTCAATGGATGCTTTTATAATATTGAAATTATTTTGATACAGCAAAAAATGTTAAAGGAAGAAAATTATTTCGATACAACGAAAAAAATGTCAAAAAAAGAAAGTTATTTCGATACATCGAAATAACTTGAAAAAATAAAATAATCTGTTATAATTAAATTAGAGGTGAAAACTATGTTAAAAAGAGAATATTATTTAAAAAGAATAAGACCATTTTATCAAGAAAATAGTTTAATTAAAATAATATATGGTTTAAGAAGAGCTGGTAAATCAGTAATATTAAATCAAATTAAGGATGAATTACTAAAAGATAAAACTGATGAAAGCCATATTATATATATAAATTTTGAATCGTTAGATTACAGTTTTATAAAAAATGCAATAGATTTAAATAATTATATAAAACAACAAATTAAAGATAATAAAACATACTATATATTTTTAGACGAAATACAAAAAGTAAAAGATTTTGAAAAAGGAATAAATTCACTTCGTATAACGAATCAATGTAGTATTTTTATAACTGGTTCAAACAGCAAGATGACATTTAAAGAACTTTCAACTGACTTAACAGGTAGATATGTTAGTTTTAAAGTAAATCCTCTTAGCTTTTCTGAAGCACTAGAAATAACAAATACAAATGATTATAAAAAATTATTGTTTGATATTTTTGAATGGGGAAGCTTACCACAAAGGTTTTCATTTAAAGAGGATATTACTAAATTAAATTATATATCAGATGTATATGATTCTATTGTTTTAAAGGACGTTGTAGAGAGATTGGGAGTAAAAGATATTACTTTATTTAATAAAGTATGGCAATATATTTTAGAAACTGAAGGAAGAGAATTTTCTGCAACTAATGTCTTGAAATATTTAAAAAATGAATATAGAGAAGTATCTGCAGAAACTTTATATAACTATATAGAAGCATTATGTTCGACTTTTATTATTAACAAAGTATACAGATATGATATACATGGTAAAAGTATTTTAAAAACATTAAATAAATATTATGTATCAGATCTTGGAGTGAAAAAGATAAAAAATACAAATAAAGAAACTAATTATTCAATTTGTTTAGAGAATTTGGTATATAATGAATTAATTTTTAAAGGATATGATGTTTATATAGGAAAATTAAAAGATGCAGAAGTCGATTTTGTAGCTATAAAAGATAAAAAGATTAAGTATATTCAAGTAAGCTTATATTTAAATTCCGAAGAAACAATAAATAGGGAATTTGGAGCATATAAGAGTATACAAGACAATTATCCCAAATATGTAATATCTTTAGATGATGTAGATATGTCAACTAATGGAATAAAGCATTTGAATGTTTTTGACTTTTTGTTAAATGAAGATTTTTAAAGTCAAAAATTGCACAACAAAGTAGTCAAAAAATGCACAATGCTATTGGATGAATGAAAATGTATACAATGTCTTTATATGAATCTGGAGATTCATCAGGAGAGGTTTCTTTAAAAGATTTATTTGAAAATAAAGTGAAAAAAAGCTCGTAAAAAAGGTAGAGTTAAAAAGATTAGCGGAACTGATTGTAAAAGGTGGTTGGCCTGAAGCAGTAAATATTAGTGTTAATGGAGCTATGAAAATTACTAGAAGTTATATTGAGGCTGTACTAGATAAAGATATTATAGAGATTGATGGAGTAAATAGAGATAAGCAAAAGTAATAGTACACTATGTAGAAAAAGCAACAGGAAAAGAAATAGAGGAAATAAATCCAGAAACAGGAGAATTACCAATAGGATTAATACTTGCATTAGTTGCATTAGTAGGATTAGAGACAGTAACATTAAGATATGCAGTAGTATTTACTAAAAGGCAAAAAAATAAGAAATAACTAAAAAACAGCATCTTAAGATTGTAAAAATCAAAAGGTGCTGTTTTTTTATGTAAAAACTAATTATACCAAAAATAGAAAATCGGGATTTTAGGAACGTCCCCAAAACCCTCCCAAAATCCCTCTTCGGGAAAAAAGGAATGTTCCCAAATCCCTAAGGGTTTTACAAGATACAATGAAAGAACAATGACAATAAAAAACATATTTTTTAAAATGTCATAATAATTTAATATTATGAAAAAAATAAAAGTCAAAAACTCTAAAATGACCTTCCGTAAAGAGGTAGAAGTAAATAAAATGAAATCAAAAAAAATGGAAAAATCTATGTATTGAAATGAAAAAATTTCTATGATAACATTTTTTTGATATAAACAAAACAAATAGGAGAGGGAAAGGCTATGAAAAAATACATATTTTTTATAGTAGGCATTGGAATAATTCTAGCAGGATTATTGATTTTTAATGTTTACAATGTACAAAAAGAAAATACTAAAATATTCGAAGACCCAGGCTACATATTGAAAAGTGCAAGTAGTGAAAGTCAAAAGGTAGACAAATATTATTTCAATGCAGATGAAGAGTATAGAATTAAAAATAATCAAACAGTTATTTTTAAGGATACTAGTGGCGATGAAGTTACAACAGATAAAGTAAACTTCATTCATTATAATAATGGATCTATAAGTAGTTTAAAGAAAGGTGTATTAATAAACCTAGCTAATATAGAACAAGATCCAATAACATATTATAGTATCGCTGCAAATCAAGTAGTAAATAAACAAGGTGATAACTATTGGATAGATCATCTTGGAGGAAGACTACAATTTACTAATTTAATATGGAAGATTTCTGATAATAAATATCTAATTGCAGGAAATGGTATGACAGTAACATTTAATGATGGAACAACAAACGAAATAAATGGTTACTTAGAATTAGAATATTTAGATAATCAAGTTATCAAAATATATAATCAAGAAATTATATATCAAACTATTTCTAGCAATGTAAATATACAATTACCAGATAATATAGAAATAAATCTACAAAGTAAAGCAGTTAGCAAAAATGGTGAAACAAGAATGAACCTAGCTAATATGGTAATAGACTCTGATGACAATGTAGAAATTCAAGAACAACCTGAACAAGAAAATAATGACCTAAATGAAATAGAAGGTATATTACAAAACCAAGTAGATGCACAACAAGCAGCTCAAGATGCTGAAAATGCAAACAATGGAGAAAATGATGGAGTTGCAGGACAAGGTGGAAGTGCTCAAACAGGTGAAGGAGCTGTAGGAACAGATGGAACTACAGGAACAGGAGAAGGTGGTTCTTCAAACTCACAAGTAAATGGCGGAGGATCAGAATCTATAGTTCAAGATTTACCAGAACTTGTAGCTCCTGTATTTAATGTAGAAAGTTTTAATGTGGATTCAATAAGTGTAAATGCACAAATAACAATACAAGATGATGAAGCAAGATTAGTAAGAAATCCATACATTAAAATATTAGAAAATTCTACAGGAAAAACAGTTTATGCAAGAGAAGAATCTATAGGAACATATAATATAGATGTATCAGTTTCAACATTAACACCAGATACAGATTATACATTAGTAGTAGAATCTGCTTACGATGTAGATGGAGTAACATATACTAAAAACTTTGTATATAAAATATTTAGAACACAAAGTGTAGGAATCACATTTGAAAAAGATGTATTTACAAATAGCTCTTTAAAATTTAAAATAACAGTAAATCCAGATTCAAAAGTTAAGAGTGCACAATTAGCATTAGTATCATCTAATGGAACAGTAGAGCAAACTTATGAAGTAGGAAATGGAACTTTAGCTGGAGAAACAGCAGAATTTATAGGACTACAATCAAATACACAATATACAATAAGATTAACAAATGTATTATATGATGGACAAATAATTTCTAATGGCTTTGAACAAGAAAAAACATTTACAACATTAAAAGATAAACCAGAAGTAAGTGGTCCAGAATATGAGATGAATAAAAGAGATTCTACATTTACATTAAGATTAACAAATGTAATAGATCCAGATAATGGTATACAAGGATATAGATATGAAATATATGATACAAGAACTGGATTAGATGAAGCTCCTGTATATACAAAAGAAGTTTCAAGTAATGAAGAAATCATAGTAAATGTAGATGAAAAAATCCTATCAAGAGGTGTACCATATACATTTAAAGTAATAGCATTATTTAATGATAATGAAAAAATTGTTGAATATGAAAGCGAATATAGTGACATTATGAAAATGGATGGTGTTGCTTTCCCAACAGTAAGATTTGAGAAAGAAACAATTACATATGAAAGAATCCAAGGAAAACTAATAATAGAAGATCCAAACAATACAATAAGTACAGATGAAACAAATACATTATTAGTAACATATACAGATTCAACAGGATATACAAGACAATTCTCATATCATGGTGGACTAACAATACCAATTGATATAAATGATTTAAGAAGTAATGAAACATATAAATTTAGAGTTTATACAACAGTTGATCTAAAAGATGAAAATGATCCAATAGATGAATGTTACATTGGTGGAGCAATTATAAAAACATTAACACCAGACACATTAATGGGTTCATTTATACAAAACAATGAAGATACAAGAAATACATTTAACCTTAGCTTTAAATTAAGAAGAGTAAATGATGACACAAGTGGAAGTATAGATACAGTAAATCCAGATGATGAAACATTAAAAGACTTGGAAGCTAATACATTAGCAAATCTAGAGTTTAGAATTTATGCAGGTCAACCAATCGAAAATGCAGATGGAACTGTAACTATGCCAGGAACACCAATAAGAACAGTAAATATAAAAGATGAATACTCACAAGATCCATACAAGAGTAAGATAAAAGAAGAATATTATGATACATCAAAAACAATAACACCAAAATTCTTCGGAGCAGAAAATAAAGACTTTAGGGATCAAAAATATACAATTGAAGTATTAAATGCTTTTGACTATACATATGATGGAGGAAATAAAATACCTTTAACAGAAGGTTTAGGATATAACTATTATGTAATAACAGCAAACGGATATATTCCAGATTATCCAACACAAACAGAACAAGCAATAGATGTTACACCAATAAGAAATCGTGATATAGAAAGTCCAAGAGCAGAATTAGATGCCCAAACTGTTGTTGGATATAAAGCTCAAGCTAAATATGATAATAGTCAAAATTATGCAACAAGTGTTGTATACACAATGATAGATAGTTCAACAGGAAAAGTAATTGGAACACAAGAACTTCCAGTAGGAGAAGATGGAGTTATACCAGCAGCAACATTTGATGTTGGAGATGGTACAAAATATGGAACTCAAGATACAGATCAAGCTAGAAGAGGTAATAGTTATTACTTTACATATAAAGTATATTTAGACTTAAACCATGATGGAACAGGAGAAACAGAATGGCCATTACCAACAGACAATGTTACATTAAGATCACAAACAGTAACAGCACAAAAACAAGCACCTAGAATCATAATGTATCCATCTATCTCAACAGAAAATACAATAACATATAAATATAAATGTGCTGATATAGATAATGCATTAGAAAAAGATGAATTTTATGCATATATAAATACAAGTAACAAAAAAGATACAAAAGCAATTAATGCAAATACAGGAAATACATTTGAAGAAGTTACATTTGAAAACTTAATTGCAGGAAACTTAGAAATAAGAACAGCAACAAGACTAATTAAAATAAATGCAGCAACAGAAACAACATTAGGATATCAATATTTCGAAGGAAAAATTGATATATCAGATTTAACATATAGAGTTGAATTAGAAGAAAATAGTGTAAGTATAACTGTTTCTGGAGATGAAGCAAAATTAGATAGAATAACAGCATTAAAAGTAACTTTCGAAGATACAGCAAGTAGAACAGTTAGAATAGTACAAGACTTACAAGTTGTAAATAACAACATGTTAACAGTAAGCTTTAATGATATATCAGACTTATTAGACTTAGAAACAGAAGTAACAGTAGAAGCTTACTATGATACAGGAGTTACAGGATATGATACACAAAGTGATTATGTAGCATACCAAAAAACATATAAATCAGGGGAACAAGTTTATTACTATTCTATTAATAGAGAAGGAAACCTTGTACCAACAACATCTGTTAACAGCAATATGTTTGAATCAACAAATGCAAATACAGATAGTGAAACTTCAGAGACATTTAATTTAATAAACCCAATAGATAGTAGTATTACTGCATTAGAATTAAATTATTCACAAAACGGATTTACATATCAAAATGATGTAGTATTACAAAAAGAAATTGGTTTACAAAAACTAACAACAGATGGAAGTAATATAATTAAGTTTAACTTAATTATTCCAGGAATTAGTATGCTAAAAGATGGTAGTACAAGTGAATTAGACATAAACGAAGAATTAGACAGAGTACAAATTAATGCAACTTTAATAAATAAAGATACAATAGAAATAAAAGACAATATGATAATTGTAGAATTATGGAAAACAGATGAAAACTTAAGTAATAGTGAAAAGGTAAGAGATATTGAGATACCAGTAAGTGATTTTTCCGGTACTGTAGAAATAAATAATCTTGAACCAAAAACATATTATTATATAAGATTTAAAACAAATATACGTAATAAGAACGAAGTATCACAAGATTATACAGAAAAATATTTATATGACGTAGATGCAGATACAGTTGGAAGATATTATTATTTCTCTACATTAGCAAATGTAAATGTAGACAATATTAATGTAGTATATGATCCTGTAACATATAATGAAAAATATGTAAAAGTAACATATACACTAGATAAAGTATTAGGATATCAAAAATTAAGACATGTAATATACAGATGGAGTGATGAAACACAAGATTACACCGAAGAGGTAGCAAACTTTGAAGACGATTTACCAAAAGCACAAATGGAAGAAAAAGTTTCTGCAAACCCAGGAAGTATATTTACATTTGGAACAAAATATAAAATAGTAATAACACCAATTGCTGTTATAGCAGATGAAAGTGTAGAGGGTGGACAAAAAGAAATAGACTTAGGAACAAAAGAACAAGAATTCTATTTAAATCCATTATCATCACCACTAGTAGCTATACAAGGTTATCGTCAAGATACTGTAAAAGAAGATGGACAAATAGAAACAGGAACAAAAATAAGATTTACAGTAACAATGTATGATGATGATAAAATAGCTGTAAATGATAAATATACAGTAAAAATTTATAATCAAAATCACGAAGAAATTACTCCTGAAGAATACAAAGGAGAGTATAATACAACAGATGTAAATAATGAATTTATCTTAGAAAATGTAGCAAAAGACCAAAGTTATACATTAGAAGTAAACTTTGAGCTAGACTACACAAATGATGGACAAGAACCATATACACATGACAACAGAAATACAAGAACAGTAGAACCAATAAATGAAAGTGGTATTTCAGCAGGTAATATAACATCTGTAAACAATAGCACAGAAACAAATAAGATAGACTTATTATTCTACAATAGTTATAAAATAGAAGAAATAAAACAAATAAAATATTCTATTTACAACACAAGTGGATACAACCAAAGTGATACAGAAGACTTTATACCAAATAAAACAACATCTATAACAGATAATGAAACATACTATTCATTTACATTAAATAAAAACTTACCAACAGAAGGTAGATACTACATAGAAATACAATTCTTAGATGAAAATGGCGACATTGTAGACACAGCAAGTGTAGAACATATTTATATAGCAAACTAAATAATGGGGGAATAGTTTTTCCCCCTCCATACTAAAAAATAGGGGTGAATAATTTGAGATCATTAGCAGCAGGAAATAAAAAAAGATTTGCAATTTTTGCAATTATAATAATCATAATAATCATATTATTAATTACTTGTCTACGATTAGCCTTAAATCATGAAGTAGAGGAGTACCAAATAGAAAGTAATGTAACATTATATGATAGTGAATATGAACCATTACAACCAGAAGAGGCTGGAACAATTACAAAAAAATGGGATGGAAATTATTACTTAACATTAGATAATACAAACGAAACATATAAACTAAATCCAGAAGTAGTAAGCTATAATGGAAACAACTCACAAGTTACATTATATGGAGATGTATTTAAAGTATTATTAGATGGACAAGTAGAAAAATATTCTAAAGACACAACAATACGAAATACTTCAGAAGATGCATTTTATAAAATTGCAGATAGACAATATTTAATGATAAGCAATTCTATAAAAAATGAATCTGGAAGTATAAGTACTTCAAAATATTTATATATAATTATAGATAAATCAGGAAATACTTTATTATTAAATAACGAAATATATGCAAGAACAATAAATCCAATTGTACTTTCTACAAGTTCATATAGATTTGATATAGCAAATGAAAAGTTAATAGTAGGAAATGAAGAAATTAACTTAAAAGATATTATAGGAAGTACAAATGAATATGTAGAAAAAGAAGAAGAAAAAGATATGGATTGGCAAAATCTAATTCCAGAATACAATGGAGGAACTTCAGAAAATGGAAGCGATAATTCTGGAAATGGTCAAAACGCAGATGGATCTGTAATAAACAACCAAGGTGGAGCTCAATCAGGAACAAATGCAGGAACAAGTGGAAATGCAGGAAATGGTGGAGATACAATAATAAATAATAGCAATTCAAGTACAAACCAAACACCATTATCTAAGAGTGTAAGTTTAAGAGGAGCAATAGCTACATCTTCTTACATAGATATAGAATATGCAGTACAAGATCCACAAAATAGGTATCAAACAGTTTATGCATTCGTAGAGGCTGTGGGATATGAAAACACAATAGCATTAGATAAAAATGCTACAACATATAGGTTAACAGACTTAGAGCCAAATACAGAATACAAAATAACATTAGGCTATAAAGAAATTACAGAAGATAATGAAGTCGTAGATAATATAGAAGATGTATTATCTGTAAGAACAACAAAAATCAATGCAAGTATTGATATCACAAGAGTAGGAACAGGAAGTAAAAAAGTATATTTTAATCTAAAATTAGATCAAAATTATGCATTTGATTATGCAAAAATTGCACTATATGTTGATGGTGTAAAAGAAAGTGACATGGATGTAAACTTAACACAAGCTGTAAAGACAGATGGTTGGTCAAATGTACTTACATATGAAAATTATGGAAGTGAAATAACAGTACAACTAGAAGGAACATCACATGACGGAAGTGTAGTTAATACAAATATTCAAGCAAAATATAGAAATTATTAAAAGGAGGGTGAAAGAACATGGAACAAATTTTAGTTGCAACAATGAGTAGCATTGGTTGGATGCTAGGATTAACATTCTTAGGTTTAGGAATAGGAATTGGAATCTTAGGTTCAAAAGTAGCAGAAGCTGTAGGTAGAAACCCAGAAACAAAAAGTGATATTGTACATTCAGTAATGACAATATTAATAGTAGTTGCAATATTCTTATTACTACTATTCGCATTTATATTTTTATTATTATTTTACAATCCTTTAACAGTATAGTAGGTGAAAATTATGGAACTAATAATACCAGCGGTTGTAATAGTCTTAATAATGTTTATCTTCACATTCTTTATGTTTAAAAACTTAGTGAAGCGAATTAATAATAGTACCAAAAAGTACTTTTTGGATAAACTACAAGACTTTGACTATATAATAGCTGAAAAAGAAAAAGAAATAGAAATATTATCAGAGCAAATTAAACGTTTAAACGAAGCTAAACAATCTGGAGAAAATGGGGAAATCGTAGAAATACCAGAAATTAAAAAGCCAGAAGAAAAAATAGTATATGATATCCCAACACCAGAATTTAGAGAGGCAGGGTTCTTTAAGAACTATAAAGGTTTAAATAAAGAATTTGATGTTAATGAAGAAAAGATTCTAAAAGACTTTATAAAAGTACATGAAAAAGATGACACAACAGAATATAAAGAACTTGATGCATTTTCTAAGTTATTTACACAAAATGCAATATATGAATCTTTAACACTAACACCAGAAGAACAACTGGATTTGGTAGAAAGTGTTTTAACTAAAGAAAATAAAGCATTTGTAGAACCAATTATTAAAACAATAAAGAATTTTAATGTTTTAGAAATGTTGGACAAAATAAAAGAAAGAATGGACAAAATTTCTCCAACAATATATGTATATGTTAGTGGAGATAGTAACAAAAACTATGATTACTTAAGTTCTAAAATAAAAACAAAATTATTTAAGAACATGTCTAAAGGTATTATAATAGAATACAAAGACAAATTATATGACTATAGTATATAAGGAAAAAGGGTGAAGAAATGAGCGAGCATATTAGCAATCTTGTAGAAAGTAAATTAAAGAAAATCAAAGAAGAGAAAAATGTATTTGATACAGGAAAAGTAATTAGGCTAAAAGACTATATTATAGAAGTATCTGGCCTTGAAAATGTTGCTTATTATGAAAAAGTAACAATCAGAGGAAAAGGAATGGGATATGTTAATGAAATAAAGGAGAATTCTGTAATAGTTGCTGTTGTTAAAGAAGATAAACCAATAGAAATTGGAGATACTGTAAATACAACAGGGGAAAGATTTAGAGCAATCTTCGCAGAAGAAGCTTTAGGTAGAGTTACAGATTTATTCGGGGTAGATTTATTAACAGGAAGAGCATTCGAAAAATTTAAATATATAGACATAGAAAGACCAACAGTACCTATAATGGATAGAACACCAGTTAACAGACCAATGATGACTGGAATCGCTGGAATAGACTTAATATACCCAATTGGTAGAGGGCAAAGACAATTAATAATAGGTGATAAGAAAACTGGAAAAACACAAATTGCTTTAGATACTATAGTAAACCAAGGACAAATCATGAAAGAAAAGTCTAATAAAAATGATATTATATGTATTTATATAGCAGTTGGTAAAACCAAAAAAGAAATTAAGTCAATATACAACGAGCTATTAAGAAGAAATGCATTATCATATACAATGATAGTAGCTGCTACAAATGATGATAAAACTACAGTACAAAGTTTAATACCATATGTAGGATTATCAATAGCAGAAGAATACATGATGCAAAAGAAAGATGTAGTAGTTGTAATAGATGACTTAAAAGCACATGCACAAAGCTATAGAGAAATAAGCTTAATATCAAACAAAGCACCAGGAAGAGAAGCTTATCCAGCAGATATATTCTTTTTACATTCAAGATTATTAGAAAAAGGATGTCAACACAAATGTGGTGGATCTATAACAATTCTTCCAATAGTAGAAACAAAAGGTGGAGATATAACAGATTATATTTCTACAAACATTATATCTATAACAGATGGACAAATTGTTCTATCTGAAAAACAATTTAAAAAAGGTCAAATACCAGCTATAAATTATGGTGTATCTGTTTCAAGATTAGGTGGAGCAGTACAAACAGAAGATATGAAAAAATTAGGTTCAGGCATAAGACGTGAACTTCTAAGTTACCTAGAAACAAAAGAAGTATACGAACTTGCAAATATGGACGAAATGAGTCCAGAATTAAGAGAGAAAATGAGAAAAGGTAAATTAATAGAGCAAGCTCTAAGACAAAATAAATTTTCTCCATTAACACAAGATGAAATTAAAGAAAGATTCAAAATGTTAGGTGAGGATGCTAAATGAGAATAAGAAATGTAGTAAAAGTAATGAATTTCCATTCTTTACTTAGAGTAGACTCTGCAAGAAGAAATGCTGAAAAGTATTTTGAGTATGAAAAAGAAATTACAGATTTTGCAGATAACATACTAAATAATAGAAACTTAATATTAGACAAAAAGATATTAAAGTTAAATAAAGAAGATAAACCTTTAAATGTTTATATTGGAAATGACTTAGGTTTTTGTGGAAACTTTAATACAAATGTAAATGATTTAGCAAAAGCTGATGCAGATATCGATAAAATTATTATAGGAAAGAAAATCATAAATGAAAAAAATAATGTGATTTTATCAATGACAAAAGATGAGTATCCAAGTAAGATAGGAGAGATTGAAGATATTTTGTATGATGCAATATTAAATGCAAAATATAGTGAAATAAATATCATCTATAATCATTATTATAATATAAGTAAAATCGAGCTTAGAAAAAAGAAAATATTACCAATAGAAAACATAAAAGAAGAGGAATCACAAGAGAAGAAGCATCACTTAGAGGACTTTGCAATAGAGGGAGATATAAATAGTATATTAAGAAATATAATTGTACTATATTTATCTTACGAAATAAAAATTGCAACAGAAAATAGTTTCGCCTCTGAAAACATAATGAGACAAACTATTACAAAGGAATCTTTAAAGAAATTAGATGAAATAGAAGAAGAAAATTTAAGAGAAGAAAGAAAAGAAACTAACAATAAGAACTTTAAAAAAGTCTTAGAAAACTTTACAAATTTAAATTTTAAAGATGAATAAAAAAATATTAAACAACATAAAGACGAAGATTAAAAGTCTTAGAAAATTCAAAAGACTAAAAATAATAGGAAGGTGTAGATATAATGGCTAACGAAAAGGAAGTAATAGGAAGAATAATTGGTATTTCTGAACTTAATGTTAAAGTATTATTATTTAACGAAAGCGTTAAACTTAATGACATATTAACATATGAAGATGAAGATGGTATCAGAAAATTTGAAGTTGTTCAAATAGATAACAATGTAGCATCTACAGTACCTTTTGAAAGAGTTATAGGACTAAAAAAAGGAGGTGCTGTAACTTTAGAAAAAGGTGGGCTACAAATAGAATACTCTGATGCAATATTAGGAAAAGTATTTAGCCCATATGGAGATGTAATTAATCATAAAGAATTAAAATCTGTAAAAACAAGAAATGTTTACGACAGAAAACTTTCTTTTAAAGAATTAAATATAAATAATGCACCATTATGGACAGGAATTAAAGCATTAGACTTTTTCGCACCACTTCAAAAAGGATTTAAAATGGGACTTTTAGGTGGAGCCGGAGTTGGAAAAACAGTTTTAATAAAAGAAATTATTAACAACGTTTATAAAAGATTAAAATCTAATGCTGTATTTATTGGTGTTGGTGAACGTTCTCGTGAGGGACAAGAATTAATCGAAGAAATGCAAGAATCAGACTTATTAGATAAAATGTCTATGGTATTTGGACAAATGGGTGAAAATCCATGTTCAAGATCTAAGGCAGTATATAGTGGGTTAACACTTGCAGAATATCTAAGAGATGAAAAAGAACAAGATGTATTAGTATTTATAGATAACATATATCGTTTTATACAAGCAAAATCTGAAATATCAACAGAAATGAAGAGGGTTCCAATTGAAAATGGATATCCTACATCAATGGTATCAGATATAACAGACGTAGAAGAAAGAATAAACTCTATAGATAAGGGATCAATAACATCGTTCCAAGCTATATATATACCAGCAGATGATATAACAGATGAAGCAGTTCAAGCTATAACAACACATATGGACGGACAAGTAGTTCTTGACCGTAAAGTTGCAGAAAAGGGTATTTACCCAGCAATAAACGTATTTAAAACAACAAGTAAAGCAGTGGATGCAGAAGTAGTAGGACAAAAACACTACGATTTAGTTCAAGAAACATTAAGATATTTATCAAGATACGAAGAACTAGAAGAAATAATTGCAGTTCTAGGTATTGATGAATTATCAGAAGAGGATAGAATGATTTTCTATCGTTCTAGAAAGTTAAGAAATTACTTTACACAACCAATGTTTGTTTCTGAGAACTATACAGGAATAAAAGGGGTTATGGTAGATATCGAAGATACATTAATAGATGTAGAAGATATCTTAAATGGAAAATATGATGATGTAGACGAAAGTAAATTATTATTTAGAGGTACATTACATGAATAATGAAAAAGAAAATATACAAGAAGCTACACCAAATGTAGCAAAAATGAATGTAAAAGTTTTAAACATACGAAATGGTTTAAAATCATATGATAATGTTTCCATGATAAAGATTAAGAGTAAAAAATACAACTTAAGTATCATGGAAGATTATCTACCAGTAATTGGAGAAGTAGATGGCGATATTGAGATAATTGCTATTGATAATTTTGTTAAGTTGACAAATATAATAGGATATTATATGCTTAAACATAATGAATTTAAATTATTTATAAAAGAGGAATAAAATGTTAGATACAATACTTTACGAATTAAGCAAAGTTGCTTGGGTATTGCCAATATTTTTAGGAATAATATTATTATTAAGTTTTATAATGTATTTAGTTACTAAAAAATTTGACATACACAAAAAAAGTGTAATGGTAAGTGGAATGTTTATGGGACTTAGTAATAAGCAAATTATAATGATTATATCAATCTTTATAAGAACATTTTTAGTAATATTTACCGCTTGCGTTTATAGTAAAAGTATATTATTATATTTACTAATGATAGCTATTTCCTCTATAATATTTGCAGTACTTAATTTAAAGAAAGCAATTTTAGAAATAGTAAGCACTAGCGCACAAATAGTTGCGTTATATTTAATAAATATACTAACAAGTTATATGATAGAAGAAAGTAATGATACATATGTACTTGTAATAAAAATATGTTTAATCGTATTTTTAATAGTATATGCAGTATATTTCTTCTTAAAGAATTTTGAAGATATTATTACAAACCACAAAAGGAGAACGGTTGATGAAGGAAGAAAAAGAAAATCAAAAGAAAAAGGAAGAGAAAATAAACTTAAAGGAAGCAAAGGAAAAGAAAGTATCCAAGAAAGCAGTGAAAACTAAAGATGAAGCTACTGATAACAAAGAAGTTAAAAAAGTAGCAAAAAAAGAACCTGCTAAAAAAGCTACAAAAAAGAGTACTAAGAAGGCATCAAGTAAAGAAGCTTCTAATGTAGAAAAAGTGGAAGATAAGGAAACTTCAAAAATGACTGAAGTAAACAATGCAAAATTAGATGAAAGCATTGCTAAACTTACAAACAAAAATATAGATGAAATAAAAGAAGAAATACAAAATGCAATAAAAAGTGAAGAGACAGAAAGTAATACTTCTACAAAAGATGAGAAAAAGCCAACTAGTATACAAGATGAAATAGATGATAGAGAAGAAATTATTATTAATGAGCCAGAAGAAAAATCAGATAATCAAAAGAGAAAAGAAAAACTTGAAGAGGAATCTGAATTAATAGAAAAACAAAAGAAAAGAAGAAGTTCAATAATAATGGCATCAGTAATCGCTGCACTAATTTTGATAATTGTTATAGTAATAATTATTATAGGAAGTTTGAATTCTACAACAACAGAAAACCATGATTTTTACCAATGGTATACTGGTCAAAAAGTAGAATATAAAGGACAATTAACATTCACAAGAAAAGAAGGTCTTACAGAACTAAGAGCTACAGATAGAAAAGTTACTTTAGATTCTACACCAGTATACTATGCAGATGAAAATAACAAAGTTATTTTCCCAGAAGATATGGCAATAGTATATCCAAATAATAATGGTATGATGTATAGAATAAATCATTTTGCAGATATTACTGAAGAAGATGGAACTATCTATTTAGAGACTAATTTAGCAACCAAAACAAATAAAACTAAATTAGAAAAAGCATTTTTATATGATGGACAAGACTTATATTTCTTCTTAGAAAGAACAACAATTACAGTTAATGGAACAAATTATGAAGTTTCACCATTATCATATGTTATAGTAAGATATAAACAAAGTGTTGAAATATATAACTATGAAAAAGATGAATATCAAGTTATAGATACAACAGAAACACAAGATGCAAAAGTAGTAACAGATACTTATACAATTAATATGAGTGTAGATTCTTTACAAACAGCAGAAAAAGAACAATTATTAATAAAAGGTTTAAGTTATTTACAAGAGTTTGGAACAACAGAAGAAACACAAGAATAAACATATCGGGATTTGGGGACGTTCCTTAAATCCCGATTTTGCTTTGTGAAAAATGTAAAGTTTTCTATTTGTCGAAAAAAATGAAAAATGACCAATAAAGTTCTTGAAAATTGACCAATAAAATGTTATAAAAATGTAAATAAAGTATGCAAAAACGACTGTGCGTAAAGGGTACAGTCTTTTTATAGAAAAGTAACTATTTACAAAAAATAAAAAATTTAATAATATAAAATAAATAAAAAGAGAATAAAGTTAATATCGAATATTCCCAAAATAAAAATTGTTCGAAAGATTAACAAAAAGAAGAAAAAGAAAAGCGAGGGCAAAGAAATGCAAAAAATAGCAAACCGTGTAAGCCTTGGCGCTGTACACACACACACACACACACACAAGTACGTTTAGAGAAATAAAGAGGGTAGCAAATGAGGCTGCTCTATTTGGCGTTGAAAACAGGTTGTTTGTAGCACTATATGAAGGAAAAAATAAGGTGCTAGAAATAGCCTGTTTTTTGAGTTCTAGAAAAATAATTTTAATACGAAAAATTTACACCAGAATAATGACAGAAGACAGTTTGGAAAAAGTAGGAGGTGTAGAATAATGAATGTATTAAAGAGAGTGGCTAAAAAAGTAGAGAATTCAAAGATAGTAAAAAATCCAAAATTCTTAGTAATTGGATTAATAATAATAGTAGTGTTAATAACGTTAATATATTTTATATTTTTAAAATACAGCCCAATAATGAATTTTAAATATGAAGGATATGCAATAAGTGGAAAAGAGATAACAGAGAACTTATTGGGTTCTTCAGAGGAGAATGATTCTAGTACTAGTAAAAATATAGAACTTACAAAGATAGAAGAGCAAGGAACAATATTTAAGAAATTAAATGACTATTTTGTAGGAAACAAAGAAAAGACAGAAATAAATTTAAATTATCCAATATATATAAATGGGAATAGTAGCTTATACAATTTATCAGAAGGAAGTACATTAATAAGTAAAGACTTTGAAGAAGTATCAGGATATCCAAACTTAAGCATAAGTGAAGGAAAAATATATGATGGAAACAACTTAGAAAGAGCAGATGCAAAGGAATATATATTTGTAAAAACAACAGATAATATATACATTAATTTGTATGAAATAAAAGTAAAAACAACAGCAAATGAATACACAATCCCAGTAAACAGTTTAATAGCCTTTACAGAAAAATCTATTAGATACTACAGTATAAATAATAATGTATTAGTATTTAATCAAATAAATGATATAGATAGTAATTCAAATGTACAAATTGTGGAAAACAGATATACATATGAAGAGTTATTAACTAAGTTAGGAATACTACAAGATGAGTCTAACAATACACAAAATGTAGAAAATAC
>CALXVH010000016.1 GCA_944391965.1 uncultured Clostridia bacterium
AAAATATTCTATCATATTTTTTAGGTATTTCCTTTTTTATTTTTAGATTACTGTGACATATCTATTGTAAACCTATATCGCCTAATCTAAGCAAACTGCATATAATTAGCATCTCTGCAAATTGATTTACATAAAAAGTTGTTGACATTATTTACCTTTTTTAGTATAATTAATGTAGTGTGTAACTACTAAAGAGAGAGGAGGATATCTTAGTTTAAGTCTAAGATAAACATAATTATGGAAGAGAAAAAATTTTTTACAAAAGAAGAACTAAAAAATATGTCTGTAGAAGATTTAGCTACTTATAAAATTACTTTAGAACAACTTTCTTCTGAGATAGATGAATTAATTAAAAAATGTGATGAGATTTTATCAAAATAAGTGAAATGTAAGAGAGGATGGTGAAACCTCATATAGAGGTGATATTTATGGATACTAAAAAAATTGAATTTTCTGAACTTTCAAAATTATATTCTGAAACAAAAGACAAATTTCCAGATTTAGCAGACGAGGTTGCAAAATTAGATGAAATTAAAACAAAATTAATTGATTACAATATACAAATTAATAATTTAAAACGTCAAAAATCTAGTGGATCAAGAAATATTAACGCTATTTTAAATCCAAAAGCGGCAGAACAATTTTATGCAGATATTAATGCAGAAATTGAATCATTAAATGAAGAAGTAAAAAAATTAAAAGAAGATGATTTATTTAAAAGAAAAGATAAAATTGAAGAGGCTTCTAACGAATTAAATTCATATATCAAAGAAGTTAGTACAAACTTAGATTTTCAATACTCATTAAGAGAGTCTTTAGTTAAAATTTATCAAGAAAAAATACCTGAAATGCAAGAAGCAGCAGAATTACCTAGTAAAACTCTTTCAACTATAGATAAATTGAGAACTTTAGCAAGAAGTGATTCTGACTTAAGCTATTGTTTATCTATAGATAGAGACAAACAACAACTTGAAGTTTTTAATACTGTTATATCACAATATTCCGTTGTAAAAGCTACAGACCCTAAAGTTCAAGCTCCTAGAGATGAAGTTTTAAAAGCCCTAAAAAAAGAAGCTGCAGCACTAGAAAAAGGAATAGCTTCTAAAGGTGCTAAATTACAAAAATATATATTAACACATAAAAGAGATCTTGGTATTCCTAGTAACGTAAAAACTATAAATTTTAACGATCTAAATTCACAATTCTATTTTATTTCACAAGTTGTAGATCCAAAATCTTCAGTTACTATAAAATCTACAGAAGAACTATTTACAGATCAATTAAGGCAAATCAATATTGGAATTGATACTGCAAAAAAATCTATTGAACTTGCAAAAGAAGATATGCTTACTATTAAAGATAAAAGAGAAAAAGAACTTCAAGATTTATCACTTTATCCAGAATCAGGTAAATGGGCTACTTTTAAGAGAATAGTTAAAGCTCCATTTAAAATTGCCAGAAATATCCTTTACGGAAAAAAACATCCATTTAGAGGTGTATTAAAGAAGCCAACTATGCCAAAGGCTCCAACAAAATCAAACGTTGTTGATACAGAGAAAAACTTCCTAGATGCATATAAGACAGACATTGGAGAAGATACTTTATTGCAAATAGCAAATAATTATAACAAACGTATCAAAGAAGAAAGACAAACTGGTTCAAGAAATGATGATTCACATGATGGACCAATATTATAAGATTTTATATAGAAAAAGAAGTAGATTAGTCTACTTCTTTTTTTGATCTATAATCTTCTAACTTTTTTAATGCTCTATCAGCTAATATATTATATTTTTCTTTTTTATCCTTTATCCTTTTTTCTAATCCAGGCACTATTCCAAAATTAGCATTCATAGGTTGAAATTTCTCGTTTGGAGTAGCTATATATGTTGCAAGTGCTCCTGTCATAGTTTCTACTGGTAATACAAACTCTTCTTTACCTTCAAATTCATTTGCAGCATTTATCCCTGCCACAAGACCAGAAGAAATTGATTCCACATATCCTTCAACGCCTGTAATTTGACCTGCAAAATATAAATTTTTGATATTCTTCATTTTGTATGTATTAGTTAACAAATGACTTGAATCTATAAAAGTATTTCTGTGCATTACACCATATTTTACAAACTCCGCATTTTCTAACCCAGGTATCATAGAAAACACTCTTTTTTGTTCTCCATATTTTAAATTTGTTTGGAATCCAACTAAGTTAAATATATTTCCTTCTGTATCATCTTGCCTTAATTGAACTAATGCATATGGTCTTTTACCAGTTCTTGGATCTGTAAAACCAACTGGTTTTAATGGACCAAATCTTAATGTATCTTCTCCCCTTTTTGCCATAATTTCTATTGGCATACAACCTTCAAATATCTCTCTTTTTTCGAAATTATGAAGTTCCACCACTTCTGCACTAATTAAATTATTATAAAACTTTTCATATTCTTCTTTATTCATAGGCAGATTTATATAATTTTGCTTATCTCTTGTAGTTTTTAATCTTTCTTTCCAGACCTCTACTTCTTCATCCTTTCCTCTTTCCTGCTCATATCTATCTCCCCAAAAAGCAATATCGAAATTAATACTTTCTTTGGTAACTATTGGAGCTGCTGCATCGTAAAAGTATAATTTATCTTGTTTAGTTATTTCAGAAATTCTTTTAGCTAACTCGTCAGAAGTTAAAGGCCCTGTTGCAACAACTGTAATTGCCTCTTCTATCAATTTTTGTAAATCTATTATTTCTTCATTTATCACTTCTATATTTGGATTATTTTTAATAGTTTCTGTAACTTTTTTAGCAAATACTTCTCTATCCACTGCCAAAGCTTGTCCTGCAGGTACAGAAGTATTATCTGCTATTTTTATAAGCAATGAATCCATCATCCTTAATTCTTCTTTTAAAAGTCCACAAGCATTTGTATGTAAATTTGATTTAAAAGAATTGCTACATACAATTTCTGCTAAATTTTCATTAGAATGAGCTGGCGAATATTTTTTAGGTTTCATTTCATATAATTTTACTTTTATACCTCTTTTTGCAATTTGATAAGCAGCTTCTGTTCCTGCTAGGCCTCCACCTATTACATTTATATAATCTTTCATCCTTTTCCTTTCCAAACACAATATGTGTAAGCTTATTTTAACTTACACATATTTGTTTTATCTTTTAAGTATTAATTAAATAATTCCATAATATCATCTTTATTAAGCTTGTTAATAAATGTAGTTTGTGTACTAAGCATATTGTCTATAAGCTTAGATTTCTTCTCTTGTAATTCATAAATTTTCTCTTCTATAGAATTCTTAGTTATAAGTTTATAAACTTGAACATTATTTTTCTGGCCAATTCTATATGCTCTATCTGTTGCTTGGTTCTCTGCAGACATATTCCACCATGGATCATAATGAATAACCATATCTGCACCAATTAAATTTAAACCTGTACCACCTGCTTTTAGTGATATTAAAAATACTTTTACATCAGGATTATTGTTAAAATCATTTACTAATTTTACTCTTTCATCAACTTTTGTTTGTCCTGTTAATTTATAATAATTAATTCCTTCTTTTGCCAAGTTTCCTTCTATAATATTAAGCATAGATGTATATCCTGAAAAGATTAATATTTTATGTTTTCCTGCAATAGCATCTTTAACAATTTCTATACATTGTGTTAATTTACTACTTTCACCCATATAGTTTTCTAAAAATAGTGATGGATGGCAACAAATCTGTCTTAATCTAGTTAATAATGCTAAAATTTTAATTTGAGATTTCTCGAAACCATTTCCTTCAATTTCAGTCATTGCTTCTTTTTTCGCTTGAGCTAAATATGATAAATAAATTTCCAATTGTTCTCCTTGCATTTCGTTATTTAATACAGTTATACTCTTTTCTGGTAATTCTTTTAACACATCTTTCTTTACTCTACGAAGTACAAAAGGTTCTATCATCATTTTCAGTTTTTCCATTGCTTCTTGGTCATTATCTTTCATTATAGGAATTTCATATAATTGTTTAAATTTTTTATATGTGAATAAATAACCTGGCATTATATAATCAAATATTGACCATAATTCTGCTAAAGAATTTTCTATTGGTGTTCCTGTTAAAGCATATTTTGTTTGTGCATTAATTGTTTTTAATGATTTTGCATTTTGTGTATTACTATTTTTTATATATTGTGCTTCATCTGCAATTTGGAATTTAAACAATATATCTTCTCTTTTATACACTTCCATATCTCTTTTTAATAAGTCATAAGACGTTATAACTAAATCGTATTCTGGAATTTGCTTTATTTGTTTTTCTCGCTCTTCTGATGTTCCTCTAATAACTAATACTTTAATATCTTTTGCAAATTTTTCTATTTCACTCTTCCAGTTTAAAGCTAGAGAACTAGGTGTTATAACAATTGATGGTAATTTTACTTTTGCATTTTCCTTATAATCTAATAATAAAGAAATTAATTGAACAGTTTTACCAAGACCCATATCATCTGCTAAAATACCACCTAATCTATAGTCGTCTAATATTTTTAACCATTTATATCCTACTTTTTGATAATATCTTAATGTACAATTTAATCCTTTAGGTGGTGTTATTTCATTATCATACTCACGTTCATCAATATTATTTACTATTTCTTTATATTCTTTATCTTTTTGAATTTCAACATTTTTTACATTTTCTAATAATTTATTTAAATATAAAGATCTATATACAGGAACTCTTATTTTTCCCTTTTCTAAATCTTTATAATCAACTTCCATACCATATTCTAAGCTATTTAAAAACTTTATATCCTCATTTTGTTCTAAATCTAGGAAGCTTCCATCTTTTAGCCTATGATACTTTTTCTTTAAATTATACTTTGCTAAAATTTCTTTTAATTCACTTCTGTCAAAATCTAAACCTGTTAAATCTATATTAAGTAAATTGTTTTCTATCTTAACCCCTACTGTACCTAATTTAGGTTGTTTGATTTCTTTAGTTTTAAAATTATCTGTAACTAATACTTCATATTTTTCTGTATAGTTATTTATATCTTGAGATAAAAATTTATATATTGCATCATCTGTTACTAAGACAAATCTTTTATTGGCAGAATCTAACAAGAAACCTGTTTTCCTACACATATTTAAACAATTTGATTCTTGTATTACATTTCTTGCAACTTTTGGTATATTTTCTAAATCTAATGGATTAAATTCTATATCTCCATATACAAATTTTAATTCTGCAATAATGTAATTATATTTATCAAAATCCAGAAACATCTTTACACTTAAATCTTTTGGAATATAGTCTTTTAATTTTTCTGTATCTATATTTGATGTATCAATATATTCTCTCATTTTTGGCAAAACTAAAGAAAAGAAATCAGGTAATTCTTTTTTATAAAATCTTATTTCTCTTATAAAATTCTTCTTATAAATCTCTAATAATTTGATAACTGTATCTTTATAGTTTTTATTACACCTATATATATAATCCTCTAAAATAATGTATATATATTCTTTTCCTTCTAACATATAATACTCAAAAATGTCTCTTTTTTGTGTTAGTGCAAACTCGCCTTCTGATATTTCTGTTAATTTAAATTTTATGTTTGGTGTACCTGGTATAAATGATATTTTGCCTTTCTCTCCATCTTGTACTATCTCTAAATTTTTACCTTTAACTATTTCAAAAAATTCATCTATTCCTGTATTACTTAAAATAATACAATTATCACTTAAAACTTTTCCATAATATCTATATCCTGCATTCCCACTACTATTAACATATTTTATGATTTCTGCATTTTTTAAAATAAAATCTAATAATGGCAAACTTTCTTTAGTAAAGTTTTCTCTAGTATGGATAAATTCTAATTTACTATTATACTTTACGTTTTCCTTATTAAGCATACTTGTATAAAAATCTGATAAGCTTTTTATCTTATAAAATTTATCTATTCCTAATTTGAATTCTACCTTCATCTCTTTATAATAACTGTCGAAAATAATACTAGGAACTATTTTTATATTTTTTCTTTCTTTTATTACTTCCTCTTCCTCATCTATAGTTTCTACCTCTGTATTATAGAAAGCTGTAATCATTTGTTTAAAACCACGGTGATCCATTTTTGTATTCTTTTCTTGTTTTTGTACTGTACGATTCGCATATAATTCTTCATATATAGAATTATCTATGAATTCTATCATCATAGCTAAAATATGCTTGCAAGTACAATAATTTTGTGTATTATCTGGACATGAGCATTTAATATCTTTAATTTCCCCTTCTTCTATCTTAGCATATACATTATAAGTAGAATTATCTCCTTTTACTGTAGCAGATAATTCAAAATTATTTTTATTTTCATAATTTACATTTGTTATTGTTACTCTTTTATCTTTCACATATTCTAAAGCTCTTTGATATCTAGCATCACCTGCATTCTCGTATAATTCAGTTATTATTTCATTATTTACTAACATTTTTTTGCTCCTACCACACATTTATTTTCAGTTTATTATTATATAATATTTTCCGTGTTTTCACAAGTGCTACAGCCACACTTTTATATGATTTTTTTGCTAAAACAAAAGAACTATATCTATAAGCGACATAGTTCTTTAAATTTAATTTTTTCGTTAGTATAATGATAATTATTTATCTTCTTTTTCCTTCTTTGGTTTTGTCCAAGATATATAATCACATTTTTCTGGATTATTTTCGCATATATAAAATGTTCTTCTATTTTTAGTTTTTCTTATTTGTACTTTTCCACCACATTTTGGACATGGCTCATCTATAGTTTCTATATATGGTTTTACATTTTTACATTCTGGATATCCAGGACATGCTAAAAACTTTCCATATCTGCCATATTTTACAACCATCATCCTACCACATTTTTCACAAGGTACATCAGAAACTTCTTCTTCTAATTCTACATGTTCTAATTCTTTTTCTACTTTTTCTAATTCTTTTTCGAAAGGTCCATAGAATTCGGAAATCATTTGTTTCCAGTTTTCTTTTCCAGCTGCGATTTCGTCAAATTCATTTTCTATTTCTGCAGTAAATTCTACATTTATAATTTCTGGAAAATTCTCTGTTAGTAATTTATTTACAACTTTTCCAAGTTCTGTAGGGACTAATTGTTTAGCCTCTTTTTCTATATAGTGCCTTGTTAAAATAGTTGTTATAGTTGGTGAATATGTACTTGGTCTACCAATATCTTTTTCTTCCAAAGCTTTTACTAAACTAGCTTCTGTATATCTTGGTGGTGGTTCTGTAAAGCTTTGTTTTGATTCTATTTTTTCTTTTTCTACCTCTTGATTAACTTCTAATAACGGAATTTGCCCAATTTCATCTTCTTTTTCATCTGTTCCTTCAACATATAAAGTCATAAATCCTTTAAATTTAATTGATTGCCCATTAGCTTTAAAATTATATTCGTTTGCATCAATTGTTACTGCTAATGTATCAAATATCGCTGATTTCATTTGGCTTGCTAGAAATCTATTATAAATTAATCTATAAAGTTTATACTGATCATTTGTTAAGGAATCTTTAATTTGTTCTGGCTTAATATCTATATATGTTGGTCTAATAGCCTCATGTGCATCTTGCGCGTCTGCTTTAGTTTTATAATATCTATTTTCGTAATATTCGCTTCCATATGTTGCCTCTACAACTTCTTTAGCAACTTTTCTTGCTTCTTCAGAAATTCTTGTAGAATCTGTTCTCATGTAAGTAATTAAACCAACTGTTCCCTTTTCTGGTATTTTTACTCCCTCATAAAGAGTTTGTGCAACAGACATTGTTTTCTTCAAACTGAAATTTAGTTTTCTAGAAGCCTCTTGCTGCATTGTACTTGTTGTAAAAGGTGGTGCTGGATTTCTTTTTCTTTCACCTTTTTTTACATCTTTTACAATAAATTTTGCATTTTTTATATTTTTAAGAATTTCATCTACTTCTTCTTTACTATGTATTTCTAATTTTTTATTATTTTTACCAACTAGTTTGGCATCAAAGCCCTTTTTAGATTTTGTATCTATTAATTTTGCAATTATATTCCAATATTCTTCTGGTATAAAATCTTCTATTTCTTTTTCTCTATCTACAATCAGCTTAACAGCAACAGATTGAACTCTTCCTGCTGATAGCCCTTTTCTTACCTTTTTCCATAATACTGGGCTAATCTTGTACCCAACAATTCTATCTAACACACGTCTAGCTTGTTGTGCATTTACTAAATTTATATCTATTTGCCTTGGCTCTTTTATAGCTTTTTGTACTGCTGTTTTAGTTATTTCGTTAAAAGTTACTCTAGATTTACTATCTTCTGGTATATCCAAAATATGTGCTAAGTGCCATGCAATTGCTTCCCCTTCACGATCGGGGTCAGTTGCCAAATATACTTTTTTAGCTGATTTTGCATCTTTTTTTAATGATTTTATTAAATCTCCTTTTCCTCTTATGTTTATGTATTCTGGTTCAAAGTTATTTTCTATATTAACTCCTAACTTTGACTTAGGTAAATCTCTAATATGTCCCATTGATGCAACAACTTTAGTTTTTCCTCCTAAAAACTTTTTTATTGTATTTGCTTTTGCTGGTGATTCTACTATTATTAATTTATCTGCCATTTTCTTCTCCTTTTTAGCTATAGAATATATTAACATAACTTCTATATTTTAATACTATAGTATTTTAGTTCATATATTTGTTTTTTTCAAGTACTTTTTTAGCATTTAACTAAATCTTCTATTACATCTTCTAATATAACAGGAGTTACTTCATTTCTTTTTAATATATCTAATATTGAGTTTTCTATCTTTTCGTCATTTGTTAATTTATCAATAGAAGCTTTTTCTACTTTTATTTCTTCATTAATATATTCTGTCTTTACTACCTCTATTCCAAATATATCATTTTTACTTTTTAAATCTTTTATCTTATAATATTCTAATTTTATTGGATATAGTATTCCTTCCTTTCTTAATTCTTCTTTGTTCATAAACATTCCACCAAAAAAAGTTTTCATTTGATTCCTCCTATATTTTTTTCTGTATTTATTACTATATACTCTTGTAATAAACTCCGCAATATAAATCGAATGCCTATTTTCTGGTGTTTTCGACAATTATTATGTATTTTAAGAAAAACATTGTCGAATTATTTTTTATTATATATTTTTATGACTTTTCCGTTTATCAGCTTATGTCGAAAAAAATCTTTTTAGGTAGTTTTTCCTAAAAAGATTTTTTGTTTTTGATTTATATTTTTTAGGGATTCTAGGAACATCCCCAAATCCCTGTGTGAATTCCTATCCTTGCATCATGGCATTAAATGCCATATTAATTTTATCTTTATTGTCTTTCATTTGTACTGCAAATTCAAAAATTTGATTATATAAACTTCTTATTGATTTGTCTACTTCGTCAGTTAGTCGTTCTATATGATTTTCTGATGGCTTTAGTACATAGTTTTCGAAGTTTTTCTTTCTATTTAAATTCTTTATCAATTTATTAAAGAATTCTAAAATTCTGTTCTTCTCTTTTTTTGCCACATTTACATTTTCATCTATTTTTATTTTCTCCGCAAAATCGCTAATTTGATCTATACAAGCTTCTAATCTACTATTGCATTCATTTACAATAGTCTCATAATTTAATTTTTTTTGAATAGAAGCATTAATTTTATTTGTATAGTAATGTATTTTTTCAGCATCATTTTCTTCTATAGCTTTTTCTAAATTTTGTTTGTTAATGCTAATATTGGTTACAACAATTATCTCTGATTGTACTGCAGCTCCTAATTCTCTTTGAATATTTATATACCTTGTGCTACAAACATCAAATAACTTGTCCAATTGTTTTTTATATTGTTTTACCAAATCATCAATTTCTAATTGATACTTTTCTAATGTATTATAATAGTTCGCTTGAACATAAAGTCTATCTTTAAATTCTGTTAATCTTATTTCTTTACTATTGGCTAATGAATTTTCAAATAACACCGCTAAATTCATTTGTTTTTGATTTTCTATATCTACAAGTTCTTGTAAATCTTGTTTAAAGTCCTCTTTTGTAATATTAGGCATTATCTTTCACCACCCTTATCAAAAATCTTATCTCCTGTGTTTCTTACTGTATTTCCTAAAGCATCTAATACAGGATTTACAATTGTTTTTTGCATTGTATCTTTAGTCATTTCAATTGATGATTTAACTGAATCCATAACAGATTTATTTTTATCAAAAATACAATTATCAATAACTAAATCCTTGAACAATTTTGCAGAAATTATGACTGGTCCAAAAAGATACATTGCCCCAACAGTCATTCCTATACCTGCTACTTGTTTTACAGTTTTACTCTTTATAGTGTTTCCTAATAATGCTAAAGAATTTCTCCCTATAAACTTTCCGCCCTTTTCAAATCCTTTTAATGAATATTTACCTACTGTTTTAGCTCCTTTTATTGCAACACTACTAACTCCCATTATATTTTCCTCCTAATACAATCTAAATACTCCTCTATATGTTCGTCTATTCTATTTTGTATTGCGGTTTCTTGCGAAGTTAAAGAATTAACTTCTTGTTTTATAAAATTCGTATCTACCGAAGAAATTTCTTGTAATTTTCCTCCTAAAAATACTCCATTCATGTTGCAACCCTCCTTTTATCTTTTGTTAATTAATTTTTCTACTTCATTATATATTTTATCTTCTACATCTTTCATAACTATTTTTTTAGCACTATTACCCATTTCCTTTAACTTTTCTTTATCACTTATAGTTTCTTCTATCATTTTATTAAGTGATTCTCCATTTATTTCATTATCATGAATTATTTTAGCAGCCCCCTCATTTACTAGAACTTTTGCATTATATTCTTGGTGATTTTCCGCTGCAAATGATAATGGTACAAATATTGCAGGTCGCCCTGAAATTGATACTTCTGTTATAGTCATTGCACCACTTCTACAAACAATTAAGTCTGCTACAGCCATCGCTTTTTGCATATCATATATATATGGTACAACATTTACATTTTCTATTTTAGTTATATCTATATTTTTCTTAGCTAAATTTTCTTTTATTATATCATATTGGCTTTGCCCTACTGACCATAAAATTTGGTAGTCTTTATTTAATTTTTTCTCTATTATTTCTTCTAATGCATTATTTATAGGTCTTGCTCCTTGGCTTCCACCAAACACTAAAATTAAAGTTTTATCTTTTTCTAAATTATTTTCTTTTAAGAATTCTTCTTTCTCTTTGTTGCTATACTGTATATCTTTAAATTTTGTAGGTGTTCCTGTTAAAACTATATTTTTTGCATCATGAATTTTAGCTCTTGCATCTTCAAATCCTATTAAAATTGTATCTACTTTTTTAGCTAATAATTTTACTGTAACACCTGGAAAAGCATTGCTTTCATGTAACATCGTAGGTATCTTTTGTTTTGAAGCTGCTAAAAGTACTGGTCCACAAATAAATCCACCTGTTCCTATTACAATATCTGGTTTTTCCTCTTTTAATATTTTTTTAGCTTCTCCATATCCTTTTAAAGTTTTTAGCATTTTCTTAAAATTATCTATAGAAATCTTCCTTACGATTCCATAGGCTTCAATTGTTCTTAATTTATAACCAGCTCTTGGAACTAAATCGTTTTCTAATCCTCTTTTTGTTCCAATAAAAATTATTTCTGCATCTTTATTTTCTTCTTTTATTTTATTTGCTATTGCAATACCCGGATTTATATGTCCACCTGTTTGTGATGCTGCTATTATTACTTTCATATTATTACCCTTTCTATTATCTCATATTTAAATCTTTGAGCCTGCTCGTGATATATTAAGTAATATACCTACTGAACACAATAATATTAATAATGATGTTACACCATAACTAAAGAATGGTAATGGCATTCCCGTTACAGGCATAGATGATGTTACAACTGCTATATTTATTATTGCTTGTAATCCTATTAAAGATGTAATTCCTACTGCTACTAAACTACCAAACATATCTGGTGCCTTCATCGCTGCAAGAACACCTCTCCAAATAAATATTCCAAATAAAGCAATAACTATTGCACAACCAACAAATCCTAATTCTTCTGCCAAAACTGCAAATATAAAATCTGTATGTGGTTCTGATATATATAAGTATTTTTGTTTACTTTGACCTAAGCCAACTCCAAATAATCCGCCTGAACCTATTGCATATAAACTTTGTATTACTTGCCATCCATCACCTTGTTTATCTGCCCAAGGGTTTAAAAATGATGTTATTCTCGCAATTCTGAATGCACCTTTACTAGTAAACTTTGCCATAGCATATAACCCAGCAGCTCCTGCTACTGCTGCTGCACTACCTACAGTTGCAAAATACATTGGTCTTACACCTGCCATAAGCATCATTATTCCAATAACTAATACTATTATAATTGTAGCACTTAAGTGATCTTGTATAAGAATTAGTATTAATACTACTGGTATTAAATACAACAGTGGCTTTATAAAACCTTTTTTAAAATCCTTTAATTCATCTTTATGATCTGTCAAATAGCTTGCATAAAATATAATTAATCCTATTTTCGCAAGCTCTGATGGTTGGAATTGCACTCCTAAATTTATCCATCTTCTTGCACCACCAGCCTCAACACCTATTCCTGGGATTAGTACCATTAATAGTAATACTATTGAACCAATATATGCAATTTTATAAAATTTCTTCCAAAATCTATAATCAATTTTAGAAATAAATAACATTGCAATAACGCCAAGTATAGCAAACCCAGCTTGTTTTCTAAAGTATGAATAACTATCATCTCCTGTTTCTGCAAGAGATGTAGGTGAACTTGCTGAAAGTACCATTATTAAACCTAGAGATAACAATAATATAACAGTTATTAATAAGATAAAATCCAGTTGATTATTTGCAAATTTTGAAAATTTTCTTACTTTTTTATTTTTAGCCATTCTTATCTCCTTTATTAGATAATATTCAATCCAACTACACAAAGGATTAATGTAATTAAACTAAATACTGTTACAATTTTATTCTCACTCCATCCAGATAATTCAAAATGATGATGAATTGGCGTCATTTTGAAAATTCTTTTTCCTGTTTTTTTATAATATGTAACTTGAATCATTACAGAAAGTGTCTCTAATACTGGAATTAATGCAATAACAATTAATAATAATGGCATTTTAAGAACAAGTGCCATAGCAGCAATTACACCACCTAGCATTAAAGAACCTGTATCCCCCATAAATATTTTTGCAGGATGCAAATTGAATATTAAAAATGCTAAATTACATCCACAAACTATCGTTCCAAATATAATAATTTCTTTTACATCAAAGATAACTCCTATTACTGTTAAACATGCAACTATAATTGTTGTTACACTTGTAGCTAACCCATCTATACCATCTGTTAAATTAACAGCATTTGTAGTTGCAAGCATTACTATAATTGCAAAAGGTGTATAAATCCAAACTGGAATATTTACAAAAGTTTTTATTATTGGAATATAAATATCAGTTCCTATATTTAAAACATTTAATAAATATAATACAAAACACACAGAAATTACTAACAATCCTAACATTTTATATGTTGGTTTTAATCCATCTGTATTTTTTAATACCATTTTTTTAAAATCATCTATAAATCCAACTATTCCAAAGCCCAATGTTGCAAATAATAACGGAATTATCCTCTTTACAATATCTGCTTGGTCATCCATATAATAAATTAGCATAACACCTATACTTAACAATGTAATTGCTATTATTGATATAATTCCTCCCATTGTTGGAGTTCCTTTTTTGGATAAATGTGACTTTGGGCCTTCTGCTCTTTCTTGTTGGCTTACTTTTAATCTTCTTAATATTGGTAAAATAATTATTCCTAGTATTAGGGCTACGCCAAAAGCTACCAATAAAATTTTTATCTGTAAATTCATTTAATCTCTCACCCTTACTTTTTCTTTTTTGTGCTTTTTTCTTCTTGTTTTTTCTTTAGCTCATCTGTAATTTCTATTACTATTTTTTTCTCATTAAATTCATTTTTCTTTCCTTTTATTTCTTGGTACATTTCATGACCTTTTCCGGCTATTACTACAATATCTAATTTATTTGCCATTTCTATTGCAGATTTTATAGCTTCTTTTCTATCTTCTATAACTTTATAATTTGCTTTAGTTTTCTTAATACCTTCTTCTATTTCTTTTATAATTTCTGAAGGTTCTTCATCTCTTGGGTTATCTGATGTAATAATAGTATAATCACTTATTCTTCCTGCAATTTCTCCCATTAAAGGTCTCTTATTTTTATCGCGATTACCACCACAACCAAATACACAAATTACTCTTCCTCTTGTATATGATTTTACAGCATTTAAAATGCTTTCTAAACTTTCTGGTGAATGAGCATAATCAATCATAATAGGAATCTCTAGTTTATTGTCTATCATTTCTGATCTTCCTGGTACTCTAACTTCTACCAATCCCTCTTTTATCATATCTGCATCACAACCAAATTGTAATGCAACAGCAATAGCTGCCAAAGAATTATATACACTAAATCTTCCTGGAATACATGCTTTTACTCTTTCATTTCTTTCTCCAATTTTTACTCTAAAGTCTACATATGAATTTGTTATTGTTATATCTTTAGCTAATATTTTAGAATAGTTATCTATACCATATGTTATATATTCTGGTCCTGGTACTAATTTAGGAAGTTTTATGGCATATAAATCATCTGCATTTATATATGCTCTTTTACACATAGTAAATAATTTGCATTTTGTTTCAAAATATTCTTTCATATCTGCATGCTCTTTTTCGCTTATATGTTCTTCTGATAAATTTGTAAAAATTCCTATATTAAAATCTGAACCATATACTCTATTTAATTTTAAACTCTGTGAAGATACTTCCATAACAACAACATCACATTTTGCAGCTGCCATTTTAGCAAATAACTCTTGTAATTCTAAACTTTCTGGTGTGGTTCTTTCACTATCTCCTAAATCTTCTGCACCAATATAATTGTGGATTGTTCCTATTAATCCGACTTTTAATCCCTTTTTTTCCAACATAGATTTTATCATATATGTAGTTGTTGTTTTACCTTTTGTTCCTGTTACACCTATTAATTGGAATTTTCTTGATGGATTATCATAATAATTGCAAGCGATTTGAGCCATCGCAATTCTTGCATCTGGAACAACTAATAAAGTTGTATCATCTTTTATTTTTAATTCTTTTAAATTAGTTCCTTCTTCTACTAATACTACTTTTGCACCTTTTTCTACTGCTTCTCCTACATAATCTGCTCCGTCTGTTTCATAACCTTTTATAGAAATAAATAAGTCTCCATTCTCTACTTTTCTTGAGTCATTTTTTACAGAATTTATTTCTATATCAATGTCTCCTTTAGCTTTTATACCTTCAATACCTGCTAATATATTTTTAAGGTTCATAAATATACCTCCATTTTATACAATTTTACGAATACATTATATAGCAACTAATTTTATATATCAATATAAACTTTTGTTTCTTTTGTTATTTTTATTCCTGGTTTTGGAATTTGTTCTTTTACATATGTCTCGTTTTCATTGATTTCTTCGGTTAAATTATTTATCTCTAGCTCTAATCCTAATTCTTTTAAAATTTCTCTGGCTTCTTTCACTGTTTTATTTCTTATTTCTGGCATTTCTACTTCTTCTTTTTCTGCCTCTTCTGTTTCTTTATCTTGCTTAAGTTCTAGATATGGCAATACTTCTCCTAATATTTGACCTCCTACAGGTGCTGCGACACCTCCTCCTTGGTGTCCCCCTTCTCCTGTTGGGTTATACAAAGTAACTAAAATTACAACTTGTGGGTCAGAAATTGGTGCTACTCCCATAAATGAAGTTACATATTTATTTGTATTAACCCCATCTTCTGATGTTCCTGTTTTACCACCCACTAAATATCCTTGTACCTGTGCATTTCTTCCTGTTCCATCTTCTACTACAGATTGCATCATACTTAACACACTATTTGCTGTTTCTTCTGATATTACTCTATCTCCTTTTTTTACTTCTACTTCTTGTTTCTCTCCCGTTTCAGAATCAATTATTTCTTTAACTACTCTAGGTTCAATATATTCTCCACCATTGGCTATACTAGAAACTGCTGTTACCATCTGCAATGGTGTTACCTCAAATCTTTGCCCAAAACTTATTGTAGCTAATTCTACTGGTCCAACTTTATCTTTATCTAAAAATATTCCTTTAGCTTCTCCTGGCAAGTCAATTCCTGTTTTCTTAAAAAATCCAAATTTTTCTAAGTAATCATAATATTTATCTTTACCTATTCTTTGACCTAATGCAATAAAGACTGGATTGCATGAATTCATAAGAGCTTGCCTTAAACTCTGGGTTCCATGTGGTCTATAATATCTCCAACATTTTATTCTAACTCCTGCAATCTCTATTCCACCACCACAATTAAATTCTCCTTCTTTATCTGTAGTTGTTATTCCCTCTTCTAATGCTGCAGAAGACGTTATTAATTTAAAAGTAGAACCTGGTTCATATGTATCTGCTATTGCTTTATTTCTCCATTTAGCTTGTAACTGTTTATTCTTTTCGCTACTTTCCATATTTTCACTATTTTCTAATTCATATGGATTATTCAAATCATAGTTTGGATATGTAGCCATTGCTAAAATGTCCCCATTGTTTGGATTCATAATAATTACATTTCCACCATCTGTACATTCATTATCTATACATGCATTTTCAAGATATTTTTCTGCAATTGATTGAATAGTTAAATCTATAGTTAGGACTAAATCTTTTCCTTTCTCTGCTGCTACATATGTTTCTTCTAATTGTTGCATATCTCCACCTTTTGCATCTGTTAATTTTTCTATCTGTCCACTTTTTCCTTTTAAAATATCATCATATTTTGCTTCTATCCCATCTAATCCTTGGTTGTCACTTCCACAAAAGCCTATTACTTGTGATGCCAATGTGCTATATGGATAATACCTTTTAGTATCCTCATCTATATTTATTCCAGATTCTATATTATTATCTTTCATCCATTGTCTTAGTTCATTTGTTTTATCTTTCTCTACTTTTTTAGCAATAGTTTCTATAGAGCTTCTTTTTTGTACTTTTTTTAATGTTTCTTCATAATCCAAATCTAGTATTTCAGCTAATGCCCTACTTACAAGTTCTTTTTTATCTTCTGGAATATTTGTAGAATTAACCGTAACAGTTTCTACAGTACTACTTTGAGCAAGTATATTTTCTCCTGTAGCATCATATATCGTGCCTCTTTTTGAGGTTATTTTCCTATTTAATGTTTGTTGTTCATAGGCCATCTGTTTTAATTTATTTCCATCAACAAATTGAATAACAGCCAGTCTTATTATTAATAATATAAGTAATATTGCAGAAACAATTATAATCCATAACATCATTTTTTTACTTTTTATGCTAGATACAGTTTGCATTTTACACCTCTTACTAGTAAATTTCTTTTTACTATTCTATGTACCAACAGCTTGTTTAAATAACAAAAAATCCCCGAAAGAAAATTAATAATTCTTTCGGGTAAGAACTATACTATTATAATTTTTCTAATACTTTTGCTACTCCATCTTCATCGTTTGACGAAGTTATGTATTTTGCTTGTCTTTTTATATATTCTAATGCATTTCCCATTGCAACTGAATTTGGAGTTATATTAAACATAGAAATATCATTTTCTCCATCTCCAATTGTTATAATTTCTTTTTCATCTAAATTTAAATATTGGCATATCATATGTACTGCCTTGCCTTTTGAGATAGTAGCAGAAGCTATGTCACAATAATAATTTTTACTTGGCTTCAATTCTAGATTTTTTAATCTTTTAGATTCATTTACTATCTTTACATCATGGAAATCCTTTGTTACATAACTCTTTAGTTCCATCATTTTTTCAATATCAGAACTTGATACTACACATTGCACAATATTTTCGGTTTCTATAATATTCTTTAATTCCTCTAATGTTTTTTCTTTATCTTTTTCATCTAAAAAAACAGCTTTGTTTATAACAATTTCATCTTTATAATTAAATTTTATAGTATATCCATTTTCTTCCGCATACTCTAATAATTGGTTGGCTACTTGCTTTTTAATTGGCTCAATAAATATTTCTTTTTCCTCTAATTCATCATAGCAAGAAGCTCCATTTGATGAAATAATATATGGGCTTGCTCCAATTTGTTTTTGATAATTTATCGCATCTTTTCTAGCTCTACCAGAAGTTAATATTATTAGAATTCCTTTTTCTATGCATCTTTTTATTTGATCTAGAGTTTTTTCGGTCACTTCTCTTTTTGAATTTGTTAATGTTTCATCAATGTCTATAAAAACTGCTTTTATCACTTTATGTTTTCCTCCTCTAATCTAGTCAATTATTATTTTAAGTACAATTTAACAAACTCTAAATTTAAATTTTCTTCGTCTTTTTTTGCTGTATTTATAAACTCTTCTACCATCTCTTTAGTATATTTACTACTTTTCTTTTCGTAAAATTTCTTAAGAGGTTTTTGTAAATCCATCATTACCTTTGTTGCTTTATTTACATTTTGTTCTTTCATTAATTTATCCATTTTTTCCATTTCGTGTTCAAATATTTTTTTACCTATTTTTGTATTTTTAAATTGTTCTAATGTATTCTCAACCGTTAAATCTTTTAGCTCAATATATCTTGTAGGTATTTTATATCCTAATATTTCTTCAAAATCAGTATCACTAACATTTTCAATATTTCCAGTCATATATACACTTGGAAATTCTTTATTTATAGTAGCTCCATCTAGTTTTATATTAGCATTTAAAACGATATCTTCAACGTTTTTTCCTACATAAATATTATACGTTCCTTTTTCTATATCCCATTTATTTTGATCTACATCATAATATGCTAATTCATCTTTACTTATTTTTACCATTACTTCTTTTTCTTCTTCTGGAGCTAATTCAACTTTTTCAAATCCTCTTAATTCTTTCTTTGCTTTAAATATTTTTGGATTTTCTTGCCCAATATATACTTGTGCAATTTCTTTTCCAGCTACTCTTCCTGTATTTTTTATTTTGAACCTTACAATGATATTTTCTTTATCTTCATCCACAGTTAAATTAGAATATCCAAAAGTCGTATAACTTAACCCATATCCAAATGGGAATAGAACTTCCTTATTTATTTTGTCATAATATCTATATCCAACATAAATACTTTCCTTATATTCTACACTTACTTCTGTTCCTGGATAATATTTGTAGCAAGGCGTATCCTCTAAACTTAATGGATATGTTTCTGCAAGTTTTCCACTAGGATTTACTTTTCCAGTTAAACAATTTACCATTGCTTCTGCTCCAGCTTCTCCTCCTAGGTAACCTGTAATTATTGCTTGTACATCATCTTTCCATGGCATTAAAATTGGTGAACCATTTGAAAGTACAATTACAACTTTTTTATTTACTTTGCAGATTTCTTCTATTAATTTATTTTGGTTAGATGGAATATCTAATGTAAATCTATCCATTCCTTCTGATTCAAAATTTTCTGTAAGTCCCACACATAATATTACTAATTCACTATTCTTAGCTACATCTATAGCTTCTTCTCTTAAAGTTACATCATTTTCGCTTTCTATTCTTTCATATCCTTGTGCATAACTACATTCTATACCTTGCTCTTTTAAACAATCTAATAAATTAGTCAATTTGTATGGATTTATTGTAGAACTACCTGCACCTTGATATCTTGGTCTTTTAGCCATATCTCCTATAACTGCTACTTTTTTATTTTTTATTGGTAAAATATCTTCATCATTTTTTAATAAAACAATAGAATCTTCTGCTAATTTTCTTGCAATATTATGGTGTTCTTGTCTATTATATTCTTTTAAAGTTTCTCTTTCTGCACCTTTAAATGCATATTCTAAAATTCTACTAACTACTTCATTTAGATATTCTTCTGATACTTTTTTATTTTTAACTGCCTCTATTATTTCTTCTACACCATTTCCTCTACCACCAGGCATTTCTATTTCATTACCTGCAAGTAACCCAGAAACTCTATCATTTTCTGCTCCCCAATCAGTTATAACTAAACCATTAAACTCCCATTCTTTTCTTAAGATATTCATTAGATCTTGGTTTTCATTACAATATGTTCCATTAAGTTTATTGTATGCACTCATAATAGACCATGGCTTTGCTTCTTTTATAATCTTTTCAAACGCGCTTAAATAAATCTCTCTTAAAGTTCTTTCATCTACAACAGCATTTATTGTTCTTCTTCTATTTTCTTGGTTATTTGCTGCAAAATGCTTTACACAAGCTCCTACCCCATTTGTTTGCAATCCTTTTACATATTCACTTGCTAATACACCTGTTAAATATGGATCTTCTGAGAAATACTCAAAATTTCTTCCACATAAAGGTGTCCTTTTTATATTTATTGCAGGTCCTAAAACAATATCTACATCCTCATAAGCTGCTTCTTCTCCTAAAGTATTTCCTAACATGTATGCAGTTTCTTTATTCCAACTATTTCCTATTGTTGATGAAGCAGGAAAACAAGTTGAAATTTCACTTTCATTAATTCCTAAATTATCTGCTTTAGTTTTTTGTACTCTTAGTCCATGTGGTCCATCTGACATTGTAATAGTAGGAATATCAAGTCTTTCTATATCTTTACTATGCCAATAATCTCCTCCCACACATAAACTTGCTTTTTCTTCTAAAGTCATTTTATCTATTAATTCTTTATATTTCATAGCATACCTCCGTATTTTAGTTATACCAATATATCACAATTTATTCCATAATACAATTGACTAAATTGATTTTACATAATATAATGTATATATTAACCATGTTGGCAAAGAAAGGATGATGTTTATGCCAATGTTCTCTATTATAATTCCCGTGTATAACTCTGCAAAGACTATACGGGAATGTCTGGAAAGTATTGTAGCACAATCCTTCCCTGATTTTGAGGTAATCATCGTAAACGATGGTTCTACCGATGAAACCGCGGAAATTGTGAAAAGCTTTTCAGAAAATGACACCAGAATTAAGCTGTATAGTTTCCCAAACTCTGGTGTCTCAGAGACTCGTAGACGTGGTATTAGTTTCTCTACTGGGGAATACATTCTTCAAGTTGATTCAGATGATACCATCAATTCGGAGTTGCTCGATCGGCTCTCAGAGGTAATCTGTAAATTCGAATTTCCCGAAGTTATCAGATTCCAGTGTGAACTCATTGGCGACAACCCCGACAAAGATCACCAACGATACAACTGTTATTCGAAATTGTATCGTGTTATGCCGGGTATGGAGGCCTTAAAGTTATGGTCCAAACCTGACAAAAAGTATGCATTGTATTGGCTTTTTGCTATAAAGAAATCAGTTTTTGCCGAACTGCTCTTTCTTCCACAGTTAAGATGCCACGAAGACCTTGCATTGATTCCTTTACTGATTGCAAAAGCTGCTACAGTTGTTGGTATCGACTATGTTGGATATAACTACACCTATGTGAGTGAATCCAGCATCACCAACAAGACAGACATCGCATCAGAAAGATTGCGTGCAATGGACTTCCTTGCTGCATACGATTACGCGATCGAAAACTTTCTGAAGATTGATAACATCGGTCCGAGTGATGTGTCTTTCTTCTTGAGAGATTTCGACGCAAGAAAGGAAGATAAGTTTAATTCACTTTCAGCCCAGCTGAAAGAAGAGTTATACGATCTCTTCCACTAACAAAAAACCCTCTGCTATGCAACGCACAGCAGAGGGTTTTTGTTAGTATTTTATACCATAACTTGCAATTGGCCTTTTTTTAGGACCGCACGGCATACAAGTTTCTTTTAAAAACTCATACAACCTCACATAGAGCTTATCACTTTTTAGTGACTGCTCAAGACCAAACATTTTTACTCTTTTTAATGCTTGGTTCAAAGTGTTCTTGTCTAAAAGAACAAGTCCTTTCAAGCTTAAACACATTCTAGCAAGTTTTTCGGAATTAAATCCGATTTTCTCGCAAACAGTGTCGCTACTTATCTTTCCATCATACCATTCCTTAAAAAGTGGTATGTTCTCTTTTGGGTTCAAAACCTTTTCTGCCAATTTCCAGTTGATATCTTCCTCAGAACTCGCAAACCCCTGCTCCAAAATCCAAGTGCTCATAATTTCTTTTTCATCAAGCAGTAATTCTGCGAGACCATATTCTTCCAGAGTTTTATCTTCTTTGCCAAACTTAAACCCCGGATGCATCATAAGCCACTTGTGGAGGTTGACATATAGCATAAGTTCTTGCTCACAAGTTACCCCAAGTTCAACGGTGTTACCATTTACCTGAGTTTCCCCATACTTATATACATTAACTTTTCTCTTTTTGTAACCGTTAAAGACATCAAGAATTTCAAATTTACCTACGGGCATATTAGAGATACCTCCATTTTTATATGCAAGTACAGCCATTTCTAAATGTTTTGGAATCATATATTTTATCCCTGTCTTGCACATGAAAAATGAAGTTGACGATCTCCACGAATTAGGGAATAACTTTTTCTTTACGTCTTCTCTAATTCTTCCCAGTCTGCAGGAGTCTGGGCGATTAACTCCATCCAGTTCCGCAAACCTGTAGACAGCACGCTGGACATCTTTAGGATATGAATCAACAAATGATTTAATCATATCATAAAGAATTTCTCCGTCATTTAATTTTGACAGAAATGATTCATTCAGCAAAATCATTGATTCAGGGAAAATATACATATTATTTACCTCCCGAGTAACATCAATTCCTCTTATTTTACCATTTCCGTCTATCTCGTTATAGAACAGCTCTTGATTTCTAATTACAATAAACCAAAGTCTTATCCATTTTACTCTTTCTACGACGGACATTTCTTCCGGAGCATCAAGCTTTGATGCCATCTTGTTTGCTGCCTCTTCGAAGGATACAGAATAACTCATTGCGTTCTCAACTGAACGTATACCGTCCATATAATTCTGTATCAAATTATTTATCTTTGAACGCTTTTTTTCATCATACTCTTCCTCAGACAATCCATAAAATATGCACATCTTTTTATAGATACTAGGATTATCTTTTTGAATGAAGTCCTTTATAAAGTTTTTAACTCTCATTGCAGAAATCTTACCTGCAACATCACCTGGAGCTAAGTTTTGATAGATAGTCGCATATGCCCTAGCTTCGTTGTAGGAGAATTTGTCACGATCTATAACTCTTTCAAGCAACCGATCTACTTCATTTTCTCCCTCACTTTTTGCTAATGGAAATAACTTTTCTTTTGACATATTATTTGCCTCCTAAATTTTTTCTTTTGTTATGGCATAAAACTTTTGAATACTAAATTTGCCATACTTTTTTATTTTACCACATTATGTTAATTTTTTCAATATATCATATATTTACTATATAAAAAACAAAAAATTAATCCACATTTCAAAATTTTAAAATTGAATGCGGATTAATTTCCTTTTATTTTTTCTATAATTTTTTCTAACCAACTTTTTTCTGTTGATGTAACGTCTGTGCTATCTGTTGAAGATTGTATATAATCTTTCTTTGGTAAATTTATATATATTTTTTGATCATTTGTTAATTTTTGCATTCCTAATCTACTTTTTGCTTCTTCCTCAATTTTACTCAAGTTCAAATTGCTTTCTAAAGATACTTGTGTTTGTTGGTTTTCCTTTTGTAATGTTGCAAGTTCCGCCTTTAATGATTTTACTTTATTAAAATCTTCTGTTATTAAAGAGTTTCTATAGCTAACGACTAATAACATAGCAAAAATTATAGCAATATATACAACCACTTTTTTCTTTAATACAACTGCAGCTCTTTTTTGTTTTGCTCTTTCTTTTGCTTCTTGTTTTATTTTTTCTTTTAATTCTCTCTCTCTTTGCAAGTCCTTGCTTTTTTTAGATGTACGATTTGGTATAAAATCTGGTTCTAATTTTCTTGGACTTGTTTCATATTGGTATCTAGCCATTAGCCTTCACCTCCTCTTTCGTTATTTTCTTTCGAAAATTCTTAATTTAGCACTCTTGCTTCTTGAATTTTCTTTTTGTTCCTCCTTAGTAGCAATTATTGGTTTTTTATTTATAATTTTCCCATAAGATACTGCTCCACATACACAATATGGCAAATCTTTTGGACATGTACATCTTCCTTCTGCCTCTATAAATGCTTTTTTAACCGCTCTATCTTCTAAAGAATGGAATGTTATAATACATAATCTTCCACCTTTGTTTAAACATTTTATACATTTTAAAACAGTATCGTATAAAGGTTCTATCTCATCATTTACCTCTATCCTGATTGCTTGAAATGTTCTTTTGGCAGGATGACCATTATTTTGCTTTGATTTAGGAATAGAATTTTCTATTATTTTTACTAATTCTGCAGTCGTTTCTATTGGTGCTTTTTTTCGCTCTATGCAAATATTTTTCGCTATATTTCTAGAGAATCTCTCTTCTCCATATTCATATATAATATTTGCTAATCTTTCTTCTGGATAATTATTAACCACATCTCTTGCGGTTAGTTCTTGTGTTTTATCCATTCTCATATCTAATGTATTCTCTCCTAAATAGCTAAATCCTCTATTTCGTTCATCTAATTGATATGAGGAAACACCTAAATCCAGTAATATTCCATCTACAGCTTCTATTCCGCAAATCTTGTAATATTATATCTATATCATCATGATTTCCATGTATATATTTAACATTTTTAAATTCTTTTAAATTTTCCTTTGCTGCTGATAAAGCTTCTAAGTCTCTATCTATCCCGATTAATAATCCTTTACTTGATAATCTTTTAGCAATTTCTTTACTATGTCCAGCACCTCCTAAGGTGCCATCTATATAAATTCCATCTTGCTTAATATTTAATCCATTTATGCATTCATCAAGTAAAACCGGTTTATGATTAAATTCCAATACATACCCTCCATTTATCATTTTTTTAAATAGCACAAACAGTTGGAAGTTTTTGATTTCCAACTGTTTAGTAGCTATTCTTCTTTTGTTTCTAGCGGTTTCGTCATTTGTATTTCATTCCCTTTTTCGTGGTATATATTAGCTATTTACATTTGTAATTTAAATATTTTTTCTTAAGTACATAGATAAATATAATTAGTTTCTTAAGATTTTATCTTTTGTATATTAAAATTTCTCTTTAGTATAGCCCTCTTCTTATCAAGTTTTTTCTTGATTCTTCTTTAGTAAATGTTTACAAAATTTCTTTGTAACTTTCTTTTTCTTTAGTAACTTTTTAATTTTTCTTTTGTATAAAATTTATATAAACTTTAAAAAAGTTATATACCTAACATTGTCATATTTTCTGCAATATCATCTGCTGATATATTTTCTTCACTGTTGTATTCTTCCCATTTGTCTTTATTCCATATTTCTATTCTTGTCCCAACACCAATTATAACTACTTCTTTTTCTAGTGTTGCAACATTTCTTAGATTACTAGATATTAAAAATCTTCCTTGTTTATCTATTTCGCATTCCATTGCTCCAGATAAGAAAAATCTTACGAAGTCTCTAGCATTTTTATTGGTAAGTGGAAGTGTTTTTAATTTGGTTTCGAAGTTTTCCCATTCGTTTTGTGAAAATCCAAATAGACATCCGTCTAAGCCTTTAGTAATTATGAACTTTTCGCCCATATCTTCTCTTAGCTTTGCTGGCATTATTAATCTGCCTTTGGCATCTAAAGAATGTTCATATTGGCCGAATTAGCACTTCGTTTCACCTCAATTCATTTTTTACCACTTTGTACCACTTCTCTCCACCTGGATAAATTTTAATACAACATTTATTAAATTGCAAGTACTTTTTAGACTTTTTTTAATTTTTTTTATTTCTTAATATTATATTAATTTTTCAATTATTGTTTTACAATAATTGCTTTTTACTGTATAATATATTTGGTGATACGTATGAAAAAGTTTTTATTAATTTTGCTTTTAATTATAATACTAATTGCCTCTTCGCTTGGAATATATGGATATTTCTTATATATCCAAGCAATAAAAGAAGAACCTTTAATTAGTAAAATAGAGCAAATTCAAAGTGACGAAAATTATGTGAAATATGAAGACTTACCACAAGATTATTTAAATGCTGTAGTCTCTGTAGAAGATAGACGTTTTTATGACCATGGTGCAATAGATTTACGTTCAATAGGTAGAGCTATATATGTTAATGTTACAAATTTTGATCTACGCGAAGGTGGTAGTACTATTACACAACAACTTGCTAAAAATATTTATTTTATAGATATGAACCCATTTTCTAGAAAACTTGCAGAAATATTTATGGCATATGCTATTGAAGATAATTATTCTAAAGAAGAAATTTTAGAATTATATGTAAATACATCTTATTTTGGAGACGGATATTATGGAATTAAAGAAGCTTGTAATGGTTATTTAGATAAAGAGCCTAGTGAAATGAACTTAAATGAGTGTACCATGATGGCTGGAATTCCTAATGCTCCTTCAGTATATGCTCCAACCAAAAATCCAGATTTAACTAAAAGTAGACAAGAACATGTATTAGAAACAATGGTTGGAAATGGGTATATATCACAAGAAGAAGCAGATGAAATTATTAATGCTAATACATAAAACTAAACGCATCATAAATTAGCTAAAAGCTTTTATGATGCGTTATTTTTATTACATCTGCACATGTGGCGAATCCACTTTTCTTATTTAAATTCTATAAATTTATATACAGCCTCTGCAAAACCTCCATTTTGTGCAGTAGTGGTTGTTGTATAATTAGCAACTTCTTTTACTTCGTCATATGCATTTGCAACAGCAATACCGACTCCAGAATCTTTAATCATTTCTAAATCATTTAAATTATCGCCTATTGCTAGCACTTCACTTTTATCTATTTTCAAATAATTTTCTAATACTTCAAGTGCTTGCTCCTTATTAATTCCTGCTGGCATAATATCTAAATATTCATATTCTTTTCCTATAATTTCATCTCTATATTTATCAACTTTTCTAATTAAATTAACTTTTAAATTTTTATTTTTGTCAAACTCTCTTTTTAAATTTGCTAAATCTTTTTCTGCAGAAATTACTAGTTTTAATATTTCTGGATTTTCTCTTTCTACATATTCTTTTATATCTGTTAAAATTTTAAATTCTAAATCTATATTTTTATCATTTTTAGTTAATTCAAAATTTCTTAAATCCATATATAAGAGTTTTTCTGTTATTACCTCTTTATTAGTATATAAGTGTATATGTAACTTTAATTTTTTCGCTGTATTTATACAAAAAAGTACATCTTCATTTTTTAATAATTTTCTATAAATTTCTTCACCAGTTTTTAAGTTAATTATCTGATTTCCATTTCCAAATATTCCATATCCAGTTCCTATATCTTCACATATATTTTTAAATAAGGAATATGTTTTGCCTGTGCATATTGTAAAATTTATATTTGAATTATTAATATCATTTATTGCTTTTAAGTTAGTTTCTGGTATTACATTTCCTTTTTCGAACATTGTTCCATCTAAATCACTTGCTATAAGTTTAATCATTGCTACATCATCCCCATGTACTAAACTTTTTACATTATATCTAAAGACAAAAGTTTAGTAAAGCATAATCTTATTTTAAAAATATATATTATTTAACATATTATTTTTTAATATCCATAATTTTTTAGATAAATCTACGTAATATTTATGTGGATTTTCTATACGTTTAACTTCCTCCCACATACTATCTAATTCTTTTTTAGAATATTTAGCAATCTCTTTTAGTTCTGGATTTTTATATATTAATTTTCCGGTTTTCAAATATTTTTTCTTGAAGTAGTCTTATAGAGTAATCTTTTAATACCTTCTTTTTCCATGGATTTTGAGGATCAAAAATCATATATTCTCTTTCGTCTATTATCTCATCTGCTAATGTAATTACATCTGCTATTGCTTTTTTAGTTTCATTATCATAAAAACGATATACTTTTTTAAAACTTGGATTTGTAACCTTTGCTGTATTTTCACTTACTTTAATTTTTGGTACTATTTTTTTGTCTTTTTCTAATGCGACTAGTTTATATACTCCGCCAAAGACTGGTTCACTTTTTGCAGTAATTAAATTTTCTCCTACTCCAAATAAATCAATTTTAGCATCTTGTTCTATTAATGATTTTATTAAATATTCATCAAGTGAATTTGTAGCACATATTTTGCAATCTTCATATCCTGCTTCGTCCAATATCTTTCTGACCTTTTTAGATAAATATGCTAAATCACCACTATCTAGTCTAACTGCTTTTGGTCTATATCCTTTTGGTTTTAGAACTTCATTAAATACTTTAATTGCATTTGGAAGTCCAGATTCGATTGTATTGTATGTGTCTATTAAAAATATACAATCATCTGGATATAGCTCTGCATAAGCTTTAAAAGCTTCGTATTCTGAGTCAAAACTTTGAATCCAGCTATGTGCCATTGTTCCACTTGCTGGTACATTAAATTTCTTTGCAGATAATGTACATGATGTTCCTACTGCTCCTCCTATAATTGCTGCTCTTGCACCTTCTACTGCTGCATTAATACCATGTGCTCTTCTTGCACCAAATTCCATAACAGGTCTTCCCTGCGCTTCTCTTACAATTCTACTTGTTTTTGTTGCAATCAAAGATTGATGATTAGTTGTAAGTAATAGCATTGTTTCTAATAATTGTGCCTGTATTATTGGTGCTTTTACTGTTATTAGTGGTTCATTTGGAAATACTACTGTTCCTTCTGGTATTGCCCATATATCTCCTGTAAATCTGAAATTTTCTAGATAATTTAAGAATTCTTCTGAAAATTTATTTTGTTTTCTTAGGTAGCTTATATCTTCTTCATCAAACGATAAATTTCTTATGTAATTAATTATTTGCTCTAGTCCAGCTACTATTGCATATCCACCTTCATCTGGTACTTTCCTAAAAAACACGTCAAAATATGCTATTCTGTCTTCCATATCCTTGTTAAAATATCCATTTGCCATTGTGTATTCATAAAAGTCTGCTACTAATTCTAATCTTTGATTATTCATACCAATTCCTCCTATTTTTGGTACTTATTAACTTTTTGATACTAACATTATATGTATATCGTTTCTTTTTGTCAATAGATTTTGCAAATAAATATTATCTTTTTAATAATAAGTAGTTTGATATCTTTCTGCTTCTTTAATTTTTCCCATTTTTTAGCTGATTTAAACTAATAAATTACTGCCTCCCCCTAGTTATATTTTAGTATTTTTAAGAAAAGTAAAGAGGAAGTCAGCAATGCTAACTCCCTCTCCCCGTCTAAAACGGATTATGTCAAAATATAAGATCTTCTTTCTGCCAACCATTATACAGTTTGCAGTCCGGCCTCAAAACAAAATATTTTGAAACTTGTTTTTGAGTTCTCTCCTCGTTCATGCAGTCCTTGTCCACCACAGCAGACATTCCATCCACACTGTACTGTTCATATCCATATGGAAGGATATCTATAAGGTGTCCTTTTTCTCTAATATAGGTATCGATTTTCTCGAACACCTCTGGCGCCACAGCATTTTGCTCTATCCATTTTCTCTGCTGGTTGTCTCCTTCAACATACAACTTTCGAAATGTTATCTGGTCTGCCCCGAGCTTTTTCGCTTTTTTGAAAAGCCCTTCGACAGTTCCTCCTACACTCTGAATCATTGACTTGTTCATATTAAGGCTAAGCCTTAATGTAAAGTCATAGTCTTTGGCAATTTTGCATACTTCTTCTATACAGATTTTGTTTTTCTCTGCAATACCGGAGATTCTGTATTAGTATACATAATTATTATATCGTAAATTTATTGATTTTTCAATCTTTCTGACTAAGTATTTATTACACTTAAAATATATGTGGCTGCCAATTTTTATTAAAGCAATATAATTTTGAAGGTCTATGTCCTGCATTTTCTTCATATTCATCTGTTTCTATAACCATATCTGCAATCTTCCTTCTAAAATTAGCTTTTAATAATGGCTTGTCTAATAATATTTCATATACCTGTTGTAACTTAGTTAATGTAAATTTTTCTGGCATTAAGTTAAATGCAATTGTTGTATACTCAACCTTATTCTTTAATCTTTCAATTGCATAAATAAGCATTTTTGCATGGTCAAAAGCAAGTTCAGATTCTAATATTTGTGTATATATAATCTGGTTTCCATCAACTAGTTCTTTAACTACTTTTACTTTATTTTTTACAGTTTCTGTCTTGCTTTCTAATAAGATTTCTATCTCTTCTTCTTTTTTATATCCATGTTTATTTTCTGTCATTTTCTCTTTAAGAGAATTTAATGTAACAGTAAACCAATTTGCATCTTGTGTACTTCCCCCAGATTTAATGCAAATTTTTTCACTATCTACAAGACCCATATATGATGTACTAATTATTCTAGTTCTTGGATCACGATTTGGATCTCCCCATGAATATAATTGTTCTAAATATATATCTTGCATATTTGTTTTAGCCTTTAAACTTCTTTGTACAGCTTCCTCAAATCTTTCTTCTTTTCTAACAAATGTTCCAGGCAATGACCATTTACCCATATATGGATGTTCTGCCCTTTTAACTAATAAGACTTGTAATTTCTTTTCTGGTAATTTTCTATAATTATCTGTTTCTACATCACGTATTGTAAATATTATAGAATCAACCGTTACAGATGGTTTAAAAAATTGATTTGAATCATAATTTTTTAAAAATTCTTCCTCTGTCATTTATATCTCTCCTTATCTCTTAATATCATTATAATACTATGATGGGTTGTTTTTGTCAATCGGGACTTGGGTTTTCTTTCGGAATTTAGGGACGTTCCTTTTTTCCCTTTTAGGGATTTGGGGACGGTCTTTAAATCCCTGCAAAAAGAGAGCGGAGCACGCTTTACTTAGCATGCTCCTTAAAAAATAACGGACCTATAATGATTATCATTAGTTCCATCGTAATTACTGACCATTTATCGACATTCTCTGTCAGAATATCCAGTATAAAAAAGCCTGTATTCAGTATCAGTAATATACTCAAAACCCGATCGATTTTATCCCTCAGTATAAATAATCCGAGGATTATCGACCCTGGAACTATCCAAAAGTAAGTGTTGTCAAGTTTAACGTCAAAAACAATTCCTATGACCATAATTGCGGTCCAGATATATGCCATGGCATATCTAACACCAAAATCTAATTTTGAATAAAAGCTCCGTATTTTTTTCATAATTCTCTACCTCTCTTCTTTCATTTTGTCTAAATTATATTATACAGTATTTTACGCTTTAAGTCAATCTAGGTGCTACTTTCAATGTCAATAGTTTTCAGAAATGTCACCCTAAAAGATGAAAATTTTCATTCAGAAATGTCACCCTTTACTCGTTATCC
>CALXVH010000017.1 GCA_944391965.1 uncultured Clostridia bacterium
CACAATTATTCCTAATGTTGCTGTTATAAGTTGTGTCATTCCCATTGCAGTACTTAAAGTTGTTACTAGCTTTTCTGGGAATACTCCAAATAAATTGATTAAATTAAATAAAGCAAATATTATAGCTACCTTAACTATTATTCCTACAATTCCAGCAAGAAAATAATGTTTGTTTTTTCCTAACATCAAAAATTTATATGAATAAATCAATGCAAAATTTCCTATCCATATCGCAGGTATCATATATACCATATATACAGAAGCTGTTCCAAAAACATATCCACTTAGTATTGTAGATATACTTGGCATTGTAACTACTCCTAATATTTTCGCCCAGCCTTTTAAATTTATCGCTGATACCACTAATGCTGCATTTACAATAGATCCTACTATTAATTGTGAATTAGTAGAAATAACACTTGTGCTACCAAAAATTTTACTTAAAATTCCACCCAAAAAAGTTGGTACTAGTAAAGCAATTAAAAATATTAATATCGTTTGCATAATATCAATACCTTTAGAAAAATCCTTTACCCTTTTGTTAATTATTCCTTCATTCTCCATTTTAAACCCTCTCTTTCTTTATTAGACAGAGCTTTAAAATATATCTTTACTTATTAGAATAAATAACTTTACTTGTTATTCCAGAAAGCTTTCCAATTTTTCCAGATAAAGTATTTATTTCATCCTGTGGAGCATCAATAACAATAGTAATAATGTTGATTGACTTTTTACTATATGGCATCCCCATTCTTCCTATTATTCTATTAGAATATTCATGTAAAATGGAATTTAATTTTTCCACTTCATCTTTTTTTTCTAATATAATTCCTATTATTGCTACTCTTGTATCCATAAATCCTCCTATATTTGCTTCTACCTTAATTAACTAATCCAATTCACTAAATTATAAGATGAATTTTCTAATTACATTTCGGTATTAGAAGAAATTATAATACTTTGCTATAAAGATATTCTTACTAGCTCAGTTTATAAGATTATAATATAACTTTTACAAAAAATCTACATACATAAAATATTATCCCTAATACTTTCTATTAAAAATTTACAACTTTCAGTTACCAATTCAGAATTTAAAGCATCATCTATTTTGCAAAACTTATAACCTTGACATTTATCTGGCTCCATTATTTTTATTTCGCCCTCAATATATTTTACAATATAGATTACAAATATCCAATTAACATTATTTTTACAGCAATGATAAATTCCTTTAGAATCACTGACTTCTAATTTCAAATTACTTCCAGCCTCTTCCTTTATTTCTCGAATAATTGCATCTTTAAAACTAGAATCTTCTGGATCAACTTTTCCTCCTATATATTCATAAAGTCCATTTTCATCTCTAGATTTAATACCTCTTTGTTGTAACAATATTTCTCCATTATTATTTTCTATATGTGCAATTACTCCTATTTTTTTATTAGAAAATTTAAATTTATTTAAATCTTCTATTGTCGCTTCATGATTTAATAACCAAAATTTCATTTTCTCACTTCCAATAAAATTATAATATAAGAAAGGAATTTCTCCAAGTGTTTCTCTTTGAAGTCATCACAAAATACATACCAATAGCTTTTCTCTGGCATACATAAGTATCCTAACCTTGTTATATACGTAAAATCTAGCGATTTTCCTATATAAAAAAGAACTCAATTTCTTAATAGGAATTGAGTTCTTTTTTACTAAACAATTAGTGGTGCGGGCGAGAGGACTTGAACCTCCACGCCATTGGCACTGGTTCCTAAGACCAGCGCGTCTGCCAATTCCGCCACGCCCGCATAAGCTTTAACATTACTTATAATAGCATATTAAAACTTTCTTTGTCAAGTATTTTTTATTTATTTTATACAAAAATAATCTACTTTATTTTTTTCTTGCAACAACAGCAAATCTTCCATCTTCTGTATAATAAGAACATGTAGACAAAGTCATTAGTTGATCCCCATATTCTGCTGTCTTACCTGTATCATAAAAGGATGCTTCTTTTGCATTATCTACAAATTCATTATATTCTTCTTCATTATCTGCATTTATAAAATAATAATATCTAAATACATTTTTCTCTGACTTGTAATATACTCTAGATTTAAATGCTGAAATAATCTCATATTCTGTATCTTCATTTGCAGTTGTAAACCTAATAATTGGATGTTGATTATAGAAGTCTTCTTCCTCATATTTTAATAGATCTTGGAACATTGCTCCATCTCCCATATTATGCCCATACATTAATAAGTTACTGCTAGGAATAGTCCAATCATAGTCCTTATCCAAAAATATAGAACCATCCTTGGCTTCTTCTTTTTTATAATTATGAGTCATGTAATAGCTATTATCAGTTCCTTGTAATACCGGATAATTAATATTTGTTCCTTCAATTTCTATCCACCCTACTACATCTGGATTTTCTTTTTGTAATTCTTGTACTTGCAACATTCTTTCTGTAGTTTCTTCATCCACTTTCGCTTCATCTATTTGAACATTATTTAAAGCAGAACTTTCCTGTATAGTATCATTTTTACTTTTAAGCCCAAATATAATATATATTGCAGCTATAATAATTAATACAATTAACACTATATATATTAATCTTCTTGTCTTTATTGTCGTTTGTCTAAAATGTTTTGCCATAATCCATCTCCATATATAATATAGGATAGACAGAACGAGTCTAGTCTATCCTATTAATATTTTATATTTTATTTTTTCTTATTATAAATAATGTTGCTGCTGATATAGCAATTACTAAAACTGCAATTCCTGCATAATTTGCTACACCTGTTTTTGGAGTTTCATCTTTCTCTCCTTTGTTTTCTTCTTCAACTGTATTTTCTGAATTTGAAACTTCTTCTTGTTTTTCTTCAGCAGAAACTTTAGCATACAAAGTAGTATTTACATCAATTTTATTATCAAAATTAAATTTTGCTGTATATTGATTATCTGTATAGAAACCATCTATTACATATCCTTCAGCTACATTTAATTGTGCTTTAATAGAATCTTCTGAAACTACTTGTCCTACATTTAATAAAATATCTTTAGTCTTTTCACCATAATTTATTGTTAATATAACTTTTTGTTCGCCGCTTGCAACTGTTGTATTTTCTGGTAATGCAGATACAGATAATACGTTATTATTTGCATCTGTTAAAACTATTTGATTTCCTGCTGCAACAACTTTATTAGATGTACTTGTTTTGTTCTCTATGTTAATATTTCCAGCATTTTCAGCTACATAAATAATGTTGTCTTTAGATGTTGAAGATAATGAACCATTCATTACTAAAGATGGACTTACAGCAACATCTTGACCTCTATCTAATTCTATACCTTTGTTGCTTGTAGTTCCATTATTTCCTAAATTAACATCAATTATTTCAAGAGTTCCACCATTAACAAGAATTCCTGCATAATTAAATCCTGTTATAGAAACATTATTTAATACTACAGATGCTCCATTATATGATTGTACTCCATATTTTGGTCCATTTTTTAAGTTTATATTCTTTAATGTAAGTTTTGCACCACTTAATTGAGCTGCAAACATAGTTTGATTTCCTGAAATAGATGTCCATTCATCAGCTCCAGTAACAGTATAACCTGCTCCATCTATAGTAAGATCTTTGTCTATAACTATAGGTCCTGTTACAGTTATATTATCTGATAATATAATTGTTTCACCTGAATTAGCAGAAGAAATAGCTTGTCTTAATGTTTCTTCGCTATTGATTGGTGTTGTAGCTTTGCTAACATTTGGAATTAATAAACATGTAACTAATATAGCACATATTAAAGCCATTCTTACTATACTCTTCATTTTTTCACCTCCCCCTAAATTCACAAAATATATTTATATGCAAAAAATATAAATATCAATTTAGGCCTTATCTTTTGATTTATTTTTTACACAAATTATTAATAGGATACTATTTATTATTATGCAATATTATTTTATCTTTTTTATAAATTATTCGCTATTTTAGCTAGTTTTAAAGCATCATCTTTAGTATCTACAGCACATATAAAACATTTATTATGACAAAATCTTGCAGTTTCTACTGTTGTTACTTTTTGCAATTCCTTATCTTTTAAGCCGGCCCATTCTTTAGGGAACAATTTTCTACTTGTAAAAGAACCTAATTTCTCTGGCACTGTATAAATATTATATCCACCTCTATTTGAAGGAAAAATAACAAAATTTATTAATTTAGCTTTAGAACTATCTGATTCTAATAAAAACTCTTTCCATGGCAAAAATTTTTCCAAGGTCATAATTCCATCTTTTGAATCATTAATTGCCATATCTACTTTTGATTTAGCTCTCATCTTCGAAATTGAAGATTTCATTGAATTATCAAATACTGTTTCTGCTAATTTTACTGCTTCTTCAAACTTAACATCTGGGTCTATATCTTCATCCCAATTTGGATTAAATTCAGAGATAATACTTGCTACTTGTACAAGTCTATAATCTACATTTATATCTGGTATTTGACCATTATCACCTGCATCTATACATTGAATTAAGTTTTTGTCTATCATTTTCCAAATTTCATCTATGTCTTTTTCTGTATATTTTTTTATTATTTCTTTACCAAATTTTTTCCAAACCAAACCGCAAGATGAATACTTTACTCCATTATCTCTTTCTCCATTACCACCAAATTGATGATGATCTAATTCTCCTCCACCAACATCATATATATATTGATCGCTATTGGCCTTTTCTAAATCTGAAGTTCTGCACACAATAACTTCTGGTAATAATTTTGAAAACATAATTGTAGAAAAAACTTCATCACAATGAAATGTTCCATTATGTGTTATACAATTTGCTTCTTCTATGTTTTTTGTTAATTTTATATTCATTTTAATTCCCCCTATTTATTATCTTTTATCATATCCCAATATTCTTTGGAAATTAATACTTTACGAGGTTTGGTTCCTTGCAGCTTAGAAATAATTCCTTTTTCTTCCATTGCTTCTATAATTCTAGTAGCTCTTGTATATCCTATTCTTAGTTTTCTTTGTATAATCGAAACACTTACATAGTTTAGATCAAGTATTTTTTCAACTGCTTCATTAAAAAGTGGGTCTATTTCTTTTTCATCATTTTTATTGTCATTATTTGACATCTGCTCTAAAATCTTTTTTAATAACTTTTGATCTTCTATTACTGTATGCTTTATTTCGTACAATTCTCTTTCTATATCTAAAGTACTTTTTCCCTCTTCATTCATTTGTATTCCTCCTTATATTACATAATTTAAATTACATTTATGACATTGATAATGATAATCTGTACAAACTTTATATTCTTCATTTTCATAGTTTTTCAAGATTTCTGTTAAATCAGTAATACATTTATCATGATAAATATAATAGCAATTTTCTTTTACATTGTATACTACTCTGCCTCTTGGAAAGAAATCAAAATCGACATTATATTTACCATAATAAAATTCATCCCAAATTTCCATGTGACTTTTTGGATAATTTAAAAAATCTCCATATTTATCTGCTTGATCATTTTCACACTTATGTATTAAAAATTCGTTATTTACTTTAAAAAATATATTAACCATTATTTCTCTCCAAATTATATTTTAAAGAATTATATCATATGTAGATTTAAAGTGTACATTATTTTAAAAATATTTACATAAAAATCCCTTAGACTTATTGTCTAAGGGATTTTGTTATATATAAGAAAAGCACGTACTATGTGAATGAACTTGTAGTTTTTTATATTATACACCTACCGTTGTGAATCCATTGTCGCAATGAATTATTTCACCTGTAATTCCAGATGACATATTACTAAATAAGAATGTTGTAGCATCTCCAACTTGTTCTATTGTAACATTTTTGTGCATTGGAGCTTTTTCTTCTATAACATCTAATATTGAACCAAAATCTTTAATTCCTTTTGCAGATAATGTTTTTATTGGTCCTGAAGAAATTCCATTAATTCTCATACCTTTTTTACCTAAATCTTGTGCTAAGTAACGAATACTAGCTTCTAGAGCTGCTTTTGCAACACCCATTACATTATATCCAACAACTGCTTTTTCTGATCCATAATATGTGTATGTAACAATGCTTGCTCCTTCATTTAATGCATCTTGTGCAACTGCTTCATTTACTATTTTAACTAATGAATAAGCACTTACATCACATGCATGAGCATATCCTTCTCTTGATGTATTAATAAAATCATTTCTTAAATCATCTGTAAAAGCATGTGCTATACTATGTAATATTCCATCTACTTTCCCAAAATCTGCTTTTATTGCAGCGAAACAATCTCTTATACTTTCATCTGAACTTGCATCACATGGGTATAATTTTGTTCCAGGAAATTCTTCTAATAATTTTGCTAATTTTTCTGAACCTTCTGATGGGTTATATGTACAAATTAATTGTGCACCATTGTCATGAGCTGATTTAGCAGCTCCCCATGCAATACTCCATTTGTTTCTTACTCCCATTAATACTAATTTTTTGTTTTCTAATAACATAATCTTACTCCTCCATCTTTCCTATTTTTCTATATTTTTCATACCTAAGATCTAATAAATCCTCAGTTTTTAACTTAGTTAATTTCTTTAGAGTTTTTGTTATATATTCTTTTAGTTCTGATGATACAAACTCTAAATTTTCTTCTTGTTTATCTTTTTCTTTTATAATGTCATCTATTATTCCTAATTCTTTTAAATCTTTAGCTGTAATTTTCATTTTTTCTGCTGCTTCTTTATTTTTACTTGCATCTTTATATAAAATACTTGCGAATCCTTCTGGTGATAAAACTGAATATACACTATTTTCTAGCATTGCTATTTTATCTCCAACACAAATTCCTAAAGCTCCACCGCTAGATCCTTCACCAATTACTATAGAAATTATTGGTGTTTTTAATCTAGACATTTCCATCAAGTTTCTTGCAATTGCTTCTCCTTGACCTCTTTCTTCTGCTCCTAGTCCTGGATATGCTCCTGGAGTATCTACAAATGTAATTATTGGTCTATGAAATTTTTCTGCTTGTTTCATAAGTCTTAAAGCTTTTCTATATCCTTCTGGATTTGTCATACCAAAATTTCTTTCCATTTTTTCCTTTGTTGTGCTTCCTTTTTCTTGACCTATAACTGTAACTACAGTTCCATTTATTCTACCAATTCCACCAATTATAGATTTATCATCTCCAAAGGCTCTATCACCGTGAAATTCGATGAAATCATCTACGATACTTTCTATGTAGTCTTTTGCTTTTGGCCTTTGTGCATCTCTTGCAAGCATAACTATATCCCATGCTGTTTTTTTGCTCATTAATTCCATCTCCTTTCTTAGTTTTTATGCAATTCCAATATTTGAGCTAAAGTTTTCTTCATATCTTTTCTTTCTACAATTTTATCTATAAATCCATGTTCTAATAAAAATTCTGACCTTTGGAAACCTTCTGGTAATTTTTGATTTATTGTTTGCTCTATTACTCTTGGTCCTGCAAAACCTATTAATGCATTTGGTTCTGCTAAAATTATATCCCCTAAACTTGCAAAACTTGCTGTAACTCCTCCTGTAGTAGGGTCTGTAAATACAGTTATATTTAGTAATCCAGCATCGTCCAATTTTGCAACTGCTGCAGAAGTTTTTGCCATTTGCATTAAAGATATCATTCCTTCTTGCATTCTAGCTCCACCAGACACACAAAAAATTATAAATGGTAATTTTTCTTTTATTGCATCTTCTATAGCAAGTGTTATTTTTTCTCCTACAACACTTCCCATACTTCCCATTAAAAAGTTTCCATCCATTACAGCTATTACTACTTTATTACCATGTATTTCTCCGAATCCAGTTGTAACAGCTTCTTGTATTTTAGTTTTTTCTTTTAATGTCTCTATTTTCTTTATATAGCCATCAAAATGTATAGGGTCTGTTTCTGGCATATTTTCGTATGTTTCTATAAATGTTCCTTCATCTATTATTTGCTTTATCCTTCTTCTTGCTGATATTCTGAAGTGTTTACCACAATTTGGACATACACTAAAATTTTTGTGAACATCATCTTTATATAATATTTCTTTACATGCATCACATTTTACCCATTTACCAACTAGCATATCCGCAGCTTTGGTATTTTTTTGTGGCTTCTCACCTTCTGCATTATTTACTTTTTTTATTTTGTCTATTACCATGCTCTTTTTTGTTCCTCCTTTAGGAATATAGGTTAGGGATTTGGGGATGTTCCTTTTTTCCCATAGGGATTTGGGGACGTTCTTGTTTTCCCTGTATTTATTTATGCATTTTGAACTTTAGGGACGGAGCTTAAAGTTCATTTTTTATGTTAAGACCGGACCTTATAGTTCATTTCATAAATATTTCTACCCATATAATTTTATTTCATTTATTGTATTTTGACAAGTTTTTATTTATTCATTTTCGCTTTGGTTATTATATATATTTTTTTGTTTTTTTTCTATTAGGATGAGTAGTCAGTTGAATAAGATAATTATGAAATAATTGTTTTTTATATTCGAGATTATTTACATTTGATATTTTATAAATTAAAATATACAAAAAAGGAGGAATATTCTTATGATTTGTCCTAATTGTAAAGCAAAGATATCAGACTTTGATGAAAAATGCCCAGCATGTGGTGTTGATTTGAATGATTACGAAACCGAAAAAATAATAGATGAAAATAATAAATCTTCTACATCAATAACAATAGTTAAAAGAATCCTTATAGGAATCTTGGTAATCGCTACTATTATAATGCTATGCTTTGGATATATTTATATAGCTATAATTAGCATTGCCTCATCTATTATAATTTGGATAGCTTTAACAATAGAAGTAAAAAAAATAGATTTATTGCAAGAAATAAGCCAAAAACTAAATCAATAGAAAGTTGAAATACTTTTATTTCAGCTTTCCATTGATTTTTTTCTTTGATTTTCTAATTAAATTTTAGTACTTTAATATCTTTCAAATCAATTCCATACTTCTTATAAACACTATCAACATCCAAAGTTGTAACTTTATCTTTTGGTAACTCTAATATTTCTAAAGTATTCATTACTTCTTCTTCATTTTTTCCTTCAATTTCAACATAAGTAGGAATCATTGGCCATGAATCTATGTCTATTTCTACACCATTCAAAAAATACTGCGTCCTTTTATTTTCTTGATATCCTCTACTCTTAATTCCCATGTTTTCTAATAGTTCATTTGTTTTTTCAAAATCAGAAACTTCTACTTCTAATTCTTTTGTACCATCTATTGTTGTCTTTACAACATTTTTATATGTAAGTGTTGTTTTTCTTCCATTTGTTCTTAATCTAATCCATTTACCATCTTCCTTTGGAATTATGTCATAAACATATCTTTTTTGTTCATTATCGCCTTTAAATTCTGCACCTAATTCTTCTAGCTTTTTTATTAATTTTTCTTTATCAATTTCTAGTACTCTAATTTCATATTCAGTATTCATATCTTACTCCTTATATTCCTATTTAGCTAACACATTATTGACTAATAAGCTTTTTTCACTTTTCATTATTATAGAACAGGGAAAAACAGGGATTTTAGGACCGTCCCCAAATCCCTGCTAATCCTAAATATCATACATATTTTTAGCTGTATAATGTGTATGTAAATATTTATGAGCTACTTCACTTCCTGGTTTTTGTAAAAATTCTTCATACATTTGCTTCATAACTGGGCTTTCATGTGATTTTCTTATTACACTCTTTTCATCTATTGTATATAAAGCATCTGCTCTTAATTTTCTAACATCAACTTCACTTCTTATCTTAGAACTCTTTATTGGTTGGCCTCCACCCATTACACATCCACCTGGGCAAGCCATTATTTCTACAAATTGATAATCTGCTTTTCCTTCTCTTATCTCATCCATTATTTTTCTTGCATTACTTAAACCACTTACTACAACTGCTTTAATTTTCTTACCTGCAATTTCTACAGTTGCTTCTTTTCTACCTTTACCACCTCTTACAGCTTCATATTCAAATTGAGGTAAGTCTTTACCTTCCAAAGTATCTGCTGCAGTTCTTAATGCTGCTTCCATAACACCACCTGTAGTTCCAAAAATAGCGCCAGCACCTGTAGCTTCTCCCATTGGCTCATCAAATACATCATCTTGTAATTGAGTAAACTCAATATTTGCTTGTTTTATCATTCTAGACAATTCTCTTGTTGTAATTACATAATCAACATCACGAAGACCATCAACTTCCATTTTTTCTCTTTGACACTCATATTTTTTAGCAATACAAGGCATAACAGAAACCATACATATTTTCTTTGGATCTACATTATATTTTTTGGCATAATATGATTTAACCATTGCTCCAAACATTTGATGTGGAGATTTACAGCTTGATAAATGTCCTAATAAATCTGGATAATTCTTTTCTGCAAACCTTACCCAGCCTGGACTACAAGATGTAATCATTGGTAAACATTCTTGTTTAGAAAAACGATCTATAAATTCATTAGCCTCTTCCATAATAGTTAAATCTGCACCTGTATTTGTATCAAAAACTCTATCAAATCCTAAACTCTTTAATGCAGAAACCATTTTACCAGTTACATTTGTTCCAATAGGCATATCAAACTCTTCACCTAAAGCTACTCTAACAGCAGGAGCTGTTTGAACAACAGTATAAATATCTGGATCTTTTAAATTTCTCCAAACATCTTTAATATATTCTTTCTCCTTCAAAGCCCCTGTCGGACAAGCCTCTATACATTGACCACAAAAAGTACAGTTAACATCATTTAAACTATGATCACCAACTGTAGAAATACAAGATTCAAAACCTCTATTAATACAATCTATAGCACCAATTTCTTGTACATTCTTACATGCTGCAACACATCTTCTACATAAAATACATTTATTAAAATCCCTCATAATCGCTGGAGATTTATCATCAACTTTATGTTCTGTCATTTCACCTTCAAATTCAACATGTTGAACATTAAATTTCATTGCTAATGCTTGTAACTCGCAATTACCATTACGACTACAAGTTAAACAATCACGATGATGATTAGAAAGGATTAAATCTAGTATAACTCTTCTTGCTTCCATAACAGCTGGTGAATGTGTATGCACAACCATACCTTCTTCAGCCTTTTGAATACAAGAAGTTGCAAAACCCTTTCTTCCATCAACTTCTACTATACACATTCTGCAATCTCCAACCTCATTAATATCTTTTAAGAAACATAATGTAGGTATATCAATTCCTGCTTGCTTTGCAGCTTGCAAAATAGTAGTTCCTTGCTTCACTTTAACTTCTTTATCATCAATTTTTAATGTTACTAAATTCTCTTCCATCTTAATTCTCCCTTCACTTGGACTTGGCAAATTCATTCTTATAACAGCCTTTTGCCTTACTAGTTCATAATTGCTTTAAATGGGCATTTATCAACACAAGTACCACATTTAATACAAACATCTGGATCTATTTTATGTGGCTGTCTTGGCTCGCCTGTAATAGCATTAACAGGACAATTTCTTTTACAAATACCACAACCTTTACATTTTTCTGGATCTATCTCTATATTTGCTAAAGCTTTACATTGACCAGCTCTACACTTTTTATATTTAATATGCTCCATATACTCATCTCTAAAATATTTTAGAGTACTCAAAACTGGGTTTGGAGCTGTTTGACCAAGTCCACAGATAGCAGATTTTTTAATATTTAGTGCTAATTTCTCTAATTTATATAAATCATCTTCATCAGCTTTACCTTCACACATTCTATCTAATATTTCCAACATTCTCTTTGTACCAATTCTACATGGAGTACATTTACCACAGCTCTCACTAACTGTAAAGTCTAGATAGAATTTTGCAATATTAACCATACATTTAGAATCATCCATAACAATTAGTCCACCAGAACCCATCATAGAACCAATATTTGAAAGAGATTCATAATCTATTGGAGTATCCAAATGCTCTTTTGGAATACATCCACCAGAAGGACCACCAGTTTGAGCAGCTTTAAACTCTCTACCATTTGGAATTCCTCCACCTATATCAAAAACGATTTCTCTTAAAGTAGTTCCCATTGGTACCTCTACAAGTCCGATATTATTTACATTTCCACCTAAGGCAAAAACTTTAGTTCCTTTAGATTTTTCTGTACCAATACTTGCATACCATTTAGCACCATTTAAGATAATTCTAGTAATATTTGCATATGTTTCAACATTGTTAATTAATGTTGGTTTACCCCATAAACCAGAATTTGCAGGATATGGAGGTTTAACACGTGGTTGCCCTCTTCTTCCTTCTATAGATTCTAGAAGTGCTGTTTCCTCACCACAAACAAATGCACCTGCACCTAATCTAATTTCTATATCAAAAGAAAAATCTGTACCAAAAATATTTTTTCCAAGTAATCCATATTCTCTTGCTTGATCTATTGCAACTCTAAGCCTTTGAACAGCAATAGGATATTCTGCTCTTACATAAATGTATCCTTTATCTGCACCAACACTGTAACCTGCAATCTCCATTGCCTCTAGTACACTATGTGGATCACCCTCCAAAATACTACGATCCATAAAAGCACCTGGGTCACCCTCATCAGCATTACATACAACGTATTTTTGATCGCCTTCAGCTTGCTTAGTAAATAACCATTTCTTACCAGTTGGGAAACCAGCTCCTCCACGACCTCTTAAGCCAGATTCAGTAACCTCATTAATTACTTCATCTGGAGACATTGATGTTAAAACTTGTTCTAGCGCTTTATATCCATCAAAAGCTATGTACTCATCAATTTGTTCTGGATCGATAATACCGCAATTCTTTAAAGCAATACGCTTTTGCTTTTTATAAAAATTAAGCTCATCTAAACGGTTAACCATTGTATTATCAACATCTTTGCAAAGTAGTCTTTCTACAATTTCACCTTTTTCTATATGTTTTTCTATAATCTCTCTGCAATCCTCTGGAGTTACCATAGCATAAAAGGTATCCTCTGGACGAATTATAACAATAGGTCCTTTGGCGCATAAACCAAAGCATCCTGTTTGAATAACTCTTACATTTTGGATACCTTTTTCATCTATAATCTTTCTAAAATTCTCTATAATCTCTGGTGATTTTGAAGACGTACAACCCGTTCCTCTACATACTAAAATATGTTTTTCTCTTGTATCTGCTTCAATATTTACTCTTAAGTCTAATTCTTTTCTTTTTTGTTCTCTTATTTGGTGAATTTCTTCTAAAGTTTTCATACTTTTCTCCTTTCGATATATTAATCCATCTTTAGTACTCATTTGGTAAACCTACTGACTCTTAATCAGTTGCCCTTCATTTCGATTTTATATTGCTAATTTAGTATTTTTCTAAATTAATTTTTTTAATTTTGACAAATTTTTAGATAAACCTATAACCTCGATTGGTATTTCAACTAGTTCTTCATTTGTTGCCACATAATTTTTGATTTTTATATCTTTTAAATCCATTATATTTTCTAACTCTTTTACAACATAATGTAATTGTACACAATGTGGGGATTTATCTACTGTTACAAATGTTAGTTCCTTACATTTCTTTCTAGCTATCATTCCAGCAATTTTAGTTATAACCATATTTAAATGTGTATCTTCTAAACATACATCATAAATATTTTCTGAAATTTTATTTAATTCATTATATATTTTAGGAAACATATATTCCAAACAACTTCCAATTATTATCATTTTTTCTTCTACATCAAAACAGTTTGTTTTTAATAAATCTTTTTTCAAAATGTTCCTCCTATGTTTCTTTAAGTATCTTAATTATGTTTAATTACACTTTTTTTGCTGTACATACATCTGCCATTTAGTCTTCTTTTTTCATGTATTCATCTAATACTTCATCTAGTTTTTTTACTGTTGCTTTACCATATACTTCATTATTAATAGTAAATACTGGCGCTAAACCACATGCACCAACACATCTTGTTGCATCTATAGAAAATTTACCATCTGGAGTAGTTTGCCCCTCATCTATTTTAAGTCTTTCTTTTAATCTATCTAATAAAGCTTGTGAACCTTTAACAAAGCAAGCTGTACCTAGACATACTGATATATTATATTTTCCTTTTGGTTCTAATGTAAAACGAGAATAAAATGTTATGACACCATAAATTTCTGCCATTGGAATTGATAAATAATTAGAAATTTCAATTTGAGATTGTTTTGGAATGTAACCATACTTTTCTTGAACTTCATTTAAAATTTGAATTAAATTTGATTTGTCTTGTGAATAATTTTTAAGTAGCTCCTTCATTTCATTAGCTAATTTTTCGTCCATACAATTTTTTTCGCACATATTTGCCTCCATTCTGTCATAAGTTCTTCCTTGTGTCTTATTTAAACTGTGTGGCTATGACATTATTGAATATATATACTTATACAGTATATGATATTAGAACTCATTATATCAAAAGAAATTTATTTGTACAATAAAATACTAGAATTTTTGTCGATAAAAATCGCAATAACTTGTTAAATATAAAAAAACAAGCTTAAATATTAATATAAGCTTGTTATTTTTTTTAATTCTTCAAATACTGCTGTAATAAAACTAAAAGAACTACCAACTACGAATGATAATAAATTTATAGTAATTACAGCTGTAAGAACAATACCAATAGCTCCTAAAATAATTCCAATTATTGAAAAAACTTTCTTTCCATTTTTCACACTCGAGGCTCCAAAGCCAATTGCTATGATTCCACATAAAACCGAAATATGAAAAAAGGATGCTAACACTATTGATACAATTCCTAATATACTAGATGCTATACTATATTTTTTATAAAGCTCTTCCTTACCACTTTGGTAAGGAAGAGCAACTTTTTCTTCATCCTTCATAGTTTACTAATTCCTAGTCATTATAATAGTAATAGCTTGATGGATAGTTACTATTATTAATTATGTCTTTAGAATCATTTATTACATCTTGAGCGTTATTAAAAATACTTACACCTAGCATAACAATTGATATTACTAATACAATACTTAGTATCATACCAATAACACCTGTAATAATTCCTGCAATTGACATTCCTCTTTTGCTTGATTTTAAGCCTATAATTCCAAGTATTAATGCAATAATACCACAAGGTATAGATACATACCAAATGCAACAAAGTACAAGTGCAATTATTCCTAATACTAATGCAGCAATTGAGAATCCTTTTTTGTCATTTGTTGGTGTAGTATTAGTTGATTGATTTACCTCGCTTTCAACATTGTTTACTTCATTTTCTTTGTTTTCGTTCATAAAAACTCCCTCCTATTTTTTTCTTTTTGTATATATGTATTTAATTTGATAAATACCGTAATAAATTTAAATTCTTAATATTATTTGCTTTTGTACTTCATTCATTCCGTACTTGTTTTTTAGTAATATTAAGTGTTAAAAGTTATGAAAACTATCGTATTCATAGTCATAATCATAAGAGTCTGAATAGTCATTATCATCAATTATATCTTTTATACTTTCTGTCATTCCTAATGCAAATCCAAAAATAACTAGCATCAATATTATAAATATAGAAATAATCATACCAATAATACCTGTAACAATTCCTGATATTGACATACCTCTTTTGCTTGATTTTATTCCTATAGTACCAAAAACAATAGCCAAAATTCCACATGGTATTGATATATACCATACACAAGAAAGAACAATTGCAACAATACCAAGAACTAAAGCTGCTATACTAAATCCTTTCCTGTCTTTTGGTTGTTGGCTTGTTGTTGCATTGTTGTTATTCACGGTTTCTTGCTTTTGGACTGGTTGCTCTTCTTTTACTACTTGAGGTGCTGGTTGAGTTGTTGAATTTGCCTCTGGTTTAAGTGTTAGCTCAATGTTAGGTTGAGGTTCTGCCTTAGAGGCTGATTGAGGCTCTGACTTAGATGTTGTATTAGCTACTGGCTGAGAATCTGGCTTAGATGTTATATTATCTGCTAGATTAGGCTCAGCATCCTTATTTATTTCTTCTATATTTGTTTCAGTTTTTTCTATAGTTTGATCATTTGCTTCGATATTATTGTTATCATTTTTGATAACATCATCTTTGTTGTTTTCGTCCATAAAAAATCCTCCTTTATTTTATTAAACTCTCTTAGGAAATTTTTCTTTTGGGCAAACCTGATTTTAATATTTAAAACCATAATGTTTATGTAATACTTAATGTCTATTAATTTATTTAATTTTTGTTAAACCTTGGCTGTTATTTTTACTAGACTAAGTTACGTAGTATTCCATATATTACTAGGATTACAGCAAAAATTATAGCATACCAATACTTTGGATATATCCATGTTAAAATTTTATTTTTCTTATTTAAGTTAATTAAATATACTATATTACAAAGTAATAAATAAAAAATGGATATAAAAAATATTGGATGAAACAAAAAAGCTTCTTTAAAATTACCTTTTAATATATTTTCTACACACCTTGTTCCTCCACAAGAAGGACATTGAAGATTTGTAGCTTCGTAAAACAAACAACTTGGTGTATATTGCATTAGATTACTATTTACCCCAATAATTGCTAGTATTAATATTAAAAGTTCTATTAGTATTATCTTTATGCTTTTTGCATTCATTCTTTCACCAATCCTACTATAAATAATATAACATATAGTTCGACTATTTTCTACAAAATATTAAATTTTTTATATTTTATTTTTGAATATCACGATTTACAAGATAAATTCTTTAGTTTTTTATAATTTTCGTAACATTTTTTAAATTTTCGAGCTATAAAAACATATTATATCTTAATTTTTTTGTATTTTTTTAACTTTTTTTATTTTTTCGACAGCTTTCTACAAACTTTGCATTTTTATTGTGTTACAATTATGTAAAGTAAAGGACATTCATATTTTTTTCTTCCTTTGCTGATAAAAGATTTTTTTCAAGAAAGTATCATTGTTTTATTTTTTTCGTCACTGGTACTTTCATTTTTTTGTTCTTATATTTTTTATTTTGCATAAAATTTCGCGTCACTAAAATTTTATTTAAATACTCGCTCAACTAAAATTATTATTTAAAATACTATGTGTTTCAATGTGTGTTTATTTTCATTTCTTATTAAATTATCCAATATTTGATCAAAATTGTTTACTTAATTAGTTGTTTTGCTAATTTTATTGTTAGGACTGGCGCTGCATATTTAATAAAAGATATTTACTTAGTTAGCATATTTGTCGAATAATTTTTATGTGCTTGTACATAATTTTAATATAGATTTTTTATTAATCTACATATTTATTTAATATATTACCATTTTGGTAGCTAGACTTATAACTAAGTTTGATGGAGGTATCTTATGAATTCTTTTTGGCTTGATTCTATAGAAAATAAGACTAAGTTTAATAAATTAGAAAAGGATATATCTACTGATGTTTGCATAGTAGGGGCTGGTATTTTTGGACTTACTTGTGGTTATTATTTAAGCAAACAAGGATATAATGTTGTGATTTTGGAGAAAGAGAAAGATATTGCCAGTAAAACAACTGGGCATACTACTGCAAAAATAACAAGTCAGCATAATCTTATATATAAATATTTAATTGACTCTTTTGGTGAATCTATGGCTAAGAAATATTTGTATGCAAATCAAGATGCTATAGAAAATATTGCTAAAATAATTGAAGAAGAAAAAATCAATTGCGATTTTGAAAGACAGGATAGTTATGTTTATACAAATAATTTGGATGAATTAGAAAAAATTAAATTGGAAAATGAAGCTGTAAATTCTCTTGATTTTGAAAGCGAATTTGTTACATCTACTCCTCTTCCCTTTGATGTGTTAGGTGCTATAAAGTTTCCAAATCAGGCTGAATTTAATCCTATGAAATATGCGTATGGATTGGCAAAGTGTATTACTTCTAGTGTTTCTAGTGTAATTGGTGGTTCAGGTAATTCGGGTTCGGTTGGTTCAGTTTCAGCTGGAGATGGCATCGTTGAAAACAGTACAGGTGGTGATAGTTCAGTTGGAGCTGGTTCGACTGAAGATGGATCGGTTGGGGCTGACATCGTTGAAAATGATTCGAGTAATGATAGTTCTGAAAGAGCTAATAAGGATAGTCATTCTTTTTCTTCTAATTCTACTGAGCATAATAATTCATTTTCTATCAATTCTACTGGTCCGATCAATTCTTTTACAGAAAGTTCTAATAAACACATCAATTCTTTTAAGGTTGCAAAAGGTATAGGTGAAATTTATACAGATACGCTTGTTCAAAATATTAAAAAAGAAAATGATGAGTTTATAACATTATGTAAAGATTATGTTGTTAAATCAAAATATGTAATACTAGCCTCTCATTATCCTTTTATTGATCGTTTAGGATATTATTTTTTAAAGATGTATCAATCAACCTCTTATGTAATTGCTGTAGATATTGGCGACAAAGCTTTTAATGGAATGTATATAAATTCTGAACAACCTACTTTTTCATATAGATTTGTAAATGGTTCTAATGGAAAAAGGTTGTTGCTAGTTGGACGGTACAGATCATAAGACTGGTAGTAAAATAGATTTATCAAATGCTTACAAAATCTTGGAAGCTGAGGTTAGAAAATATTATCCTGATTGTAAAGTTTTATATAAATGGAATACCGAGGATTGTATTACTCTTGATAAAATTCCGTATATTGGTGAGTTTTCTCATTTTATGCCTAATATGTACATTGGTACTGGTTTTAATAAGTGGGGAATGACTTCTTCTAATGTTGCTGCTAATATTATTGTTGATAAAATTTTAGGTCGCGAGAATGAATATGAAGAAGTATTTAAAGCTACTAGATTACACCCTATTAAGAATAATGCTGAACTTGGAAATATGATAAAAGAAACTGCTAATTCGCTTGTGATAAATAAGTTTAAGGTGCCTGATGTTGCTTCTGACGAGGTTGATTTAGAAGATGTTGAATTTAGTAGTGGTGACGATGGTTTTAATGATAGTAATTCCGGCAAAGCTGATTCTGGTGAGGTTGATAGTGATGATGTTGGTGGAAGCGAAAATGATTTAAATAAGGCTGGCACCGAAGTTGTAAATGATGTCAATTTTGTTGACATTAATGAAATTGATAATAATACTGATGTGAATGATACTGGGGCTAATAGAAAAATTGATAATAATGTAGCTCATGCAGATGATGGTGATTTTTCAAAAATTGAAAATAGCTCTACTCATGTATCAGAAAAAATTTTTGCTGATCTTGAAAATGATACTGGGCATGTGCTTGAATATAAAGGTCAAAAGCTTGGAATTTATAAGGATGCTAATGGTAAGATTTTTGCTGTTAAACCTATTTGTACTCATTTAGGTTGTTTGCTTAGTTGGAATAATCTTGATAAAACTTGGGATTGCCCTTGTCATGGTTCTAGGTTTGATTATATGGGACATCAATTGTATAATCCTGCGATTAGGGATTTGGATGTGGTGGAGGTGGAAATTTCAGAAGATGGCAAATAATCATTGCTTTCGAGAATGTTTAATTTTTTATTAATTTTACCAAATTATATAGTAGAACGAATCATATATTTCATTTTATAATCTACCTATTATTTAAATATTCCTATTTATTTTTTCTAACTTTTTTGATGTAATACATCTAGTTATTGGAAATATAATATAATGGTTATTACAACAAATTGAAACTTTGAAGATATGAGGTTGGTTCTCATTATCTCCACAAAGCGCCTATAAATATTTTATAGGCGCTTCGTCTTTTATCTTTATAATATTTAACAATTATAATGTTATATCATGATTATTTTATTAATAAATTTCATATATTTTCATTTTTCTCTTAAATTCAAAAAAATCACTTTCTAGTTTATATAATAATATTATAACCTATTATTTCCAAAAAAGAGAGTAATTACTGCTTTTGTTATTCTTATTTCCAAAAAAGATATAAATATTATCCTTAGTTATTTTTTATATCATAATTTGAAAAAATTAGTTCTGTTGATGTAAAACTTTTTTTAGGGTTAATTGTTCTAATAAGATCTCTAGCCTTGCATTTTTTTAGTTCTCCATATTCTCCATATATGCTATTTGCATTTTTTGAATTTGTCATTGAAATCATATATTTAGACTCTTTTAATTTAGACATTAATTCCATAAATCGTTCATGGTCAAACTTATCTCTTGTATATAATTCTTGCTTTTGATTTACTATATTATCTTCTGGTAAATATGGTGGATCACAATATATAAAAGAATTATTAAGTACGCCTTTTTCTTTTAATAGATGGAAAAAGTCTTGATATTCTAAATTATAAAATTCTACATTGTGTATCAAATTAGAAATATTTTTCAAATTATCATAATCAACTTTAATCTGATCTTTTCTACCAAAGGGAACATTAAATTCACCTTTTCGATTTTCTCTATATACTCCATTAAATCCTACTTTCATCAAGAAAAAGAAATATACAGCCTTTATTTTTTTATCACTATTATTAAATTTTTTTCTTACTTCATAATAATATTTTTCTTTTTCACTAATATCTTTTAATGAGTTATATTTTTCTTCTATTATAAATATTTGTTTCTTTAAATATCCATAATCATCTTTTAATAATTTATAAAAATTAATAATATTACTATTAATATCATTTACAATTATTTGGCTAAATTTAAATTCTTCTATATTGTTAAGTAAATTAATTAGAACTATACCGAGAACCCAAGAACGGCTCTATATATCTTGTTCTATTTTTATCAAATGCTTCTAGTATTTCGTTTAACAATCTTTTTTTTGAGCCAGCCCAGCGTATTGGAGCTGAAATTACTTGACTTTTCATTTGTTTTCCTTTCAAGAGAATTTTATACTTTACTTATATCACTAATAATAAATAATTTCAATATATTCTCGTGAATTTGAAACTTTTATTTCTGCCCTTTATTTAAATTTTCTTTTATCATTTCTTCCATTTTTTCATAAACATAATTGTATATCTCTTCTCTTGAAGCAGCATCAACTAATCTTACACTACCATATAAAGATAACTTTTTAGCAACTTCTGAATAAATAGTCCTTCTTCCTCCATCATATTTAATTTTATCTACATCACAAATTCCATTATATTTTTCTACTAAATCCCTTTCAGCATATAATGCACCTAACATAACTTCTCTTTCTGGTGCATATTGTTTCCAACTCATATGTCTAAATCTTTCTGGATTTTCTATTACGAATCTTGTTAAACAATATTTATCTTCATTATCTTCATCTATTGTAAATGCTACTCTAAAATAACACCTTGCTAAAACATTAAAAAATATACCTCTTCTTTTGCTTTGCTTGAACAACCAATGATCCTCAAATGTAGTTTTAGAATTTATCTTCATAGCTTGTAGGGCAGCTTTATATCCTATAGTAAAATTGAACCAACACCAAAATCTTTCATCTGTTAGAATATATCTTGGTAAATCTTTTAAGGTTTCATATATCATTATAGAATTTTGGAAATCAACATTATCATAATTATCATCTGTTAATAAACTGATATTATCTATTTTATATTTTTTCTCTTCAAATAATTCTCCTTTATATATTAATTTTAACCAGTTCGAATTATTTTTTTCCTTCATTAAATATTCTGCAACTTCATCACTATTTTTATATAATGTTTCTAAAGCATCATCTGTAATAAATGAAATATTAATTTTATTCATTTTCTTCACCTCCATATTGCTTTCTCATAGATATATTAAATAAGTCTTTAATACCATTTAATATTCCATTGTTAAGTAATTTCTGAGCTAGTATAGAAACATTTAAATTTTTAAATATATCTTCTGTAAGTTCAATTCCATATTGATTTTTATATGCATTTTTTACAGAAATAAACCATGTGTAATTCATCTCTACTACATCAAGATTATATTGCTCTGATAAAATATTATCTTGAAACTCTTTCAAACAATATGTTAATGCTGGAATTGCAAGCATTGTGAAGAAAATATTTTGGAAATTATCATTCTTCCTTAAGGTATCATAATATACGAATTCTTCTTCTGGTAAGCTAATTACAATTTTTCTAGTTTTCATTTCTATTGTCATAGTTTCTACTTGATTGCTTCTAATAACCTGAAATATAGATGCTACTTTTTTATCTAAACTTTCATCATAATCAATGATAGTCGTAAATCCATCATCAATAGCAATAATATCATTTTTTTCTATTTCAAAACTATAACCTAGATAATCTTCTAAAAAATCATCATCTTTATAATTCGTAATATTTCTTTTTGCATATAGATAACATGATATTACAACTTTATCTCGTAAATTTCCAATATTAATTTTAATTGTTTGTGGTTCAAGTGTTATTTCAAACATTTTTCTAAAAATTGTTGTTGGACACTCTATTATCAATCCAGCTCCTATATAACCATCATTCATGAGTTTTTTTATGTATTCATTATTTATATCAACATAAGCATTCTCTAAAATGTAATTTTGTCCATCATTTTTATCTTCATATTTAAATTCATAAATTGTATCTCTAAAGCAACTTCTCAAAATATTGTTATTAATTGTAGGATAAGGAAATAACTTATTACCTATTTGCATATAATTTCACCTCACATCTATAATAATCTCTTAAATCTGTTTTTAATATGATTTTTGTTTTTCCAGGTAATATTTTGAATTTTACAGGTCTTCCATTATTAATTTCTGATTCTTGTCCATTAACAATACAACTTTCAATGTTAACTGTATACTGGTTATCTGCATCATCAAAATAATACATTTCTAATTCGCAATCTGATTCATTATAATTAGAATCTATAGATATTACATACTCTCCATTATTTTTATCTGATACAAAAAATATCTTTTTCATATCTGTTAAAGCAATATGTTTTATTATATCTTTGTCTCCTTCTTCAGAGCTACCTTGTCTATCATCTGATTCATGAGGTTCACCTTCTCCTCCATTATTAATACCTGATGGAACTGGAGAATCATCTCCATCTTCATTATGCTCTCCAATATCAGGAGCAATACCTTCTAAATCTTGCGATTCCATTATTGGGTTTTTATCAAACTTTTTATTTTTTATTTTTTTTATAATTACTGGATTATCTTTAATAGCTAAATTTGCTTGTTCTCCGCTATCTTGATTTGGGCCATCAGAATCACTTTCTGGCAAATAATCACCAGCTCCTTCTATATCAAGCTTTTCGGTTTCACTCGTTGATAATACTTCAACTACGAAATCAATAATTGAACTTCTTAAATTTTGTATTATATTTCTTATTTCAGCTCTTAAAGCTCCTTCTTCTTTTCTATTTGGTTCCCAATCAGTATGTTGAGGGTTTTCGATATCTTTTAATAGTCCATTTAAAGCATTATCTTGTATGATACACATAGCTGAACAGGGTAATGTTGAAATATTTGGAAATACTTTTATTTTCATATATGGATATCTAATCATTGTACAATTATTAGTTGCTACTTCTGATTCTTCTTTGCCAAAACTTTTAGCAAAAACTTTTACCTTTCCATATTCTAAAATATCAATTTCCTTTGTATATACTCCTTCTACTTCGCTTATTAATATATATTGTGAAACGATACTTTTTCTTAATGGTTTAATTATCAATTCATTTTTTTCTATTATTTCTTTTAAACTCTCTTTATTAACAACTATATCACCAATTCTTATTTCAAGTTCATTATAATATACTGCAACTAAAAAACTATCTAATAGCATTGATAAAATATGTTGTTTCCAATTATTTTCAGCTTTAAAGCCAATAATAAATAAATCTGTTCCATATGTATTTCTAGAAAAGTTTTTGTCTAAATTTAATTGCCTTTCAATTGGTTCATTTTTCTTATTAACTCCATAATACCCTATTCCCATTGTTAATTCATCCGTGTATGGCTTTGGAGCCGAACAAAGCTTTGAAATCCCCAAAAATTGTTTTTTCTCATCTTTTGCATATGTTGAATAAAAAACTGTATTAAATGAACTTGCAACAAATGATGCATATTTTCCTATTCCTTTTGAACCTCCAGTAGTACCAACTTTGTCTGTAAGTCCACTTGATTTAGTCAATAAATCAAATTTTTCTCCATATAAGCCGGTTGTATTAAAATCACTAATTCTTAAACAGGTTATTACATCTTTATTAATAGCTTTACACATATTATTTAGTTGATCATATTCTTTTTTATTGTTCTTTTTATATTCTCTACAATTCTCAATTTCTGCTCTTAATCTGTCATATCCTGGTATATCTTCTCTATTTAATTCAAAAGTTTCAAACTCTAATATCACTTTGTTTTTTCCATCTTCTTTTGCATCTATGGAGTTTTGACATGATTCCCTTGCCAATGAAGCAATTGGATCTTTTTTAAACGTTTCCATATCAGCTGTATCTAATCCATTTTTATTTGTATAATTGTTTCCGGCAAATCTCCAAGCTTCTTTAATATCCATTAATTTATCCTCCTTATTATAAAATCAGTAGTATCATAAAATCTAGTTGTATTTTCTATTTCATATTCCTCTTTAAAATAACTTCTTATTATTCCTACTAACATATACTTATTCCAAGGTTTATCTAATTTTGGTAGCATAAAATATCCATTAAACTCTTCTGTTATTAAATTATTGTTTTTTAGTATTAAGTTCACTAATTCTTTTATTTTTAATAAGTTCTCTTCTGAAATATTAAATTTATCTTTTTTTATCATACCATCCTTGCTTATTTGAACATATTCATCACTTAAATCTTCCATAAAAGATATATAACTAGATAAGCCTCCTATATTCATTTTATAAATATATTTCTTTATATCTGTATAAGTAAATTTATCAAATCTACTAACATATTCTTTAATTAATAAATATGATGATGTTGTAAAATCCTCTTGTAAACTAATTATTGGTCTACTATAAAAGTAATCGTCTTTAAATAAATATTGTATTATGGAAAATAATTCGAAATCTCCAAATTTTGCTGTAATATGTAATTTATTAAACAATTCTTTGTTCAATATGTTTAAATTAGCATATATCTTTTTTGCTGTTAATATTGTTGAATCCATTTTATCAAATAAATTATCAATAAATTGCTTTAGTTCTTTTTTAGTTTCTTCTGTTATTCCTAATTTATCTATGTATATATATGTTTTTGGTTCGACTCTTATCAATCCATTTTTTTCTTCTGTCCTAGCATAATTTTCATAATTATATGCTCTTAGTCCTGGCATTTTTTCCCTAATATCCTCTATCGTAAATTCACAGTCAAAAGACTTAAATATTTTTCTCATAATATCATACGTACTAATATTCTCTGTTGAATTTGTATTTATAAAATCTCTTCCTGTATTAAATTCTCTTGGTAATTTTTCATCAAGTATCCCTTTTAAATAAAATCTATTATATACATTTATTTTTTGTAGTTTAATCTCAAATTTTTCAAAAATTGAGCTATATGCAATAACTGGTGAATTTTTAATAATAAAATCTAATATTTCATTTAATAATTTCTCTGGCAAGGTAACACAATATTTTTTTGCTTTATATGTTCCCCTATCAATTTGTATAAAATCAGTTCTATCAATCATGGCTTGAATTGAATGCATTGAAGGAACTTCTATTTCACCATATTTATTTTTTATTATTTGTAATAATTTGTTATAATCATCTTCACTTCCTATATTATAACCCTCTACAAAGTTTTCTTCTATTTCATTTGTATAAATCGAACTTATGTTAATCTGCTTTCTTACGAAAACTCTATATTGGTAAATTCTATAATCATTTTTTATTATAGAATTTTGAACTTTATTGTACTCATTAATTTCATCTACAGAAATTATATCTTTTAATCCATCTTTTGCTTCTTTAGTAATATCATCTAATTCCATTTCTTTACTATCATAAATAATTCCATATTGTTCATTATATTTGATTCTACTATTATCAGAATTAAATGATATTATCAAATTTCTAGATACAATATCATTATCTATATATTTTATAAAATCTTCACTAGTTATAAAAGAACTATTATCTCTGTTTATATCTTTATAAAAACAATTTATTACTGTTTGTTCCTCTAGCAGGATATCTAATATTTTCTGCGTTGCTTTTTTCTCTATTTGTCTAACTCTTTCTCTTGTCAGATTAAATTCTTTCCCAATTTCTGCTAATGTTCTTTTTTTATCAGTTAATTCAAATCTTTTCTCTAAAACTCTATTCCAATCGTCCTTTATTATTTTATTAAATTTTACCTCTAAATCTTCTATTATGTCCCTTTTTGTAATAGCATATTTATTTATAATTTGGATAAAACCATCTACGTTATTACAAAATATACATATTAAATCCTCTATTGGAACATGTTTTAAATTTTTAATAGTAAAGACATTATTAAATATTAAAAAGCTCATTTGTTCTTCTTTTAAATTCAGTTCTGAAATTTCAATCATATCAAAAAAATCAGGTATTTTTTCTAACGTATAATCGATAGTTCGATACATCTTATAATAATCTCTCAAAATATAAAAATACTTATACAATAGAACATATTTGTTTGATAATTTCAAATTATTTTTATAACAATAAAATATTATAAACTTCTCTAATTTATAATAAAATGTTATTGTTTTATCCATTACTTCCTTTTCTAATAGATTATACAACTCTTTTTTATCTATATTACTATAGTTAATAAGCTCCTGCTGAAATTTTATAGTCTTATTATACAAATCAATTTCTTCTTCGCTTACATTTAATTTAAATTTTTTACCATTAGAAATAAAATGGCGTTCACAAAATTTTAGGACTCCATTATTTTTTATATTTTCTTTACCATATAATTGCTCAAGAAAATTTTCTATCCTTTCTTTACTAAATTCGCATTCTCCTATTAATTGCATTTTTAAATAAAATAACACAAAATCTTCTTCATAAATTAATACATCTTCTATTTCTTTTAATTTTCCTGTAAAAAACAAATCACAAATCATAATTCAAATCTCTTTTTCTCTTTTTTCTTATAGTTTTCAAAAATACTACGCTGATTATCTAATTCCTTTTGTATTGCACTAAAAATAGCATCTATTTGTTCATTTGTATATTCATAAAATGATGTATTAGTCAAATTATGTAGTTTAGAAATAGATTCAATTATTTTATTTGTTCTTTTTTCAGCTACTCTTTTAAAATTATCTTTTTTGTTATCCATAATTTTTCCTTTCGACAAAATTTTACCATATTTTATAATAATTGTCAAATATTCGTAAAATATTTGACAATTATTATAAAATATATACCATTTAATTTCTTCCAAAAAACTCATCATAAATATATCCTTCTTTAATATATAACTCTGTTAACTCCATCTTATATTTTTCCAATAACTCTAAATACTTTTTCTTAAAAATATTTTTACTTAACCATTCAACACCTTTACTAGAAATCACTACTTTATCTTTAATCAAAAATTTATACTTTTCAAATCCACTATCACGCATTTTCTTAATTGCTTTTCTAATTGTAATTTCTTTTCTATCAAAATATTGGCATAGCTGTTTTATATCCATATCTTCATTCCAC
>CALXVH010000018.1 GCA_944391965.1 uncultured Clostridia bacterium
TCTAATATTTTGTTGCTTCTTGGCAGTCGCAACTTGATTATATTAGAAGGAGTTTTTATTTTCAACTCACCGCTAAAGCTTTACCGAACCCCCAGACTATCTGGGGGTTTTCATAAAACAAGAAAACGTAGCAAATTAATTGCTACGTTTTCTCTATTTTTATGCATGATTAATTTTTTAATTTACTTACAGTTGCCTTATAATTTTCTGTATTTAATATTCCATTTCCTACAACAGCTATATCTACTCCTGCCTCTTTTACTTCATCTATTGTATCAAGATTTATTCCTCCATCAGCTTCAATGTATGTATCTAAATTATGTTGTTTTAAATATTCTTTTAATATTCTAACTTTTCTTAAAGTCTCTGGAATTAGAGCTTGTCCACCCTTACCTGGTTCTACTGTCATTACTAATACAGTATTTATATATGGTAAAAATTCATATATTTCTTTTATTTCTGTAGCTGGTTTTATAGCAATACCAACTTTACAATTATTATCTTTTACTAATTTAATCATTTCATAAATTTTATTTTTATCTTTAATTGCCTCTAAGTGAAAAGTTAGCATATTTGGTTCAATTGCACTATATAATTTTATATATGTTTCTACATCTTCTACCATTAAATGAACATCTAAAGGTAATGTAGTAATTTGCTTTAATAAATTTGAATATTTATTCATTTTATCTACAGTATTTTTTTCTACGAATTTTCCATCCATAACATCTATATGGAAATAATCTATTTTTGCCACCTCTAAATTATAAAATGTTTTTGCTGCTTCATCTTCCTTTGCATCTAATATTGATGCTGAAATTTCTACCATTTATGTTCCTCCTTATCTCTTAGATTCTCATATATTTTTATAAAATTTTGATATCTACTTTCTGATATTTCTCCTTTTCGCAATGCATTTTTTATTCCGCAATTTTCTTCTTTAATATGTCTACAACCTATATACTCACAATCTTTTATATATTGTCTAAATTCTTTAAAATATTCAGCTAACTTATTAGATTCGATTTCAGTAATATCAAATGTAGAAAATCCTGGTGTATCTGCAATATATTCGTTTTCTTTAATTTTATATAAAGATATATTTGTTGTCGTGTTTTTACCTTTTTTATTTTTATTACTTATTAATCCTGATTTAGTTAGTTCTTTTCCAAAAATGCTATTTAACAAAGTTGATTTTCCAACTCCAGAATTTCCGGCAAATACACTTATATTATTTTCTAAAATCTTATTTAAACCATCTATTCCTTCTTTTTCTTTTGCATTTGTTTCTACTATAGGATAACCTATGTTTTTATAAATTTCTTTTATTTCTTCTACTTTTTTCTTGTCTAAATCTATTTTATTAATTACAATTACAGCTTTTATACCAACATATTCTGCATATGCTAATTGTTTATCTAACATTAATAAATCTGGTTTTGGATTTTTGGCAGATAGCACACACACAATTTGAGTTATATTTGAAATTTTAGGTCTTTTAATATAATTATTCCTTTTTTCTATTTTTTCTATTATATTCTCATTCTCATCAAAATCTACTATATCCCCAACAACTATTCCTTCTTCTTTTAATTTGCCTCTTGCATTGCAAGTATATATTTTTTCATTTGCTTCGATATAATATAAATTTGAAATATTACTTATTATTTTTCCCTGCATTTTTCCTCCCTATTATTTCTTATTGCTATATGTGTTGAAACTATTAATATAATATTTTGTATTACCACTGCTATTGCCCATGTACTTATACTATATATAAGCCATAAGTACATATTAATTAAACCTGTTTTTCTAATAACATCTTCTCTTCCGTCCCAAATTCCTAATAAGTATATTATTGAAGCTATTATTAGTAAAATCGAAAATATTGAATTATAGGTTAATATTCCCATAACTATATATAAAATAATAAATATGATTAAAACAAAATTCTTATTTTTTTCACCTTTTTTATTGCAATTATATTCCTTAAAATTGATATTATTATTGTTATGCATCCAGTATATGCTTGTAAAAAAAGATATTGAAGTAAACTAAAACAATTTGAAATTATTAAATCCAATAAAATTTTTTTCTTTTGTCTTTTATGATAAGCTACTGCTGAAAAAATAAATCCAATAATTCCAAATATATTTCCTATTATTATATAACTCATTTTATACTCCAAATTATTTTTTGTACATTATACCATATTTATTTTATTTTTTAAATATTTTTATAAATGGCTGTAGCACAGCCTAAACTGTGCTACTTCTTTCGAGATACTTCTTAAAAATATCATCTGTTAAAGCCAAGTTCTCTTTTTTGAAAACTATCACTTCAACTCCACCAATATCTTCCACCAAATATCCAATAGGCAAAATCTTACCTTTTAAGAAAATGAGATGTCTTAAAATTGGATCCCGGAATACTGGTGTGGGAATAAATTTGTATTCGTTCATTCCTTCAACCTCCCATTTTTGATGGTAATATTATAACATGTATTTATATAAAAGTTTCTATTTTTCTAAAAATTCTACAATTTCTTTTAAATTTTCTTCTTTTACAAAATCTGCTCCATTTTCAAATATTTTGGCAAGTTGAACACTTTGATTACTATTTTCTTTTTCTAAATATTTTCCTACCATATGTAGAATTTTAGTTTTTAACCAATTTAATTTATTATAGTCTAGCCCTCCTTGTAAATAAAAAAGAGGTTTCTCTATATTATTTGTTTTAATTAAATTATTTGTATTTTCTTCACTTTTAGGATACAATCCTACTACTCCATAACATTTAACATTATATTTATTTTTTATCTTATTAATTCCAGTTATCATATTAGCACATACCCATGATAAATATATTATTTCATCATTTGAATTAACTTTTCCATTTGCATCTTTTATTGTATAACATGGAATATCTAATTTTTCGCTTAGCATTTTTGCATATCTTGAAGTATGCCCTGTACTACTATTATATATTATTGCTTTAACCATAATTATTTTCCTTCCTAAACTATTATATTCTTGTTCTAAATAAATACTGGGTATAGTAAAATTTTTTCCTTTGAAATATTTTATATACCAAAATCTAATGATCTCTCCTATGTATCTAAAGAAATTTCATTCCAATCTTCTTCACTTGCAATTAGCCATTCAAGTCCTTTTCGGCGTTCAACAACTACATCTGGATTTAAATCTGCTATAGGGGTATCTGGATTAATTCTTTTTTCAGTTACAGCCCAGTCATAACGATAATATAAATCTAACATATCTAAAATTTCTTCTATATCTCTTATTTTACATTTACTTTTAAATTCTTCATATGTTTTACAAGTACTAACTAGCATAATTGCTTTTTCACAATCACAAATCTGGTTTGGATAATCAATATTATCTACTAGTCCTAATGCCCATACTAATGACCAATATGCTTCATAAGACCATACAACATCAATTACGTCTTGTTTACTATATTTTCCATTAAATATTCTTTTTTCTTTTTCTATTAAACTATCTTGAACACCATATTGTTTTAGCATATTTAGGAAAAAAATCTTTGAACTATCATAATCATTATTTTCAGATATATCTATAGCCAATTGAGTTGATATTAAACAAGCTATGGCCCTTTTGCATATTGTATCTATATCTTTTAGTCTTGCTTGAGTACTATCTTCTATTACTGGTAAAGTTTCAAGGCAAGCTATTCCTAATTGTTTTATTTTTTTATTTGAATTATTTCTTCTTTCTATATTACTTATTTTTTCCATATTATCACCTTATTTTATTCTTTTATATATTTTAAATTAGCTCTTACTATTTCCCTGTTTTCTTGTTTTATAAGAAACTCTATCTCATTATCTTTAATTTTTTTGTAAATTGATAATTTTTGTTCTTCTTTACTTTCATTTATATAATGTATTTCAAAGTCTGTTATCTTATTACTATCTAAAAAATCTGAATTTAATGAATTTATAATAAGTTTAACATATGATACATTATTTGTATGGTAACTGAAATCTATATCAGATGAATATATTTTTTGTTCATATACTTTATCGTCTTCAGTAAAGTCTGTTTTTAGTTTTAAATATTTATCTTTGTTTATACCTTCTTTTATTTGAACATCTGTTGGATAATTAACTGTATTAATTTTTCTAATTTTTCTATCTGTTAAGTCTATAACACAAATTTCTTGATTTGCATAAAACAATATATTTTTATCTTTATCTTTAAATTGTGTCTCAGTTTCTAGACGAATTGGCTTTATTCCTGTAGTAAAAACCGTTCCTTCTATTACATCTCTCCATGTTGGATATTTATTAAAATGTACTTTTGTTTTTGTTAGTACCCAAATTGCATTATTTTCTTTTTTTAAAATTATATTATCACTTTTTAGAAACCCAAAATACTCTGTCATCATATCTTGTATCAAGTATAGTGAATTTAATACACTTAAATTAATTTTCCTATCACAATCAGAATAGCCTATAAAAAATTGCCTTTTATATTCATTTTCCACTTTTATCACCTTCCAATTAATCTATTTTATAATATCAAAAACAAAATAATTAATCAATATTATATACGACAAAGGAGCAGATTCAAACTGCTCCTTTGTCTTGTAATCACAAATTGTCGGTTAATCTTCGCTTTGCTGCAATCTTAAATATTCTTTCATTCCTTCCACTGCTACTTCAACCTCTTCGTATGTTGGTGGTAGCACCACTAATTTTTGCAAAAAATCACATTTTCCATTTGCCCATAATTTTAAAGCAATATATCCCGAAATCACAAGCCATACTATTTTTAAAATCAGCCACGGAATAAACGCTTTACCTACAAGAAATAATGTAGCAAATATAAGTCCTACTGTAAGAACAGTTGAACCACACCGAAATGAAATTGAACTCATATTCATAACTTTTTCTACATCTAATACAGCATTCTTCCCATATTTATCTACATAGTTTAAAACTTTATGTTCCGCTGCATGATATTTAAATGACTGGGTATTGTTCTTATTTTTGTTTTTCTTTATATAGAAAAGCAGAACTATTTCCCAAACCATTGAAGCTACCAATATGACTTCTATATTCGGAATTTTTAATTTTCCGATTATACTAAAAATCACAACATTTACTGCACAAAGAAGTAGTAAAAATATTTTTGATTTGAAACTATTTTCTTTTTTTTCTAGATAAGAACTGTTTCTACTTTCTACTACAACTTTCCCATTACATCTCTTAGCAAAAATTACTTTGCCATTCTTAGGATAAAACTCTATCCCATCATTATATGCCCGAGCCTCTGCAATATACATCTTTTTACCTCCTAAAATTATTTATTGGTTTATTTGCAAGTGGTTAATACCTAATTTTTCTCATCAATTCTACCATATTTTTATGTTAATTTCAAATTTTATTATATATGTAAAAAACAGATAAAGCACAATAGCTTTATCTGTTTAAATTCTAGTTAAATGTATATGTTGTTGAATTATTAAAGTTAAATGTTGTAGATCTTCTATAACTTTCTCCTCTTGAATTTGTTAATGTTACAACTACTTCCTTTGAACCTTTTCCACTTACTCTTGCTGTAATAGTGTTATTTTTATCTACATTAGATTGTTGGAAAGCTTCGCTTCCACCAACTGTAATTGTTATATCAACAGTTTTGGCTGTGTTCCCACTAGTACTATTTCCTGCTTCTTCTTCATATCCTCCTGTAATTGCTTTTACATCGATTGTAAAGGTTGCTTCTTTTGCTTCAGAAACTTTATTTACTGTAATTGTAATTGTAGTTCCTTCTTGTACTTCTGTACCGGCATCTCTACTTTGTCTTAATACAACTCCGTCATTTTTAGATTCATCTTCATCATTAACTACATTAACTTTTAATCCTGCTTCTGTTAATAAGTTTCTTGCTTCTTGTTCAGTTTTTCCTACAAGGCTTGGAACTTCTACATTTACAATTCCACTACCTTTACTTACAACTAATTTTACAGTACTTCCTTTATTAACAGTTTCACCATCTTCTATATCCTGGCTTAATACAATTCCAGCTTCTACTTTTTCGTCATTTTCCTCAGTTATTTCTGCTACTAGCCCAGCATCTTTTAGTAATTTTTCTGCCTCTTCTCTTGTTTTACCAACGACATCTGGAACTTCCACTGTTTCGGTACCTTTACTTACAACTACAGAAATTTCACTATGTTCCTTTATTGTATAATTTTCTTGATATGCTGGATCTTGAGATATTATCTTTCCTTCTTCAACATTTTCATTATATTCCTCTGATTTTACAACTAATTTTAGTTTTAAATCTTTTACAATTTGTTCTGCTTCATCTTGAGTTTTATTTACTAAATCTGGTATTTGTACATCTTTTGGATTTACTATTTCCATAACTCCCATTGTAGTTCCAAAAGCTATAAAAAATAATAATATTGCACCAATTACAAAAGATAGTGCCTTATGTTTTTTTACAAATTCTATAAATTTATTTGGTTTCTTTGCATTTTTAGGATTATTCGCTTCTTTTGCTTTTCTTTCTGCTTCTGCTATTTCTTGTGTAGATATTCTTTGTGTTGCTGCATTTAAATTACTTCTAATATGTACAACATTATCATCTGGATTTTTTAATGCTGCATTTAAATCTTTTAGCATCTCTGTCGCAGATTGGTATCTTAAATTAACATCTTTTTGCATAGCTTTCATTATAATATCATTTACAACTTGTGGAATATTTTCATTTAATTCTTTTGGTTCTACAGGTTTTTCTTGCATATGTTTTAATGCTACTGAAACAGGTGTATCTGCATCGAAAGGTACTCTACCAGTTAACATTTCATACATTACAACTCCTAAAGAATATAAATCAGATTTTGCATCTGTATATCCTCCCCTTGCATGTTCTGGTGAAAAATAGTGTACAGAACCTATTGTTGTTCCAAAAGCTGTAATCGTAGAATTTGAAACTGCTTTTGCTATTCCAAAATCTGTAACTTTTGCAATTCCATCCTCTGTTATTATAATATTATGTGGCTTTATATCTCTATGAACAATATTATTTTTATGGGCTGTTTCTAATGCTGAGGCAATTTGAGTTACTACGTTTAAAGACCATTTCCAAGGTAAAGGTCCATTTTCCTCTGTTATTATTTCTTTTAAAGTTTTACCTTTAATTAATTCCATTACAATATAATATAAGCTACCTTCATTACCTACATCAAATATAGATACAATATTTGGATGTGTAAGACTTGCTGCTGATTGTGCTTCTATTCTAAATCTCTTTATAAACTCTTCATCTGTAGTAAATTCATCTCTTAATATTTTTATTGCTACATATCTATTCAAAACACGGTCCTTGCTTTTATAAACCGTTGCCATTCCACCATTTCCTATTTTCTCTATTATCTCGTATCTGTTACCTAATATTTTCCCCTCTAGGTCCATTCTTCCATCTCTCCTTAATCATTATATACAATAACAACCGTTATGTTATCATATCCTCCTCTATTGTTTGCTAATTCGACCAACTTCGTAGTAGCATTTTCTACATCATTTGTTACTAAATCGTAAATTTCTTGGTTTGTTACCATGTTTGTTAACCCATCTGATGTTAATACAAGCTTATCTCCTTTAAGAAAGCCTTTAGTTGTTACATCTGGTTCTACATAAGGAGTGCATCCTAAAGCTTTCATAAGCATATTCTTTTTAGGATGATTTTCTGCTTCCTCTCTTGTTATTGTTCCTTCTTTTACTAACTTTTCAACATAACTATGGTCTGTTGTTAATTTCCTTATAATATTTTTTCTAACTCTGTATATTCTGCTGTCTCCAACATGACCTATATATATTTTATTCCCATAACCTAAAACTAATTCCAAAGTTGTACCCATTCCTTCTAATTCTGGTACTTCTTTTGATTTCTCAAATACTACCATATTAGCATATTCCATACTACTTCTTACTAGTTCTTCAATGTTTATTCTATCATGTGGTATTGTATTAAAATTATTGGTTAGATATTTCCTCGCAGAATCTATTGCAAGTTTACTTGCAATTTCTCCTCCATTATATCCTCCCATTCCATCTGCCAACATATATATTCTTAATTCATTTTCTTCTGTTGGAATATAGTATGAATCCTCATTTAATTCTCTTGCTTTACCTAAATCGGTCTTAGCAAAACATTTCATTTTATCACCTCTAACGTTTTTCTTCTATCGTCTTTCTTCTTAATTGTCCACATGCAGCTTCTATATCTGACCCTAATTCTCTTCTTATTGTTGCTACAATTCCATGTTCATTTAAATAATCTCTAAATTTAATTATATTATTATCTGTAGATTTTACAAATTTTCCATTTTCTATCTTATTAATTGGTATTAAATTAACATGTGCAAGCATTCCATGTAATAATTTTACTAATTCTTTGGCATCTTCCAAATTATCGTTATTGTCCTTTGCTAAAGCATACTCAAAGGAAATTCTTTTATTTGTTTTCTCTATATAATACTTACATGCTTCCATTAATTCTTTAATTGGATATGCTTTGTTTACTGGCATCATCGCAGTTCTTTTATCATCATTTGTTGCATGTAATGATATTGATAATGTACATTGTATTTTTTTATCTGCCAACTCATAAATTTTAGGTACAATTCCACTAGTAGAAATGCTTATATGTCTCGCACCTATATTTAATCCTTTTGGATTATTTAATATTCCAATAGCATTTATTACATTATCAAAATTATCAAATGGCTCTCCGATTCCCATAAAAACAATATTTGATATCTTTGTATTTTCTTCTTGCTCTACTGCTAAGATTTGTTCTACAATCTCACCGGCTACTTAAATTTCTAACAAATGGAATTCCTGTTGATGCACAAAATTTACATCCCATTTTACAACCAATTTGTGATGAAACACATAATGTTTTACCATGATGATATTCCATTAAAACTGTTTCTATCATATTACCATCTAATATATCGAATAAATATTTTTTAGTTCCATCTTTTGAAACTAATTTTTTTGCTATCTTATAATTACACATTGTATAATTTTCTTGTAGTTTTTGTCTTAACTCTTTTGATATATTAGTCATTTCATCAAATTCTTTTACCTTTTCTTTATATAACCACATAAATACTTGTTCCGCCCTATATGGTTTTTCTCCTAATTCTTGAAATTCTTTTTTTAGCTCTTCTATATTATAATCTTTTATATTTTTCATTTTCCTTCTCTTTTTCACCTATTATCTGTAAAACTATATATATCACAACTTAATCTTTTTTTCAACTTATCACATAAAAAAATAGAAGGATTTTTTATATTAATTTAGTCCTTCTATTTTATAATTACTATGCTGTTTCTATTTCATTTGGTTGAATTTTTCTTCTTTTAACAACTTGCCTCTTAGGTTCTTTATTTTCATTTATTATTATTTCTGGCTTTGCTAGACCTATTACAGTCTCTTTTGTTACGATACATTTTTCTATCTTTGGATTAGATGGAATATCAAACATAATATCTCTCATAATCTCTTCTATAATAGAACGTAACCCTCTAGCACCAGTTTTTCTTTCTATTGCTTTATCTACTATTGCTTCTACTGCTTCTGGTTCAAATTCTAATTCTACACCATCCATAGCTAGCAATTTTTTATATTGTTTTACTAATGCATTTTTTGGTTTAGTTAATATATTAACTAATGCATCTTTATCTAGTTCTTCTAATGTACTTACAATTGGTAATCTTCCCACAAATTCTGGAATTAATCCAAATTTTAATAAATCTTGTGGTAATAATTCTTTAAATACTTCTGTTCTACTCTTTTTAGCAATCTCTTTCTTTTCAACACCAAATCCTATAGCTTTTTTACCTGTTCTTTGATCTATAATCTTTTCTAAACCTTCAAACGCACCGCCACAAATAAATAAAATATTTTCTGTATTTATTTGTATTAATTCTTGATGAGGATGTTTTCTTCCACCTTGTGGTGGAACTGATGCTGTTGTTCCTTCAACGATTTTTAATAACGCTTGTTGAACACCTTCTCCACTTACATCTCTTGTTATAGATGGATTTTCTGACTTTCTTGAAATTTTATCTATTTCATCTATATATATAATTCCTCTTTCAGCTTTTTCTATATCATAATCTGCTGATTGAATTAATTTTAGTAAAATATTTTCTACATCTTCTCCTACATAGCCTGCCTCAGTTAAAGTAGTTGCATCAGCTATTGCAAAAGGAACATTTAATATTTTAGCTAAGGTTTGTGCAAGTAATGTCTTTCCAGAACCAGTCGGACCTAATAATAAAATGTTACTTTTCTTTATTTCTACATCATCTTTATTATTTTTTTCGTCTTCATTATTTATTCTTTTATAATGATTATATACAGCTACAGATAAAGTTTTTTTGGCATCTTCTTGACCTATTACATATTCATCTAAAACCTTTTTTATTTCTTCTGGAGTAGGTACTACATCTTCTTCTACAGTTGTATATAAATCTTCATCATCTTCATAATATTCATTTTCTATAATATTTGAGCATACTTGTATACATTCGTTACAAATATATACTCCTGGTCCTGCTACTATCTTATCTACACTATCTTGTGTTTTACCACAAAATGAGCATCTAATATTTTTATTATTATCATTTTTTTGCATAATAAAGCGCTCCTTCTTTTTATGTTATCTTTAGCAACTTACTTTATTTTCTTTTGTCCATAATTCCATCTATAAGACCATATTCTAATGCTTCTTGTGCTGTCATATAATTATCTCTTTCTGTATCTCTATTAATGACTTCTATTGGTTGACCTGTTTTTTCGCTTAATAATTTATTTAATTTTTCTCTTGTTTTCATCATATGATCTGAGTATATTTTTATTTCTGTTGCTTGACCAGAAATACCTCCACCTTGACCACCTATTAATGGTTGGTGAATTAATATTTCTGAATTTGGTGTTGCAAATCTTTTTCCTTTTTCACCATTTGCTAATAATACTGCACCAAAACTTGCAGCCAATCCAACACAAATAGTAGAAACAGGACAAGAAATATAATTCATTGTATCTACAATAGCCATTCCGTCAGTTATAGAACCTCCTGGGCTATTTATGTATAAATGTATTTCTTTTTCTGGATCTTCTGATTCTAAGAATAGCAATTGTGCTATTACAACACTTGCAGATGAACTATCTACTTGTTCTCCTAAAAATATAATTCTATCTTTTAATAGTCTAGAGAAAATATCATATGATCTTTCTCCTCTACTTGTTTGTTCTATTACATATGGTACTAAACTATTTAATTCTTTTTTATCCATATTAAAACTCCTCCTTTGAAAACTTACATTATTTTATATCATATTTATTATAAATGCAAATTTTTTTAATAAATTATAATTCAAATCTTATTTCCTTACAGCTGTAGCTAATTTCCCACTGAATAATTTAGGAGTTTAATACTTAAAATATTAAACTCCTTTTATTACTTTATTTTATTTTCGCATTTTTTACTACAAATTCTATTGCTTTTTCTGTTTCTAGACTTCCTTTTATGTAATTCTTTAATGCTTCGTTTTCTTCTAAGTCTTTTGCTTCTCTACCATAGTTTTTAGCCATTTCTTCAATTTTTTCATTTACATCTTTATCGTCTGCTTCTATTTTTTCTGCTTTTACTATTGCTTCGATTACTAATCTTGATTTAACAGCTTCTTTAGCTTGTTCTTCGTAATCTTTTCTGAATTCTTGTTCTGTTTTTCCTACCATTTTTAAGTAGTTTTCTAATGTTAAACCTTGATATTGTAATCTAGATTTCATATCATTTACCATGTTATCTATTTCAGAATCTATCATTCCTGATGGAATATCGATTTCTGTATTATCGCAAACAGCTTTTACTGCAGCATCTTGTGTTTCGTATTTTGCTTTTTCTTCATTTTCTTTTTCTAATTTTTCTTTTATACTTGCTTTTAATTCTTTTAATGTATCAAATTCGCTAACATCTTTAGCAAATTCATCATCTAATTCTGGTAATTCTTTTTTCTTTATTTCATTTACTTTTACTTTAAATGTAGCATCTTTTCCAGCTAAATCTTTAGAGAAATATTCATCTGGGAATTTAACTTTAACATCTTTTTCTTCTCCAGCTTTCATTCCTACTATTTGATCTTCAAATCCTGGAATAAATGTGTTACTTCCTATTTCTAATTCGTAACCCTCTGCTTTTCCACCTTCGAATGCTTTTTCATCTACAAATCCTTCGAAATCTATTACAGCGATATTTCCTTTTTCTACTGGTTTATCTTCTACTGTAACAATTCTAGAATTTCTTTCTTGCATATGTCCTAATTCGTGGTTTATATCTTCATCTTTTACAGTATACTCTACTTTTTTTAGTTCTATACCTTTATATTTTCCTAATTTAACTTCTGGTTTTACTTGAACTGTAGCTGTAAATATTAAGTCTTTTCCTTTTTCCATTTGTTTTATATCGAATTCTGGATAACTTACAGCTGTTATATCATTTTCTTTTAATTCTTTATCATATTCTTCTTTTAATATTTCGTTAAAAGCATCTTCGTAGAAAATACTTTCTCCATAATATTTTTCTACTATCTTCATTGGTGCTTTACCTTTTCTAAATCCTGGTATATTAAAATATTTAGCTGTTTGGAAATACACTTTCTTCATTGCATCTTCAAATTTTTCAGCTGCTACTGTAAATTCTAATTTTAATTCATTTTTGTTATCTGTTTTTTCTACTTTTATACTCATTTATTTTTCAACCCTTTCGCATTTTTAATACTTATCGTTTTTTTCGTGCTTTCATATTATATCACAAATTATGTGAATTGCAAGTCATTTAAGCATAAATATTACAATAATTTTACATATATTACTTATTTATTTTATTTTTCATGTCCAACCATAATTGATTTAAATCTTGATATAAGATTTTTTCTTCAACTTTTTCTATATCTACCCATAGTGTTTCTTCCTTATCTTTAGGATTAATTTCTCTAGTAACTATGCCTGTATCTTTAGCTAGATATAAGTGAAGCTCTACATTTTCTCCAGCAGGAGTTATATATTTTAAAATTCCAATTTCTTTTTCGTTAATTATTGAACATGTGTGACCAGTTTCTTCTTCTGTTTCTCTTATTGCACACTCTTTTAATGTTTCACCATTTTCTAAATGTCCTTTTGGGAATGCATAACTCTTGTCGTTTTTATTATATACCAAACATATTTCTTTATTTTGTAAATTTATTAATACTGTTCCAGCTTTTAATGTTTTCATTCTTCTTCCTCCTACAATTAATAAATTTTAATCAATTTAAAATTTGTATAATCACAGCTTGTCATAATATATTCTATTCCATCAAGATTTTTTTCTACTACAAATTTATGCGCTGGTCCATGTAAATGTCCATAAATACATTTCTTTACATTATATTCTTCCATTATTCTTACAAAGTCCGAGATTTCGTCTATCTTTAATGGTGGATAATGTAAACATACAATAATTTCTTTGTCTTTTCCAAATTTATTCACACCATCTTCTAAAGATAGTTTTAGCCTTTGTTTTTCCCTATTGTATATTTTTTCGTCTTCCTCTTGAATGCCACTAAAATTCCATCCTCTAGTTCCACAAATTATTTTATCTTCAAATTCATAGCTATTATTATATATAAAATCTATATCTGTAAAACCAATATTTTTTATATATCTCCTCATACTTGTTAAAGTTCCCCACCAATAATCGTGGTTACCTTTTAACAATAGTTTTTTTCCTGGTAAATTATGAATAAACTCAAAATCCTTGTATGTATCTTGAAGTTGCATTGACCAAGAAAAATCTCCACCTAAGATTACTAAATCATCTTCTTTTACTTTACTTTCCCAATCTTCTTTTATCTTATTTTCATAATCTTGCCAACCAAATATATTCATTGGTTTATCTGCATTAAATGATAAATGCAAGTCCGAAATTGTATAGATTGACATTTTTCATCCTCTTTCTAATTATTATAATTTCAAATTTGGTACCGCATTTAATTTTAAATCTGAGAAATTTGCCTTTAAGTAATTGTAATACCCAGCTGATGCTATCATTGCAGCATTGTCTGTACACAATTTAAGTTCTGGATAATATATTTCTATATTTTCTTTTTCTTCTAATTCTTTAAATGCTTTCCTAATATAACTATTTGCAGAAACTCCTCCTGCTAATGCTATTTTATTTATATTAGTCGCTTTTACAGCTTTTTTTGTATTATCTAACAAGATTTCTGCTACATCTTTTTCAAAACTTGCTGCTAAATCTGCTTTATTTATATCTGGTATTTTATGATGTAAATTAATTATTGCTGTTTTTAACCCACTAAAGCTAAAATCTAAACCTTCTACATGAACTTTAGGTAAGTCTATATTCGGATTACCTTTTTGTGCTAGTTTATCCATTTTAGGTCCTCCTGGATATCCAAGACCAATAACCCTTGCTATTTTATCAAAAGCTTCTCCTACTGCATCATCTCTAGTTTTTCCCAATATTTCGAATTCTGTATAATCTTTTACTAAAACAAGTTGTGTATTTCCTCCTGATATTAGTAAGGTTAAAAATGGTGGTTTTAAGTCTTTATATGTTATATAGTTTGCTGCTATATGTCCCTGGATATGATTTACACCAATAAGTGGTTTATTAGCTGCATAACTTAATGCTTTTGCATAAGATACTCCTACTAATAATGCTCCTACTAAGCCTGGTCCATATGTACATGCTATTCCATCTACATCATCTATTTCTATATTTGCTTCTTTTAATGCTTCTTTCATTACAGGCGAAATATTTTCTACATGATTTCTAGATGCAATTTCTGGCACAACTCCTCCATACAATTCGTGAATACTTATTTGTGTATTTATTACATTTGATAAAACTTCTCTTCCATTTTTTACAATTGCTACAGATGTTTCGTCACAACTAGACTCTATTCCTAAAATTATTATATCTTTCATTTTTTTCTCCTTTTTTCGCTTAAAAGTATACCATTTATTTCCTTATAAGTAAAGTGATTAGTGAGTCTTCTCCCTTCTTTTCTATCTTTGCACTAAAAAAGGACTATTCTTAAAATTCCGGTAAAACCGGGATTTTAAGAACGTCCCCCAAATCCCTATTGCTAAAATATTGCAAATCCTATATTTAATAAAAAGTTTAATATAGCATTTATTATTGGTGATGTAATTCTTGATGCAATTGGTGTTAACCAAATTATTATAAAAGCTATGTAAAATATGTTTTCATGTTCTATAAACCATCTTCTTGCATTTATTGGTAAAAAATGTGCTAATATTTTTGAGCCATCCAATGGTGGTAATGGTATTAAGTTAAATACTCCTAAACCGATATTAATTATGATAATATCTAAGATTATTGTTGCTACAATGCCATTTGCCATTGTCCATATGCTAGGAACAAATTTTGCAAGTGCTGCAAATATTAATGAAAATACTAGAGCTAATATAAAGTTCATAATTGGTCCTGCTGCTGATACTATCGCTTCTGCTGCACTTGTAGATATTCTTCCTTTAAAATTTCTTGGGTTTATTTCTACTGGTTTACCCCAACCAATATGTGCAAATATAAGCATTATAATACCTATTGGATCTAAATGTGATAATGGATTTAAGCTTAATCTACCTTGCATTTTTGGAGTTTCATCTCCAAGTTTTACTGCAGCAAGAGCATGTGCAAACTCGTGAAATGTTATTGCTATTAAAACTCCTGGTAAACTTAATACTAAACTTAATAAGTTTACTCCACCTGTCATAATATTACTAATTATCATTATTAATAATATTATATATAAGTAACTACTTCCTCCTGGAAAATAAAACATGTTTTTCCTCCTTTGTTAATTTAATGGTTTCACTATGCTAATTTATCAAAACATTTACAAATTTTTACGCTTATAAAAATATATCATATATTATTTAAAATTTCAATTATTTAATAATACCTTTTATAAAATGGTATTATATCTCTCAGAGCAAAAATGAACCCTCCATGTTTTATCTAACATTTTGGGCTCATTTTTATTATTTTAAATTTTATTCACTAATGGTTTGATTTAACATCCATAAATTCTTCATATATAAAGAAATATAATTATCCATTAAACTAGATGTTCCATAATCCTTTTGATTATCAGCTTCTTCTTTTATCTCAGTTACTTTTTTAAGTAAAGTAGTATAATCTGTTATAATATTTTTAATAACCTCGCATCCATCTATTTTTTCATTTTTAGCTTCAACAATACAAGTATTATCAAGATAATCTTTCATTGTTCCTAAAGGCTCACTGTTAAGCATTAAGATATGCTCTGCAACTTCATCTATTTGTTCATTTATTTCATCATAATATTCCTCTAATTTTTCATGCATTGTAAAAAAATCTTTTCCTTTAACATTCCAATGATAATTTTGAAGTTTTCTGTAAAATACATTTAAGTCAGCAAGTAAACAATTTAAATTTTTAACTGATTTTTCCATAAATAGCCTCCTTATTCTTTTAAACTAATTTTTCCAATAAGATAACATTTTATACATTTTTAGGTAAAAAAACTGTTTGTATTAGAACAAACAGTTTTTTTATTATTAAAATCTTTATTTATTATTTTAATTTAATGGTTTCATAGTTGGAAAGAATAATACATCTCTTATTGATGCAGAATCAGTTAATAACATTATTAATCTATCTAGACCAATTCCCATTCCTCCTGTAGGTGGCAATCCTATTTCTAGTGCTGTTACAAAGTCTTCATCCATTCCTCCAGCTTCTTCGTCACCTTTTTCTTTTGCTTCAACTTGTTTTACAAATCTTTCATATTGGTCAATCGGATCATTTAATTCTGAATATGCATTTCCGTATTCTCTTCCGCCAATAAATAATTCAAATCTTTCTACAAGTCTTGGGTCATCTTTCTTTCTCTTTGTAAGAGGAGAAACTTCTACTGGATAATCCATTATAAATGTTGGTTGAATTAGTGTTTCTTCTACAAATGTTTCAAAAAACTCGTTTATAATATGTCCTCTAGTATTTTTTATTTCTTCAAACTCTACACCTTTCTCTTTTGCTATAGCTTGTGCTTCTTCATCTGTATTTATTGTATTAAAGTCTACACCAGTTGCTTCTTTTATTGACTCTATCATTGTTATCTTTTTCCATCCTGGTGTTAAATCTATGTCTTGACCTTGATAATTTATTTTAGTTGTTCCTAATGTGTTTTTAGCAACTGTTGAAATTAATTGTTCTGCTGTATCCATCATGTCATTATAATCTTGATATGCTGCATAAAATTCCATATTTGTAAATTCTGGATTATGTTTAATATCCATACCTTCATTTCTAAAATTCTTGCCAATCTCAAACACTTTATCAAATCCACCAACTATTAATCTTTTCAAGTTTAATTCTGGCGCAATTCTTAAATACATTTGCAAATTAAGAGTGTTGTGATGTGTGATAAATGGTCTTGCAGCATCTCCTGTTGCAACTGTTGTAAGCATTGGAGTTTCAACTTCCATATATCCAAGTCCATCCATAAATTTTCTTATTTCCTTTATTATTTTACTTCTTAAAATAAATGTATCTTTTACTTCTGGATTTACAATTAAATCTACATATCTTTGTCTATATCTTAAATCTGGGTCTTTTAAACCATGGAATTTTTCTGGTAATGGTCTTAGAGATTTAGATAATAATGTTACTTCTTTTGCATGAACAGATATTTCTCCAGTTCTTGTTTTAAATACAAAACCTTTTATTCCTATAAAATCACCAATATCATATGTTTTAAAAGCTTTATAACTTTCTTCTCCTAAATCATTTATACTTACATAACTTTGAATTTTTTCGTCACTGTCTTGTATTGTACAGAATGAGGCTTTACCCATTATTCTTTTTGCAATTATTCTACCTGCAACAGATACATCTTTTTCTTCATATTCATCATAATTTGCTTTAATTTGTCCTGCTGTTTCTGTTCTATCATATTTTGTAATAGCAAAAGGATCTTTTCCTTCATTTCTTAACTCTTCTAGTTTTTCTCTTCTAATCTTCATTAATTGATTTATATCTACTTCTTCATTAACATTATTGTCCATTAAAATCTCCCTTTCTTCTTTAAATCTTGCCCCATTATATAACAGATTTGTAATATTGTAAACCACTTCTAAGGATTTTGCAGACGTTTGCTAGGGATTTTGGGGACATTCCTTGAAATCCCTATTTTAGTTTCATAAAAAAAGATTTTAAGAATATTCACTTCTTAAAATCTTTTTTATTTAATATAATTAACTTTTTTAATTTAATTTTTTATCTGTAAATGTTAAAACTGTAGTTTTTCCTCCATTTACTGTAATATTCTTAGCTGTTTCTGATAATTCGTAACCTTCTGGTACAGAAATTTGCTCTAATATATATTCTCCTTCTGGAACCCCATAGAACATTATCTTACCATCAGTTCCACTCTCTATTTCTCCATATGTTTTACCTTCTCTACTCTTAAGTGCAAATCTGGCTCCAACTACTGGATTATCTTCATTATCTATAACTGTTAAATCAATAGTGCCTATTGTTGGCGAAGTTGACCATTCGATTGTTGAATTTCCTTCCAAATTATCTAATTCTGTACCCAATTTTACATAATCTTGCATTTCACTATTTATATTTTCATAAATTAAACCTACTACTCTATCCACAGAAGCTTCAAATTTTATATCAAAAGTACTATCTACTTCTGAGCCATTAATCTTAACATATACAGAATCTCCACTAGCCAACAATGTTTTTTCATTACCATTTTCATCTGTAACCATTGCAGATTCAGGTGCATTTTCTAATGTTGCTCTAATATAATTAACTTTTGATTCTTCAACACCTTCCATTGATACAGTATATGGACCTATTAAAGCATCTTCCCCAATATTTTTTACTATATTAATATTTGAATTATTTATATGCATTACTGGAACATCTGTATATGGTTCGTTTTCCGCTTTCTCGACCAATTTACTAGCTGCATTAATTATTCTATTACAACTTTCTTCTCTTCCTTCGATCGGTTCTAAATTTTCAACTCTAAATATTTTAGTTGCTTTTTCAGATTCTCCCGTTCTATTCATAACTTCCCATACAGCCATTTGAGTTGCAATATATGCTTCATCAGAATTTGTACATTGCATTTCTTCTGGATTACGATTTGGATAACCATTTAGTAATACTGCCATTCCTGCATCTGATAAATATTTTCTAAACGTCATTAATTCACCATTTGGTTCTTCTGCTCCGTAATCAATGGAATAAGCAACATCTCCTCCTAATGTTAATTCTTTATATGATACATCTTCTTGATTATATGTATCATATGCAACAACTGCTGAGTCTGTAGTCTTTGCCTCTGGCATCTGTGGTTCGTGATTAATCTCCTCTGAAGATATTTCATTAGAAGATACTACATTATTTGTAACACTTGTGTTGTCTTGATTATTATTCTTTTTCAAAAAGTACATGACTAAAACTATAAGGATGATAAGTATAACTATTCCTATTACACAATTTCTTGTACTATGAGTTTTCTTATTTATTATTTTGTTAGCACTTGTTGTTTGGTTGTCTTCACTTTTCTTTTCCATAATATTCTCCCCTTATTATTTAATTTTAAAACTACATTTATTATATGATTATTTTTAATCAATTTCAATAAATACTTAGCATTTATTATAAAAAATCAAAGAAAAAACTACCTTTTGGTAGTTTTTCTTTATTTTACATTGAATGTTTACCTTTTCCTCTTTTTGTCTTTTTTTCTTGTTTAATCTCTTCTGCATAATTGTAAAAATCATCTAATGCTTTTTGGTGTCTGTAATTTAAAGATGCAGTATCTTCTATCTTTTCTTTAGCCTCTTCTTTAATCTTAGGTTCAATTTCTTCTTTCTTCTCTTCCTTCGCTTTTCGTATCTCTTCTAATTTTTTCTCATCTTCCATTTCCTGTATAGCTTTTGGCTCTTTAGCAGCTGCCTCATCTTTAAGCTCTTTCATAGCTTTTGGTTCTTGTCTTTCTGTTTCTAGATTTTCATTTATATAGTCCTCTTCATCCCAATCGTCCTCGTCAGCTCTGCTTCTTGAATATAATGAAATAGCAAGAACAATGCCAACAAAGCATAATAATACTGCTGCTCCTCCAATTACTTGTTCCATTGTTAATGGACCAAATTTTGTATCATCTTTTTCTATAGATGGATACTCAAGTTCTATATTATTTTCTTCCGTTACTGTATTTTCTACAGTTCCATTTGTCACTTGATTTGTAGTATTTGTTACTTCATTTTCTGTAGAATTATTACTAGCTGTAGCACGTGTTCTTGTGTTTACAGAACTTGTTGCAAAACTAACATTATTTCCAATAAAATTTATTACAAGTATTATAATTAATAAAATTATTTTTTTAGTTATCTTTTGCATAAGCCATCCTCCTAAAACACAGAATTTTTTCTGCTTTTAGTATATAATAAACTATTTTTTTCGTCAATAAATAATTATATCTATGTATTTACAAATTTGTGTACTGCTTTATATAAAAAAGTAGCTTGCCATATGTGCATAATTGCAAAGCAATTGGCATGGACATATGCAACTTTGGCTTTGTTATATAAGAAAAAGGCTTTAAGTAGATTACTACTTAAAACCTTTTTCTTAATAATTATTCTGTTTTCTTATCTACAAATGTTAAAATTGTAGTTTCTCCACCATTAACTGTAATTTTTTTAGCTCTTTCTATTTGTGTAACTTCATATTCTTCTGGTACATCCACTTGTTCTAGTACATATTCACCAACTGGAACACTATAGAACATTATCTTTCCATCAGTTCCACTTTCTACCTCACCATATGTCTTACCATCTGTACTTTTTAATGCAATTCTTGCCCCAACAACAGGGTTATTATTATTATCTTCTACAGTTACTTCTATTTTTCCAATAGTAACTATAGTAGACCACTCTATTGTTGATTTTACCTCTAAATCATCTATCTGCGTTCCTAATTTTAAGTAATCCTGATTTTCTGTATTTACTTCTTCATAAATTAAACCAATTTTTCTATTTACTAAAGCCTCGAATTTTATATCAAAAGTGGCATCTTCTTCTTGATTATTTATTTTTACATATACTTGATCTCCACTAGCTAATTCTGTTTTCTCATTTCCATTTTCGTCTGTAACCATGGCTGAAGCTGGAGCGTTTTCTAATGATGCTCTAATATAATCAATTGTATCTGGAGCTGTTCCTTGTATAGTTATTGTATATGGACCAATTAATGACTCTTCCCCTATTTCTTTCGCAATACTAATATTAGCATTATCTAAATGCATTACTGGTACATCTGTGTATGGCTCATTTTCTGCTTTTGATACCAAATTATTTGCCACATTAATTACTCTATTACAAACTTCCTCATTTCCAGCTATTGGTTCTATATTTTCAACTCTAAATATTTTCATTGCTTTTTTTGACTCTCCAGTCCTATTCATTACTTCCCAAATAGCCATTTGTGTAGACATATATGCTTCATTAGTATTTGCTAATCCCATTTCTTCTGGTGTACAATTTGGATATCCATTCATTAAAATTGCCATTCCTTGATCTGATAAATATTTTCTAGCAGTCATTAAATTTGCAGTTGTTTCTGGTGCACCATAATCTATTGAATATGCAACATCTCCACCTAGTGTAATATTTTTAAACACTACATTTTCTTGATTATACGTATCATATGCAATTGCTGCTATATCGAAATCTTTTACTTCTGGTTCTTGTGGAGGATATTCATCTTCACTTATTTCTGACTCTACTTCATTTGTTACTACATTATTTGTATTATCAGTCCTATTGTCTTTATTAAGAAAATATATTACTAATGCTATAATAACAATTAATATTAGCACTACTATTATATAACTGATTATACTCTGACTCCTTTTGTTTATTATTTTACTTTTACTCTCATCTTTTTCATTTTTCATATTCTTCTCCCCTTTTATAATAAAAAATATACAAAAATATTATATAGTTTTTTATTGCTTAATTCAAGAAATCTTTATAATTTTATATTCTTAATTTTTGCCCTACATAAATATAATTCACATTTTTAATTCCATTTAATTCTGCTATTTCATTTACATTTTTTCCAAATCGGTTTGCTATTGTACTAAGTGTATCTCCTCTTCTTACAGTATATATACAATGTCCACAATCATATTCACCTATACTTATATTTATTGGTATTCGTATTACTTGATTGACATATATTCTATTAACATTTCTAATTCCATTTATATATGCTAACTCATTTACTGTGGTGTTATATTTATTGGCAATTCCCCATAAAGTATCTCCTCTTTTAATTCTATAGTTCATATATTTGGTTTGTATATTAGTTGTACTCTTAGCAATAATTAGTCTTTGCCCAGGATATATAAGATTTGGGTTAGAAATACTATTATTATTTACAATGTTTTGTACAGTCGTATTAAATCTTTTTGCAATACTATATAAAGTGTCTCCTCTTTGTACAATATAAATCGTATTATTTTTATCATCACTACCCGTACTTATAGAATTATTTTTAGTTGGTATTAATAATGTTTCATTTGCATAAATCATATTAGGATTTTGTATATTATTTAATCTTACCAGTTCATTAACAGTTGTATTATATCTTTGTGCTATTTCTGATAACGTATCTCCGCTTTGGATTGTGTATCGCATATAATTTCCATCACTAGTGTTACCTTGATTTTCATTGTTTTCTTCATTACTTGGTATTTCTTCTTGACTATCTAATAATATCTCGCTTGTAAATCTATCTCTATCAACATAACCATTTATTCCTGGCACAGTTCCTCTATCTGTATATTGGAACCCTTCCCACACGCTCCATTTTCCATTATCTGATGGATTACTAACATAATACTGTGCTACCCATAAAGGATATTCATTCGCAAGTTCCCCGCTAAATATAGTTCTGGCTGATGATGTATTACTATAAATTATCATTTCTTTATTGGTTAGTTCTTGTACTCTTTCTAAAAATACTTTAGAAATTTCATTTATTTCACTTGTTGATAAATTTCCGAAATTTTCAAAATCCATAGCTAATTTACAAGTTGGAACGGTTCCTGCTATTGTACTTGCAAAATGCTCTGCCTCTAAAATAGCATCTTCTGTACTTCGCGCTCGTACATAATGATAAAACCCTATATTAAAACCATTATTTTTTGCTTCCTCATAGTTTCTCCTAAAATATTGGTCAACTGTATTTTGTCCTTCACTAGATTTTATGTATACAAAATTTATTCCCGCATTTTTTACTTGTGCAAAATCAATTTCTCCCTGCCAGCCACTAACATCTATTCCTTCATACACACTTCCTGCAGGCTCAATTGCATAAATATTAGGCTGAAATATAATCATAAAATTTGTAATTAAATAAACAATAAAAATAACCTTAACAATTTTTTTCATAAACTCACCTACTTATTGTAGTTTATGCATTTTCCATTGTTAAGGTAACTATCTGGATTCGGGAATTTACATGTGTAGTCTTTTTTTAGTTTCTTCCCACATTGCCTTGCCACATAAAATCACTGTTAGTAATAATGAAAGTCCTGCGATTCCACTTGCAACAATGGTTAAAACTTTATTTTCTAGTACTCCACAAAATAATAAAATCAATTGAATCATACTAAATAAGAAAGTTAACATATGGTATAAAGCATATCTCATATATCTTTTCCTACTTACTATAGTTAGAACCATAAGTGTTGAATTGGCTACCATAATTACTATTGGTATTGCTATATTTACTGACCATCCACTATAACCTATAAAATAGTCTATTGCCAATAGTAATAACGATACGAGTAAACATTGTACAAATACATTTGAAGCAATATTTATATTTCTTTTTTTAGTATATATAACTGTTCCATAAACATATAATATTCCTGCTATACAAAGCATTGACCAATGATTTGTTTTATCTACTAAAACATTTATAATTAGCAAAATATTAATTATTATTATAGATACTGCTATTGATGCAATTAAAATAATATTATTTCTTTTTATATTAGATAATTTTGGATATAACATATTAAACACCATTACTTTCTATTTCAACATGAATTCCTAATTCTTCTAAAATCTTTTTAAATTCATCTTCTATATTTGTTTGCATTAATATTGATGTAAATGTAAAAAACATTTTATCTTCATATGAACATGTTGAACATTTTATTTTTTCTACTCTTTCTGGAGCAATCAAAAAGAAAAAGTCTTCTATGTATTTTTTATAATCTGCAATAATACCAATTCTACCAATATTTGAAAAAGTGGTTGTTGTATATTTTCTAATTTCTAAATAACTTAATCTTACAAATATTTGCTTCATAAATAATGGAATTATTCTTATAAAAAAGTTATTTCCTAATTTAACATTTAGTGACATTGTTTTCATTACTTCTTCTGGTTTTAATAAATTCTCAAAATCTGATTTTACCAATTTTAAAACATCATCTAAATTGTTAAAATCAACCTTTTTACCATCTGCTGTAACTGTTATATATGAAAAGAAATTACTTAATGTCTTAGATTTAAAATATTTTTTTAAATTTACGGGAACACATATTTTTATAGGCTTACTATTTTGGTGGTCTTTCATATTTCCTAAATAAATTGCTTTTATTAATACTGCTGTCAAAAATTGTGTCATTGTAACTTCTTTTTGCTTACTAATTTCTTTTAACTTTGTTAAATCTATAATTTCATGTGTTGCTCTTATGGCTTCAAATGGAATTTTTCTTCCTTTTAATATATATGCCTTTTTACTTATAGAATTATTCTTAGCTTTTTTATTATAATTTTTTAAATAACTATCCTCTATATTAAAATCAAATTTTCTGTCTGTTCTTACTACATTTTTAAAGTCTTTTGCATATTCAATTTCTATGTATTGATAAACTATTTCTTTAAAAAATTGTACTGCACTATTTCCATCTGTTAATGAATGAAAAATGTCTATATTAATCTTTCTATCAAAATAAGTAACCTTAAATAAATAATCATTATTAGTGTTTGGATCAATATATTTACATGGATAATCTTTTTCTTCTTCTATAACTATTTTTTTATCATTATACTCAAAATAATACCAAAAAAATCCCTTTCTTAGTCTTACTTTAAAAAATTCAAACTTGTTAAGTGCATTATTAACAGCTTTTTCTAATAGTTTTGGACTAACTTTATCCTTCATTACAGCAGATATTCTAAAAACACTACTATATTTTCTGCTAGAAGATAATGGAAATATCTTTGCTGAATTATCAAGTCTTCTCCAAACCAATTCCTTTTTTTCTTTTCTCCTCATTTTTTAGCTCCTTAATTATTTTTTAATAATTCTATCATTTGTTTGTATGGCTCTTGAACTAGTGGGTCATTTTCTTTATCCTTGTATTTATATAACAGCCAAATATGTGTTGCTTGTTCTGTTTCATATACATTAATATTAGTTCCAACTTTTTCCGCTCTTTCTTTTAATACATTTACATCTGCATTTAATATATCATATGTACCTGTAAATATAGACACATTTTGTAATTTATCCAGTGGCCCATCTACAGGATTTACTAAATAACTATCTATTCCATCTTTTCCTGCATAATTTTCGCCAGCTAATTTTAGTGCTGATTTATTAAGCATAGGATCATTTTCTTCTATTTCTGCAATTTTAGAATTATTCATCCTTACATCTAACCATGGTGATATTAGTATTGTTTGGTTTGGCATAGTTATATTTTCTTCTCCCATTTTTTCTACTAAAGCTAATGCTAAACCTCCACCAGCAGAATCCCCCATTACTACCAAATTAGATGGTTCTACTTGCTGTATAACTTTTTTATAAAGTGACTCCATCATGTTAATAGTATCTTTATAATTATATTTTGGAGTAAGTGGATAATCTGGAAGTATGATTGTACATCCTAATTGATTTATAATATCTCCACATGTTTTCCAATGCTCTTTTTCTAAATCTGCAACATATGATCCACCATGAACATACATTATTACTAAATCATTTGTTACACCTTCTTTTGGCTCCATTACATATACTGGTCTATTTTCTACTTCGTATTTACTTAAATTATATTCTTTTTTGACGTATCCCGGTACTCTTGCTTTTATATCTCCCTTAAACAAATATATAATTAGCACTACTGCACATATTGTTCCAATTAATATTATAGCTAATAGTATTTTCACTATAACAAATAATTTTGCTGTTGTCATTTCTCTTCCTTTCTTATTTGCCTTGCTCTAATTTATGTCTTATATTTTATCATATTTTATTTAGTTGTAAAATAATTAAATAGAAAAATCACTTATCTCTTAAAAAGAAATAAGTGATTTTGCAGAGGTTATAGAATGCTTAATTAAACAGTTTCATTTTCTCTGGACATTTCTTTAATAATAGGCCATAATTCAAACGGCGCATCCTCGATGCTATCATTTTCTAAATAATAGCCACCTTCGAACTTTTCCGGAACCATAAAACGGTCTTCTCTTATATTATAAATCTGCACATGTTCTATCGATGGCTCATTATTATTTTCGGTAGCCGGATATATTATTCCTTCTACATAAAAATACATATCTTTCAGTTCTTCTTCATCATATTGCTTAGCCAACATTCTCTGCCCAATTTTGCAGTCTAAGAACATTATGAGTTCTTTGTCCATATCGGTACGGTAAAACTGTACCTCACTCACAACCGAATCTGAATCAATCTCGTAGTCAAAATATCCTTCAACTGGATTAAACCACCTAATATCATCAGGTTCCAAAAGAACTGCATCTTCACTTTTGTCCTCTGGTACAAATACCATTTCAATATTCTCTTGCTTAAGTTCTTTTGAAAGAGTTGGACAAAGTTTTCTTACTTTGCGAGTATCCTCTGTAAACAGATAAGCTGTTTGCAACCGGATAATTGATATTTCTGAAAATTCTTTCATCTTCTACCCTCCATATATAACCTCTGCATTTGCAAATTATTTTTGCGTGAATTTTATTATATTCCCTTCATAAAGCTTGGTCAATGTTTTTTATAGAATTCTTAATCAATAACCTAAAAAAGACCATCTAAAATTAGATAGTCTTCT
>CALXVH010000019.1 GCA_944391965.1 uncultured Clostridia bacterium
TAGTAAAGACACCTCGAATATTTTTTATTTTGTTTTTTTTGCTAACAAAATTATATCATAGGTGTCTTTACTTTTTTCATTATTTAATTAAAATCTTTTTTTATTTTTCCCCAGATTATTTAACTCATATAAGAGCTATGAATTTTTTTATACTTCTTCGTAATTTTACAATAAAAAACGGAACCTACAATTTCTAGTAAGTCCCATGCTTTATTCATTTTATAAATCTTACATTATTCTTCTTTTTCTAACTCTATAACAACTTCTTCACCAGTTGTTTTAAACAAATGCACTTTTAATGTATCTGTTGCATCATAATTTGTTAAATTAAATGTATTGTAGTATGTTACTGTTCCATCTTCTTATAACGATAGGTAAGTTTTTGATATAATCTCCAACTTTTCCCCCGTTCCACACCGTACGTGAGACTTTCATCTCATACGGCGTTCCATCAAATTATAATTCTAATTCTTATATAAGATTAATTTTCAGATAATTTATTTAGTATTTCAATGTTTATTTCTTCGTTTCCTGCCATTTTTCTATATTTGTTTATTTTTATGATATTTTCTTTGTTCAAATTTAATTTACAAACTAGGTTACTTATTGTTTCTAATTTAGTAGCATGAATTAAAACATGTACTTCTTTATCTAATATTACTAGATTTTTATATTCATCATTTCCACCCATAAATTTTGGTATTTTATGATGACAATGCATATTTTCTATTGAGAGTAATTTGTTGGTTATATTACATTTTCCATTTTGTGCTACAAATAATGATATTCTATTATCATTATATTCTATTGTCGCATTTATAATTGGTTTTTTCATTAATAAATGTAATGTTGATATATTTACATTTTCTAACATTTTATGAATTTTATCTCTACCTTCCTTAGTATATTTATTGATACATTTTTCCTTTTCCAATGGTGGTTTATGCTTTACGTATGCAATAGGTAGTAGTATATTATTACCTATAAATCGTACTTCTTTACTTTTCGCATATCTTTTCGCATAATCTGGTATTTTTTTATTGTAATTTCTTTTCACTCTTTCTTTAAGCCTAATTTTTATTGACATTTTAATTTCATAAGCTAATTTTCTAAAATCCTTTGATACACATGTAGCCATTCTATAATAATTATGAATTCCCATAACATAACTGTTATAATCTGCTACTACATAGTATTCTGAATTATTATCTCTACAAAATTCAATTGCTTTTATATAATTTTTTGCTTTGTTTTTGATATTTTTTTTAGCTTTTTCTGAAATATGTGATTTTATTACGTACTTTTCTTTGCCATTCTTCTTTTTACCTTTTTTATGGACTTTTATTCTAAATCCTAGAAAATCAGAATAGTCATGTTTTAAATTAACAATCTTTGATTTTTCTTCACTTACTTGTAAACCTAGTCTATCATTAAGCCACTTTTTTGTAGCTTCAAACATAATATATGCATCTTTATAGTTTCTGCATAGCAATTTAAAATCATCAGCATAACGTACAATATAGCATTCTTTTAGTTTCGTTTTTCTTAATGCTCTATATTTTTTAGATTTCTCTTTAGTTCCAGTTTTATGAATTCTTCCACTATATTCATGCCTCGTTGGTATTTCTTCCCATTGACTAGCAATCCACCAGTCAAGTTCATTTAATACTATATTCGATAATAAAGGCGATAAAATTCCGTCCGCTGTGGAGTTCCTTTTTCTGGAAATCCTACTCCAGCTACTTCTGCTTTTAGCATTTCCGAAATAATACAAATAAGCTTTTTATCTTGTATTCCTAGTGTCCACATTTGTTTTAAGAGTTTACCATGGTTTACATTCTCAAAGAAACCTTTTATATCTATATCTACAACTATATGTAAATTACTCTTTTGAACAAGCCTTTCAAATTGGGCAATTGCATTTTCAGCACCTCTATTTGGTCTGAAACCATGATTACTTTCTCTAAACTTTGCCTCACAAATTGGCTCAAGTACTTGTAATATACATTGTTGTATAAGTCTATCAAAAATTGTTGGAATTCCAAGTGGTCTAGTTTTTCCGTTTGCTTTCGGTATCTCTACTCTTCTTACTTTTTGTGGTTTGTACCATTTTAATTTATTTCTAACTTTTTCTATTATTTCTGTTTCACTAAATTTAGCTATATCTTTTATTGTTTTGTTATCTGTTCCTGCAGTTTTACTACCTGAATTCTTTTTTAAATTTCTATATGCAAGTTTTATATTTTCTTCTGCTGTTATTATTTCTATTAGTTTGTTAAATTTCTTATTTTTCAAGCTCTCTTGATATAATTTATCAAAAGTAGCTTGCATATCATAATATTCGTTATTACGAAGTTTTTGACATTTCAATACTTTTGATTTATCTGTCAAAGTTGGCTATTATTCATAATTTTCAATGATTTCTCATATCAAATTACGAAGTTTTTACCTTTCTTAGTCATACTCGAACCTTTGATTAAAAAGGTCTTATATTTTGAATTATAATTGACTAGTGGCTATTCCTCCACAACTTATTATCATTGTTTCTTTGGTCTTGCCACCGCTCTCAGCCAAATTAAAATAGGTTATAGTTTTAGCTTTTCCCTATTACTGCAAGTGTGTAAACACCTTTTTCTGCATTTTGACCTTTCCTCGTTCCAATATTTCTATCTTTTCATATACCCTTAGGTGTATCCTATAAGCCTATGTGCTGGATAATGCCTGTAACATTATAAGGTTTTTGATAACGCGCCAATTTACATCAACCTCACACATCTTGTAAAATTACAATTATGTCATTTCTAACATATTACACTTTAGACCCGTACATTCGGATATTCGTCAGCTTTTACAAGCATTCTCACCATAGATATTTTATAGACTTCCGGCATATCATTTGCATATCCTACCTCTAGGACAATTTCCTCATCAATATAATTATTATGTTAGGGCAAATTTCTGCCGACTTCAACGGGCTTCATACATTAAAATTTTACACTTTTAACGCATGCCGTAGTATCAAAGTAAACGTTTCAAGGCGTTACCCTATCATTCCATTTATCGAAATATTAGTTCTCCAAAATATTAATAAATATATTTTGTGTATAACCTTTTCAGTTATAAACGAGTCGCACTAACACTTATTTCTCCATCTCCATCTGATCTATGGGCAGGATAATATTTAGTTCCATCAGCTGTTTCTACATACTCATTTTCGCTCCACGCAATATCTTTGCAATTATTTAAATATATTCTAAAGGCTGTATTTGAAACTTTAGCGCTTTCAAATTTATAATTTTTATCACTAATAGAAACCAGCTTATAATCTATAATGTTTGACTTAGACATTTTAGTAGGTACATCTATCTCGTAACTCCATTCACCATTATAAATAATAGATTTTTCTTCTCCGTTCTCCCAATATTTATTTCTTATTTTATTAAATGTTACTATTAGTTTTTTAGATTCAGGGAATTCTTTTTCATTTCCTGTAGCAGTTAAATAAAATTTTAGGTCATGTTCATCTATTTTCTCACTTGCTTGACTATATCCACCAGTATAACTGTCATAATTTGCTTTTGCTTCTTCCTCTGTTTCATATAATGATGTCATTTCTTCTGATTCTAGTTCTCTGGTTGCAAAGACTTTTTCGTTATTTTCATTTACTACCTTTAAGTCCACTATATCTATTTTTCCTTCTTTTGATAGCATATTTGCTAAATTATAAGTTTCATCAAATTTTATATTTATAGTTATGTCAAAATTATAGTCATCTAGTAAAAAAGATTCTATATTTGCACTAATACCATTCGCCTCTTTATATTCTGTATTTACATCACTATAATATTCATTATTAATAGCTGTTTGAACACCATCACTACTATTTTTTCCAAACTTATTAATAATTTGAGTTGTAGCAAATACTACTCCCGTCATAGAAAGTGCAGCACATGCAGCTATTCCTATTTTTTTAATAACATTAAATTTATTTTTATTCATAGCTATATCCTCCTCTTTTATATTTGATATAGCTATTTTTAATTTTACCTTTTCTAAAATTTTATAATTATCCATATATTATCTAACCTCTTTCTTTATTTTATTTCTAATTCTGTATAGCCTTTGCTTTACACTAAACTCAGAAATGTTATGTTCTATAGCTATATCCTTAATTGATTTAGAAGAATAATAAAAATCTAAAAATATTGTTTTATCAATTTCTTTCATATTTTCTAGTTGCTTTTCTATATTCCTAATTTCTTGTATCTCAGTATCAAGAAAATCAATTTTATCATAACTATACAAATTATTCTCATAATCAGAAATATCTACATCAATTTTAATTTTTCTTAAATATTCTTTTACTAAGTTTCTTGTTACTCCCGCAATATACAAACTTAGATTTTTGTTAACATCTAATTTGTGTTTATTTTTCCATAGTATAAAAAATACTTCAGAAACAATTTCTTCTTTATCTTCGTTACTTAAATTAGTACTTGCCATGTTATTTATAATAGTCGCTATATAAGATGAATATTCATTTATTATTTTTTCTAAATCAAGTTCATTATTTTTTATATATTGTTTTATTTCTTTATCATTGCTCACTTTAGATCTAAACTCCTTTTTTTCTTTAAGATATCTTACATCTTTATATTGATAATTTTACAAAAAAAGTAACATTTTTATAATTATTTTATCCAAAAATAAAAGACCTACCATTTCTGGTAAGTCCTTAAAGTTCATTAATCTCTTAATTTAGCTCCACATCTCTTGTCTAGTGTTTTTAATATACTATTCATTTTTTCATTTATTTGTTCTGATGTCATAGTTGTTCCTTCGTTAAGTATTTTAACTTTTAATGTAACTGATTTTTTACCTTCTGGAATTTGATTTCCTCTATACTCATCTACAAATTCAATTTCTTTAACTTTTGCTTTGATGTTTTCTTCAATTTGCTTCCATGTAACTTCTTCATCAACTATAATTGATAAATCTTTTTCTACTAATGGTAGTTCTGGTAATCTTTCATATTCATTTGTTCTTGAAGCATATGGAACAAATTTATCTGTATTAATTTCAAACATTGCTACATTAGTCCTTTTTATTTTAGTGTCTGCCATTACTTTTACAGAAACCAATCCTAATGTTCCAATTACTTCATTATCTTTAACTACATTTAAGTATGCATTAACATCAGCCCAAGTAGGTCTATCTAATTTTTCTAATTTAAGTTCTTCCATATGGCAGTATTCAGCCATATTTTCAATTACACCTTTTGCTTCATAAAATATTTCTTTAGCATCTTTTCCAACTATACATCCTGTTAAATAATTCTTTTGAATTGGTAAAATTTCATCTTCTGAAGATGGTCTATAATCACCCTTTTCATAGACTTCTTCACAATCAAATAATCTAAATTCATCATAATATCTTAAATTTTTAGCAACTGCTTCTAACATTGCTGGTATTAAAGAACTTCTTAAATATGCTAAATCTGGTGCTGGTGGAGTAGCAAGTTTTACACATTTTTCCATATCTATTCCTGCTGATTTAATATATTTTTCTTCTATCCATGGATATGTGAAAATTTCATAAAATCCGCATCTATATGCTAAATATTCTTTAATTCTTCTTTCAAGTAAAACATCATTTTGTTTTACAGAATGTTCAAAAGTTATAGTAATAGGATTTGCCTCAAAACTATCAAAGCTTAATATTCTTGCAATATCTCCCATTACATCATCTTTAATTGTTACATCACCTGTTGATCTCCATGTTGGAACTATTACATCATATTCTCCGTTATTTAATGATATTTCATATCCAAGGGCTGTTAAAATTTGTTCAATCTTTTCTTGTGGTATTTTCTTTCCTAGTCTTGTATCTAAAAATTCTTCACTTACTTTTATTTCATTCTTTTTAGTTTCGTTTGGATAAACATCTGCATATTTAATTATTTTGCTATCTGGGAATATTTCTTTAATTAATCTTAATGCTAAGTTTAATCCTTCATCTACTCTTTGTGTATCAACACCTTTTTCGAATCTCATTGAAGCTTCTGTTTTTTCTGCGAATTTTTTATCTGTTTGTCTAACTGAATCTGCAGAGAAATTTGCTACTTCTAATACAACTCCTTTTGTATCTGGTAATATAGAATCTTTTTTACCACCTTTAATTCCTGCTAATGCCATTGCATCACTTTCATCACATATTACTAAATCATCTGTAGAAAGTTCAATAAAGTTATTATCTAATAATAATAATTTTTCATTTTCTTTGGCATTTCTTACTATTATTTTTTCTCCACTTACATGTGTTTTGTCAAAAGCATGAAGTGGTTGACCTACTGCCATCATTACATAATTTGTTATATCAACAATTGCATTTATTGGTCTTTGACCTACTTTTGATAATAATGATTGCATCCACATTGGAGATGTTTTTTCATATATACCATCTATTTCTACTGCTGCATATCTATTACATTTAGTTGTATCTTTTATTTCTACACTATATTCTGGAACTTTAGGTATTTCGTATTTTGGTAATTCTTTTAAAGGTGCGTCATATATTGCTGCTAATTCTCTTGCAATTCCATAATGTCCCCATAAATCTGGTCTATTAGATAAAGATTTATTATCTATTTCTAATACTGTATCATTCATTCCGAATAAATCTGCAACACTGTCTCCTGGTTTGCAATCAAATCCTTTTAAATCAACTATTTCTTCTTCACCTTCGTTTGGGAAGAAATCACTTAAATATACTTCTGTTGAAGCACAAATCATTCCATAAGAGCTTTTTCCTCTCATTTTTGTTTTTGTTATTTTAACAGGTTCTCCTTGACCATGCCAAACAACTTCTGCACCTGGTTTTGATACTACTACATGTTCTCCAACATAAAGGTTAGAACCACCACATACTATTTGTACAGGTTCTTCTTCTCCAATATCTACCATACATATTCTTAATTTATCAGCATTTGGATGTTCTTTTATTTCTAAAATTTCTCCTACAACAATGTCATGAAATTTTTTAGCAGTATTTTCTACATCTTCTACTTCTACTGTCCTTAGTGTCATATCATAGGCAATTTGTTCATCAGTTAAACCTTCAGGTAAATCTACATATTTTCTTATTAAATTTAATGATATTTTCATATTCAAAATCCTTTCTATTTAAATTGTTTTAAAAATCTTAAATCTCCGCTATGGAATAAACGTACATCATCTACTCCATATCTCATCATTACTAATCTATCTAATCCAATATTAATATAGAATCCTGTCCATTCTTCTGGATCTAATCCTGCTGATTTTAATACGTTTGGATGAATTACACCACCTGGCATAACTTCTATCCATCCATTATGATTACATACTTTGCATCCTTTTCCACCACATACTAAGCATTCCATATCTATTTCATATCCTGGCTCTGTAAATGGGAAAAATCCTTCTCTCATTCTTGTTTTTATTTTTCTTCCAAAAACTTTTTCTAAGATTGTTTGAATCATAACCATACCAGATGAAAAAGATATATCTTTATCAACTATTAATGCTTCATATTGGAAGAATGCTCTTTCATGTCTAGCATCTGTTGTTTCATTTCTATATACTTCTCCTGGATATACAAATCTTGCTGGTGCTCCATGTTTTAGTAAATATCTTACAGAACCACCTGTTAAATGTGGTCTTAAGCATAATCTTTCTGCACCTTCTTTATCTTCTGTTCCTTCAAGCCAATATGTGTCCATAGATTGACGTGCAGGATGGTTTTTTGCAAAGTTTAAATTATCAAATGCATATTTTTCGCTACTTATATCATCTTCGTTGAATACTTCAAAACCTAAAGATAAAAATGCATCATTTAAGTCATGTTTCATTTGAGTTATTGGGTGAAGTGCTCCTCCACTTACCTTTTTACCAGGAATTGTTAAGTCAATTGGTTCATCTAATACACTCATAGAAGCAATTATTTCTTCATCTTTTTGTTGTAAATTACTTAAAAATGTATTTTTTATTTCTGTTGCCATCATTCCAATTGTCTTTTTTTCTTCTACTGATAAATCTTTCATAGATTTTAAAACTTCTGATAATTCGCTTTTCTTACCAGTTAATTCTTTTCTGACTTCTTCAAGTTCAGCGATAGTCTTTACGTTTTTAATTTTTTCTAACCCTTTTGTTTTGATTTCTTCTAATTTCTCTTTCATACGCTTTATCCTTTCTAATATTTTGTTTGATGGGCTTCTTTGATTAAAAAAGCAATCAAAAAACGAGCAATCTTCCATAAAGGACGATTTGCTCGTGGTACCACCTTTTTTTATAGTATTTCTACTACCTCATTACAGATTAACGCTCTTACACGATTTGACTCCATTACCGAAATTCATTAATTTGTCTTTCTAATGTAGCTTCCAGTCTATGGCTACACTCCCTAGCTAGAGTTTCAAATTAACTACTTATATAATTTCTTCGTCAACATTTATTAGTCTACTAGATTATATTGCCTTTTTCCATATTTGTCAAATATTTATGATAAATTTATTAGTTACTATCATAACTTCTTTCAAGTTCATGCTGAACTTCTTCGGCACATTTAATTTGTTCTTTTAAGTTCCATTTTCCAATATTTTTTCCATCTTTTAAAAACATTGAGCCACATTGATGAAAATAAAATTCGATATTTCTTTCTTTAGCCTCTAAATATAAATTTTTAACCCACTCATACTCTATTGGTCTTACATCTTTTTTAGGTGCCATTTCACCACCTACATTAACACATTTTATTAATCCAGTATCTAAATGTTTCACTAAAGAAATTGGACCAATTAAAGGTGAGCAAAATACTTCTCTATGCTTAACTGGTGCTTTTAAAAAATGTTCAAGTCGAATGTCTGCCATCTCTTGATTTTCTATTGAAATACTAATATGAACATGTTCCCATCCGTCGCCCCAATCTGATGGAACACAAGTTGAAATTCTTTCTGGCCTTTTAGTTGTCATAACAAAAATGCAGTCTTTTCTTCTTCTAATAACATCCCAACATCCTTCTCTCCACTCATCAGCCTCTTCAATAAAAAAGTCAGATGAAAAACATAATTTTACTAATGAATTAGGTGGACAGTCTTTATCTTTAAGCTCATAAGTGGTTTTGCCTTTTGCTATTTGTGTTGTATCTCTACCATATCTTTGATCCATTTTATATACAAAACAATTTTTACAGCCTGCACTTACCTTTTTGCATCCATGCCAAGGATTCCAAGATATCGCTTTTTCTACTTCTGCATTTTGCATAATTTCACCTCTTACTCTATGTTTGCATCTATTTCTATTTTTAGATAATATCAAAAAAGCATATAATTTTCAATAAATCATATACTAAAAAAAAATTAGTTATAAATTAATTTTTATATATTGGTTTTATAACTCATTAATCACCTTTTTTATATCATCTTCAATTAAAATACTTCTATCGTCAATATCTAAAAAAGTTCTACAATCGTCTTTATTTATTCTAACTAATTTCCAATTAGGATTTTTATATGTCATTTGTTCAAATGGAATTCTAATAATCCCTGGTGTATTAAATCCCACTCCTAATTCTAATAATAAAACTTTATTATTTTTTGTCGTATCTAAAAATTCGCCATATCTTTCATCTTGCTTATACCAATGTTCATCTTCTACAAAATATGCATCTTTTCTAATATTTACATCCATTGTTTCTCCGCATACTGGACATACTGGAACAAGTTCTGAAGGTATTTTACAATCATGTGTATTTTCTAGCATTTTTACTACCAAATCTTTTGCGTCGTATAATTTGTTATGACATGCTATTCCGCATTGAATATATCTATAACTTCCCTGTGTTGCAAATATCTTGTTTTTGTCAAAGCCAGCTTTATAAAATTGATCATCTACATTTGTAGTTATAACAAAATAGTTTTTATCTTTTACTAAATCAAATAATTTTTTATAAAGTTCTGTTGCTTCCATCCCTGTATTATTAACATATATATGTTTTGCCCAATATGCCCATTTTTCCTCTTCTGTTTCAAAATCATAAAACGAAGAAGTATACATATCTGTAAAATTATACTTTTTTATAAAATCCGCAAAATTGTCCGTAAATCTTTTACCAGAATATTCAATTCCAGCTGCTGTAGAAAGACCTGCACCAGCACCAATCAAAATATATTCTGCATCATTTATTAATTTTTTAACTTCTGATATTTTGTTCATAAATTTCATAATCCTCCTCTGTATAAACATTAAATACTATTTCGTCTATTTCATCATTATGAATATCTAAAAATTCTTCCACCGCTAATATTGCAAGTTTGCACGCTTGTGTCTTTGGGAATCTAAATTCTCCTGTTGATATACATGGAAATGCAATAGTTCTTATTCCATTTTGAATTGCGAGTTTTAAAGAATTAATGTAACAATTTACTAATTCTCTTTTTTCTTTTTCTGTTACTCCTTCATAAATTATAGGACCAACTGTATGAATTATATATTTAGCTGGCAAATTATATCCCTTCGTAATAAATGCTTCACCTGTAGGAAGAAAATAATCTTTTTCTTTCATGATTTCATTACACTCTAGTCTAAGTGAAACTCCTGCATTACTTCCAATGATGTTATCCACGCAAGAATGTAATGGTACAAAGCATCCTAATCCTTGTGAATTTGCTGCATTAACAATAGCATCTATTTTTAAAGTAGTTATATCACCCTTCCATAAACATATTTTATCTTCGTATTTTAGGTTAGTAACTTTTATTAATTCCTTGGCTGGTTGTATATCTGCAACGGCTGTAATATCTTTTTTATTTAATTCTTCTTGCAAGTACTCATTTTCTATTTTTAAATATTCTTCCGAAATTAGTTTAGCATCTCGTATATTACATAAAGAACGATATATTCTTTTTTTGTCCTCATAAGATAAGTTATTTATCTCTAAATTTTCATTTCTTTCTTTTAGTAAACAGTTAATTAAATAATCTAATTTTTCCAAATTTTTTTCCTCCTATTGTTATAAATTATACTGTCATTATATTAACTTGTGAAGTACGCACTTTAATGTGCCTTAGTTTCTTTTTGGATACTATCAATTTTATTAATTTTTTTTATAAAAAATATAAAGTGAAGTGCACCATCTATATTTTTAGGTTCACTTCACTCTATTCTCAATATATCATCTATTTACATTTTAATTTATGTGCTGTTAAAATTGTATAACTAGTTGTTGTATGAACTTTGTCTATATTAAGTAATATTTGTTTATCCTGTATCAATTATCCCATTATAATTTTTTACTTTTTAGATTATATAAAAAACAGTCCTTATCATGAGAATTTATAATTCCTATTGCTTGCAAATATGAATAAATTATGGTTGAACCCACAAATTTCATTCCTCTTTTTTTCAAATCCTTTGATATTTCGTCAGACAAATCATTTGTAGTTTTCCCTGTTTCATAAATTATTTTATTCCTTGAAAAAGTTTTTAAATAATTATAAAAACTGCCATATTCATCTTTTATATTCTTAAAGATTTTAGTATTATTTATACTTGCTTTTATTTTTAACTTGTTTCTTATTATATTTTTATTTTCTAATAGTTCATCTATCTTAGTATCATTATATGAGCAAATTTTGTCTAAATCAAAATTATCATATGCCTTTCTAAAACTTTCCCTTTTATTTAATACACATTCCCAAGAAAGCCCTGCTTGAAAAGATTCTAATATTAGCATTTCAAACAAATACTTATCATCAAAATTTGGTTTTCCCCATTCTTCATCATGATATTTTATGTATAATTCATTTTTTAAGTTACACCATTTACATCTTGTTTTCATAATGCTGTCCCTCTTTTCGGAATAAAAAATTTACTCATATCGTTCTTTTCAAGTGTTAATAATGCAACTTTATTTTTTATTCCGCCACCATATCCAGTTAGGCTTCCATTTGTTCCAACAACTCGATGACATGGAATAATAATACATATTGGATTCCAACCAACAGCCCCACCAACAGCTTGTGATGACATTCTTACTATTCCTCTTTTTTCTGCAATTATTTTAGATATATCATTATATGTTATGGTTTCTCCATAAGGTATTTTATTCATTATATCTATAACTTCTTTTCTAAATGGCGTTATATTGTTTATTTTATATTTTGGTGTAAAATTAGGCTCTTTGCCACTAAAGTATATATCAAGCCAGTTAATTGTTTCTTTAAATATAGGCAATTCCTTTGCTTCACAATCTATTATATGTTTCGCTGTATCTCTTGAACCTTCAAACCATAATCCTGTTAGGTATTCTCCATCACTATTCATTATCATATTTGAAAATTCAGGTGGCGTTTTATACTCGAATTTATATGTCATATTTGCTCACTTCCTATTTTTATTTTCAAATGTATTATACAACTCTTTAGAATCACAGTCCAAATTTTACATATATGTATAATTTTTATTTTTTGCCAACACATTTAATGATAATTCTTTGCATGTTTTGAATAGAATCTTTGCAATCATCTTTAACCCATTCTTTTATAATTGCAATAATACCTTGAATATAAAACTTTATATAATATTTCTTTTCGTTAGCTGGTATATCAAACCTACTTAAAATAGGAACAAATACATATTTTTCTAGACTAGTGTATTTTTCTAAACATTTCATTCCTCTTGGGTTACTAAAAGATGCTTTAAATGTTTTTTTATTTTCTTTTATAAAACCAAGATATGGTGTTAGATATTTTTCTTGTACCAAATTCAAATCTTCAATTGGTAAATCATGTATACCACTAATAAAATTACTAGCATCTGCATTAAAATAATCAACAAATTTTTTATTAATATATTCCATCGTTTCCTCAACTAGGTCATCAATAGATTCATAATGTAAATAAAATGTTGATCTATTTACTCCAGCCTTCTCGCATATTTCTTTAACTGTAATAAATTCAATATCTTTTTTATCTAGTAAATGTATTAGTGCTTCATCCATTAAAATAGCAGTGTTAAAATACTTACTTTCGTTTTTATTCATATAACACTGCTCCTTTCTTTTAAATATTTTCTTTTGCTATTTCATTAGCTAATCGAATTATATCTTGAGAATATTTCTTTTTTGATTCTTCCAGTATTTTTTTATAAATTGGATAATTAAGTCCAACACCGATAATTCCAATTATACCGATTATAATGCCAATCATTATAAACTTACCATCACCTATAACATTCATCGACAAGCACATTCCCAAGCCAAGCATTAAAGACATTATTAGCCCAAATGAATATGCAAATATATTCGCTGGTAATTTTGCCTTTCTATCTAGTTTTTTAAGTGCTATTACTTTTAATTCATTTTTTATCGAATACTCATTAGCTATTTGTTCAGCATAAATTTTGTTTGTATCCATCATTAATTCCTCTCTTTTTTTATTATAAAATAATAATAACAATCTAAGGAATTAAATTGAACAACAAAAAACATAAAATATGTCGATTTAATTTATTAATAATATGATTTATTTATTCTATACTATCCCAATATACAAATTCCTCTATATTATTTCTTTTATAGTGCATTTCACTAGGTTTTGCGTTTTCTGAAGGATATCCTATTGCCAATAATGAAACAATTTCTAAATTTTCTGGAATATTATAAACTTCTCTTATCTTTTTTGGATCAAAAGCTCCTATCCATGTTGAACCTAGGCCTAACTCTTGGGCTTCTAGCATCATATGTGTTGTAACAATACTAGCATCTATAATTCCTTCATCTTTATTGTCAAATTTTCTTTTCCAAGATACATTCTTATCATAGCAAATAATCATAATTAGTGGAGCGTTCCAACCATATCTAGTACATTCTTTTAGTCTTGATAATTTTTCTTCATCTTGCAAAACAAGTATTCTTTGTGGTTGGAAATTTACTGCTGTTGGGGCTAATTTTGCTACTTCCAATATTTTCTCAATTTTTTCTTTTTCAATCTTTTTTTCTAAAAAATCTCTACATGAATATCTTTGCTTTACTAAATTTAAAAAATTCATAGTTATCTCCTTAAACATTAATTTAATTTCAAAATAATTATAACATCTTGATTGCTATAAGTATATAAAAAATAAGTCAAACATAGCTTCTTCAAACACTATATTTTGACTTACTGTTCTTTTTAATTTAAATATTTATTTAATTCTTTTTTAAATTCATTATCAGACAATTTACTTAAATATATATCAAATGCTAATGGCGAAGTAGTTATCTCTTCTCCCATCCACTTTTCTTTTATGTACGCCTTTTCTTCTTCTGTTGAGTTGAAAGTAACTTCTACTCTAAATAAGCCTTTATATTTTCCTATATATTCCTTTATAGAAATTCTACTGTCATCTAAATATAAGTAACTATCTCTAATTATTTCTGAACGTGCCTGTTCTTTTAACCTTAAAAATTCATTTTCTGATATATTGTATTTTTCTATAATATTATTACTATCATCTAATATTTCCTTTTGGTATTGATTATTCTTTCTTTGTATTCTTAAATTATTATTAATGTAATATCTTTCATATCTGATAGGTCTACTTAAATTCAAATTGCCTAATGAACCAATGATAAATCTTCTTGTCAACTTTCGCATAAAAGCTTTCTCCTCTTTTCTCATGAATTGATATTTTTTTCTCCGATTAATTATATCACGTTCAATTCGTAAATAACTTTATTTTTTCAAATAATCTGATTCATCTATTGTTTTTATAATATAACTAACATCGTCATATCTTGAAGTATCAGACTCTGAACCTAAACTACAAATTAAAAATTCTTTACCATGTGCTTTATACAAAACTACCAAATTATAATCATCAGCTAATGAACCTGTTTTTACACCAATTACATTTTTATTATAATATTCTGATGAGGAGTCAAGAAAAGTATTTGTACTCTTCCATGTTTGTTTACTGCCATCTGGTAAATTGGCTGTATATGTTGATTTAGCAATAGTATTTCTAAACCATTCGTGACCTAATAATTTTTTCGTAACTTTTTTAAGGTCTGCCACAGTAGTAGTTGCTTCTGTATCAAAGCCACTTGGATCATGTAAGATAGTTCCTGTATATCCTTCGTCTTTTATATATACATTTAAATTTTCCATAAAAATATTTATTCGCTCCTTACTACTGCTACTCGTTGGTGAAAGAATCCCACCACAATAATCTGCAACAACATAAGCCGCATCATTTCCTGATGGTACTAGCATAGCTGCAAACAAATCTTTAAGATAATATTTTTTTGCTTTAATATTTGCCACAGATGAACCTTCTTTTGTTAAAGCTATTGCTTCACTTTTAGCTGTAACTATATCATTTAAATTTGTAAATGTAGTTGCATATTCAATAACAAATAATTTAGCTAAACTAGCAGGTACTTGCTTCTCATCTGCATTTTTCGATATAAAGCTTTCATCATTTGAAAGATCTACTAAAATAAGTGATTTTGCATTATATGAACTTGTAGTTTGATTTTCAAAAAATATATTTCTAACCTTTTCTTTTATTTCTCTTAAATTTTCTGGCTTTATTACCCAACTTGCTAAAAATATACCTAGTATTATTATAAGAAATATTATAACTTTTTTCTTCATTTTTATCCCCTCATCTAAATTATATATTTCCTATACTAATAAACAATTAAAAATTTCTTAATTTTTATTAAGATTTTATAAAATTTAGCCACCTATAATTATTATAGGTGGTTTTGAATTGATTAAAGAATACTCGTGCTAATTGCTTCTGCTACAATTACCACGTTTCTTGTTATTTAATTTTCTTCTTTACTATTTCATCTCTCTTCAATTGTTTCAACGCTTTCACATTTACTAAATATCTATACTAATATCATAATTACCATCAATTAAAATATAGTTATTTTTATATTCTTCGCACATTCTTAAGTTGTATTTATTTTCTTCTATTAGCTCTTTTATATTTATATCTTCTTGCTTTTTTCTTTGCTCTATAATATTTTCGTATTTTATAATATCATCATAATTATTCTCGATATATTCTTCTGTCATTATTAAACAAACATATTTTATTTCTTTTAGATATTCCTCATTAAAATCTTTTTTCCAGTTAAAAGGTATATAACAACCTTCTATTATAATATTTTGTTTATTCTCTATATTTGTTTTTATTACTTCTTTTAAAATATTCCATAAATATTTAGTTAGTTCTTGATCATCTTCTACTGTTAAATTTGTATTTTTGCTTCTAATAAGTCCCATTTTTAAATGATCTATTGAAAGATATGGATATTTATATTTTTCTAATAATTTCTGTGCTAATAATGTTTTTCCTGTATGTGATGAGCCTGCTATTAAAATTACCATATTTATCTCCTTTATTTTATTAAAAATATTTTGTAACTATTATCTATTAATTTGAATATCTGTTTCGTACATATTCATCTAAATATTGTATACTGGTTTTATTTGATGAAGCTGATGTTTTACAAAACGCTACTCTACTAGGATAATTTTGTACTATTGTATATTCTTTATCTGTAAATAAAATTTCTAACATCCCTAAACAAGATGAAAATGGATTCCAAACATTGAATTTAGATATTGAAAATATTGTAGCACCAAATAAAATAATAATACATATTATAATTGTTATGATAACTCTTTTTCTTTTCATAAATGCTCCCTATAAATTACTATTTGGTCCCATCTTACCATAAAAAAAGAAACTATTCTATATATTAAAATATAAAATAATTTCTTTAACCTTCTAATTCTTTTCTACAAATTGTTCAACTCTCATATGAAGTTTATATTTATCTCTAAGTTCTGCAATTTCTTTCATCATTGGAGATTTATGATGTTCATCTAGTGCTTCTTCGCTTTCCCATCTGTCTATTAATAATACTGTTTCTGGATCATCCATTGGAAAAAAGTATTCATATTTTAAATTACCTTTTTCTCCACGAACTCTTTCTACCACTCCAGCTGATACCATTTCCTCTGCAAATTTTCTTGCAGAACCATCTTTTCCTGTATAATAAATATTAATAGTTAAACTCATAATAAATCCTCCTTATTTAATTTACTCTTTCGATACTAACTTCAAAACCTCCATTTTATTTAATCCTTTTTCCTAATTCGTACGCATCTTTATAAAAATGGCTTGGTATCATTCCTACTGTTCCACATCCTTTTCCTATAATCATTCCTTCATCTTTATAATTCATATAACTTACTAACTTTTTATAATGTACTATTAATGGTTCTACAGTAGAATCGTCTGTATTCCAACATGTCATAATATATGCTGTTCTTAATCTTTTACGACTTATTCTTCCTGTTCTTGAATAAAATCTATCTATTGTGGCTTTTAATGGTGCTGTCATTGCAAAATAATATACTGGTGTCGCAAAAACTAACATATCTGCTTCTTTAATATTATCTAAAATATTAACCATATCATCTTTAAATACACAATCTCCATCCATTCCACAATGATTGCAACCTATACATGGATGTATATCTAAATGTGCAGTGTCAAATCTAACAATTTCATTTCCGTTTTCTCTAGCTCCTTTTATAAATTCATCTACTAATGTGTTTGATGTCCCATGTAAATTATAACTTCCTGTTAAAACTACTATTTTCATATTTTTCTCTCCTTTACTTAAAATTTATTTGCCCATTCTTTTAGTTCTTCTATACTTGTATTTACACCAAAGCGTTTTCCTTCTATTATTTCTGTATCACTTGATATACTTTTTTCTAAATATGCTACAGTATTTCCAAGACCACTACCACCTGATGTACAAAATACTATTATTTTCTTTCCAGAAAAATCATAACTTTCTAAAAAAGTATTTATTATTCTTGGAGCAACATACCACCAAATTGGAAATCCAATAAAAATAGTGTCATAATCTTCCATATTACTTACTTTTGTAGCTATTTCTGGTCTAGAATTTTTATCATTCATTTCTAAAGAAGATCTACTTGTTTTATCAGTCCAATTTAAATCTGTATTTGTATATAATTTTGTTGGTACTATTTCAAACAAGTCGCCTCCTATAGCCTTTGATAAATTCTCTGCCACCATTTTAGTTGTTCCTGTGCACGAAAAAAATGCTACTAATTTTTTACTCATAACCTTCACTCCTTATTTTAATAATTTTAAAGTTCCCATATATGCAATTTCATATATGGTTAATTTTTTAAATGGCACATCTGCTTTTTCCATTGCTTCTTTTTGTTTAGTTGTTACAACTGCATATGGATATATGCCATACATAAATGGAAAAAATGAAAATATAAAGTTTGTTTTTTCTTCTTCGTTCATGTTAGTAACAAATTTATCAAGACATCTTTTTACTGCTTTTATTGAATCACCATATGCTTGTTTAAATTCTACTAACGCTTCCATTTTGCTATTACCTTCCATATCATATAAATTCATAGCTAATAGTTTTAATAATGTTGGTCTTTTTTCTATTGTATGGGCTAATTTATTTGCTAACTCTTCGGTTATTAATTTTTCATTTTCTTCATATATTTTATTTAAATCTTCTATCCATTTTTCATATTCTCTTTGGAAAAGTGCTAAAAATATCTCTTCTTTTGTTTGAAAATAGTTATATATTGATGTACGAGAAAATGTTGTTTTCTCTCCAATTTGTTTTATTGTTATATCTTTAAAATTTTCTTTTTTATATAGTTCTTCACATGCGTTAATTATTTCTTCTCTTCTTACATCTATTGGTTTCTTTTCCATTTTCTATCTCCATTTCTTTATTTTTTCTGACACTACGTCAGTTTGATTATTATATATCATTATTCTGACATCGTGTCAATATATTGTCCAAAAAAATACAACCTCCAAACATATCGTAGGTTGTAAATCGCTTTCCTATAAATTAAAATTTATCTTTTACTACTATTGTAAAATATTATTTGGCACCATAAATCCCAAAAAGTTTATTATACATATATGTCATAAAAGCTGTTCCATCGTGTGAATATCCTTCTTTTTATCTAAAATATAAATTGCAATTATTCTCATTTGCTCCTGCAATAAAATTATTACTAGACTCATTATCTATTATATTTTATTAGTTATTTGGAAAAAAGTATCCAGCTGTCATATCTAAATAATTTAAACCGTTATATTCTGGATATTCTGCTTTTACTTTAGCTTTAAATTCATCAGCATTAGAACAATCTTTAGCTATTTTCTTTAATTCTTCTAAATATGATATTTTTGTATCTACATCTTTTAATGTTTCTGGTGTATAGTGGCTAGAAAGTACTAATGTATATCCTTTAGCTTTGTAATTCTTTAATTGTGCTATTATTACATCTGCATGACCTTCCCCTGCTACTATTGAATGACAATCATGTCCTAACATATGTGTATAAACACAACCTATTTGCGGGAATTCGATTTCGATGTTTTCATCATGATATGTAATATTTAATTCAAATCCTCCAATATTTACTTTTTCATCTTTTAATACATCTGTAATTTCATGATATTCTTTTGCAAATGTTCCTCCAAAAGATGTTTCAAATCCAGTTACTAAATTATGTATAGTTCCTTCTTTCATTGATTTAATCGTACCTTCTGATGCATATCCTTTTACATCTTTTAATATAGTTCCACCATTTGGATGATCTGAAAATACTTTTCCTACAATATTTTTTTCTAAACCTTTTACATATGTTTCAAATTCTTCTAAGTTATCATAAAATGCTGGGAATTCAACTAATAATACATTATCTTTATTTTCTAAAATATAACTTTCATCATACATTAAGTCATTTGTTTGATAAGCATGTAATTTAATTTCTCCAAAATCATATACTTCCACATATCCCTTTTTTAAATTTACTCTTGTTTTTTCCATATAAATACACTCCTTTATTTTTATTTTTAATAGAAATATTTTCTAAGTAGCTACTTTGTTTTTCTTTTTCTGAATACATTTTAAATTCATTGTTTTTACTTGTAAAGTAGGCACTTTTTTGTAATATAGTTTCCTTAAAGATACTCTTTCCTATTTTTCTAATTTTCAGCGTTTTAAATTTTTTTGTTTTTTTCTGACTATTATATCCATTTGGAAACTATTGTGTATTTTTCCGGCTTTCCTGTTGCAATTTTAAAATTGTTTGATATAATTTTAATAAAATTAAATGTACGGAGTTGATATTATGAAGAAAGAATTACCAGCTTGCCCTGTAGAAATTACAATGGGTTTAATTGGAGATAAATGGAAAGTTTTAATTATTAGAGATTTATTAACTGGAACTAAAAGATTTGGTGAATTAAAAAAATCTTTAAATGGTATTACTCAAAAAGTTTTAACAAATAATTTAAGAGAAATGGAAGCTTCTGGGCTTGTTAATAGAAAAGTATATGCAGAGGTTCCACCTAGAGTTGAATATTCTTTAACAGAAACCGGCTGGAGTTTAAAGCCTATTCTAGATTCTATGGTAGTTTGGGGAAATAGTTATAGAGAAAAACAAAACTAGCAGATTTATCTATCTGCTAGTTTTATTTTTCTACCCTAAACTAATTATGCCTAAATGTTCTAATAAAATCTTAAGTCCTATAAGTATTAAAATTATCCCTCCAATAATCTCTGCTCTTTTCTCGTATTTAATACCAAATTGATTACCAATTTTTACACCTATTACAGCTAATATAAAAGTTACTACTCCAATTAGGATAGCTGCTAATACTATGTTAGTTTGCAAAAATGCAAAAGTTATTCCTACTGCTAATGCATCAATACTTGTTGCTATTGCTAAAACTACCATTGTTTTAAAATTCACACTATCATTATATCCTTCAGAATTATTATCAAAAGCTTCTTTAATCATCTTTCCACCTATAAGTGCTAAAAGAATAAATGCTATCCAATGGTCTACTTTAGTTACTAGACTTTCGAATGTTGTACCTAAGAAGTATCCTATAACTGGCATAAGTGCTTGGAATACACCAAAGTAAATTCCAACTATAATTGCCTTTTTCCAATTCATTTTTTTCATTGCTAACCCTTTGCATATAGAAACAGCAAAAGCATCCATAGCTAAACCTATTGCTATTAATAATAGTTCTAAAATTCCCATATTTCTTCTTCCTTTTATTCCAAATATTTAATGCTTACATATAATAACATATGTAAATAAAAATTACTATAACTTTTTTACAATTTTAAAGACATTAAAGCTATGTGCATTAATGTCTTTAAATGATTATTTCAAATTTAATCCGTTAAAAATAAACTCAGCCTGTTTTTTACTAATTTCATCTTTGTAATGTACATGATCTCTATACATATTTTCATTTTTTAAATTATATGTACATTTATATAAATCAATTATTCTTATGCCATTCTTTTTCATTATCTCATTTGCAATTTCATTATATTTTAAAACATCTTTATTATATCTAAAGCAACCTTCTTTTCTTTGTTGATGTAAATTATCATCAACATGTGTTGTACTAATCCAAATAAATTCCTCTGCTATCTCTTTTCCAAGCTTTATTATATCTTCTAAATTTTTAGCATATTCCTCTTCTGGAACCTGTCTTTTGGCTGTTACCCTATCTATTCTAATATCATGTAGCCCGCAATTTACTAATAAAATATCAACATGGATATTTTTCTTTTTCATTTTTTCCATATACGCTTTTACTTGTCTACTGTTTCCTCCGTTTGCTCCGAATGGATTATTTGGATCTTCTAATGCTATTTTAATATCTTCCTCTGAACCTTTTCTACTATATTCTGCAATGTTCTTAAATAATTCTTTTAAATATTTATGATAATATAATGAGATACTATCTCCTATAACAAATATGCTTTTCATGTTCTCTCCTAATTATAAATTTTTAATATAACATATATCACATGCAAAATGTTCGGTTTTTATTAATGGTTTTTCTAGTCTTTTAAATCCGTATTTTTCATAAAACTTTTGGGCAGCAATCATATTCTCTAATGTTTCTAAATAACATCTGTTGTAGTATTTTGTTGCATAATTTAATGCTGTTTCAATTAACTTATGTGAAACTCCTGTGTCTCTTGCAGTTGGCAAACAATACATTTTTTGTAATTCACATACATCTGGGAGTTCTGCTATTTTTCCAATACCAACTCCACCAACTAATTTTCCAGAAGTATCTTCAGCAACCCAATATTTATTTTCTGGTGTATTATATATTTCGGAAAATCTTCCTAAGTTTGGATCTGTCCATGCTGTGCCTTCATGATCTCCACCAAATTCAATTAAACATGACCTTATTATGTGTTCTATTTCTTTATTATCTTTTTCTTTAATTTCTCTTATAATATATTTCATTCACTCACCTTATTACATAAAATCAGAAGTAACATTTGAAATTTCTCCATTTTCATTTACAGTAAATTTTATTCTTATAAAAAATCCTTCTGCAGTCAATGAAAAATCATACTCTCCACTTTCTAGTTTTCCATATATATTTGTCCAGTCACATGTTTTTCTTACATTATCTTCAGACACATTTTCAGAAGTTACAGTATCTTCACTTTGTGCATCTGAAACTTTTGTAGCTTCTACCCAAAGTGGAATTCCACTTCCTTCATATGATGATGTTGTATTTCCTGTAACTATTGGCATACTTGGAGTTTCTACTTGTTCAGCTTTCGGATTCTTTTTATACAATGCATATGTATTTGTATATTCATATTTTAGCTCATTAGTATCTTTTATTTCAAAAGATATACCTGTTTGTGTTACATTAATATTTGAAACTGAAACATTATCACGAGAACTATAAAAATATTTTAATACTTTTTCTGGTATAGTAACTTCACTACTTTCTTTTAATATTTCGATTTTAGAAACCTTTCCAAAACTACCTGGATATGATTCGTTTATTGTTCCGTCGAAATAAACTCTAACTTCTTGATTTTGTTTATATTCATTAGTATCACCTTCTGGAATACTTGCTGTCAATATATCGTTTGGATCATCCTTATTTATAACTCCAAGAGATTTATCATCTACTTTTGCTATAACAACATCCATTGTAGCTATTGCATCTGCATTATCATAAGATATACTATTTCCAGTTAACTCATTACTAACCTCATTTGTTGTAAAATGCTTAACAAGTAAAATTGCTATTGCAACAACAACTAAAATTACTAAAATAATTATTAAAACCTTTAATCCCCTTTTCATATAAATCCCTACCTTTCTATCATTTAGACAAGTTTTATCTCTTGTTTTGTTAGGTTGATAATAACACTAAAGGAAGTAATTATCAATATAATTACTTCCTTTTATAAATCATTTTTCTACTATATTTAATCGCAAGCATTTACAATATTATTCATAATTTGCCAATAAACGCTAGTGCTTCCTTCATAATGACTAGTAATCGCTACAACTAAATTTAAATCTGGGACTACAAAAATATATTGTCCATAATGACCTTGGGCAAAATATGCTGGATAAGCATTTTCACCAAACGTTCTAACCCACCATTGATATCCATAATCTGCTGAACCTGATGATCTATCAAATTGAAGTGTTGTAGAATCATTTATCCATTGTTCAGAAATTATCTGTTCTCCATTCCAGTTACCATTGTTTAAATATAATTCTCCTAATTTTGCCATATCATATACATTCATTGCAAAACCATTTCCACCATCAGAAATTCCTTGAGGATCTGTACTACACTGTACACTATCCATATCAAGTGGATCAAATAAATATTCCTTTCCGAATTCATAAGCTGTTTTTCCTGTTGCTTGCTGTAAAATTGCAGATAACAAATGAGTATTTCCCGTAAAATAACTAAATACTGTACCTGGTCTTGATGTTGCTGGCCTTTCTAGTACATAATCTACCCAATTATCAGAAGCTAGCCATTCACTCCAGTTTGCTGTATCACTAGCATTTAATCCTGTTGTATGTGTAAGTAAATTCCATATTGTAATTTGACTTTTATATTCACTACCAGAATCTAGTATTTGTGGGAAATAAGTTGATATTGGCTCGTTTACACTTGGTATATATCCTTTGTCTATAGCAATTCCTATTAACGCTGATGTAACACTTTTGGAAGTTGATTGTAATGAAAACACACTATTTTGGTCATATCCGTCTTTGTAATATTCATCTACAATAACTCCATCTTTTACAATTACTTCTGCATTAATTGGATATGAATCTATAGTATCATGTACAGAATTAATTGCTGAGGCATTTATATTATGGTTATCTAATGTATCATGTTGCCATTCCCATGCTTGCTCTACTTGATCTGCTGACACATTTACTACTAATGTATTTGATTCATTAACTATGTTATTTATAACTGTATTTGTAATTTCATTTGTAGTACTAACTTCTGTATTATTTCTAAAAGCAAAGAAAAGTATTACAATTAAAATAATGATTATTAGTACTACGATTATAACTTTCTTTAAATTTAATTTCATATCTCACCTCGTCTATTCATTTTAGAAATAGGAATTATTCTATAACCTAAATTATAAAATAATTCCTATAAACAATTTTATTTGGCAAGCTGATTACAACTGTGTAGTAAATTGAAGGTTTAGATTACAGTTTAAGTGTACGCTTGCCTATAATAAAAGGGGATGTATATATGTGCTAATCACTGCTATTGTACTCACTGCAAATTCTTTAAAGTATTTAAGTAAGGCTTATTTAGCCAGCAATTAGCACATATGAACTTTAAGCCCCGTCCCTAAAGTTCAAACTTTATTGTAAACTATCTGTCCAATTTTTAATATCTGAGTCTGATGGATTAGATCTAAAACGTTGTCCATCTAACCAGTTACCAGAATTTGCTTCTTCTGCAAGTAAATCTCCACTATTTCCTAGTCCTGATGATGATGATGTGCAGAATGGAATAACTGTTTTTCCTGTAAAGTCATTTGATTTAACAAATGTATCTACTGGCCAAGCAGCTATACCCCACCATATTGGATATCCAATTAATACTGTATCATAGCTATCCCAATTTTCTACACTAGTAGAAACAAGTTCGATATTTCTTAATGATTCATCTTCATGTTCCTGTGATACTCTTGAATTACTATCTGTCCAATCTAAATCATCAGAAGAATATTCATCTACTGGTTCAAGCTCAAAAATATCAGCTCCTAAATTATTTGCAATTTTTTGTGCAACTTCTTCTGTATGTCCTTGTGCAGAGAAGTATACAACTAATGTTTTTGCTGTTCCTGTTGTATCATCTTCATTTTCTGTTCCTACACTATTACTTGTTTGATTTTCTTCTTCTGTTTGCTCAGCTAAATTTTCTTGGTTATTGTTAGCATTTTCACTTTCGTTTGAATTTTGGCTTGTAAAATATATTACTCCACTAATTATTACTAATAAAATAATAACAACAATTAAAACTATAATTTTTTTACTCATTTTTTTCCTCCCATAATTTAATTTTCTTAATTTTATTTTCTAGAGTTTACTCCAAGTCAATAGCTTTTTTATTTTTTCACATAATGTTCACAATCTCATAATATAAAATTTAATCTTTAAATCTGATACAAATAAATTCAAAGCCAAAATAAAAAAACGTTCTTATGAACGTTTTTTATACTGCTTATCATTTTATCTATATTCTCCTGTAGGTTGTTTTTTTGACAAATCTGTAGTTACAGCACTTCCTTCTTGTTCTATATCTTTCTCATCTAGCTGACATTTTTTTGTTATGTACTCTGCTAAATTCTGTATATTCTCATCCTCCATTTTGCTACAAATTGATTGGTCTGTATATAATCCTTTATTATATGTATCATAATCTGTAACCACCGAATCCATATATTTAATATATTCTGACTTTGTATATTTTTCAAATGTAGCACATAAATCCCTATTACTTAATAATGAATTCGTTATTGCTCTTGCAGTTCTACCATTTCCATCTATAAATGGATGTATTCTAACGAACCTAAAATGAAATTTTGCTACTTGTTTAATATATTCTTCATCAGACATTTGGCTTGAATTTTCTAGGAAATCTGCCATGTCTTTTGCATATAACTTCATTGCTTGTGGTACAAATTCATTTTCTAAAAGACCTACACTTTTTGTATTATTTCTTCCAAAAGTAACATTCGCACTTCTATATCCATCATCTTTTGTAAGTTCTTTATCTTTGTTATTTACAGTTCTATTTAAGTTTACAATTGTTTCTTCTATCTGTTTTGGATCTGGAACTAGCTCCGTGCTTAAAGCTTCTAATTGTTCGTCTATGTTTGAATAAATATTTTCAATTTCTGTTAATCTATCATTTGGATTTGGTATTCCAGCCATTATATCAATTACATTAACAGCCATGTTTTGTAACATTCCTGTATAGCTATTATGTATTTTTTCCCCTTTTTTTGTTATACCTGTTCCATTTATTTCATCAGTTATAATATCACTTTTAATTCTATCACTACCTAAAATATTCACTACAAAATATCTAGACATATTTTCTCTTTTTTCCTCATCCAAATCAGTGTATTTTTCTAAATATTTTGAATATCTTTTTTGTAATTCAGCAGTAGATAATTTTCTTGGCCTAAATGGGTTTAATCTTCTACTCCAAGCATGTCTTTTTGATAATTCTTCGTTTTCTTCGCAAAGACCTGCAACGTATGGCTTTATTATTTTTTCTTTTAATTCCTTTTCATTATATGTGCCAGTTAGTATATCTTTAAAATTATCTGGAAAAGGCTTTTCTATATCTAACTTTAACTTGCCTTGTTCATTAACTGCTTTAGTTACTTTAAGTTCTTTTGCTAGACCTAAAATTCCATTATCTCTCATTACTACTCCAGCTTGTACGGAACCTATTGTATTTCTATCACTCATCAATTGATTAACAATTTCTCTTATATGTCCTATAGATAGTTCGCTTTCGTATTTTTGTAGTTTTCCTTCTGAATTTCTGATAAGTGATTTACATTCATTTACGATAACATCTATTATTTTTCCTGTTTCTTTGTCATAGTAATTAGAAAATTTTCCACCAATCCCTTTTCCTGCTCGTAATAATTCTAATAAATTCTTTGCTTTTGCTTTTATCATAATTTTCTTGTATGATATATTTAATAACTTAAATAACCATATGACTCCTTTCTTTATTTTTTTATATTTAATATAATCTATAT
>CALXVH010000020.1 GCA_944391965.1 uncultured Clostridia bacterium
AAAACCTTTTTAATTTCAATACTTTCTGGGATTATAGGTGATTTATTTTTACCGTTCTGGAATGTTACTTCGGTGTGCACTGTACTTTTACTTATTCCAAATTTAGAAGCTGCACCTCTTACTGTATCTTTTGAATTTATAATATAATGTGCAAGTTCTATTGCACGTTTTTCTATTGATAGATTTCTCATAAAGAAAACCCCCATGTGAATACTTTTGTTAAAATGTATTCATTTAGGGGTTGTATTAGAACTTAAAGTTTTATTCAGCTTTTTATAATTAAGCTTTAATATAAATATACCGTTCTTTTTTAATATTTTAAAGTATATAATTAGAATAACATAATATTATATTATTGATTTAAAAGTTCTTTCATAAAACGATCTTCCACAACTAATTTATTTCCAAAATGGTTAATAATTATATAATAATTTTTTTCTTTCCACCCTTTATCTTTACTTTTTCTTAAGTTGTTTATAGCCTCAATTAAGTTTTCGTTTTTAAGCTCTTCCATCTTAAGTACCTCCATTTTTATTCTTTTCGTCTATCTATTACATAACTACTACCAAGAATTGTTTTAGCTAAATGTTTAACTTGTGCGCCAACTTCACCAATTTCCAATATATTATTAAATCTATTTGGTTCTACATCAACTACACCTATGGAAATTGCTGTAAGTGGAAAATCTTCTAATATTCCTCTTCTATTTGCAACTTCTATATATCCTCTTTTTTTGTCTTCCTCAGTAAAGTAACTTAATATTTCAGAGTCAAAATCCTTTATTATATTTTGGCAAACTTCATCATAATTCGTTCTAGATACTATTGCTACAAAGTCATCACCACCAATATGACCAACAAAACAATCATTATTTTTTATAGCATGTACATTTTTCACAATTGTTCTAGCTGTAAATTTAATAATTTCATCACCTTTTATAAATCCATATACATCATTATATGCTTTAAAATTATCTAAATCTAAATATAATACTCCAAAATCTTCCTTATTAAACAATCTCTTTTTTAGTTCTGCATGAATTTGTACATTACCAGGCAATCCAGTTAATGGACTTACACGTCTATTTGTATACATTAATCTCATTAAATTTTTAATTGTATAATACAAATAATCTTGGTCTACTGGCTTTCTTATATAATATTCTACTGCTTTTTTTAATACGTTTAGCCTATGCTCTTTATCTGAATTAGAAGATATAACTATTATTGGAGTTATACTATTATCTTCATTTTTCCTAATTGTTGAGCATAGCTCTTCTATATCTCTATCAACATTATCTTCATTTATTATAATAAGCGAAGGAATGTTTATTAGCGCTTTATTTATTTCTTCTGTAGAAACATTTACAAATCTATATTCTGTATTATCTGCAAATAAATCTTTTAAATCTTGTAGTGAATATTTATCATCATCAATAATATATATATCTTGTATCATAATTTACTCCTTCGTTTTATTTTTTAATTCATTTACTTTTAGTTTTAAATATTCTTTAATATGCTCAGATTGGACAGATGGAAATGCATTTTTTAATTTTGCAACCTGTTTATCTATCTTTAACCTCATTGTCTTTTGTCTTAATTTTAAATCATCTATTATTTTTTGTAAAGCAACTTTTTGTTTTTCTGAAGAAGTCTTTTTCAATTCTTCTAATTTTTCCTTTAATGAATCTCCTAATTGTATCAATTTTCTTATTCTCTTAGCTAGGTTTGAAGTTTTTACAGCACTTACAATCATATCTATTATTATATATGCAACCAAAATTATATCAATATATAAAATTATCTCCTGAGGTATCTTATTTATTTGTGTTTCTACTAAAGGATTCCATATTTTTATGAAGAATACACTTAAGAAGCCCCAGTATATAGAATTTAATAAACAAACCCTTCCATTAATATTAAATTTGTTATTTGAATAATCCCAATATTTCGTTTTAAATAATTTTTCTAATAAAAAACCTACAAAATATTCCCAAATTGATAATACAACAAAACCTACAAAAAATATTAAAATAGGTTTACCCTGCAGATTTTTTAAAAATAAATATAAAACTACTGCTCCAAAACCATAGATTGGGCAAAAAGGACCATATAAAAATCCTGTATTTATTAATTTTCTTTGACCTATAGAAAGATAGACTGATTCCATTGCCCAGCCTAATAATGAATATAAGAAAAAGTAGAAAATTATTTTAATTATTTCATTTTCCATATGTTCTCCTTGTATGTGTTAAAAGACAGGATATTCCTGTCTTTTAAACTGTTATTTGTTTTATATAGATTATATTACAAGAAACAAAATCAATAATTTCTATTTATATTAATAATCATAAATAAAGTTTTGAGCTTGTTTTTGTCCATATATATTTTCTGCCTCAACAGTTATAGAATAATGGCCTTCCTTAACTTGGAATGTATATTGTAAATCTGTTTGATTTTCATTTGCTGGTAATTCATATCTTTGTCCATTTATAGTAAATGATAAATTCTTTAATCCATTTGTATCTGAAGCAGAGAATATTATCTTTGACCTATCTGTTGAATCTATTGAAGCACTAACTGTTGGTTTTGATGAGTTATCAACACCGTCTACTTCTTGTGTTTTTTTAGTTGTTTTATTACTTGTATTTACAGCTATTACAGTTAATGTATGTTTTCCTGGCATTCCTTCTATTTCAGCTTCTAATTGTGCTTCTGAACCGGCCTGTGGATATATTGTTTGAACATCTCCATCATCCCATTGATATGTTACATATGATAATGCGACTGTATCTTTTGCAACTACTTTTATTTTTGATCCATCTTCACTTAAGCTTAATGCTAACTGTGGTAATGTTGAATCTGCTGTAAATTCTTTTGTATATGGTGTTGAACTATTTTTCATATCTACTATAGTTACACTTAATTTATTATTACCAACTGGTAAATCTATTTCTTCGTTTATTTGTGTTTCGCCATTTTTTGTAATTGTTTGTTCTTCGTCTTCATTCCACTTATATATTATGCTTTGAACACCATTTGGAACTGTTCCTGAAATTATTACTTTTCCCGTATTAGTATCACTATCTATAGATATATTTTGTTCCGCAACTTGTTCTTGGGTTGTATCTGTCTTAAAACTATTTACAATAGCATAGACACCTTGCCCAGTTATTGCAATTCCAAATAATATTGCGATTACACAAAAAACAGTTATTACTTTTTTTATATCTGCTGTAGTATTCTTCCTCTTTTTACTATTTTTTTGATTATTTTCCACTGCCAATATTTGGTTCAATTACTTCACCTCTTTACCTAAAAAATTATATCATATGCATTTTTTATTGTAAACATTATTTTTAAAATTATTCTTATGGATTATATGTACACAAAAAATTGACTTCGTTAACATTTAGTAGTACAATGAAGCCACAAACATACAAATGAAAGGAATGATTTTTATGAGTCCTAATAATGGCAAGAATATTATTGATCTTAACGCTGTTAGAGCACATAAAAAAGATAATAGAGAACTTGACTTTATGCCACTAACAAGTAGCCAAAATTCAAGACAAACAGTAAATAGATCTACAACTAGACGCCCTACTCCAAGAAGAAGTACTTCTACATCAAATCAAAAAAGAAATGTACGCAATTCGTATAGTCATTCAAACAGAAAATATCAGGCATCTTTAAAGAAAAACTACATAAAGGTTGGCAAATTAGTAGCTGCTGGAGCACTCGCTGCTACAATTGCTCTAGGTGGTTTTACTGGATACCAATTTAGTAACCATAATAATGGTAATGTTGAATATTCTTTAGACGAATACGATCCTACAGAATTATTCTATGCTACTGATGAATTAGTTGAAGAGGTAGCAGAGGATATACTTTTGGATGAACAACCTGATATGAAAGAAACTTTAAGTGATTACTATCTAGAATCTTATAACGAATCCTCTGTTACACCTTTTTTTAACTCTGTTACATTAAAATTAAATTATATACATAAAGATCCAACAAAGGCAAAACATATTTCTAAAGAAGTCACTTTACCAAAAGATTTTGCAGAATATGTATATCTTCCTTATAAAGATTTACGTGAAACTTCACAAAAAGCTACAGATAAAGAAAAAGAGAAAACATCTTATTGGTTAAAAATCAACAAAAATGTAACTGATTTAACTAATGGGCTTGAAACTTATATAGAAACTACTCAAGATAAACAATATGTGAATTCTGCAAAAACTGTATTAGACGATTCAAAATTAATTGATGATGATGAAGGTAGATAATATTTTTATATTAACAGAGTTTAATCTTTGGTTTTATATAGAGTAAATTACCTAATTAAATCACCGTTTACATATTTTAGTTTGTTTTAAAAAATAGCTGTACTTAAAATGTACAGCTATTTACTATTTTATATTAATATTGTCTTCCCCATACAACCATCTTATTTGCTGGTTTACCACAGCATACACAAGTATCAGAAATATGTTCTTGCTTAAATGGTATGCATCTTGATTTTGCACCTGTTAGCTCATGAATTTTTTCTTCACATTCGTTACTACCACACCACATTGTTTTTACATATCCTTGGTTTTCGTTAATATTTTTTTCGAATTCTTCTATTGTTTTAGCAACTGTTGTTTTCTTTTTGGTATTCTCCTCTGCCATTTTAAACATATTTTTTTGTATTTCTTCCAATAATTCTGCTATTCTTTTATTAACATTGTCTAAACTTACTATTTCTTTTTCCAATGTATCACGTCTTACTAACACACATTGGTTATTTTCTATATCACGTGGTCCTATTTCTAGTCTTACAGGAACACCTTTCATTTCCCAATAATTAAATTTATATCCAGGTGTGTAATTATCCCTTGCATCTAATTCTGTTCTAAATTCTTTACTTAAATTATTTGTAAGTTCTGTTGCTTTTTCTACAACACCTTCTTTTTGTTGAGCTACAGGAACTACAACAACCTGAATTGGAGCAACTTTTGGTGGTAATTTTAATCCTCTATTGTCACCATGTGCCATTATTATCGCACCTATTAACCTTGTACTTATTCCCCATGATGTTTGATATGCATATTCTTCTTTTCCATCTCTATTTTGAAATTTTACATTAAATGGTTTAGCAAAGTTTTGTCCAAAATAATGTGATGTACCTCCTTGCAATGCTCTACCATCATGCATTAATGTTTCCACTGTGTATGTAGCTTCTGCACCAGCAAATTTTTCTGATTCAGTTTTTTGACCTCTTAAAACTGGTAAGGCTAGTAAATTCTCTAATACATCTGTATATACATCTAGCATTTTTAATGTAAATTCTTTTGCCTCTTCTGCTGTTTCGTGAATTGTATGACCTTCTTGCCATAAAAATTCTCTTGAACGTAAAAATGGTCTTGTTTCTTTTTCCCATCTCAATACACTACACCATTGGTTATATAAAAATGGTAAATCTCTCCATGAATTTAACCATTTAGAATACATATCACAGAATATTGTTTCTGATGTAGGTCTTACACAAAGTCTTTCTTCTAGTTTGCTTCCTCCACCTTGTGTTACCCATGCTACTTCTGGAGCAAATCCTTCTACATGTTCTTTTTCTTTATTTAATAAACTTTCTGGAATTAAAACTGGCATAGAAACATTTTTAACTCCATATTCTTTAAATTTTTTATCTGCATAATTTTGAATATTTTCCCATATTCCATATCCATAAGGACGAATTGATATAAATCCTTTTACATTAGTATAATCTGCAAGTTCTGCTTTTAGTACAATATCTGTATACCATTGTGCAAAATCTTCTTCTATATTTGTTATATCTTTTACAAAGTTTTTATTATCTCCCATAATTTAACCTCCAAATTTAATTCTCTTCTTGTTTTAATTCTCCTTCTACACCCTCAGCGGGCATTGGTGCCTCTGCTGGATCTTCGAACTCGTCTAACACAATTTGTTCGTTTTCATCCAACTTATATTTTGGAAGTTCTGGTAACTCTGCTAAACTACTATAGCCAAATTTCTTTAAAAATTCATTCGTAGTTTTGTATGTAACAGGTTTTCCTGGAGCATTAAGTTTACCAGCATTTTCTATTAATTCATATTCTAATAATTTATATATTGCACCATCAGAATTAACTCCCCTAATTTCTTCTATTTGTGCTCTTGTTATTTTAGGGTTATATGCAATTATTGCTAATGTTTCTAATGCTGCATTAGATAAATTAGGTTTATTTCTTTTGTCTATTATTGGATATATATATTGGTGGTAATCTGTTTTTGTTGCCATCTGGTATGAATCATCCATTCTTATTATTTTTAGTCCAGATTTTTTTTCATTAAAATCAGAAGCCAAACTATTTAAAATAGTAATCGCTTCTTCTTCTCCTATTTCTAGACTAGACATAATTTCATTTACTTTAACTTCTCTACCTGCTGCAAATAATATTGCTTCTATTGCAGCCTTTTTCTCTTCTATATCCATAATATCTCCTTGATGTTTGCTTCTATTAGTTTTAGCACTTATATTTTTTCTATCAAAATTTAAAATTTCAAAGGTGGCTTTGCTTCGCTTCTCTTCGCATATAGCCCACCTAGGCGAAATCGAAGATTTCGAAGGTGGCTTAATTATACCATAATTTTCCTATCCCCTCAAGGGCTAAATCTACTAAAAGCATATTTTTTTTAATATTTGTTATACTAAAATTGATGATGTATATGAAAAAAATTTTTTTAGTATTAAGTATTTTACTTCTTATATATTCTATTTTTAATATATTTAATTGGTTTGATGATTCAAGCAGTATTGCCAAGGAAAGTAAAGAAATAGTAAATACTGTATCAGCTAATAACACTAATGAAACAACAGAAGTAGCTGATGATGTTAAAACATATCAATCTTCTGTAAACTTCACACCATTGGAGCAACTTAATAGTGATGTCGTTGGTTGGATAAAAGTAGATGGTACAGATATAGATTATCCATTTGTACAAACAACAGACAATTCATATTATCTTAATCATTCCTTTACTAAAGAAGAAAATAAATCTGGTTGGATTTTTTTAGATTATAGAAATGATATTAATAATTTGGGTAAAAACACAATAATATATGGACATTCTAGATATGATTCATCTATGTTTGGTTCCTTAAGAAATTCGTTAAAACAAACCTGGTTTAATAATTCCGAAAATCGTGAAATTCATCTTTATACAAAAAATGGAGATACAGTTTGGCAAATTTTTAGTGTATACCACTTGCCAAATACAACAGATTATTTAGCAACTTCATTTAAAGATAGTACTGAATTTAATTCCTTTATAAAATTAATAAAAAATAGAAGTATTTTTAATTTTGGCATTGATATAAGTAAAGATGATAAAATTATTACTTTATCTACATGTTATAGATTAGATGATAGAATGGTTATGCATGGCAAGTTAATAAAATAATATGATGATTTTTTGGAGGGATTTTGTAAGCGATTTGGAAGGGATTTGGGGACGTTCTTAAAATCCCTATTTTATAAAAATAAAGATGTGAAAACTATTAATCACATCTTTATTTTTTATTATTTATTTTTCTTTGTTAAAATTGCAATTCCCATTACAGCTATTATTCCTGTTGCAACATATCCGAAAATTGAATCTCCTGTATGTGGGTTTTCTACTTTATTATTTTCTTCAATCGTATTATTTTCTTCAGTTTCTGGATGATTTTCTTCGTAATCTTCAACATCTATTTGCTTTGTTGTCTCATTACTTGTATATAAAATATTATTATTTACATCTGTTACTACAACTTTATTACCACTTGCTAAAATTTTATTCTCTGTATTATCAGTGTTTTCTATTACAAATTTACTAGTGTTATCATTTGGATCATTTGCTAAATATATAACATTATCAGTCGCATCAGAAGTTAATTTACCATTCATTATTAATGTAGGTTCATTATTAGAAGTTATAGATTTTGATTTTGAAATCTCAATACCTGTTTTATTTCCAATTAATGATAAATTAATAACTTCTACAGTTCCACCATTTACTAGTACTCCACCATACGCATTATTAGAAAGAGTAACTTGATTTAAAATTACTTTTCCTCCGTCATATGCCTGTACACCATATTTAGGACTATTCTTTAATGTGATATTTTTTAATTTAATAACACTTCCATTTGAAACTGCTGATAAAATTGTTTTGTTTCCAGATGTTCCTGTATATCCAGCTATTATACTATGTCCATTACCATTTATTGTTATTGATTTACCAGAAACTTCAATTGGAGCTGTTATTGTAATATTTTGTGATAAATTAATAACATCACCATCTGCTGCACTTGATATTGCACTTGTTAGCGTACTTTCATCATTTGCTGTTCTTTCTGTAGCATTACTTATATTTGGAATAGTTATTAAAGAAACAGCTAATAATATAATTAATAAAGCTTTTATATAAAATTTACTTTTCATTTTTTTCCTCCTCATAAATAATTGCATATTTTCTAAATTTTAATATGTTTACTATTATTATTATGTCATTTTTAATATACTCTTTATTCATGAAAATTTTTAATTTTTTGTAAATAAATGTCGATTTTATTTTTGCAATTTTATAATTATTGGCTCATTATTAATTGTACTAGCACAAATTATAAATTTTCTGTTATTTCTGGGAATAATCTATATAGATTATATCCTAACATTTCATCAAATTCCTTTTTTAATTTTTGTGATTCTCTAATATTATATACTGTATTTTTGTGTACTCCTCTTCTGTCATATATATCGATTAATCTTTTTTCTATTGTTACATTTACCTGCATAGACATCAAATCACATAGTGTTATTAATTTATCATAAATTGTATACTTATGGTTTGTTATAAATTCTTCTAAAATCCTTATATCTTTTGAATGCATCTCAGCTGCTACACAATTAATATCATTATTCAAATATGAATGTGTTAAACAAATATTAGCATATTCATCATCATAGCCCAGCTCTTTCAGATACTTATACCCTTGCATTGGATGATTTTCAAATTCAGCAGTCCCTTTACCTATATCATGAATATATCCGCAAGCAATTACTTTTTCTACATCTATTCCTAATTTTGCTGCGATTTTTCCTGCTGTTTTTCCTACACAAATTGAATGGTCTATCCAATTTGTATCTTCTACTTTATTTCTAAAATTTTCTAATAATTTTAAAGCTCCTTCTTCTGTTAATTTCATTTACTACCTCTTCTTTCTATTTCTTTAACAATCTGATTTTATAAAATTTTTATTGCATACTTCAAAAAAAATAACCATACAAAATATTGATATTCAATACCTGTATGGTTTTCCCAAAATGGTGAGCCAGGAGGGATTCGAACCCCCGACCCTTGGCTTAGAAGGCCAATGCTCTATCCAACTGAGCTACTGACCCATTTCTTCGGACAAGATATATAATACCATTTTTGTCAGTAACTGTCAATAGTTTAAACCTTAAAAACTAAAATTATTTTTTAAAATCACTAATCATTGCTATTTTATAGTATTTTCAAATAATACTTACTAGATATTTGAAAAAATATAGCAACATCTTATACAATGTTGCTTATTCTTCTTCATCTTCTGAATCTTCTTCTTTATCTTCCTTTTTCTTTTCTTTAGGTATAACAATTTCTTTCTTTTTCTCTGTATTTGGCTTTTCAATATCTAAATGGTCATATACTGGTGATATTTCTAGATCATCCCCATTTCCATTTATTACTTCTATTTTTTTATCATCAGACATATTATCACCTCGTTTTTTTACATAGTAACATATATTAATTTTTTTTTCAAATATTTTTATATTAAATTTGTAATTTAATTATTTATCATTTTATAATATATTTTGTAGTTTTTTGTTGTTTTTATGTCTATTTTGTGATTATCCACATAGTTATCCACATTATCCACCCTTTTATATTAACAGTTTCGTGTTATCCACCTATTTTTTATCCACATAACTTTTGTGTATTCCACAATTTCCACATATTTTTATCAACAAGAAAATTTCCCTATTTTTGAGCTAATGAAGAACCATTACCAAAAATAGTATGTGTATATCTCGCAATCGATTTATGTATACTATTTTAATAAAAATACAATATTACTTTTAGAACCATAAGCGAAAAAGACATCCTTAAGGAGGCTTTCAACTTTGCATTGCAAAGAACAAATAATCTATGTTGCGTACCACTCAAACATATATCTTACATTAATTAATATCATTTTTCACCAATATGAATTCCGTTACAAATAAAAAAGGGATTCGAAGAACGTCCCCAAATCCCTTAAAATTCATATTTTAATTTGCTATCTCTGAAAAATATTCATTAATTCTATTTATTAATTCTTGTTTAACTTCTTCTAATGTCATACCTTCAACCTGTGCTCCAGCCAATGTTATATGACCACCGCCACCAAGTTTTTCTAGTATAAGTTGTACATTTACATCTCCTATAGATCTACCACTTATACATACTTTATCTCCTACATTTCCAAGTACAAATGATGCTGTAATATCAGAAATAGTTAATAATTCATCCGCAGCTTTTGCACAAATTAGATTTGCATCCTTATCTTCTTTGTCATATATAGCAATTGCAATAGAATTATCATACATTTCTGCATTTTTAACAATATTTGCAATTTCATTATAACTATTTAAATCACTTTGGAACCATTTTTTAACTTTAATTATATCAACACCACATTTACGTAAATACGCTGCTGCTTCAAATGTTCTTACACCCGTTTTAAAAGTAAAGTTCTTAGTGTCTACCATAATTCCACCATACAACCCCTCTACTTCTATAGGTTTAAGTTTTATTTTTACATCTGTGTATTGCAAAATTTCTGTTACCAATTCAGCTGCAGAAGATGCATATACCTCTTGAAATGTAAGCGTTGCATTTTCTATATAGTCTGTACTTCTTCTATGATGATCTATAATAACAATTTGACCAACTTTATCTAATAATTCTGGTACTTCTACATAATTTTGTTTGTGTGTATCTGTAACTATTAATAAAGTTTTATTTGTAGCCTTGTTTAAAGCTTCATTTTTACCTATAATAACATCTTTATATTCATCATCTTTTTCTAATTCTTCTATAAATTTACTTAAAGTCATACCATATGTGTTATTTACTATATTTGTTTCTTTTTCTAATGTTTTGGCTAACCTATAAATTCCAAGGCTTGACCCCATAGAATCTATATCTCCATTGGAATGACCCATAATTAAAATATTGTCTGATTCTTTTATTAAATTTTCTAAAGCATGAGCAACTGTTCTTGCTTTTACTTTTGTTCTCTTTTCTACTTCTTCGGTTCTACCACCAAAGAATATATATTTTCCGTTTTCTTTTACAACAGCTTGGTCTCCACCTCTTCCAAGAACAATATCCATACTTTCTAATGCTGTTTTATATTTATCGTAATTTGTATCCCCATCTATTGATATTGCAATACTTAAAGTTAATTGGATTCCAGCTTCAACATTTATTTCTTTAATTTGATCTAATATATCAAATTTATTTTCTTTAATTTCTTTTAAATACTTATATTCAAAAACATATACAAATGTATTTCTGTCATTCTTAACAACTATACCACCAGAAGATGCTGCCCAATCATAAATTACCTTTTCTATTTCGGCAATAACTTGTGGTCTATTTTCCACGTCTATTCTTTGAATAATCTCCTCATAATTATCTACCATTAAAATTCCAACACAAGTTCTAGAATCTTCGTACTTTTTCTTCTCTTTCATAATTTGTGTTATGTCTAAGAAATACAAGATTGTTATGTATTCAGACTTATCATTTTGTTTTGAACGTATATATTCGCCCAAAACACTATATATTTTATTACCAATCTGAACTTTTTTAGTAATAGTTTTTTGTTTTTTATCTTGCTGTGCTTCTATATCTTCTTTAATTTCCTCTAATATATCTATTAGATAATTGTTTATATCTATATTTGCAAATTCATAAACAAATTTAGAACTTTTCCATATAATATTACCTGTTGTTTCTATAATTATTAATGGAAAAGGCGAATTTATTAATGACTTTTTAGCAGTTCCATCCATTGTCATAGTCAAATTTTGAATTTGTCTTGATAATTCTGCATTACGCTTGCTATTTGTCCAATAAGAATAAATAATTATTAATATGAATAAAATTATTCCCGGAACTATAAACACAGGCTTATTTATACATATAATAATTAATAGAAATGCTATAATTGCTAAATATATTTTTGTTCTTGATGTTATCTTCTCAAGAAATCTATTATTATTCAGCATAAAAAATCTCCTTTTATTTCTAATAAATCTTCTCTTCCATTTTACGCTAATTTTGGATTATTGTCAACTTATCAGCTGTTTAAAGAGTACTTAAAATGGCTTTTACGTCCATTTAAGTACTCTTTTTTATTATTTCTTTCTATTATATTCAAATTATCTTTAAATTAAGGCATTATCTGCTTATTTAACAACATACAAGCTAAGTTAACAAATCATATGAACTTTTGTCCATAAAGTTCAACGTTTTACATAGTTAAAGTTCCATTAGGAGTATTTACAATTGTTAAAATATCTTCTTCTTTACCAGTTTCTGCATTTATATATACTAAGAAATCTGTATCATCTACCGTTCCTTTAAATTCCCAACAAAGAATTTCTGTCTTATATTCTGTTGGAATAATTGCTAATCCTTCTGACTTAATCTCTAAATTTTTATTTAACGTTTTCTTAGCATCTTCTTTTGATATTTTTGCTTCTGCTATATTTCTCTCTGTATGAGAATTTAAATATCCCTGTGTCTCTATACCTAAAATATCTCCATTATCTAGTGCAACTTTTAATTTTATTAAATCAGGATACATTGTTACATCATTTTGTACATATGCATAATTTATTGTCATGACTCCTTCTTCTTTTAGATAATAAGTTCTCTTCATATTTGTATATCCTTTTGAATTTAAGAAGTCTAAACCTATTTTATTTGCTGTTTCATCATCTATATTTTCTACTTCTACATTTCTGTTAAAATTACTAAATAAAATATGTCCACCTTTTTTAGTTATTGATATAGTAAGTTCATTAGAATCATCTTGGTTGTTTAATTTAACACTAAAATCATAAGTCGGAATATCAGCATTTTCTGCCAATCCATTAGAATTAATTTCTTTAATTTGATCTCTACCAACAAAGTCCATAGCTATATTCTTAGCAGCTTCTTCATCTATATCTTCACCAGTAAGTCCTACTTTCTCTGCTTTTGTAACATGTTCAGAAAAAGCACCATCATAAATCAACCCTGCATATTCGTGAAATTCTTGTTCTATATTTCCAAAACTATCTTTAGAAATGTTGCTAACTTGTTGTGCAAATACACTACTTCCCTTTTTAGTAAGTTCTCCCCACTTTATTCTTCCATTATTTATATCATTTGACAATTGATTTAATACATTTTCTAAATTAACACTGTATTCATGTAATTCTTTCAAATTATCCAAATCTTCTTGACTTAGAGATTCATTATTTATGTTTTTTCTTGATAATGAATAACTATAATCACTTACTTGGTTTAAAAACTTTGAAGTGTTTTCTAATTCGTTACTACTTATTGGTAGTTGTGATAAATAAGTTTGAGCTAAATTTGCTTCTTTCCAAACTCTAGTTAAAGTTTCTGCTCCGTGTTCTGGTGTTGTAGAAATCAAAGATTTACCCAAATAGTTTTCTACATTTTGTACATAATCTACTAATTCATAAAAAGCTTGATTATATGAATTCTCTGATGCTTGTCTATATTCTGTTTGTTTCTTATAAATTACCATTGCAAGAATCGCTATTATTGCAATTAAAGTAACAATAATTGTTAACATATGTCTATCTTTTAATCTGTTTTTCCAGTCTATAACTTTTTCTTTTAAACCCATTTTATATCCTCCTCTATTTACAAAATCTGTGTTTTCCAATTTGTTTTATAAGTGGTCTTGACCATATCCATTTATTTGTTGCTGTATCTGGATTAAAATAATATATTGCTCCACCTGTTGGGTCCCAACCATTTAATGCATCTCGTGCAGCTTTATATACAGTAGAATTTTCTGCAATAGGAACATTTATCTGCCCATCTGCTACTGCTGTAAAAGCTCCTGGCTCGTAAATAACACCTGCTATAGTATTCGGAAAGCTAGAACTTTTAACCCTATTTAAAATAACTGCACCAACTGCAACTTGCCCTTCGTATGGTTCTCCTCTTGCTTCGCCATTAATTGCTCTTGCCATTAATTGTAAATCCGAAGTTGAACTGCTAGAAGCTGCATAAACATTACTAGAATTATCTTTCGCTATAATATTTATTAAAACTATGAGTAATAAAACTGTTACCATTAGAAATAATATTTTATAATACCTTTTCAATTTACTTCCTCCAATCTCTCATCTTCTCCAAATTTTTCTTTAAAATATTTTGTGTAAAAATTCCAAATTTATTCAAGTTTTTCTATTATTTTTTAATAGTTTGTGATAGAATTTTTTTGGAATTAAATTTTATAGGAGAAAAAAATGAAAAAGGTTTTAATTTTTTATGCATCATATGGTGGAGGGCATTTATCCGCCGCAAATGCAATTAATGAATATATTAAAAATAATTATCCAGATGTAGAAACAGAAATAATTGACTGCATGAAATATGTTAATAAACGTTTAGAAAAGCTAACTACTACTGCATATAAGGAAATGGCAAAAAAAGCTCCTTGGGCATGGGGAACAATTTACTACACTTCACAACATGGGCTTGTTGCGGAATTATCTAGTACTTCTAATAAAATATTAGCTAGAAAGCTAAATACATTATTGCAAGAATATATGCCAGATTTAATAATTTCTACACATCCTTTTGCAAGCCAAATGTGTAGTTATTTAAAAAAACATAATAAAATAAATTGTAAGATAGCATCAATCATGACCGATTTTGCTCCACATGACCAATGGTTAGTAGGTAAAAAATGTATTGATTATTTCTTTGTTGCACATAATAAAATGAAAGAAGATTTAATAAAAAGAAAAGTACCAGCAGAAAAAATATTTGCAACTGGAATACCATTATCAAATAAATTTTTATTAAATTTTGATAGGGCAGAAATTTTAAAGCAATTTGGATTAAAAGAAAATAAGAAAACCATCCTATTCTTTGGTGGTGGCGAATTTGGACTTGGAAAGACCAAGACATTAAAAGTTTTGAGTTCACTACTAAATGATTTTGATAATATTCAAATTGTAGCAATCTCTGGAAAAAATATAAAAATGAAAAACAAATTTCAAGAACTTGCTGACAATTCTAGTATGTCAGAAGATATAAAAATAATGGAATACACCAATAGTGTTCCAGAGCTTATGAGCGTTTCAGATTTAGTAGTAACTAAACCTGGTGGGCTTACTACATCAGAAAGCTTAGCTTCTGGACTCCCTATTATTGTTATTAACCCAATTCCTGGTCAAGAATTTCAAAATGCAGAATTTCTTGAAAAAAAAGGAGTTGGAATATGGATAAAATCTAGTACGAATATTAATGAAACTCTACACTCGTTACTTAATAATCCAGAAAAATTTAAACAGATGAAAGTTAACGCAAAATTACTTGCAAAGAAATATTCAACTAGAGATATTTGTAAAATACTTTTAGAAAAATAATTTAACATCCAACTACAAACTTATTTTGTTTGCAGCTACATAGTTATTTAGGAGGAGGAAATTAACATGTCACAAAAGATTGAAGAATTTGATATAAAAAAAGAATATGGAGATATAGCACTAACTAATAAAAATGACTTTATAAATAAATATAAGGTAAACATGGCTGGATTAACAGCTTCACAAGTAGCTGAAAATCAAAAAAAATATGGCACAAATCAAATAAGTGGTGCTAAACCTAAGCGTTGGTATCATTACTTTTTTGAAAGCTTATTTAGTCCATTTAACGCAATACTTTTAGGTATAGCATTAGTTTTAATTTATACAGATATTATTTTACCTGCTATTCCAAACCCTGCCAATATAATAGTTATTATTTGTTTGGTTCTTATTAGTACTTTTCTTGAATTTTTTGAGGAATATCGTTCTAACAAAGCAGCCGAAAAATTAAAAGAAATGGTAGAAACAAAAGGTTCTGTAATAAGAAATGGCAAAAAAGAAAAAATTCCTTTTAAAGACTTTACTGTAGGTGATATTGTTTCACTATCTGCTGGGGATTTAGTTCCTGCAGATTTAAGAGTATTAGAAGCAAAAGACTTATTTGTTGGACAATCATCTATTACTGGTGAATCTGACTCTATAAAAAAAGTTCCAGATTCTGAATTAAAGTCTATTGATGAATTAGAAAGTATAACTGATCTAGACAATATATGTTTTATGGGAACAAATGTCGTGAGTGGTTCTTCCAAATGCGTTGTGGTAAAAGTTGCAGATGATACTTATTTTGGTAGAGTTGCACATACAATTACATCTGGAAAACCAAAGACAGAATTCCAAAAAGGAATTGAAAATATAAGTAAATTATTAACTAAATTCATGCTTTTCATGATTCCACTCACATTTATCGTTAATGCTTGGAAACATGATTTACTAGTAGCTTTTACTTTTTCTGTTGCAATAGCAATAGGAATTACACCTTTACTACTTCCTGTAATTCTTTCTTCTTGTTTATCTAAAGGTGCTGTAAGAATGTCTAAAAAGAAAACCATAGTTAAAAAACTAGATTCCGTTGAAAGTTTTGGTTCTATGAATGTCTTTTGTACAGATAAAACGGGAACTTTAACAGAAGATAAAATAGTGCTAGAAAAATACTTAGATATCCATGGGGATGAAGATATTGGAGTATTAGAAGATGCATTTTTAAACTCTTATCATCAAACCGGCTTAGATGGAAATATAGATAAAGCAGTTATTTCACGCGCATTAGAAAATGGCTTAGACCATTTAAAAGATGACTATGCAGTTGTTGATGAGATTCCATTTGATTTCACTAGAAGAATGCTATCTGTTATAGTTACAGATAAATCAAGTCATTTAAAAATGATTACAAAAGGTGCTGTAGAAGAAATTTTAAATATTTGCACAAAAGTATCTTATAAAGACGAAATTTCTAATATTACACCAGAAATAAAAAAGAATATTAAAAAAATATCTACAGATTTAAATAAAGATGGTTTAAGAGTTATTGCTGTTTGTGAAAAAGATGTTACTGGTAAAGCTAATTTTGATGTAAGTGATGAGTCTAATATGATTCTTACAGGATTCATTGGCTTCTTAGATCCACCTAAAGAGTCTGCAGCTATGGCAATAAAACGTATGAACGAAGCTGGAATTAGAGTTATAGTTTTAACAGGAGACAATGCAGAAGTTACAAGCTGTATTTGTAAAAAAGTAGGAATAAAAACTCATAAAATTATTCTTGGTAGCGAGATTGATAAATTACCTGACAATGGTGTAATTAGATTATTAAAAAGAAAGCATAATGTATTTGCTAAATTATCACCTATTCAAAAAGCAAGAATTATTCGTTTATTAAAAATTAGTGGAAATGTAGTTGGATATATGGGAGATGGTATTAACGATACCCCTTCTCTTACTAATTCTGATGTTGGTGTTTCTGTAGATACAGCTGTTGATATTGCAAAAGAAACTGCTGATATTATTCTACTTGAAAAAGACTTAAATGTTTTATTAGATGGTGTTACAGAAGGAAGAAAAACGTTTTCTAACTTATTAAAATATATTAAACTTGCTGTAAGCTTTAACTTTGGTGAAGTTATATCTGTATTGATTGCAAGTATTTTGTTACCATTCTTCCCTATAACTCCAATTCAATTACTTGTACAAAGTCTTTTATATGATATTGGACAATTGACTTTACCATTTGATAATGTTGACTCAGATGCTTTAAAGAAACCTAGAAAATGGAGTATGCAAGCAATTAAAAGATTTATGATTGCAATGGGTCCTTTAAGTTCATGTTTTGATTTAATTGTATTTGCAATGTTATGGTTTGTATTTAAACTAGGACCTGCTGATGCAGCATTATTCCAAACAATATGGTTCTCTTATGGAATTATATCTAACTTATTTGGAATGCATATTATTAGAACTGCTAAAGTTCCATTTATTCAAAGTAATGCTGCAAAACCAGTGTATATGTCATCTATAATAGTATCATTACTTGCAATATTAGTTCCATTTACACCATTAGGAGCAGCAATTGGATTAGTAGAAATTCCTTTAAGATTTATGGCATTAATATTCTTAACACCAGTTGTTTATTGCATAATTGCTCAATTTGCAAAACATAGATATATTAAGAAATATGGTGAATGGCTATAATTGGTATTTTGGAACAGGGATTTTGGGGACGTTCCTTTTTTCCCTATCAAAATATAATACGCAAATAAGCAAAAAGGAAGGGAATATGTACTTTTTCATATTTCCTTCCTTTTTTTATATCAATTCTTAATCTTAAAGCTCATTTTACTTTATATTTCTATTCTTTCTTTCCCCACAGTTTCCTCAAACTCTTTTAATATGTCATCTGTTAAATATATTCCTCCACAAGGTTTTAAGTCTCCATCTTCCATTATTTGAACTGGCATATTATTTCTCTCTCCATGAAAAAATCTTATAAGACCTCTTAATTTATCTTTTTGTGGTTCATCCATTCCATTTATATCAATTGTAAGAATTTTTTGTTTGTTGTCCCCGAATGACTTTATGGTTCTTGCAACAATCTTAGGCTCATCATCTTCCCTAATACTTAATCTACCTTCTACCATAACAATGCTTTCTTCTACTAAGTATTTAGAAGATTCTTGATAGCAATTTTCAAATACTATAATTTCTACTGTACCATATAAATCTTCGACTGTTACGAATGCCATTATAGTATTATTCTTTGTGTATTTTTTCTTTACACTTGTAATAATTCCAGCATATTTTACAAATTGACCATCTTTGAATTCATTTTTTCTTGCTATAAATTCTCCCTCATCTAACACAGTAGATTGTAGATTTGCAAATTCTTTAAGCTTCATCGAATTAATATTTGTTTCATTTTCTATTTGTGTTCTTAGTTTTTCCAATGGATGACCAGAAATATATATTCCAAGCATCTCTTTTTCCATAGAAAGCAAATCTTTCTCTGAAAATTCTTTTTGCTCATTAAATGTATATTTAAGCTCATTTACATTATCTTCTGGTGCAGCCAAATCAAACATTGTAACTTGACCTGCAAAGCTTTTTCTATTTGTATCTTGAATTGTATCTAATATATTTTCAAATGATGCAAGTAAAGTTGCTCTTGTCTGCTCAAATTGATCAAAAGCTCCTGCTCTAATTAAACTTTCTATACACTTCTTGTTTACTGCTTCGTTTTTCATTCTTTCACAAAAATCTGTGAAGCTCTCGTAAGCACCATTTTCTTCTCTTTCTTTTACTATTGCATTTACTGCTGCAATTCCAACATTTTTTACACTACCCAAACCAAATCTTATTTTTCCATTATCAACTGTAAATTTAGTAAAACTTTTATTAATATCTGGTTTTAAAATATCTATTTTTAATCTCTTACATTCATCAATATACATAGGAATTTTATCTAGATTTCCTAAAAAGCTATTTAAGGTAGCAGCCATAAATTCTTCTGGATAATATGCCTTTAAATATGCTGTTCTATATGATACTACCGCGTTTGCAGCA
>CALXVH010000021.1 GCA_944391965.1 uncultured Clostridia bacterium
TTTAACATGAGAGGGGTGACATTTCTGAAAAAAATATTAATCTGATTATGGGGTGACATTATCACAAGTTAATTACAGTGCTTGAAACATATTATTTACATCAGATAACTTTTTTGATATAATAAAATAGATTTTCGAAAATGAGGGGAAAAGAATGGAATTTATTAATAATATAACAAAAAATTTACCACAAGAGCATGCTGTAGCTTTTCGTGTCGGAATAGTTATAAGTGTCGTTTTGCTATTAATTATATTTATAGCTATAATTTTTAAAATTGGGAAAGTGTTAGAAAAAAAGAAGATTTTAATTGATTTTTCATTTTTGGACTTTTTAGGGGCCTGGTGTTTTGTTGCATTAGGAGGATTCTTTTATGTTATCTATTTAATGATTACAAAAGGGTATGATTCAAAAATGATACAACCACTTATAATATTACTATTTTTTGGAATTTTAGGTGCATATTATCAAAAACTAAGAATAACTTCATATAAAGATGAAGGATTTAAAGGAATGGGAATAATTTTAAGATGGGTACTTAATTTTATATGTGGAATAATGTCAATATTTTTCCTATATATATTAGTTCCTTATGCAATATATAGAACTGTAAAATCTTTTGTTAACAGTCCTATATCAAAAGAAGAATTACAAGCTATAAGAGATAAACAATCATATAATGTGAAAGATTATACAAAAGCAGATACTCCAAAAAGAAGAGTGGAATTTGGTTTTTATACGGATGAAAAAGGTAATTCTGGATTAGCAACTACATATCATCATTCAGATAGATTTAGCAGCACAACATATACTGATAGTGATGGTGAAAAACATATAGTATATCATCACAAAAGATAAAAGGCTACATTAATTGTAGTCTTATATTTTTTGACTAAAGTGAATATAGAGAGTTAATTGTTGAAAAAAATGGATTTTGCTGATATAATAGCGATTAAATGTAAGAGAGAGGAAGAAAAATGAAGGTAGCGTTTTATACATTAGGTTGTAAAGTAAATCAATATGAAACAAATGGAATGATTCAAGCTTTTTTAGAAAAAGGATATGAATTAGTTGATTTTTCAGAAAAAGCAGATATTTATATAATAAATACTTGTACTGTAACTAGCATTTCCGATAAAAAATCAAGACAAATGATTAGAAGAACAAAGCAATTAAATCCAGATGCAATTGTAGTAGCAGTAGGTTGTTATGCACAAGTAGCTGCAGATAAATTAGAAGAAATAAAAGATATAGATTTAATATTAGGGATAAGCGAAAAAACAGAAATAGTTAAGTATGTAGAAGAGGCATTAGCTAATAAACAGCCACAAGAACATATATCAGATGTAATGCATCAAAAAGAATTTGTTGATTTTGGAAGTGTGAATTATACAGACAAAAATAGAGTAGCAATAAAAGTTCAAGATGGATGTAACCAATTTTGTACATATTGTATAATTCCATATGCAAGGGGACGTATACGTAGCAGAAAGATAGAAAGTGTAAAAGAAGAGGTTACAGAACTAGCTAAAAATGAAATTAAGGAAGTAGTAGTTACAGGAATTCATGTTGCATCATACGGAAAAGACTTGGAAGAAGATATTGGCTTAATAGATTTATTAGAAGAAATAAATAAGATAGATGGCATAGAAAGAATTCGTTTAAGTTCATTAGAACCAACATTAATTACAGAAGACTTTGTTAATAGATTAAGCAAATTAAATAAAATTTGTGATCATTTTCATTTGTCATTACAAAGTGGTTGTGACGAAACTTTAAAAAGAATGAATAGGCACTATATTACCGCAGAATTTAAAAAAGCAACTGAATTGTTAAGAAAAGCATATCCAAACGTTGCATTAACTACAGATATAATTGTTGGATTCCCTGGTGAAACCGATGAAGAATTTAATACTACTTATGAGTTTTTAAAAGCTATTAATTTTTATAAAATGCATGTATTTAAATATTCACCAAGGCATGGAACAAAAGCTGAAAAAATGCCAAATCAAGTTGATGGAAATATAAAAGAAGAAAGAAGTAGAAAATTAATAGAATTATCTGATAAAAATGAAAAAGATCAAAATAAAAAATATATAAATACTAATTTAAAAGTGTTAATAGAAGAATTCGAAGATGGTTACTATAAAGGTCACACTACAAACTATATAATGGTAAAAATTAAAGAAAATGCAGAAAATTTGCAAAATAAAATAGTTACAGCCAAAATTATAGGCGATGAAGGGATAGATTTAATTGGAAAATTAGAAGAAGCCTATTGATAAAAAGAAAGAATTATAGTAAACTAAAAAAGAAGTTATACAAAGGAGAAAGCAATGGAAGAAAAAGATCCAAATAAATTTTATTTAGTTGTCAAAGTAAGTAGATGGACTAAAATTAGGAATTTCTTTATTTTAAAATTTAAAAGAAATAGGAGATATGTTAATGAATAAGACAAAAAGAAAAATATTTGAGACAGCTATGCAATTATTTGCAGATAAAGGATATGAAGCTACAAGTATAGAAGAAATTACTGCTACAGTAGGGGTTGCAAAAGGTACTTTGTATTATCACTTTTCTAGTAAAGAAGAAATATTTAATTTCTTAGTAGAAGAAGGTATGAAACTTTTAAAAAATAGTATTCAAATAAAAACAGACAAAGTTTCTAGCTATATAGATAAAATAAGGGCAATAATTTTAATACAAATTAAAGTAATAGTAAAATATGAAAGTCTAATTACAATAATTCTTAGCCAAATGTGGGGTAAAGAAGAAAGAAATAAAAGAAGTAGACAATATGTATTTGAATATTTAAATATAGTAGAAAAAATTGTTAGGGAAGGAATAGAAAAAGGAGAAATTATAGATAGAGATCCAGAAGTTATTGCTTCCGAAATATTTAGTCTTACTAGTTCTTGTTTAATATATAAATTAAAAACAGAAAAGAATTTAGATATTCAATCAATGTATAAGGAAATTGAAAAGATAGCTATATCAGGTATAATGAAGTAATATTACATAAATATTACGAAAATATTACGAAAATGAAATAAATAATTAAAGGTAATATTATTGTAGAATTATGAAGAAAGATGTATAATAAACTTAGTTTTTGGAATTTACGTATGATGAAGGAGGGAATTTACATGTCTAGATCTGGCATAGTAAATGTTAGAATGGTAATAACTGAGGAGAAGATATTATCAAATATAGAAAAAGTACATAAAATGATTAATCCTAAGAGTAAGAAACAAATCATCCAATTAGATGATGATACTTATTTTAAGGATTTAGTAGAAGCTATAAAAACATATTTGGTAGAGTATCCAAAGAAACAAAATTTCCCTGCAAGTGTTTATAATGCTGCTTTTGAGTTAGTTGAATTTGCAACAAGCCAATTCGAAGATAATACTAAACAAATAGAAAATTTAATTAGACAAAGAGAATTAAATATAAGTTTAGGTGGAAAATTAAAAGAACTTCTAAAGAAAGTTGAAACAAAAGAAAAAAATTGGAAAGAAGCAGTTAAAGAAGCTCAAGATGATTTTGATGAAGATATAATAAATACTTTATTAATTATAGGAAGAAGTAGAAGCAAAGAAACAGATCATTATAAAGATGCTCTAAAACTTTTAAAAGCAAGAATATCTAATTTGGAATCAAACTTACATATTGAAATAGATATGGAAAGAATAGAAGACAGATCAAAAGCATTAAGTTATATTGGTCTTGAAATAGCAGATGCGTTAAAAGAAATACCAGCACCTGCAGAAGAAGTAGTAGAAGAACAAGTAGAACCTATTGTAGAGCCAATTCAAAAAGCTAAGAAAGTAAAAGCAAAGAAAGAAAAGAAAGTTAATGTTGCTGCAATTGCTGAACCTTCAAATGTAGAGAAAGTAGAGCAACCAAAAGTAGAAACAATTAAAAAAGTGGAAGAACCACAACAAGAGCAATATGTATCAGAAACATTTGAGGCAAAACCAAGCTTATGGCAAAGATTTAAAAATAGCAAATTTGTAAGAACAATTAAATATATTATGAGTATAAGAGTAGTTCTTGAAGTTCCAGCACTTCCAGAAGGAAAAACAGAAAATTAAAATTGTAGTAAAATCTACAACAGTATATACCAAAAAATACTATATTACCTAAAACTGGTAATATAGTATTTTTGAATATTGATGGAATATTTTTAGTAAAAAAATAAAAAAATACTAAAAAAAGTATTGACATATTATATTAAAAATAGTATACTAAATTTCGTCGACAGGCTCCCTTAGCTCAGTTGGTCAGAGCAACCGGCTCATAACCGGTGGGTCCAAGGTTCAAATCCTTGAGGGAGCACCATTTTTAAATTTAATAACATGGGTAGGTGGCCGAGTGGCTAAAGGCGGCAGACTGTGGTCTTTGGTTTATCAAAAACCTAAACTTGCAGCTCATATAAGTGATTATATGATGAACACCGGGCTAATTCGGGGAACTCTTAACAGTAAGGCTGATGACAATCCCGAGCTAGGAAAGTAATTTCCGAGTGTAGAGACTTTATACCTGGTATCTTATTTAAGATAAAGAGAAAGTCCAGACTACAAACATGTATATGGTAGTGAAAACTATAGTAGTAAGAAATCTGTTCTCATTTGAGTACGATGGTTCGAATCCATCCCTGCCCACCAATAAAGTACAAGATAAACTTGTATTTTATTTTTAAAACTGAAAACAAACAAAAGTTCGAAGGAGCGCAATGAAATTTTCTTCTAATAAGGAAAAAGGAAATTCAGGATTGGGAATGGCAATAGCATATTTTTCAACTAACGGATATGTAGTATCTATTCCTTTAAATGATACACAAGATTATGATTTAGTTATAGAAAAAGAAGATACAATAAATTTAGGTGAAAATATGAATAGATTTATTGTAGAGTTTTAATGTATAGAATGGAGGGGCAAAGATATTTTATATCTAGTCTCTTCATTTCTTTGTTAATTTAAGGTATAATAATTAATAGACGTAAAAAGAAAGGTAGAAAAATGTTAGAAGAATTAAAAGAATGTAAACTATGTCCACATATGTGCAAAATAAATAGATTAGAAGGAAGAGTAGGAAGATGCAAAGCCACAGATAAATTAAAAATATCATTAGTATCATTACATCACTTTGAAGAACCATGTATAAGTGGTACAAATGGTTCTGGAACAATATTCTTCTCAAACTGTAATTTTAATTGTGTATTTTGCCAGAACTATAAAATAAGTCAAGAAGGAATGGGGCAAGAAGTAGATATAGATTTTTTAGCACAAAGTATGATAGAGCAACAGGAAAAAGGCGCGCATAATATAAATTTAGTGACACCAGTAATGTATGTTTATCATATTATAGAAGCAATTAAACTAGCAAAAACAAAGGGATTAAAAATACCAATAATATATAATTCAAATGGATATGAGAACATAGAAACGTTAAAATTATTAGAAGGATATATTGATGTATATTTACCAGATTTTAAATATGCTAATAACGAATTAGGCAGAAAATATTCAAATATAAATAATTATTTTGAAGTAACATCAAAAGCAATAACAGAAATGTATAAGCAAGTTGGCCCTCCACAATTAGATGAAAATGGAATAATAAAAAGAGGTTTAATAATAAGACATTTAATTCTGCCAAACGAGATAGAAAACAGCAAAAATGTATTAAAATGGATTGTAGATAATATAGGAAAAGAAGTTTATGTAAGCATTATGGCACAATACTTTCCAACATATAAAGCAAAGCAAATAAAAGAGCTAAATAGGAAAATAAATAATGAAGAATATAAACAAATAGAAGATTATATATATGAAATTGGGATAGAAAATGGCTATATGCAAGATTTAGGTGAACATGAAGAAGAATATGTGCCAGATTTTAAGAATAGTTTGACTTAAATAGTAATATAATATAAAATATTATGCAGTAAAAACGAAAGGAAGAATGCTATGAAAATAACATATAAAGATAAAACTATAGAGATACAAGAGCCACAAAAAGTAATTGATGTGTTTAAAGAAGAATGTAATGAACATGTTATTGCATGTATTTGCAATAATCAAATACAATCATTAAATCATATATTAAAAGAAGATACTAATATAAAGTTTATCGATATATCAGATAAAGATGGGCTTAGAATTTATATAAGAGGACTAAGTTATATAATGGCAAAAGCCTTTTCAGAAGTATACCCAAAAGCTTTATTAACTGTAGATTATCAATTATCAAATTCTATGTTTTTTGAAATTGACAACATGAAAGTTACAGATGAAATGCTAGAAGCAGTAAGTAATAGAATGCATGAAATAGTTCAAGAAGACTTACCAATTACAAAAGTTATAATGACTAAAGAAGAAGCAGATGACTTTTACGAAAAAAACAAAACATTAAAAGGTATTTTACAAAAAGATATAAAAGAAAGAGATCATGTTACTTTATATTATTGTGAAGACTATTATAACTATTTTTATGGTGTTATGCCAATCTCTACAAAATATATGAAAATATTTAAATTAGAAAAATATAAACATGGTTTTATTGTAAGGTATCCAAATAGAAGAGATATAACAAAATTACAACCATTTGTAGATAATCCTAAATTATTATCAGCACTTCAAGATTACGAAAATATACATAGATTATTAGATATAAATACATTATATAAGTTAAATACAAAGGTTCAAAATGGAGAAGCAAAACATATTGTTTTATTAGATGAAGCTTTGCATGAGAAAAAGATTTCTCAAATAGCAGACAAAATAGCACAAAATAGAAATGCAAAGGTTATTTTAATTGCTGGTCCATCATCTTCTGGTAAAACTACTTTTGCACAAAGGTTAGGCTTGCAACTAGAGCTAAATGGATTAAGACCAGTTACAATATCAGTTGATAACTACTTTGTAGAAAGAGAAGATACTCCAAAAGATGAAAATGGAAACTATGATTTTGAGGATATAAATGCTATAGATATGAACTTATTTAATAATCAAATTTTAAGTTTATTAAATGGTGAAGAAGTAGAAACACCATCATTTAATTTCCATACAGGACATAAAGAGTATAGAGGAGATAAATTAAAACTAAATAAAAATGATGTACTAGTAATAGAGGGAATTCATTGTTTAAATGATAAGTTAACAGAGAGTATTCCAAAAGAAAATAAGTTTAAAATATATATTAGTGCATTAACTGTATTAAATATTGATTATTTTAATAGGATATCAACAACAGATTCAAGATTAATAAGAAGAATAGTAAGAGATTATCAATTTAGAGGATATTCTGCACTTCATACTTTAAGAATGTGGCCATCAGTAAATAGAGGGGAACAAAAAAATATATTCCCTTATCAAGAGCAAGCAGATGTTATGTTTAATACTTCTTTAGTGTATGAAATGTCAGTATTAAAAACGATGGCATTACCATTATTAAAGGAAATTGATAGTTCTGAACCAGAATATTCAGAAGCAAAAAGATTATGTGAAATTTTACAATATTTTGAAGAGATACCAAAAGACTTAATACCAACAAATTCTTTATTAAGAGAATTTTTAGGAAATGGAGATTTTAAATATTAGGAGTTAAAGATGTTAAAAGATAGCAAATTTACAGAAATAGATGAAGAATTTATCTGTGAAAATTGTGGAAAATTAGTACCGAAATTAGAATATTCTTGCAGGAATCATTGTCCATATTGTTTGTATTCTAAACATGTAGATATAAACCCAGGAGATAGGGCAGAAACATGTCATGGAACTTTAAAACCAATAGGGATAGAATTGAACCCTAAAAAAGGATATGTAATAGTTTTTAAATGTGAAAAATGTGGAGTTATTAGAAAAAATAAAGCTGCAAAGGATGATAATATGGATTTAATTATTAAATTAAGCAGTAATCCTATATAAATTTTATTTGACTATTTATGAAAATAACGTATAATAACAAATGTAGAAACAGTAAATTGCAACACAGTCCATACGGTTAGATGTACAACCGATTGGCAGAAAGGACAACATGGAGAGTGTAGAATTTAGAGTAGGCGATGTGAGTTATACTTTAAGTGAAGAGAAATCGCTTGGAGAAGGTATTTATTACCTTAAATCGAATGATAGACACCCAATAACAATTACAATAATGAAGGTTACAGTAAGGTGTCCCGATGGCAGTAAAACGGTGCTTTTTACTTATGACCCCGAAGGGGTGAGTGGTGCTACAAATATCGCTGTTGCAAATGTTGCCACAAAGTATTTAGAAAGGAATAATTATTAATTATTTCCAAAACTACTAAAACGAAAGACCATCTATTGCGAGAGATGGTCTTTCGTTGTTTATATAGGGAAAAAAGGAACGTCCCTAAATCCCTGTATCTAAATTTCTCTATTTAAATTACTATTTGTATACATATTTCCTTCTAATCTATTTCCTTTTGAAACTGTATGTATAACTTCATTAGTTTCATCAATATTTTCGTCTAAAATATTAATTCTGCATGACTTTACATTAAAATCTTTTGTTTCAATTGATGTAATTCTGCTATTAAAAACAGTTGTAATAGTCTGAATATTATCAGGGATAAATCTAAATTCAAAACCTAATCTATCAACCAAAGCATATTTTTTAGAAGTATCAAAACATTTTTTATCACAATTTGGATAGCATTTATTTGATTTACCTAAAAAACAGTAATTTGTATTCATTACCGGAAGTTTTCCATATGCAAATACTTCTATATTATTGCCATAAGAATTACAAAGTGATGAGATATTAGTTTTATTTAGTTCTGGAGAAATTTCTATTAAATCAATGTCATAATCAAGTAACTCTTTTATAGTATTATCATTAAAAACATTTAAAGTATAATTTGATATTAATTTTAATTTGTTGCCATATTGCTCTTTTATAAATTTTAAATATTCAACATTCCCTATATTAGAGAAAACAATACCTTTAACATCAAAGTTTTCTATAGCAGATCTTAAATAATTTGCTAACAAATTTTTATAGTTACCACGAATAATAATTGGCATATATACATAGACATCAGCTTTTTTAGCAATTGTATTAATAATCTCAAAATATTTATTATTATAAAAATATTTTAAAGGGATATATGCTTTACTAAAATTATTTAGCTTTGTATAATCTAATGTTTCATCTATGATATTAAAACAAACTGATATATCCTTTTGTGTAACTTGTGGTGCAACACTGTTAGCTGGAGAATATTTTATATCTATATTTCTTTTAAATTTTTCTATAGCGGTAGTTTCTATATTAGCTAAAGCTTGTCTTCTAAGCTCATTTATAATACTTATATTAGGTATAAATAAATTCGGGTCTAGCTGAACATTAATATCGTTAAATTCGAATTGTGTATTAGAAGTCTTTTTTAATTGTGTAATAATTCTTTCTATATCTAAAGGTTTATTAATTGCTTGAACAGGCATGCTTTCAGACTTTTCAGTAACAGTAATATTATTATATATACTATCATTATTATTAATAGTAGAAACTTTTAATACAATTGGTTCGCCTTCTTTTATTATAATATTTGCATTTAAGTAAGTCTTGATATTTTCAGTGTTTGTAAAAGAAGAATTTGCAGTACTAAATAAACTTTTACTTGTTAATTTATATATTTTTGCACCAATAGATATTTTTCCTTTCATTCTACCAATAGTAACTTTGTCACCTGCATCTGCTGAAGCCAGATTTAGTCCATTTTTCATTAACTCAGAAACAGTATATTTTTTATGATCATTATCAAATGAAATAATATCTCCAATGGAAAGACTATTTTTTAATGTAAAAGACACATATCCTTTATGTACAGAATAATTAGAAATATTACCTATATATATCCCAGCATTATTAGGTTTTTCTGGATAAACAAAATCAGTATTAGGAGAGTTCTTAAGATGACCAGATGAAAAACCTCCCCTATTAAACACTTGAAGTAAATCATCTACATCTTTTTGATCTATTTCGTAATCTTCTTTATTTATGTATTTATCTATATATTTACGGTAAATTCTTGTAACTGTAGCAACATATTCTGGCTTTTTCATTCTACCTTCTATTTTAAAGCAAGTAACCCCAGCATCAATTAGATTTGGAATAAATTCTAACCCACATAAATCTTTAGGACTCATTAAATATTTAAATGAAGAATCTATACCTTTTACTTTATAAGGCAACCTACATGGTTGGGCACATTTTCCTCTGTTACCAGAACGACCGCCTATCATGCTAGACATTAAACATTGTCCAGAATAAGAAAGACACAAAGCACCATGAATAAATACTTCTGTTTCTATATTAGTTTTATGACAAATATCATATATTTCTGAAATAGGTAATTCTCTAGAAAGTACAGCTCTTTTAAAGCCAAATTTTTCTAAAGTTTGCACACATTCTAAATTGTGAATAGTCATTTGAGTACTACCATGAACATCAAGGCCGGGAAAATTTTTAATTAGATAACGTGCAAGTCCAAAATCTTGCACGATAATTGCATCTATACCACAATTATAAGCATGTGTTGCAAGTTTTATTGCATCTTCAAATTCATTATCTGTAATTAGTGTATTTAATGTTAAATGTGTTTTTACATTTCTTAGTTTTGCATAATTAATTGCCATTTCTAAGGCTTCATTATCAAAGTTGTTAGCAAAAGCACGGGCGCTAAAAGAACTTGCACCAAAATATACACTATCTGCACCATTTTGAACAGCAGCTTTTAAACATTCAAAATCTCCTGCAGGAGCAAGTAGTTCCAAAAAAATCACCTCTTTATTTTTTATATCCATACATATTGTAACATAAAAAATAAAATTCGCATAATATATCATATAAAAAAGTGCCTTCTTCAAATGTACAGATGCTCTGCAATTGCACGGGCTAGGGACTTAACTTTTTTATTACACAATAAAAAAAAACAAGTTTAAGCTTACTAAAATAAAGATAGGAGGGAAGAGAATGCAAGAAGATAGAGGATCAAATTGTGGATGTAATAATGGTGGATTATTTGGAAATATGTGCTGTGGATGTGGAGACAGCGAAATATTATTTTTCATAATCATATTCTTATTACTATTTACAAGCTTTGGAAATTCAAGATGTTGCTAAATTTTAAAAATTACTTAATTAAAATCCAATATAACATATCTAATAACTTCCCCTATTTAAATGTTTAAATAGGGGAAAAATACTTGTAAAAAAAAGATAGTTAGTGTAAAATATGAAAATGAAAATAGATATACATTGGAGGAATTAAATTGAGATTTTTAGATATGAATAGTAAAGAAGATAGACAAAAATACACTGAATTTTTGGAACATCATGAGAGATGTAATTTTCAACAATCTTTAGAATGGGGAAAAGTTAAAAATTTTTGGAAAAATGAAGTTATTTTAGCTGAAGATGAGAATAATAATATAATAGGTTCATTAAGTGTCTTACTTAGAAAAATACCAATTTTCGGATATTTAATGTATTCATCAAGAGGACCAGTTTGCGATATTCACGATGAAAAAGTTTTAAAACAATTAACAGATGGAGCAAAAGAATTAGCTAAGAAATATCATGCAATGGTATTAAAAATAGAACCAGATATAAAAAGTGATGATAAAGAATTTAGAGATATAGTAACAAAATTAGGTTATAAAATAAAAGATGATGCAAAAGATTTTAGAGACGAAATTCAACCTAGATATGTATTTAGATTAGATATAAAAGGAAAAACAGAAGACGAAATATTTAAAGCTTTTCATTCAAAAACAAGATATAATGTAAGATTAGCAGGAAGAAAAGGAGTTACTGTAAAAGAGGGAAATAGAGAAGATTTAAAAGATTTCCATAGAATAATGATAGAGACAGGTAAAAGAGATGGGTTTATGATAAGACCATTAGAATACTTCGAGCAAATGTATGATGCATTAGCACCAGAACATATGAAAGTATTAATGGCATATTATGATGGCAAACCAATTTCAGGAGTTATACCTATTATGTATGGTAATAAAACTTGGTATTTATATGGGGCAAGCAGTAATGAGCACAGAAATTTAATGCCAAATTATTTATTACAATGGGAAATGATAAAACTTGCAATTTCTAGAGGCGACGATATATACGATTTAAGAGGAGTTTCAGGAGTTGTAGACGAGAATCATCCTCAATATGGGTTATATAGATTTAAACAAGGTTTTGGTGCAGAGTTCACAGAATTTATAGGAGAACTTCACATGGATTACTCACCAGTAAGATATAAATTATATAAAATATCAGAAACTGTGTTTAAAAGAGTTAGAAGCCTTTTAATGAATAGACATAAAAAATAATGATAGGCTTTGAACTTTAGGGACGGAGATTAAAGTTCATAAGAGGAGAAAAGATGGGCAGTTTAGTTATAGAAAAGCAAGATTTAAAGCATAATATAAAACAGATAAAAGAATATGCAAAAAGCGTTAATGACAAATTAAAAATAATAGCAATTGTAAAATCTAATGGTTATGGTTTGGGGTTAGAAGAATATACAAATTTTTTAATAGATAATGGAATAGATTATTTAGCTGTTGCAAGTACAGACGAAGCCATAAAATTACGTGAAGCTGGAATAAAAGAAGATATTTTAATGATGTCATCTACAGCAATAGAACAAGAACTAGAGGATATGGTAAAAAATAATATTACTATAACAATAGGAAGCTCAGAAGCAAAAGATGCATTAATTAAAATTTTAAAAGTGATAAATAAAAAGCCTAAAGTTCATATAAAAATAGATACAGGTTTCGGAAGATATGGATATTTATATACTGATGCAGAAACCATACTAAAAGATATAAAGGAATTACAAAAATTTGCAACAATTGAGGGGATTTTTTCTCATTTTTCAACATCTTTTTATAAAGAAAAATGGACAAACCTACAATATGAGAGATTTTTAAGTGTTATAAAATTGTTGGAAGAAAATAAAATTAATATTCCAATAAAACATATATCAAATTCTTCAGCATTTATAAGATTTCCGCAGATGAATTTGGATGCAGTAAGAATAGGTTCAGCTTTTCTAGGTAGAGTGGCAGTAGCAAACAAGCTAGGGCTAAAAAAAGTAGGATATTTGGAAAGCGAAATTTCTGAAATAAAAACTCTACCAAAAGGTTGGAACATTGGATATTCCAATACGTATAAAACTAAAAAAGAAACAAAGATTGCTATTGTACCAACAGGTTATGCAGAAGGGTACCATATGAAACTCTCAAGTGATATGTTATCATTTGGAAACAAAGTAAGAGATGTAATTCAAGCTATAAAGAGATTGTTTAAAAATACAAAATTATATGTAGAAATAAATAACAAAAGATATCCAATACTAGGAAGAATCGGAATGTATCATGTTACTGTAGATATAACAGGAGAAGATTTTAAAATAGGAGAAAAAGTTAAAATGAATGCAAATCCTTTATATGTAGATTCTTCAGTTAGGAGGTTATATAAATAATGGAAAAAACTAAAAAACAAGGTTTTTTTAAGAGTGTAAAAAATAGTATATTTAATTTTGATTCATATCAAGATTTTGCATTAGAAGAGATGAAAAGAGGAATATTCTATTTTTTAAAATTAGCTATACTATTTTCGGTAATTATTGCAATAGTATTTTCTGTTTTACAAGTTGTTGTTACAATTCCAAATGTAAAGAATTTTATAGCAAGTGATATTCCAGATTTTTCTTATTCAAATGGAATATTAGATGTTAAAAGTGATGAAACAGTCACAATAGATAATATTGCTGACCAAGTACTAATTATTGCAGATACAAAAGATTTAGATGAAACTAAAATTAACGAATATAAAGATAAAATAAATTTGTATGATATAGGAGTACTTGTACTAAAAGACAAAGTATATTTAAAAAATAGTTATGCAGGAACAGGTTTACAAGAGATACCAATGAGTGATATTGGTAGTATATATGGAAAAAATGAATTTACTAAACAGGATATTGTAAATGATATTAATAGTATCAACATGATTTCATTATGTATTAGTTTAGCATTTACAGTATTTTTAGGATTCTTTATAACATATTTAATTATGAGTATATTAGATATAATTATTCTTGCATTGTTAAGTAATATTGTTGCAATGCTACTAAGAGTAAGGATGAAAGTTTCAGCACTAGTAAATATTTCTGTACATGCTATGACATTACCAATTATACTTTTATTAATATATGCTATAGTGCTAATGACAACTGGATTTGAAATAAAATACTTTAATATTATGTATAGAGGAATTGCTTATATATATGTAATTACAGCTGTTTTCTTAATACGTCAAAATCTAATTAAACAACAGATGGAATTAACTACTATAGTACAAAAACAAAAAGAATTAAAACAACAATTAGAGGAAAAAGAAAAGGAACAACAAGAACCAAAAGAAAAGGATGAACAAAAAGATAAAAAAGAAGATGAATCAAATGATAAAAAAGAAGAAAAAGATAATAATGTAGGAAAAGAAGCTAATGGAGAAGTATAGATAAGGAGGATATCATTTTGATGGAAAATTCAAATAAGAACAAAGATAACAACAATGATTCAAAAAAGTTTTGGATTTCTTCTATAATACTATTAGTAATTATTATTGCTTTGTCTATAGCAGCATATCTAATTTATAGTAGTAATGGTGAAGAAAAGGACAAATTAGTATTACCATATACAGAATTAATTCAAAATATAAATAATAATACAGTAGAAAAAATAGAGCTAACAACTGGAAGTACTACAGTAAAGGTAAAATTGAAAGATGAGGAAGAAGAAAAAACTACGATAGTACCAAGTTTACAAGCTTTTACAGAATATATTCAAACAAAAGTAGAGCAAGGAAATGAGATGGAAGTTATCCAGAACAAGCCTAATGCACTATTATCTATTGGAGATACTATTTTTACAGTTTTACCAACTTTATTAATGATTGCATTAATAATAATGTTATTTAAAATGCAAGGTTTAGGTGATAAAGGAAAGGTATATGATAGCGAAGAAAAAGATACAAATGTAAGATTCGAAAATGTAGCAGGACTTGACGAAGAAAAAGAAGAAATGGTTGAAATAGTTAATTTCTTAAAGAAACCAGAAGAATTTTATAAAATGGGAGCTAAAGTACCAAGAGGAGTCTTACTTTGTGGTAAACCAGGTACAGGTAAAACATTAATTGCTAAGGCTATTGCAGGCGAAGCAAATGTACCATTTATATCTATGAGTGGTTCAGAATTTATAGAAATGTTTGCAGGACTTGGTGCTTCAAGAGTTAGAAAGTTATTTGAAAAAGCAAGAAAGATGGCTCCATGTATTGTATTTATCGATGAGATAGATGCAATCGGGGCAAGAAGAACAAATGCAAGTGGAGCAGAATCAGAAAATAATCAAACATTAAATCAATTACTTGTAGAAATGGATGGTTTTGATTCAGATGAAACAATTATTGTATTAGCAGCTACTAATAGACCAGAAATGTTAGATAAAGCATTATTAAGACCTGGTAGATTTGACAGACAAATAATAATAAATTCACCTGATCAAAAAGGAAGAGAAGAAATACTAAAAATTCATAGCAAAGATAAAAAGATTGATGAAAATGTTGACTTTAAAGATATTGCAGAAGATACAGCAGGATTTACTGGTGCAGAGCTTGCTAATATTTTAAATGAAGCAGCGATTATTGCTACAACAAATAAACATTCTTCTATTAATAAAGATGATATAGAAGAGGCTATTAAAAAAGTTACAGTAGGTCTTGAAAAACATAGTAGAGTTGTATCAGAAAAAGATAAAAAATTAACAGCATATCATGAAGCTGGACATGCAGTAGTAAGTAGATATCTAGAAACACAAAATGATATAAAAGAAGTTTCTATTATACCTAGAGGTGTTGCTGGTGGATATACAATGTACAAGAGCAATGAAGATAAATACTATATTTCAAAAACAGAAATGGAAGAAAAATTAATTGCATTATTAGGTGGTAGAGCAGCAGAAAAATTAGTTTTAGATGATATATCAACAGGAGCAAGTAATGATTTAGAGGTTGCTACAAATATTGCAAGAGACATGATTACTGTTTATGGAATGAGTGATACAATTGGACCAATATCATTAAAGGATTCAGAGAATCCAAATCAAATGATTTTATATGGTGAAAAGATGCAAGATGCAATAGGTGCAGAAATAAAAATATTAATAGATACAGCATACAGAAATGCTCAAAAGCTATTAATAGAGCACAGAGACAAACTAGATGCAGTTGCAAATGTATTGCTAGAAAAAGAAAAAATAACAGAAAAAGAATTTTATGAAATATTTAATGATTAAAATAAATATATTGTTTTAGGAATAGGGATTTGGGGACGTTCCTTAAATCCCTATTTATAAAAATAAGAGCCTTAGGTTTTAAACTAAGGCCCTTTATTTTATAAAATTATTATCATCTAATTTAATTTCTTTTCCATTTAAGTAATTCAAAACGCCTGCATCTGAAATAAAATTAAACTTTATATAATAACTACATAATAATTGTGTTTTTTGATTAAACTTTTTATTTATTTGATTATTCCCATATTTTCCATCACCTATTATAGGATGACCAATATATGCTAAATGAGCTCTTATTTGATGAGTTCTACCAGTTTCCAAATTAATATCTAAAATAGAAGTGTTTTCTTTTTCGTTAGAACTTATAACTTTATATGATGTAATAATCTTCCTGTATCCAGTCTTTGGCTTATCAGAAATATATACCATTGATTTTTTATTATCTTTAAATAAATAGTGAATCAATGTATCTTTCTTTTTTGTTGGAATTCCAATAACTTTGGCAATGTAACGTTTTTCTATTTCGTGATTTTTAAACTTTTCCATTAAAATGTTATTAACTTCATCACTTTTAGAAAAAATAATTAATCCAGATGTGTTCCTATCTAGCCTATGACATGGCATAAATTTTGGACTATAATTTTCGTTAACATATGTAGTTAAGGAATCGATACCCGTAACTTCTAAATCTATAGGTTTGTTAAAAATGATTATATTATCATCTTCATAAATTACAGGAACATTATATTTTTTATAAAGTAAATCATCTATAATATATATCCTAACCTTATCATTTTCATATACAATACAATCCTTAGATACACGTTTTTCATTTATTAAAATATCTTTTTTCTTTAAAGCTTTAACAAATGTACCATATTTTAATGCTGGATATGTATCTAGTAATAATTTACTTAATTTTTTATTATCATATTTTTTATCTACAACTAAATCTCTCATAATAATATAATTATAAATTCTTTTTAGTATAATTTCAATAGAAAAATGCCGGATTAGCAACGCTAGTTCCAGCATTTTTCTATTGTTCTGATAAGATTATAACTGACGTGAAATATTCAAGAATTTATCTTCGTCTCGTTTTTTCTTACCGGTGTGAGTTCTTTTTAATTCAGCAGATTGGTAGCATCTGCATCCTGGTGACTCTACCACTTGCAGATATCAAACTTTTTTAAAAAGCCTTGTCCGAACTATTATTCCTCCAAGAGAAAGGTTCATTTTTTTGGAGTAATTCGGAATGGCAACGATATAGCCATAAGGAGCCTCTTTATTAGGCCCTACCTCGAAGTGACACCATTTGTCTTCTTTTGTGACAGGTCTTACTTCGAAATCATTCCGAGTGAAAACTCTTTCTAGTTTTGGTGCTTTAGATGAATTCAATTGTGATCTTTTTGTTTTTCGTTTCATAGCACATACCTCCTATAGATTGATAATTATTAAGTTATCATATATAATATGCAAAATAAATAGAAATTGCAAATAATCGATTGACTAAATTAGACAAAATAAATTGTTTAAGGAGAAAGATTATGGAAGAAAAATTAAAAAATGTAAAAAGAATTTCTATAGTGGGTGGACCGGGAACAGGAAAAACAACACTTGCACAGCAATTATCTAACATATTAAAAATACCAGTAACTCATTTAGATAGTGTGAATTTTAAACCAAATTGGGAAAAAATACCTACTGAAGAAAGGGATAATATAATAATAGAGAAAGTAAAAGAAGAATACTGGATAATTGACGGAAATTATGTAGGAACATTACCAAAAAGATTAGAAAGAGCAGATTTAGTAATTTGGCTAGATTATTCTACTACTAGCATTATAAAAGGAGTATTAGAAAGGACAATACGTAATTTTAATAAAGAGAAAAAAGAACTTCCTGGGTGTAAAGAAAGAATTGATTGGCATTTCTTAAAATATATGATTACATTTAGGACAAAAAAGCGCAAAAAAATCGAAGAAAATATTAATAAAATAGCTAAAGAAAAAGTTATAATATTTCATAAAAGAAAAAAATTAAATGAATGGCTAGCAGATATCCAAAATAAAGCTAATTAAGGGGTTGACAAAACTTGGAATGATATGGTAAAATAATTACCTGTAAGCCGCCTAGGTCGGGCAACTAAATGTTAGCTATGCTAACTGCCTTGTATTTATGCTTAGCGAGTATACAAAAATAGGGAGGTGCATTTTATAATGTACGCAATAATCGAAAGTTGTGGAAAACAATACAAAGTAGCAGAAGGAGATGTAGTATTCTTCGAAAAATTAGACGTAGAAGAAGGAAAAAAAGTTACATTCGATAAAGTAATCTTAGTATCTAATGATGGAAAAATCGAAGTAGGAACTCCTAATGTTAAAGGTGTAAAAGTTGAAGGAAAAGTAGTTTCTCATGGTAAAGGAAAGAAAATCCGTGTATACAAATACAAAGCTAAAAAGAACTACAGAAGAACACAAGGTCACAGACAACCATATACAAAGGTTGAAATTACATCAATAAAAACAGCTGCTGCAAAAGCTAAAGCAGAAGCTTAAGATATAAAGAGAGATATTATCCACGAAAGGAGTGAAATTTAATGGCACATAAAAAAGGTCAAGGTAGTGTTAAGAACGGAAGAGACAGTGAGTCAAAACGTTTAGGTGTCAAAAAAGCAGATGGACAATTCGTTTTAGCTGGAAATATCCTTATTAGACAAAGAGGAACAAAATATCATCCAGGTAAAAATGTAGGAATTGGTAGTGATGATACATTATATGCATTAGTTAATGGAACTGTAAAATTTGAAAAATTCGGAAAAAATAAGAAACAAGTAAGTGTTTACGAAGAAACAGCAGCTAATGCTTAAGATTTATTAAAAAGGCAGGTTGAGCACCTGTCTTTTTTGCATTTATAACAAATTATACGCGTAATATTTATTATTATAATAGTGAATTTTAAATTTCAGTTATAATTATAGGTTTACAATAGATATGTCACAGTAATCTAAAAATAAAAAAGGAAATACCTAAAAAATATGATAGAATAT
>CALXVH010000022.1 GCA_944391965.1 uncultured Clostridia bacterium
GAGTAGAGAATTTAGAAAATCAATTAAAGATAGATCCAGTTGTAATTACAGAAGAGGATTTATATAAATTTTATTTACAAAGAAGAATAGATGAAATAAATGCAAGATCGACTAACAAAATAAAATATCACATAACAGAAACCACAATACCTTCATTTTTTTATTTACCAGGAATCAATATAGAAATACATATAGGAAACATAAAATTATTTGACAAAGTTCTATCATTGTATGATCTTAATTGTATAGATAAAAATATAAGTATAGCCGAATATAAAACAATATTAGAGTATTTAAATAAAAAAAGCATAGGATATTTCATAAAATTAGATAAGAAAATAGAAGATTTAAAGAAGCATAATAAAGAATTAGATGATAAGAAATTAAATCTAGAAGAGGAATTAAAGAAAATAATATAAAATTGTAGGAGGTACAAAAGATTGGAAATTAAAACCTTAATTAAGTTATTAAAAAACTACAAAGAAAACAAAGCTACATTAAATATAAGACTAAAAGAACTTAAAAATAAAAGAATAGAATTAAAAAATCTAGTAGTAGATACTAGCATAAGTGGAATAAATTACGATACAGAAGGAATACATAGTAAAAATACAATATCAGACAAAACAGGAAACAGTGTAACAAAGGTAGATAGTAAGAGAATAAAACTAGAAGAGGATATAGCAAAACTAGAAGAGGAAATAAGACAATTAAGAAAAGATGTGGAAACAGTAGATGACAGATTAGAGATATTAACATATAAAGAAAAACAACTATTAATTGCAAGATATATCGAAGAATGTAGTTATGCAGACATAGGAAATAGAATATACTATCAATTGTATAGTGAAACTAGAAGTGAAGATACAATACAAAGAATGATTAATAGAGCATTAAAAAAAGTGTCAAAAATATAGAAAAATGAAAATGCGGTTATTTTGCGGTTAAAATGCGGTTGTTTTGCACTTGTTTTTTAAAAAATAACAGTTTATAATTTATAATAGCAACAGAAAGTTGTAAGGCATCCTTTTATTATTATTCAAATATAATTACTACATAAAATTGTGACTATATATGTCACAATTTTTTTATATTGCGGGATAGAGCGGCTGGCAGCTCGTTGGTCTCATAAGCCAAAGGTCACAAGTTCGAGTCTTGTTCCTGCAACCATAAGAGTAGATGTTTTATATGCCTACTCTTTTTTAAATGTACTAGACATTGTGAATCGTTAAAAGATCACCTCCTTTCTAATATAAATATTTGACTAAACAAGCTATTTCTAGTGTAGCTTGTTTTTTATTTTATAAGGAGAATGAAATGAAACTAAAGATTATAATTTTATATTTATTAATAAAGGTAATGAACATATATGAAAGATAAAATTAATTGGAAAGAATGTATGAAACGTAAATGTGAACAATGCAAATATTATGATAAATGTTTTAAAGAGGAGAGAAAAAAAGATGAGCGTAAAAAAATGATAAAGAAGAAATAAAAGAACTAGCAGAGATTTTTAAATCAATAGCAGATACTTTAGACGAAGCAGTAAAAATTCAAGATAAGTTAGATAATAACGAATTAGATATGTCTGAAGAAGAGATAGACGAAAAAGTAGAAGAGATTTTAGGAAAGTTTGTTATAAAACTTTTAAAAGCACAAGAAAAATTAAAGGATATGTAAAGATGATTAAACAGAGAATAATAGAAAACGAAGTTTATACAATAAATATACTCAAAGAATTAACTAGCGACGACAAAATAGATTTGGAAAAAAGTATTAAAACATTACAAAAACACAAAGACAAAAGCATAATAAGTTCTTCTAAGTTTATTGTAATCAACACGCATAAGACAATGAGCGAAATAAATACAGAACTTATTAATGATAAAATAAGAAAATTATTTAAAGTTTATAAAATAAACGGAAAGGTAATGTATTGCATAGAAGATATAAATACAATCAAAGAAATAGAAAGTTCAGAACTTAATAACATAAATAAAAAAGAACTTATTAGTAAAATAATATTAATAGAAGAATCGGTTAAAGAATTAGAAGAATATTTAACAAAATTAAAAGAAAAAACAGGAGAAAATATAAATGAAAAACATAATATTATATCATAATAATTTATTAAAATTTGGTGGAGTAGATACATTTGTATATAACTTTACTAAAAAATTAAAAAAATATTACAATATAACATTTTTATATAGTATAGCTGATGAAGAAAATCTAAAAAGAATAAAAGAAAATGTAAAAAATGTAGAAAAATATGACTCTAATAAGAAATATATTTGTGATATTTGTGTTTGTGCATCTGCATGGGGAGAATATCCAGAAAGTGTAGTAGCCAAAAGTGGAAGATATATTCAAATGGTACATGCAGATTATGTAAGAGCTAAAGAAGTTAATTTTACTTATAATAAATGGCATAAAACTACAGAACATGTTGGAGTATCAGAGCATGTTTGTAAAATTTTTAAAAAATTATATCCAAAAGAAAAAATAACAAGAATATATAATATTTTAGATGAAATACAAGAAACAAAACCAATATTAAAATTAATTAGCGCAACAAGAGTCAGCAAAGAAAAAGGCTATGAAAGAATGCTTAAATTAGCACAAGAATTAAAAAAAGCAGGAATAAAGTTCAGATGGACAATATTTACAGATCTAGAGTTATATAATAAAAAGCCCTTTAATTTAGAAGAAATTGTATACATGAAACCATCTCATAATTTTTTTGATTATATAGTAGAGGCTGATTATGGAGTTCAACTTTCAGATACAGAAGGATATAGCTACTTTATTAATGAGTGTTTAGAATATGGAACTCCAGTATTATGTACGAACTTTCCTAGTGCATATGAAAGTATTGAAGATGAAAAGAATGGATATATATTAGATATGCAATTAAGCAATTTAAATATTAATAAAATAGTTAATAACATTCCAAACAATTTTAACTACAAAGAAAAATGTACAGAGAAGGATTGGATAAATTTTTTAAATAAAAAGATAGAAAGGAAAAAGAAAGATATGTTTAAAGTAATAGCAAAACAAAACTATAATGATAAAATGCCAGAGCTAATTGAAGAAATTATAGATAAAGAAATACAATACAATGCGAATGGAAGTGCAGCAATTAGCGAAGGAGATATTTATATTATAAATGATGCTGATAGAGCAAAACAAATAGAGGAATCTGGATTAGCAGTAGTAATGGAAGTAATAGAAAAGAAAGAAGAAACAAAAGAAGATAATGTTAAGAAAATAGAAGAAGTTAAAGAAGAAAAGAAAAAGACAAAAGTAAGAACTAGAAAGAAGATAGAAAAATAAGATGTTATTAAAGTTATGTGCAAGATGCCAAAAGGTAATACAAGCTCCTAATAGATATTGCAGCAATTGTCAAAAGATTGTAGATAAAGAAATAGAAATTAACAAACAAAGAAATATGAGTAGATATAACAAGAACAGAGATAATAAATATAAAACTTTTTACAACAGTAAAGATTGGAAGCTACTTAAGGAAGCATATAAGATTAAACATCCATATTGTGAGATGTGTCAAGAAGAGGCAAAGCAAGAAGGTAAATATACAATACAATTAACAGAAGAGATACATCACAAAGAACCTATACAAACACCAACAGGTTGGCTACGAAGACTAGAGTGGAATAACTTAATAGCATTATGTCATAAACATCACGATATGATGCATAATAGATTTAAGAAGAGGAGAAAACAATAATGAACAAGAAAGAAGAGATAGAAATAGAATTAAATATTTTAAAATATTTTCAAGATATTACTAAACCTAACTTTGAAAAGGACATAATAGAAATAGATTTAGGAAGACTTGACAATAAGATAAAAAAGCTAGAAGCTCAATTAGAAATATTACAAGAAGAACAACCTAAAATATTAGAATTAAACGAAATACTTGTATGTAAAGAAAAAGAAATAGAAGAGTATAAAGCTATACTTAAAAAAGTAGTAGAGGGAGAAGACATTCATAATGCTGCAACACCTAATCAATTAAGAAAAATATATAATTTAAAAACAATTGGAAACAACATAACAAAATAATTAGAGTAAGAAGAGGCAAGGGGTACATAAAAAAGTTTTAAAGGTTCAGAGGGAGAACGGTGCGTCCCTCCTCTTTGTACAAAAAAGTCCCTCAAATCAATTTAAAAGGACAAAAAACGAAAGGTGAGGTCTAATGCCACGTGGGAATCAAAAACAGCCTATAAACTTGATTTTGGCTAAAGGAAAGAAGCATTTAACAAAGGCAGAAATAGAAGAAAGACAAAAAACAGAAATAAAAACTGACCATATTAATGTTACTGCTCCAGAATATTTAACAGATGAGCAAAAAAAAGAGTTTTATAGAATTGCAAAAATTTTATTAGATATAGGAATAATTACAGAGCTAGATGAAGATTGTCTAGCTCATTATTTAATTTCTAATTCAAATTATGTTAGTTATACTAAAAAATTAAATGAACTAAATGGGAAATTGGCACGAGCAAGAAAAACGGAAAAGAAAAAAGATTATATGTCGCAAATTGATTTGTATTTAACTTATCAGGATAGAGCATTAAAGCAATGTAGAGCTTGCGCAAATGATTTAGGATTATCTATATCTTCAAGAGCTAGGTTAGTAATGCCAGAGGCTAAAGAGCCTCCAAAAGAAAATAAATTTAATAAGTTTAAAGTATTATGATAGATAGAGTTACAGAATATGCAAAAAAGACCATAGAAGAAAACAAAATGGGACAGTTGCATATTTTAGCTTGTAAAAGACATCTTGAAGATTTAAAAAGGCAAGGAACTAAAGATTTTCCATATATTTGGAATCCTGAAAACTCGGAAAGAATTATAGAATATGCAGAAACATTAACAATTGGAGAGGGATTTGAAAAAAAGCCAGTTAAACTTGTTGGTGGACAAATCTTTGATTTTGGATGCCCTTTTGGTTGGCTAAAATTAAATGGAAAAAGAAGATTTAGACGTTCTTATAAAAGCATGGCTAGGCAGAATGGAAAATCTTTTGAAAATGGTATAAAAGGAACATATATAGCTGGGTTTAGTGGTTATCATTATGGAAAACTTTTTACAGTTGCTACAAAGAAAAGACAAGCTAGAATCGCCTGGGAAGAAATGAAAAAATTTATAGAAGCAGACAAAGATTTGCAAGAGCTTTTTGAAATTAAAGATTATAAATCTTTAATAATTGCTAATGATAGCAAATGCACAATTGAAGCTCTTTCTCGAGAAGGTGGATTAGATGAAGGATTTAGAGCAATATTTGCTTCTATAGATGAATATCATCAACATCCAGACTCTAAAACATATAAAGCTATTTATAATGGAACTAGAGCATTAGATGAAACATTAATAAGTATTATTACAACCAGAGGCGACAAACTAAATAGTGCATGTTATGAAATGGACAGATATTGTATAAATATTTTAAAAGGAATAGCAAAAGCAGAAGACTTTTTTATTGATATATATGCACTAGATGAAAAAGACAATATATTTGATCCAAAAAATTTAATAAAAGCTAATCCATATCTTGCATCTACAAAACAAGGTTTAGAAAATTTAAAAACAGATATGCAAACTGCTAGAGATATGGGAGGTGAAGAATTAAGGGACTTTATGACAAGGTCCCTTAATTTATGGGTACAAAACACAGAAGACATATTCATTAGCCCAGAAAAATGGAAAAAATGTGAATCGGATTTAGAATTAGAAGATTTAGAAGGTTCAAAATGCTATGTTGGATTAGATTTGTCTTCAGGCGGAGATTTAACAACTATTGCTATAGAAATTCCACTCAAAGATGATGAATTTTTTATTGCAACACATTCTTTTATGCCAAGAGGAAGAATGGAAGAGCATATTATGACAGATATTGCTCCATACGATTTATGGGAAAGGCAAGGACTTATTACTGTAACTGGTGGACAAGCAACATTTAAAAATGATTATAAGTTTATTATTAAATATTTAAAAGACATAATAGAAAAATATGATTTAGAATTGCAAGGAATTGGATATGATCCACATAATGCAGATGGTTTTTTATCAGATTTGGAGGAATTTGGAGTGCAATTATTAGAAATAAAACAATCGGCTAGATTTTTACACGATGGAACAGAAGATATGCAACTTAATGTAGAATCTAGAAAGATTAAATACAATAAACGTGAAGAACTACTTAGCTATAGCGTTTCTAATGCTAAAATTGTAAAAAACAGTTTTGGAGAGAAAAAAATTGACAAAGAAAAGAATGCAAAAAACAAAAGAATAGATCCGTGCGACGCAATGATAGATGCTCATATTGCACAAATGAAGTTACAAGAAGAAGAAAAAATAGATTATAACAAAGAAATGGAAGATTATTTGAATAATATGGGCTGGAATTAGGAGGCAAGTAAGTGAAAACAAAGTTAAAAGTCAGAATTAAAAATGCAATAAATATATTAAGAGATAAACAAACACAAGATAACGCAATGCGAGAGTTACTTAATTTTTTAGGAATAGATGGAAAAAACGAAAAAGCCTTATCTGAAGTAACTTATTTTACTTGCTTGAAATTACTTTGTGAATCCGTTGGTAAAGTACCATTAAAAATATTTCAATATAATTCCGACGGTGGAGTGGTAACAGCAAGAGGACATCCTTTATATTTTACAATTCACGATAGACCAAATCCATATATGACTGCGACAACATTTTGGGGAACAATGGAAAATAATAGAAATCAGTTTGGAGATGCTTATGCGTGGATAAAAGGAGCAGATAAAAAAATGACATTATGGATTCTTCCTTCTGATGAGGTAGAAATCTGGTATGATGACCAAAAAGTTTTATCTGATATACCTGATATTTACTATATATATTCTCATGGAGGAAAGCTATATAAGTTTTCTTCTGAAGAGATAATACATGTAAAAAGTTCTATGAGTTTTGATGGAATAAAAGGAATAGCGGTAAAAGACCAACTGAAATTAACAATAGATGGAAATGTAAAAGCACAAAAGATGTTAAATCAAATGTATAAAAGTGGATTTACTGCAAAAGCAGTAATGCAATATACATCTGATTTATCTGAAACAAACTTAATTAAGTTTAAGAACAAAATAGAAGAATTTGCTGGTAGTGATTTAGACGATAAAGAAGTAAAAAATATTATTCCAATTCCAGTTGGAACAACACTAACACCTTTAAATGTAAAGTTAGCAGATAGCCAATTTGTTGAAGTTAAAAAATATAGTGCTTTACAAATTGCATCAGCTTTTGGAATCAAACCAAATCAGATTGGAGATTATGAAAAATCTAGCTATGCAAGTTCTGAATCACAACAATTAAGCTTTTATAAAGATACATTGCTTTATATTCTAAAGCAATATGAAGAGGAACTAAATTACAAACTTCTTTCAAGAGAAGAAATAGATAAAGGATTTTATTTTAAATTTAATATTGCTGTTTTGTTAAGAGCAGACCAAAAGACACAGATTGAAACATTAAGTCAAGCTGTGTCTAATTTTATATATACACCTAACGAGGCGAGAGCTTATTTGGATAAACCTGCAATGGCAGGAGGAAATAGACTTCTTGGAAATGGTGCAAGCATTCCTGTTGAATTAGCAGGAACTCAATATACAAATAATTCAGAAGGAAAGGAGGAGGAAAAGAAATGGATAGAGAAGAGTATGGAGAAAGTACTGAAAAAATTCTTGACGAAGGAATAATATGCAAATCTGCAGAAGTAGAAAATCAAGATGTAACAGAGGAAGAAATTAAAAAAATAAACAAATTTACTCTTGCTCCTCTAAAAGCAGAAGAAGTATTTACATTTAAATTAATATTAGGAGATAACGGTTTAGATGATAGAAATTATGAACCATTTAACTTAAACGCCCTAAAAGATTTAAAGAAACTTTATATTGGGAAAACAATGATAAAAGACCACAAAAGAACAGCAGATAATCAAATAGCTCGAGTTTATGATACAGAATTGCAACAAGATTCAAGTAAACTAACTGAAGCTGGAGAAATTTTCACAAAGTTGATTGCTAAATGCTATATGATTAAAACAGACAAGAATGCAGATTTAATTGCAGAAATTAAGGCAGGAATAAAGAAAGAAGTTTCTACAAGCTGTAGAGCAAAACATGCATACTGTTCAATTTGCGGTGAAGACAATATGAAGCATTATTGTACTCATTATTGGGGACAGGAATATGACACAAAAGATGGCAAAAAGATATGTTATTTTACACTAGATGGAGCAAAAGAAGCTTATGAAGTGTCTTTTGTAGCAGTTCCAGCACAGCCACGAGCAGGAACTACTAAAAATTATGGTGGCAAAGAAAAAAATAAAAATAATGAAGAATCCGAGATTGATTTAAAAATCAAGAATTTGGATTCTTTTTTATTTTCAGAAAAAGAAAAAATGGAGGAATAAAACTATGAATAAAAAAATGAGAGAACTTTTAGCAAAAATTGAAAGTAAACAAGCTTTAGTGAAAGGATATACAGATGGTGAAAATAAAGATTTAGAAAAGGCAAAAGAACTTTTAGACGAAATAGAAAAATTACAAGAAGAATATCAAGTTGAAAAAAGATTATTCGAAAATGAAAAGAAAGTTGCTAAACTAAATGAAGAAGACATAGAAGAAATAGAAAAAAATATAGCTAACAAAAAAGAAGATAATAAAGAAATAAAAGAAGAAAGCTCAATAGAAAAATTTGCAAAAGAAATAAAAAATATTGCAAAAGGATTAAACGAAGGAACGCCAGCAGATGGTGGATATACAGTTCCAGAAGACATTTCTACTTTAGTAGAACAAAGAAGAGAAGCAAAAGCTTCATTAATAGATTTAGTAAGCGTAGAAATTGTTTCTACAAACAAAGGAAGCAGAACGTTTAAGAAAAGAAGTCAACAAACAGGATTTACTAAAGTCGGCGAAGGTGGAAAAATAACAAAATCTTCAACACCTCAATTTGAGAGAATGGATTTTGAAATATCTAAATATGCAGGATATTTACCAATTACAAATGAATTATTAGAAGATACAGATACAAACATTGTTAATACAATTGTTGAATGGCTTGGAGATGAATCTAGAGTAACAAGAAATAAAATAATTCTAGATTTAATTAAAACACAAGATGAACAAGAATTAAATGGATTAGATGATATTAAGAAAACTTTAAATGTTACATTAGGAAGTGCTTTCAAATCTACATCTGTAATTGTAACTAACGATGATGGCTTACAATATTTAGACACATTAAAAGACAACGAAGGCAATTATATATTACAACCTAATCCAGCTGAACCTATGCAATTAAGATTATGCGCAGGAGCAACTACAGTTCCTGTAAAAGTAATACCTAATGAAGATTTACCAACAAGTTCAAATAAAATTCCAATTATAATTGGAGATTTAAAAGAAGGAATAAGATTCTTTGATAGAAAAAGATTAACACTTAATACATCTAATGTTGCAGCTATTGGAGAATTAAATGCTTTCGAAGAAGATCTAACATTATTTAGAGGTATTGAAAGAGAAGATTGTAAAATAAGAGATAATAAAGCTTTTGTAAATGGATATATTAGTACAACTCCTTCTGTGTAGGAGGGATATAAATGAAACAAGAAGTAGAAAAACTCTTGAAAATTGCTAAAGAATGTTTGAGTATAGTAGATTCATCATCTTTAAAAGATAAAGAAATTACTATGCTTATCGAATCTGCAATATCAGACTTAAAAAGAGTAAATATAGATGTCGATAAAAACATAGAAGATGATTTAATACAAAATACAATAATAATATATGTTAAGGCTCATTTTGGAGATGGAGATATTAATAAAAGAACAGAATATCTAAAACGCTATAAATCTAACTTAAGAGAATTACAGTTTTCTGAAGAATATCAAAAACAAAATAATGAGGAGGTAGATAACAATGCGTGATGTAAGTTGCAAGTTGTTATCTACAACATATAAAAAAGATACAAATGGCATTCAAACTATAGACAAAATAGAAGAGAAAGAAGTACCGATTATAGATGAAGAAGATATATATGCAAATGAATATTATCAAGCAAATCAAAACGGATATAAACCTACTTTGAGATTAGTAATTAGTAGTTTAAATTATAATAATGAACAAGAATTAATTTATATGGATGTAAAATATACGATAATTCGTATTCAAAAGAAAAATCTTGATGAACTTATATTAATATGCGAAAGGAAAATTAATAATGTCTAATTCCATAAAAATAGATAATTTGTCTAAAATAGTTAAAAAATATTTAACAAATTATGTTGAAGATATAGAAGACGGAGTAAAAGAAGCAACAGAAAAATTATCTAAAGAAGCTGTCAAAGAGTTAAAAAAAGAATCTCCAAGACGAAAACCAAGTAAAAAAGGACCAAGAGAAAATCCTTACTGGAAAGGATGGAGCAGAAAGAAATATACGAAGTCAAAGAGAAGATATATAGTAGATATATACAATAAAACAAATTATCAGTTAACTCATTTATTGGAAAATGGACATGCTACCAAAAACGGAGGACATACAAAAGCTCAACCACATATTAAGCCAGTAGAAGAAAAATATAACAAATTATATGAAAAAGAAATAAAAGAAACAATTATAAGGAGTTCTAAAACATGAAGAACCTACAAGAATTAGCAAAAAGATTTGAAGAACAAAAAATACAATATGCTTATGGTAATTTTCAAGAAGAGGTCAATCCTCCACATGCTGTAGCATTGGAAACAGAAACAACTAATTTTTTTGCAGAAAATAAAGTTTATCACAGAGTAGGAAATATTCAATTAGATATAACTATGAATTATATAGATTTAAATTTAATTAATACGATTGAAAACAAAATTTTATATGATGTTTGTTGGAACAAATCAGAAATGACTTATCTGTCAGATGAAAAAATTTGGCAGATAAGTTATTTTTTTGAAATTTAAAAGAGAGGAAGAAAAAGTATGAGTAAAGATGGAAATAGAGTTTACTTTGGATTAAGTAATGTACATGTTGCTAAAATGATTATTGGAGAGGATGGTTCTATAACTTTTGGAACGCCTTTTAAGGTACCAGGTGCAGTAAATTTATCATTGGATGCAGAAGGGGATAGTGAGCCTTTTTATGCAGATAATATAAAATTCTGGGAGAGTTTTGCTAACAATGGATATAGTGGAGATTTGGAAATTGCAAAGCTACCTGAAGAATTTGAAACAGAAATATTAGGGCAAAGAAAAGATGCTAATGGAGCAATAATCGAAAACGTAAATGATAAAATATCTCCATTTGCATTTATGTATCAAGTCGAAGGAGATCAAACAGGAACTAGATTCTGTTATTATAACACAACAGTTTCTAGACCAAGCACAGAAGCAAACACAACAGAAGATACTAAAACACCAAACACAAATACATTATCTATTACAACATCTGCTAGAGCAGATACTGGAGATGTAAGAATAAAATTACCTTATTCAGAAGAAAACAAAGAAATTTATGAAAAATTCTTTGAAAAAGTATATGAACCAACAGAGATACCATCAGTATAGTTAAGCTATACTGATTTTTGATTTTGAAAGGAAAATAGCAAAATGAAAAAAGTAAAAATTTGTGATAGAGAGTTTGATATAGATTGCAATGCATTAACTTATATTCAATATAGAAAAAAATTTAATAGAGGGATATTCGAAGATTTTGAAATAATACAAAATTTTATAACTATGCAAACTTTGATGGCAAATCAATTAAAGAAAGAAAATCCAAAAATAACAGAAGTCGAGATAACAACAAAGTTATCTCGATTAATGCTTAAAAGTATTGATAACTATATAGAAGCGGTAACAAGAATTGCCTATATTTGCTGTTACACAGCAAATCCAAAAATTGGCGAATATGAAGATTGGCTTAAGTTAATTAAAAGAATCAATACAACAGATGATTGGATTGTCGAGGTAACGGAATTTGCCGTCGATAACTTTTGTGGATGAAGAAGCTATTAAAGAATTAAAAAAAATAGTTAAAAGTGAAGAAGAAATAAATTTAAAATTCCCAGAACATGATTTTTTTGCTACAGCATTAAAAATAGGACTAACTATAGAAGATTTAAAAGAATTGACATATGTAGATATCTTAAAAATATTTATATCATTTTTACAAAAAGATAAAGATAAAACAAAAAATGGAGTAAGAAAAGCTACACAAGAAGAAATTAATCAATTAGTTGCAAGAATGTAGGAGGATAATATGGCAGGCAGTATAAAAGGCATTATCGTTGAAATAGGTGGAGATACATCAGGCTTACAAAAAGCAATAAGTAAAGTAAATTCTGCTACATCTAGTTTAACTAAAGAATTAAGAGGAGTAAATTCCTTATTAAAGCTAGATCCAAAAAACACAGAATTATTAAGCCAAAAACAAGAAATATTATCTGAAGCAATAGAAACAACTTCTGAAAAATTATCGCAATTAAAAAAGATACAAGAAGAAGCTAACAAAGATATGAGCAAAGTTTCTCCAGAAAATTATAGAAACCTTCAGAGAGAAATTGCAAGCACAGAAAATAAACTAAAACAACTACAATTACAAGCAAGCAAATGGAACGAAGCAGGGAAAAAGCTAGAAGAGTTTGGAAATAAATTTACTAACATATCAAGTAAAATAGATAATGTAGGAAGTAAATTAACAACATCCTTAACATTACCTATATTGGCAATTGGAACTGCAGCAGTAACTACAGGAAATGACTTTGAAAAACAAATGTCAAGAGTACAAGCTATATCAGGTGCAACTAAAGACGAATTAGAACAATTAACGAATCAAGCTATAGATTTAGGAGCTTCTACTAGTTTCAGTGCATCAGAAGTAGCATCTGGAATGGAAAATTTAGCAAGTGCAGGCTTTACAACATCTGAAATAATGGAAGCAATGCCTGGCTTACTAGATTTAGCAGCATCAAGTGGTGCAGAACTTGCAACAGCATCAGAAATTGCGGCTAGTGCAATTAGAGGATTTGGACTAGAAGCTAATGAATCAGCACATGTAGCAGACGTATTTGCAGAAGCAGCAGCAAGGACAAATGCTCAAACAGAAGACATGGGAGAAGCAATGAAATATGTAGCACCAGTTGCGAAGACAGTTGGACTATCAATTGAAGAAACAGCAGCAGCCATAGGTATTATGTCTGATGCTGGAATAAAAGGAAGTCAAGCAGGTACAACATTAAGAAGTGGATTAGTTAGAATTGTAAAACCAACAAAGCAAGTGAAAGATGCTATGGAACAATTAAATGTAGAATTTTATAATTCTGATGGTACAATGAAATCCTTAACAGAGATAGTGGAAGTATTGCAAAAGAGTACAGCAGGATTAACAGATGAAACAAAAAATCAAGCCCTTGCACAAATATTTGGTACAGAAGCATTATCTGGAATGCTAGCTCTTGTAAATAGAGGTTCTGACGAATTGTCTAATATGACAAAATCTTTTGAAGATGCTGATGGAGCAGCTTCAGAAATGGCTGATACTATGTTAAATAATACTTCTGGCGCTATAGAAGAGTTAAAAGGTAGTCTTGAAAGTGCAGGTATTGCAATACAAAAAGAATTAGCACCATATATTAAGGATTTAGCAGATTATATTAAGGATTTAGTAGATAAGTTTAATGATTTATCAGATGAAGAAAAAGACAATATAATAAAAACAGTATCTTTAACAGCAGCAATAGGTCCTGCTTTAAAAATAATAGGAAATCTAGGCTCTGGAATAGGAAAAGTAGTTAAAATAAGTGGAAAATTATCTCAAAAAATAGGTGAACTTATACCTAAAATAACCCAAACATCTACAGGAACATTTACATTAAAAAGTGCATTAAGTGCATTAGGAGTAGGAGGAGCTGGAGCAGTAGCTTTTTTTGGAGCAGCAGCACTTGGAATAGGTGCATATCAGCTTAAACAACATGAAACAATTATTGAAGCAAATAAACTCACTCAAGAAACTATAAAGCAAAAAGAAGCTTTTAATTCGTTAATAGAAAGTCAAAATCAAAAGCTTGCTATTGATATGCAGCAAATAAGTAAAACTGAAGAATTATGGCAAGAGTTACAAAAAATAACAGATGAAAATGGTAAAGTTAAATCAGGATATGAAGAAAGAGCTAAAGTAATTACATCAGCATTATCAGAAGCGTTAGGAACAGAAATAAATTTAAATGGAGATGTAGTACAAGGTTATAAAGATATACAAAATGAAATTGATAATTTAATAAGAAAAAAGAAAGCTGAAGCAATAATGTCAGCACAAGAAGAGGCATATACAGAAGCGTTTTCGGCAAGACAAGATGCATATAAAAAAATATTAGATATACAAAATCAAATTTCAGAAAAACAAAGTAAAATTGCTTTTGCAGATGGTAGAGAAAGAGCAAAACTTACGTCAGACATAGGAGCTTTAACAAAATCTTTACAAGAGCAACAAAATTTAGTTAAGGAATATGATGTTACAATAGCAGACTACGAATATGATCAAAAATTAGCAATGGAAAATACAGCTGATTCTGTGGCTGAATTAATTAACAGAAATGCAATTTCATATCAATCAGATGTTAACAATCTTCAACAATCAGGTTTAGACAAGTTAAACTATTATACTGCACAATTACAAAATTATAAAAATTATAAGCAACAAGAAAGAGATGCAGGAAATACAGCAAATGAACAAATGTATCAAGACCAAATTAATGCCGATGAACAACAGCTACAATTAACTGCACAAAGTTTTGCAAAACAAATAACAAAGATAGAAGACTTAACACCAGAAATGGTTAAAACTTATGGAGATATAGCAGATTATTCAACTGATGAGTTCAATAAAGCAATTAGCAATTTACCAGAAAACGTAGCAAAAGAATTGAACTCAATAATATGGACAGTTGATACATCAACTTTACCTAATTCGACTCAATCATTAGGAGATAGAGCTGCTCAAAAATTTAAAGAAAAATATAATAATGCAGAAGGCAAAAGCGCTTCAGACGATTATTTAGCTGGAGCTGAAAAAGGTCTAAATTCGAGTGCTGGCTCATTCTGGAATTTACTATTTAATATAGGTAATAGAGGTAATAGTCAGTTTAGAAAAGGTTTAGGAGATGGTTCGCCATCAATTTTAGCAGAAAGAGCACTTATAGACTATTTCGCTGGAGCAAATATAGGAATGAATGATGCTGGAAAAGACTTACTAAAGGATATGAATAAATATGGAGAAAAAGCAAATAGTGAGTTTAGTGAAGCATTACAATATAGTAAAATTAATAAAAAAATAAAATATGGAATAGATATACCAAAAAATATAAATGGACTACAGTCTGCATTAACTAGTGAAGTAAAAAAAGCAAGTAATATAAATTATAATATAAATAATATATTTAATGTGCAAGAGTTAGATAAAGAAAGGTTAGAACAATGTTTTAATTATATTAATAGAAAATTTGGAAGCAAATATTAAACTTTACAAATAACTTAAAGTTGTATATAATTCCTTTGGAGGGGATTGTATGATATGTCCAAATTGTAAAAAGGTAATACCAAATGATTCAGAAAGATGTCCAGAATGTTTAGTAAATATTGAGGCTTTTAATAGAGAAGCAAAGTTATACGGAACCGAAAAAAGATCTAAGTTTATTGGAACAGTGATTACACTAACCATCATATTCTCTTTGATTTTAGCTGTAATATGTTTAATTGCTAAATCGTATTTAGTAGCAATTGCAGCAATTTTGGCAATAGGACCAGAAATATTTATATTAAAAATTGCAGAAACTATAATAGACTTATTGCAAGAAATTAGTCAAAAAATGGATAGATAGAGATTTACAAATAAAGTAATCATATATATAATCTCTTTAGGAGGGGATTGTATGAAACAAGAAAAGAAATTCTATGAAAAATGGCAGTTGTGGTTAATCATATTGGCAGTTATAGCTATTATTATTGGAATCATAATAACTAATAATCAAGCAAAAGGAGTTGGTTCCGCTGGTATAAGTAGAGAAGAATATGATGAAATTGAAATTGGAAAAACGACTAATTTCGAGCTAAATGAGATTATAGATAAAGATGACGAATGGAGTAACGATGCTATTTATGATAAATGTGTACAACAAATAAGTGAGGAGAAAGAAGATTCAAAATACACATATGTTTATAAATATTATGGTGAAAAATCTGGATACGCAATAATTACTTTACAAGCAGATTATTCAAATGGATATTTTTATAATGATGTTATAGCAATAAAAAAAGAAAAATTTAATTTAAAATAATTTTATCAAAAATTAAATAAATAAAGTAAAAAAACGGCTTACGAGAATAGATTTTAAGCCGTTTTATTTTATTATTAGAGTAATTATATACCTTAAAAATACAAAAAAGAGCAGTTTTAGACTGTTCTTTTTTTATTCTTAAATGGAGGAAAAAAATGGTAAGACAATTTAGACTTATTAACGAAAAAGGACAAGAATTTAGTTTAATGGAATTACACAAGTCTTGTTTTTTATCCGAACCTGATGGTTTGGGTTATTCTTACAATACTACATACGAACAGATAGGAAATTCATTTTTCGAAACTTTAAGAAATGTACAGCAAGGACAAATAACAGGAACAGCTAATTTTAGTTGTTACGATAATTATAAAAGTTTTGTAGATTATATAGAAAGCTCTGAAAAATTAAGGTTTGGATATAAAATACCATATAAAAATCTTCCAATCAAAGAATACTTAAAAGATGTAAATATACAAAGTATTGGAAAAGGGCAAATAGATGTAGATGGAATACTAAAATGTCCAATCACATTTGATTGTTTAAGCTTGTGGTATGAAGAGAATAAAACTATATATTCTACATCTGCGCAGGCTAATGAAATTCGATGGGATTTCAAATGGGATAGTAAATTTGTTGATTATAATAATAGAACATTGGAATACATTAATCAAGGACATGTACCAGCTCCCATTTTAATAAAGATTAAAGGCCCAGTTGAAAATCCGACACTTACTCTAAAAGTTGAAGGACAAGTTTATCAAGAAATAGAAGTAAATGTAGATTTAAAAGAATATGAAACATTTGAGTATTGTACACAAGGAAATAATTTCTATATTAGAAAGGAAAACACCGATGGCACTTATACAGATTTATTTGAATTAGACAATATAGATCCTTCCAACAATAATGTTATTAAATTTCCAAAAGGAAAATCTTGTGAATTAATTATGTCTGCAGATAATGAAATACTAAATGCAGAAGTTAGCGTCTACACATATTATAAGGTGGTTTAGATATGGCAAGAATTGTAACAGTTAAATTTAATAATAAATCATACAATGCTACATATAACGAAACAACTGACGAATATGAAGTAGAACTAACTGCACCAGATGTTGGTGGGATATACAACGCACAAATTTCTTGCGCAGATGAAGATGCGACAAATACAACAGATATAGATATTAGAGTATTAAAACAGGAACAAATTAAAATAACAACAGACGATACATATATGTATATATTTGATTATAAAGACTTTAGTGTTAAAGATATCGTTGAACTATCTAATTATGAAATTAACATAGACGAAGAAACAAACGCAAATACTACAGTAAACGTACTAAAGAAAACAACAGCAAAATCAAACGACATAGTAATGATAAAAGAAAATGCAGAAATAAAATATTGGGGAATTATTCAAGAAATTCAAAATGAAAATGGATCTAAATTATACCAATACATAATTAAATATATTACTAATATGTTTGATCAAAATATTGTTTTAAATCAAAATATAGTAACTACTAATGAAATCGAAGAAGGCTACTATAGAATACATAGTAAGTTAAATTATAATTTTGTATTTGATGTATTAAATGATTCACAAGAAGCAGGAGCTAATTT
>CALXVH010000023.1 GCA_944391965.1 uncultured Clostridia bacterium
TTAGATATCGAGTTCCCAGATGGAACAAAAATTAAAATGAAGAAAAATGAAGCTAAAATTATAGAAGCTATAGAACCAAGACCAATGCCAGTAGTAAAAGAAGTTACTTTACCAACTGAGTCAAAAGAAGAGCCAAGAGCAGTAGTAGCAACAGAAAATTACAAAGAAGTAAAATCACCAATGGTAGGAACATTTTACAGCGCACCATCACCAAAAGACGAACCATATGTAAAAGTTGGTGACAAAGTAAAAAAAGGTGATGTACTTTGTGTAGTAGAAGCCATGAAATTAATGAACGAAATAGAATCAGAATTTGACGGAGAAATAGTAGAAATCTGCGTTAAAAATGAAGATATGGTAGAATATGGAACTACATTATTTAAAATAAAATAGGGATTTAAATAGGGATTTGGGGACGTTCCTTTTTTCCCTATTTAGGATTAGGTTTTATAAGATAAGTATGTTTGAAAATTTTATAAAGGAGAAAAAATTATGCTAAATATAAATGAAATAATGGAAATAATTCCACAAAGACCACCATTTTTAATGATAGACAGGGTAGAAGAATTTGTTCCAGGAGAAAGCTGTGTGGCATATAAAAATGTATGTATAAATGAACCACACTTTCAAGGACATTTTCCTGGAAATCCAATAATGCCTGGAGTTCTTACAATAGAAGCACTAGCACAAACAGGTGCAGTTGCAATTTTATCTATGCCAGAAAACAAAGGTAAAAATGCGCTTTTTGGTGGTGTAGATAAATTAAGATTTAAAAGACAAGTAATCCCAGGAGATGTTTTAAAATTAGAAGTTAAAATCATCAAAAGAAAAGGTCCAATAGGAGTTGGAGAAGCAATAGCAACAGTAAATGGAGAAGTAGCTGTAAAAGGTGAACTTACATTTGCAATAGTATAATTGCGCTTAAGAATGAAGCAAGAAAGGATTTGAAATTGATATGTTAAAAAAGATATTAATTGCAAACAGAGGAGAAATAGCTGTAAGAATTATAAGAGCATGTAGAGAAATGGGAATAAAAACAGTTGCAGTATATTCAGAAGCTGATAAAACAGCATTACATACAAAACTTGCAGATGAAGCAATATGTATAGGACCTGCGCCTTCTGTAAAAAGTTATTTAAATGTAAAAGCAATAATAGAAGCAGCTTGCTTAACTGGTGCAGATAGTATTCATCCAGGTTTCGGATTTTTATCAGAAAATAGTAGCTTTGCAAAAATGTGTGACGAAATAGGTTTAAAATTTATCGGACCAAAACCAGAAATAATCGAACTTATGGGAAATAAATCAAAAGCGAAAGAAACTATGAAAAATGCTGGAGTTCCAGTTGTTCCTGGTTCAGATGGACTAATATATACTATGCAAGAAGCAATAAATATATCAAACCAAATAGGATATCCAGTAATGCTTAAAGCATCTGCTGGAGGTGGCGGAAAAGGTATAAGAGTTGCATACAATGAAGATGAACTAAAAAAAGCATATGAAGTTGTAAAACAAGAAGCAGCAATATCTTTTAATGATGATAGTATATATATAGAGAAATTTATAGAAAATCCAAGACATATAGAAATTCAAGTAATGGCTGATGAACATGGTAATGCAATCCATTTAGGCGAAAGAGATTGTACTGTACAAAGAAGAAATCAAAAAATGCTAGAAGAAACACCTTCAGGAATAATAGATAGCAAATTAAGAGAAAAAATGGGTGCTGTAGCTGTTAAAGCTGTTAAAGAGGTTGGATACACAAATGTTGGAACAATAGAATTTTTAGTAGATAAAAATAAAGATTTCTATTTTATGGAAATGAATACAAGAATTCAAGTAGAACATCCAGTAACAGAAATGGTAACAGGATTAGACTTAATAAAAGAACAAATTCGTATAGCTTCAGGCGAAAAAATGAAATATAAACAAAAAGATATTATATTTACAGGACATAGTCTAGAAGCTAGAATAAATGCAGAGAATCCAGCTAAAAACTTTATACCATGCCCAGGATTAATAGAAGAATTACATATTCCAGGAGGAAATGGTGTAAGAGTTGATACTGCTGTATATGCAGGATATAAAGTTCCTCAAAATTATGATTCTATGATTGCTAAAGTAATTGTATATGGAAAAGACAGAAAAGAATCAATTGCTAAAATGAAAAGTGCATTATCAGAACTTGTAATTTCAGGAATAGAAACAAATACAGACTTCATATTAAAAATATTAGACAATGAAAAATTTAAAGCCAATGATTATGATACATCATTTATAGAAAAAGAATTTGGAAAATAGGGATTCGGAACGTTCGGGATTTGGGGACGTTCCTTTTTTCCCTATTTTGAAAAATTATACCCTTTGTATCAATATTTTGAAAATGAATATAACTGTTGTAAAAATTATTTCTTATCGATATAATGTAAAATAGAAAAAAAGTAGTAGGAGAGATTAGAGATGAAAGATACTATCATTTACTTAATTAGGCATGCTGAAACTATTGATGAGAATGGAATTAGAAATACAAATGAAGATTTTCAAATGATTAATGAAAAAGAAATATTATCTGTACAGGGTGAAGAACAAGCTAAGAAATTAAGTGAAAATATTGAGTTGCAAAATATTGATGTTATTTGGTCAAGTAATTACACAAGAGCAAAAGCTACTGCAAAATATATTGCTAATAGAAATAATTTACAGTATAATTTAGACGAAAGATTATGTGAGAGAAAACTTGGTAATATAGAAGATTTAGCAAAATTTATGAATGATAAAGAAACTAGAGATCCATCCCGAGAACAATTAGCTTTTCCAGAATTTAAAACTCGTGATGGTGAAAGTGCCAATGATACTAATAAGAGAATGAATGAATTTGTTAATGAAGTACTTGAAAAATACAATGGAAAAAGAATTGCAATTATAAGTCATGGTGGCTCAATCAAATTTTATTTATTAAGTTATTGTAAGGTAAATGAAAGATTAAATCTTGAATACAAAGAAAAAGAATTGTCTATAACTTCAACTTGTTTATTAAAAATGATTTTTAGAGATAATAAATTAATAAATTTAGAACGAATAAATTACTAGAAAAAACTATTAAAGATTATACTTGTACTGTTATAGATGAAAATACAAAGGAGTATTTTAAAATTAGCCTAGCAATAAGTAAACAATAACTGAACTCAAATCCCAGTAAAAGGATAGTATCTTTTTACTGGGATTTTTCTGTTTATAAAAAATACATACTAATCTTGATAGGTTGTATGAGCAAAATTAAGATTAAGAAGAGAGATTAATTTAATGCAAAAAGGGATTTTAGGAACGTCCCCAAATCCCTATTGTCATATATAAAATTTTGGTATAAAATGAAGTCGTAAAAAAGAGAAAAAAAGGATGTGCTTAAAATGAAAAATTATGACGCAATAGTTATAGGAATGGGACCAGGAGCAATATTTTTTGCATATGAGATGATTCAAAAAAATCAAAATAAAAAAATATTGTTAGTAGAACAAGGAAAACGAGTAGAAGATAGAATTTGCCCTATAGAAACAATAGGAAAATGTGTAAAATGCAAACCATTTTGTAATATTACAAGCGGATTTTCTGGAGCAGGAGCTTTTTCAGATGGAAAATTATCTTTATATAATATAGAAGACGATGATTTTTATGTTGGAGGAGAACTGCATAAGTATGTTGGAGTAGAAGAAACAAAGAAATTAATAGACTATACAGATCAAATATACTTAGATTTTGGAGCAGATCCAAAACTAGAAGGAACAAAGTATAAAAACGAAATAAACGAGATAAAGAAAAAAGCCAAAAAAGAAGAAATAACATTAATAGATATTCCAATAAGACATCTAGGAACAGAAAAAGCACATGAGTTATATAAAAAATTAGAAAAATATTTAGAAGAACATAATATAGATTTAATGTTCGAAACAGAAGTAAAAGATTTAATGATAGAAAACAATGAAGCAAAAGGAATTATTGCACATAATGTAAAAGAAAATATAGAAGAAAAAATATATGGAAAAAACATAATAATAGCAGTAGGAAGAAAAGGTGCAAATTGGCTAGTAGACATGTGTAATACTCATAACATCAAAACAGAAGCTGGAGTAGTAGATATAGGTGTAAGATATGAACTTTCAGATGAGGTAATGAAGGATATAAATACATATATGTATGAAGGAAAATTCATAGGTTATCCAGGACCATTTAAAGATAAAGTAAGAACATTTTGTCAAAATCCAAGTGGATTTGTTTCATCAGAAGTATATGATGAAGGAATAAACTTAGTTAATGGACATTCATATAAAGACAAGAAAAGCACACATACAAATTTAGCAATACTAGTATCACATCATTTTAATTATCCATTTGATAAACCAATAGAATATGGAAGAAATATAGCTAAAAATATAAATGAATTAGGAAATGGAAATATAGTAGTTCAAAGATTAGGAGATATTTACAGAGGAAAAAGAACTTGGGATGAAGAATTACAAAATAATAAAATTAAGCCAACATTAAAATCAGCAGTTGCAGGAGATATAACATTTGCACTTGGATATAGAACTATGACAGATATTCTTCAATTTATAAGGAGTATGGACAAAATAGTAGAAGGATTTGCAAATCCAGAGAATCTATTATATGCACCAGAAATAAAATTTTATAGTAATAAAGTCGTAATAGACAATAATTTTGAAACAAGCGTAAAAGGATTATATTCTATAGGAGATGGTGGAGGAATGACGAGAGGATTAATGATGGCATCAGCATCTGGAGTGCAAATGGCAAGGAATTTAATAAATAAAGGAGTATAATATGCATATAAGTGTTAGAGGAATAGTAGAAAAAGATGATGGAATCATCTTAATACATAGAATAAAACCAAGAGAAGATGGTACATTAAGAGATTATTTTGTTGTACCTGGCGGAAAGCAAGAAGAAGGGGAAAGCAATTTAGAAACACTAAATAGAGAAATAGAAGAAGAACTAGGAATTACAGTAGATGTAAAAGAAAAATTAATAGAATATGATGACCAAGCTTATAATGATAGCATTCAAATATTTTACATATGTACACATAAAGACGGAATAATAGGAACAGGAAATGGCCCAGAAATGACTAATAAAAATGAATATAAAGGTACCTTCGAGCCAGTAGTTGTAAAATATGAAGAACTAAAAAATGTGAATTTAGTACCAGAAGCTATTAAAGACTTACTAGTAGAAAGATATGAGGCAATAAAAAATGAAAAGAAGTTATAGTTATTTTATAGTAAAACCAGATGGGATAAGATATTTAGATGAAATATTAGAAGATTTAGAAGGGAAATTTCAAGAAATAAAATATTATGCAGTAGATGATTTCGAAAGTTTAATTAAAAAATTATATCATAGACATTATGAACAAAAAGGTAGTAATTTTGCAAAAGCGTATGCTTCATATTTATATGGAAGTAGAGAAATTTTGGTAATAAAGCATTATTAGTATTAGTAGGTGATAGAGAAAAAACATATGAAGAATTATCTAATGATATTTTTGCAGAGAAAACATTAATAAGACAAAAATATATTAATAATAATGTTGGCATAATTACAAATTTAGGAGATGAAAGAGTTAACTATATAAGATATGTAGACCAAAAAGGAAATTTAAAAAAGCCAAGAATTCTAAATGGAATGGGTAATATAAGAATAAGCGATATGAATATTATTCATTCACCAGATCCTAATGAAGCAACAACAAAAGAAGAATTACAAATTATAATAGATAGTGGAATTTTACAAGACAAAAATCTATTAACGCCAGACACTATTAAAAAATAAGAGAATATGGAACATTTAATTTTTTTAATGATATGAAAAAAGCTGATTATCAGGGAAATATAGGACCAGATATATCTGGATTTATTAAATCAGAAATAGACGAAAGATAATATACAAGGGGGAAAAAGTATGGAAGAAGAATTAGAAAATGGAATAGCTTTAATGGATGGAATATTACAAAATTGGGCAAATGAAAACAAAGGAAAGTATCATATATTCTTTCCGAAATGTACAAAAGAAAATGACAAGGATGTTGTGTTATTCCCAATATTTGAAGAAAATAAAAATGGAACTTTAAACCTAAAAGTATGGGCAAAATACAATTTAGAAAATTATTCTTTGGAGGATTATTTGGATGTAAAAAATAAAATTATATTATTTGATAAAAAATTAATAAATTATAAAAAGAAAAAATTTGCACAAAATGTAACTGCATTAATAGAAATATTTTATGCAGCCCAAGAATTTATGGAACTTTCAGAAGATAGTATAGAATACATAGCAAATCAAGAATTGTTAGAAGAGAAAATTGATGAATATAAACAAAAATTCAAAACAATTCTTGCTGAAGAAGAACTAGCTATTGCATATGGAGTAAAAAAGAATGAGCCAGTAAAAACAGAAAAAGCGAAACTTCCAGTTACAAATACACAGCCTATTGAAAATAAGAAAGAAGAAACAAAAGAAAAGAGAACAGTAAAAATACCAGATTTAACGATAAAAAAATTACAAGAAAGTATATCTAAGATAGACCATAAAAATAATTCAAAAGAAAAATACATGTTAAAACTTATGGAAGAAGTTGGCGAGCTTGCAAAGGTTGTAAATGAAGATGTACGAATGAAAGATAAAGAAATTAAAGGAACAATAGAAGAAGAATTACAAGATGTGTTATATTATATAACATGCTTAGCAAATATTTATGGAATAGACTTAGAAGAATGTATATATTTAAAAGAAGAATTAAATTGTAAAAAATACAATAGGAAAAATATGTTTAAAGACTAAAATTAAGGAGTAATTAATGAGCAAAGTTGCAAATATGTTAAATATGGTAAAAATTCTGGAAGATTGTAAAATACATACAATACAAGATTTAGCAAATGAATTAGAAGTATCTACAAGAATGATAAGGATATATAAGCAAGAATTAGAACAAGCAGGAATATATATTCAAGGCAAGCAAGGAATAAATGGTGGGTATATTTTAGATAACATGAAAAGTACTATTGACATTGGACTAACAGGAGAAGAAATATATCAACTAAAAAATATGAAAAAGAATGAACTAGATGAAGCAATAATAAACAAGATTATTAAAGCATATATTACAAATGAACATAGAAAAGATAATACTAAAAGCAAACAGTTAATGCCAGAATTTACAGAAATTTATAAAGACTTTAGACTAGCAATCAATAATAGAAATAAGATTTTTATTGAGTTTAAATCTGTTAATTCAGGAAAAACTAAAAGAATAATCCATCCAGCAGAACTATTTACATATTTAAATAATTGGTATGTTGCAGCATTTTGCGAATTAAGGAATGAAATTAGACTATTCAAATTAAATGACATAATTTCATATAAAATATTAGATAAAAAATACGAAGAAGTAAATTTAAAAATCTGGTCAAAAAATTAAACTGACAATTATATTTCCTCTTTTTGTGATAAAATAAAATCACAAAAGGAGGATTTTTATGTATAAAACAATAATATTTGATCTAGATGATACCTTAAATGATGATACAAAAAATATGCAAGAAGCATTTAAAATACTAACAAAAGATAAATATAGTGACGAAGAATTTAAAAAATTTCAGACAATAGATAAGAATTACTGGAAAGAAAGGGCTGCAGGAATAGTAAAAGATCCTAGAGAAGGGATGTCAAAAGCGGAAAAAGCAGAGTGGAATAGAGCACAAAGATTTTTAAGATACTTTAAAGGAATTTCTTATGAAGAAGCGGTAAAAATGAATGAAATATATACAGAAGGACTAAAACGAAAAGTACAAGAAATAGAAGGAGCTAAGGAAATCATAAAATATTTAAAAGATAAAAAATATAAGCTTATAATTGCAAGTAATGGACCAAGCACAGCAATACCATCAAAATTGAAGGGATTAGGAATAAATGAATATATAGATGAAACCTTTGCAGCAGATGAATGTGGAAGTATGAAACCACACACATATTTTTATGAAGCTTTATTTAACAAAATAAATAACCATAATACGAAAGAAATGTTATATATAGGTGATGAGTTAGAAAAAGATATTAAAGGTGGAAACGAAGTAGGAATGGATACATGCTGGTTTAATATAAGAAATGAGAATGTTAGTATTTATAAGCCAACATATGAAATACATAAGTTAGAAGAATTAAAAAATATATTATAAAAGGGAGAAAAAGATATGGAGGAAATAGTATTTGTAACACATAACAAAGGTAAAATAGCATCTGCACAAAAACAACTAGCAGGAGTAAATGTAAAAATATTCGAATATGAGTTAGACGAACCAAGAAGTGATGATATAAAATTTATTTCAAAAGCAAAAGTAGAAGAGGCGTATAAATTAGTAAAAAAGCCATGTATTTCTTTAGATTGTGGTTTCTGGATAGAAGAATTAAATGGATTTCCACGAGCATTTGTTAACTTTTCATTAGAAACATTAGGACTAGAAGGAATCTTAAAATTAATGGAAGGAAAAGAAAACAGAAACTGCAAGTTCACAGAATGTTTATCATACTATGATGGAAAAGAAGTACATCAATTTATGGGAGAGCATAAAGGGAGACTAGCAAAAGAAATATTAGGAGATGATACAAACGAAAAATGGTCAGATTTATGGTATATCTATATACCTAGTGGATATGAAAAGACATTAGCACAAATGACAAAAGAGGAACGAGCTACGAGGAAAAAGTATGAAAGTAAAGATGCAATGAAAATATTCGCAAATTGGTATTTAGAAAATAATGCAAATTTATTATAGAGTTTAAAATTTTGAATAGTTGGATATAAATATTTAGATAAAAAGTAGTAAAATAGAAGCTTTTATGATATAGTTCTTTATAAAATAGGAGTAGCAAGTTTAATATGTAAATATGAAACTATTAACATATACTGGCGAATAAAGGAGTATATTATGAGAGCTAATTTTTTTGGAAGTACAGCATGTTATTTAAAGAAAGACAACAAAATATTATTTATAAAATTTAATAAAAAATGGGGACAAGTATATGCTCCAATAGGTGGCAAAATAGAAGCAGGAGAAACACCTACAGAATGTTTATTAAGAGAATTTAAAGAAGAAACAGGACTAGAATTAAAAGATCCAAAACTTAAGGGAATTTCATTTTGGAAAGATAGTACAGAGGGTATAATATTTATATATACTGCCGAAAACGTTGTTGGAGATATGCAAGAATCAGAAGAAGGAAGATTAGAATGGATAGACATTAGCGAGTTAGACAATATAAAGCAATTTGATATGAACAGTAAATTTACTAAATATATATTAGAAGACGGTATGTTTGAAGGAAAATTTATTTTAGATGAAAATGCTAAAGTAATCGATTATAAAATAAGAAAGATTTAGAAAGAAAGGATTAATGCATGATTAAAAATATAATTTTAGATATTGGTGGGATTATCTTAGATGATAGTAAAGAAAATTTAAGAAAGTATTTACAAGTATCAAAAGAAGAAACGGAGAAGCTATACAAAATAGTATATGGAAGCAAAGGATTTCGACAATATCTATTAGGATATATTAATTTAGAAGAATGCATGAATTTGGTTATTTCAGAAAATCAAGAATATAAAGATTATATAGAAAAAATGTTACTTAAAAGCAATTTAAAAGATATTGTTCCTATAAAATCTGATGTATTACAAGTGATAAGAAAACTAAAAGAAAGATATAAAATATATTTCTTATCGAACATAACAAAAGAAACTTATGAATATATAGAAGAAATTTTAAACGAATTTGACGGTGGAATTTATTCGTTTAAAGTTCATCTATGTAAGCCAAATCCAGAGATATACAAAAAATTATTATACACATATAATTTAAAAAAAGAAGAATCAATATTTTTTGATGATAGACAGAGAAATGTTGATATAGGAAACAAGCTTGGAATAAAAAGTATTAAATTTAATACAGAACAAGATATATTAGATGTTTTACAGATTAGGTAATACATTCAAAAATAGCAAGAAATATACTAGAAAAAGTAGGAGAAAAATTTTATATAGCTACTAGAATAAATAGGAGGAAAAGAATGATAAAAAATATAATATTTGATTTAGGAAATGTAATATTACAATGCTCAACAATAGAAACGATGTATAATTTTACAGCTAGTGAAGAAATGGCTAAAAATCTAATAACATATATATTCAAATCAGAAGAATGGAAATTACTAGATTTAGGAAATATAAGTAAAGAAGAAGCTATATCAAGAATACAAGAAAGGGTACCAGACGAATATAAACCTTTAATAAAAGAGGTTATGGATAACAGAGCAAAATATTTAAAGTTGAATGAAGGTACAATAGAAATTGCAAAAAAATTAAAAGATATTGGATATAAAATATATGTGTTGTCAAATATGTCGACATTTACATATGAATATTTTAAAGATAACGAATTTTTTAAGTTATGCGACGGAATAGTAATTTCAGCATATGAGCACATTAAGAAACCAGATGAAGAAATTTTTAAAAGATTATTAAATAGATATAAGTTAGTTCCGGAAGAATGTTTATTTATAGATGATGACGATACAGGAAGAAGTTTTGAGACAGCAAATGCGTTAGGAATAAATGGAAGAAGAGTACTTCCAAATGATAGTGAAGATGTTCTAAAATTATTAGAAGAATATAATATAAAATTACAAGGAAAAATGGAGGAAATATAGAACAAATAATATAGGGGGAAAGACAGATGCTAAGATTCGAAAAAATAGATGACAAATATTGTAACCAATATATAGAGATGTTACAAGAATGGAAGGCAAGTAATACATCTTTAACACCAGATATTTTAGAAATACCTTGTAATAATGAAATAGAATATAGAAATATAGTTTTAACAGCTAAAAATGCAACTATTGGAATGCACGAAGATAGAGAATGGTATGAAATATGCAATTATTATTTAGTTGTAAACGATCAAGATAAATTAATAGGAATAACTGCAATAAGAAGCAATTTAACACAATTAGGAAAAGATACATTAGGAAATATTGCATATGGCATACGTCCAACAGAAAGAAGAAAAGGATATGCAAAAGCAGTTGCAAATATGCTAGTAAATAAATGTAGAGAATTAGGAATGAACGAAATTGTTGCATGCCATTATATAGAAAATGATGCATCAAAAAGAGTTTTAGAAAGTGCAGGAGCAATTCCTACAGGAGTGCTAACATCAGAATATTCTGGCAAAAAGATAAAACGCTACATAATAAGAACAAATACAAGTAGTGAAATAAACTTTACAATGGCAAAACAAGTTTTTAATGACTATGTAAAACAATTTGACAAGGAAGATGGAAGCATTTTATTAAAAATAACACATACATACCATGTTGTAGATTTAAGTGAATATATAGCCAGAGAACAAGGGTTAGATGAAGAAAATATAACTTTAGCTAAATTAATAGCCTTATTACATGATATAGGAAGATTTAAGCAAGTCACATTACTTAGAAACTTTTCTGATAAAGGATTTGATCATGCAGATTATGGGGTTAAAATTCTATTTGAAGAAAATTTAATAAGAAAATTCATTCAAACAAATAAATATGACGAAATAATAAAAAAGGCGATATATACTCATAATAAATACAAAATAGAAGATGGGTTAAATGAATTCGAAGAACTACATTGTAAAATTATAAGAGATGCAGATAAATTAGATAATTTCAGAGTAAAAGAAGAAAATAAATTTGAAGATAGTTTTCCAGAAACTAAAGATGCAGCAGGGGAGCTTTCTTATTCTGCGATGTCTGATGTAGTATATAATGACTTTTTAGCACATAAATGTATCAAACTAGAAGATAGAAAAAATTTAATAGATTATTGGGTATGTATACTTGCATTTATATTTGATTTATACTTTAAAAGCTCATTAAAATATATTAAAGACAAAAATTATATAGATATTTTAATTGATAAAATAGAATATAAAAATGAAGAAACAAAAGCAAGAATGGAAGATATAAGAAAATGTGCTAAAAAATATATAGAAGATAATATTTAAGGAATGTAAAAAATGATTAGGATAAGTACTAATAACGATATAGAAAGAATTATGCAAATATGGCTAGATACAAATATTTCGGTACATAAGTATATTCCACAAGAATATTGGACTAGTAATGCAAAATATGTTAAAGAAGCAATACAAGAAGCAGAAGTATATGTGTACGAAGATAACAAAGAAATAATAGGATTTATTGGAATAAATAAAGGGCATATAGAAGGAATATTTGTAGAAGAAAAATATAGAAATCAGGGAATTGGAAAAGAATTAATAGCTTATTGTAAAAACAAATATAATAAGCTAACACTAGAAGTATATAGGAAAAATACTAAAGCGATAAAATTTTACGAAAGAGAACAATTTAAACTAATAAAAGAAGATATTGAAGCAGCAAATAATGAAGTAGAAATACTTATGGAATGGAATCAAAATTAAAAGAGATTGCTTTGATTTTTTGATATATTTGAGGCATGAATCCTTTTGAGGGTTAAATATAATAAAATAAAAAAGGAAGTTAATATGAAAATACGTTTAGAAGAAGAAAAAGACTATTTTATGAATGAAAATTTAACACGAGAAGCATTTTGGAATGTATATAGACCAGGTTGTTATGAGCATTATATTCTTTATAAAATTAGAACAGATGAATGCTATGTAAAAGAATTAAGTTATATAATGGAAGAAAACAACAGGCTAATAGGAAGTATAGTTTATGCAAAAGGAAAAATACAAAATGAAAATGGTCTACATGAAGTTTTACTATTTGGTCCAGTAAGTATACTTCCAGAATATCAAGGAGCAGGATATGGAAAGAAACTAATAAAATTTACTTTAAAAAAGGCAAAGGAATTAGGATACCCTGCAGTAGTAATAACAGGAAAGCCAGAATACTATGAAAAATTTGGATTTAAGCCTGCATCAAAATATAATATATTTTATGAAGGAATGGAAAATGAAGAAAATCCATTTTTTATGGTAAAAGTTTTAGACAGACATAAAATGAAAGGTATATATGGAATATATACAGATCCAGAAGTATATATGGTAGACCAAGAAGAGGTAGAACAATTTGATAAGAAATTTCCAAAGAAGAAAAAGGAAAAGAGAGAAGGACAATTGGAGTAATAGGGACTTGGGACGTTCTTCGGGATTTAGGGACGGTCTTTAAATCCCGATTTTTAAAATTAATGAAGGTGCTTAAATCCCTATTTTAGAATTATGTTAAAAGCCATCAACGACATATTGCATTCGTTGGTGGCTTAGTACTTGGAACTTATAAGGTTAAACGGTTCCAAAAATCCATATATATGTGTATGTCTTGCTTATGATATTTTAAACATCTAGCAATTCTACAATATAGAACAACAATTAACATAGCTTTAATCTTTTGATGAGGCTCAGAAAGTAAGCTATTAATTTTATCAAGAGAAATATCTTTTACGACACTTGCATTACTAACAATAGCAAATAAAGTGTCGTATAAACTATCTCCAAGCACAGGCATCGGATCAATAACGCCAGCAAATTTACTATTAACTTTTATAAAATTATGAGTACCAAAATCTCCATGAATTAATTTTTTATCAAATTTATAATTTTCTAATAGTTTTACTTGCTCTAAAACAATAGAATTATCTGGAATATAAGCTTCTAAGTTTTTAGAAGAATCAGCTATTTCATCAAGCAAAAACTCTGACCAACTTGCTTTTTCCTCATAGAGATAACCAAAACCGTAATACTCAACAGTTTTATAATTTTTTGTAATATAAAGAATATTATCTAGAAAATCATTAATATCATCAACTTGTTTCATGATATCTCCGTGAATAAATCCATAAACAGCAAATCTATATGAAGGGTCAAAATAAATAATTTTTTGCATTTTAGGACTAGGATTTAAACTTAAAAATTTAATTTCAGCTTTTATGGCGTATGGAGTACTTCTTTTTATTAAGTATTTGTTATTTAGCAAAATTACATGGCTTGAAACACCATCTGTAAAATACTTGTGGCTTTCATATGGTATATTTAATAATTTTAAAACAAATTCAATTATATTTTTATCTATTTTGTTATCAATATTCATACTTTACCTCTAGATATATTTTAAAAATCCCTCTGGATAAATAATTTTTTTACCAGATTTAAAATCATCAATATCTACCCATACAGCATTATACTCATCAGCTTCATCATCAATTTCATATTCATCTTTGTAAGTATCCTCTGGAATTTCTATAGAATAAAGAAATACGATTTCATGTCCTGTTTTTCCTTGATAGGTAAAAATATTCTCTGTCACACCAAGAAGTTCACCTACTGTAATATCAGCATGAATTTCTTCTTGAAATTCTCTTTTTACAGCATCTTTACTTGTTTCGCCAAATTCGATACCTCCACCTAAGGCTCGGTAAAAGGTTTGTTTCTTCACTTTGTCATATCCAATGCCTACTAAAATTTTGTTGTCTTTTTTTGCGATACCTAAAGCTATAGGTCTAATAGAATCAGATTTAAACATTTTATACACTCTCCTTTATTTTGGTAAGCAAGTGTTTATATTGGCTAAGTACAGTTAAAGAATGGTAATTTTTGAGTAAACTTATTGAGATGAATACTGCTTGCCAATTAAATTATGTTATTAGTGTAGCATATGGAATTGTGGAGTACAAGAAATATTTGGAAAATGTTGAAAATAAATGGTATAAATTGTAGAATATATGCAAAGGTAGGAGAAAAATGAAAAACAGAAAAATAACAAAACATGCTAAGATGAGAATAAAAGAAAGAAGCAATAGAAATAAATATAGCACATTATTAAATACTGCTATTCATAAAGGTAATTCAAAAGAAAAATATGACAAAGGATTGTATTTATACTTGTATCGAAAGGCAAAAAAGAATGCAAGAGTTATTGTTTTTTGATATTATATATTTATAATATCAAAAACAGGTAAAACACTAATTACAATGTATCCTGTACCAAAAAGATTTAGACCTGCAGCAGATCATTTGATTTTAAATTCTGAAAGTTCAGTTTTATACAATATTAATTGGTATTTAAAGCGAAAAGTAAAAATAAAGCTTAAAACTAATGTGCCAATATATGGGAAAATTATTAGTGCAGAACTATCTAAAGAGGGAATTACCAGAAATATAGTTGTTCAAACGAATTATAATATAGAAGTTTTAATTGATGCGAATGATATAAAATCTATAAAATTTGATAAAAATGAAATAACAGATGAATTGTATAATTACTTTAGCGAATAAAGTGAAATAATTGAAATAAAAAATAAGTGATAATAAAATTATTTTAGAAAAATAATGTTTATGGTGCAGATAAACATATTAATACGAATGGTGAAGGTGTTAGAATTGTTGGGCATGTTACTCAACAAAATATAGATGCTATGAGAAAAGATACGGGAGACATACATAGTAATTTAAATGGTATGGAAAAAATAATAATACAGCGTTAACTGCTATTAATTAAAATTCATGGAATTATAAAATAAAGAGAGTTGTTAATAGGATATTAGAAAAGATTGGGATCAGAAAGAAATAAGTAAAATAATGATATATAAGAAGGTACTACGATTGTAAGAATTGTAGTGCTTTTTTAATGGAAAAAACTTTTATAAATGAGTATCTTATGTGAGAGTAAAAAATATATTATATTTGCTTGTAGTTGGAAGTATATAATATTTTATTATCCATAAATTGTTGGAAAAAATGAATAGAATGTAAAGTCAATCTCATAACCCGAAGGTCGTAAGTTCGAGTCTTACCCCCGCAACCACTGAAATGCCTCTGTTAAAGCAATTTACAGAGGATTTTTTATTACTTGGAAAAATCCATTTAAGACCATTAAAAACCGTTAAAAAGCATTAAAATTTATTTCATAAAGGGTAAATAAAGGGTATAAAATAATGTAATTTAATATTGAAAAATCAAGGGCTTCAGCAATCGCTGAAGTTATTTTTTTGGAGGTTTTTATGGAAAAAGAAAAATTTAATAGTTTAATTAATGAGATAAATAAAATAGCAAGATTAAATATTTTACAGTATAAAATAGAAAAGATTGTAGAAGAATACGATGAATTTATAGAAGATTTTTACTTTATAGAATGGCTTAGATTATCAACAAATAATTATACAGAAAAAGAAGAGTTAAATAATACATTAGAGCTATTTGAGGAATTACTAGAAGAAATAGAAATTGCTATATTTAATGATAAAGATAAATTAAATAATATTTGTATTTCTTTACTAACTTACAATAAAAAAGATATAGGAAAAATAATTAATAATATTGAAAATTATAGTAATGAATATATTATAAATTTAATTTTAGATTTTGCAGACAATAATTTTTATGAAATAGATGCACAATACTTTGTCCTTGAATTAGAGAAATTACTTCAAGGAGGATTGGCAGATGACAAAACAAGAATGTAAAAAGATAGAATTTTACTTATATAACTACAATAGAATAAACCTTTTAATTAAAGAAAGAGAAATGCAAATAATAGATTCAATAAATGTTTCAAGTAGAAGTTGGATAAAATCATTAAAGGGCATAGGAAATACAACAGAAGATCAAGTAATAAAATTAATAGAAGATAATTTAATTAAGGAATATAAGCAATGGCAAGTATTTATAAAAAAGATACTTGCTTTTTTATATGAGTATAAACCTTTGTATTACAAATACTTAAAATTAAAATATCTTTTAGAAAAAGATAATAAAGAAATTATGAGAGTTCTTAAAATCAATTTTGAACAATTAAAAATATTAAGAATAAAGTTATTAACCTTTATATATAAAAATGGAAATAAGGGCAAATTTGAATTAAATATGGAGGAATAAAATATGTTTTGGGTAGGATTAATTATAGGATTATTAATAGGAGCAAATTTAAGCTTATTATTATATGCTTGTATAATAGCAGGAAAGGAA
>CALXVH010000024.1 GCA_944391965.1 uncultured Clostridia bacterium
AAATATTCTATCATATTTTTTAGGTATTTCCTTTTTTATTTTTAGATTACTGTGACATATCTATTGTAAACCTATAAAAAGCTTATTTTATATAAATATATAAAATAAGCTTCTACTTCTTCATATTAGTATTTATAATTAAATTATTTTAGCTCCTCTAATTTATATAATTCCTTTAAAGGAATATTATTCTCTTCTGCTATTTTTTTCATGCTTTCATATTCAGGATATACATATGTTTCACTATTATTAGTTACTTTTTTTGCTCTTATTTTTCCATATTTTGTATCTATTTCTACAAATTCTCTACCTAATTCTGTTCTACTTTCAAAACGATATCTAATTCCTATTGTTGTTGTTTCCTTGAAAATAATATTTTGAAGTTTAAACATATCTTCTTTTCTACAAGCAACTGATAATCTATATGCTGGTCTATTTTTCTTCATAAATATTGGTGTATAAAATACATCTAAAGCTCCATTGGCAAATAATTTTTCTGATGTATATCCTAATATTTCTCCTGAACAATCATCTACATTTGTTTCCATTACCACAAAATTTTGATTTTCTTCTTGTATTTCACCATAGTATACTTTTAAAACATTTGGTATTTTTAAATCTTTTGATCCAGTTCCCCAACCAATTTTTTCTGTTACCATTGCAGGCAATGTTGTAAAATCTTCTGCAAGCTCTGCTATAATTGCAGCTCCTGTCGGAGTTACAAGTTCTGTATCTATATCTATTTGTCTAAACTTCACATTAGATGCTGCAAATATTTCACTTGTAGCTGGAACTGGTACAGCCATAGTTCCATGTGCACATTCTATAAAACCGTATCCATCATTAACAACGCTTGCAATTACTTTATCTGGATTAATTTTATTTATTAAAATTGCTGTTCCAACAATATCTACAATTGAATCAATTGCTCCAACTTCATGAAAATGTACTTCATCTAGTGGTTTATTATGAACTTTTGATTCTGCCTTTGCCACTCTTAAAAATATTCTTTTTGCCAAAGCCTTAGTATTTTCATCTAATGAACTATTATCTATAATATTGTTAACATCATATAAATTTCTATGTTCATGATGGTGATGATGTTCATGCTCATGTTCGTGAACATGAGTGTGTTCGTGATCATGATGATGTTGCTCATGTTCTAATATAACATCAACATATGTTCCTGTAATACCGTTTTTCACTTGTTTAGAAATTTCTATTTTATAACCATCAACATTCAATCTCTTTAATTCTTCTAATAAATATCTTTCATCTCCTACAATTTCTAATAATGCTCCAAGTGTCATATTCCCACTAATTCCACTTGAACAATCAAAATATAGTGTTTTCATAAATTTATCTTCCCTTCTACATAATTTTACCTATTATAACATAAATATGATATATCATTTAGAGTTTACTCCAAGTCAATACTTTAACATATATTTTTACATTTATTCAAAAAAATACCCAGCCTTTCTAAGCTAGGTATCTATATTACTTATATTTCTCTTGAACTTCTTTTGGCATTTCATCAAACTGAACTTCTTCCCAATTTATGACTCCTCTAGTTAACATTACTTCTAATTTTATATATGCATCTTCTCTTAATTCTCTATTTGTTTTAAACTTTACTTCTTTTTCTTTGCCTTTCTCATTATATGCAGTTAGGGTATACTGATATTTCATATTATCTGTCGTGGAAAGACCCTCTATTTTGCTATTATCTATTTGTGTATAATATTCACTATTTTGAATAACCAATAAATAATATATTCCATATAAAAATAAAAAGAAAACTATTATTCCTATTACTACCGCAATCTTACCTTTTATACCATCCATTATAATCATCCTCCTCTATGATAATTATAATGTTTGTTAAAATAATTGCCATTTATTTACCTTACATTAACCTTACAGTTTTGTCATTAAGTATCTGTTGATCCAAAATAGCTAACAGTAGGTTCTTCATTACTTATAGTAGCTCTATCTAATACAATACTTACAAAATCATGAGTTGCATTATTTAATGTTTCTACATTATATGCTAATCCACTTTTGCTATGAATTTCTGTAGTTTGATTTACAATAACCTTTTTAGTAAATATTTCATAATTATTAAAATATTCTGCATAAGGATCTTCAAAATTTATAGTTAATATTGCTTTTTCCTTATTAACTATATTTACCTTCTCTAGACCTACTCCCAATTCTGTTTCTTTAAAAGTTAATCCCATTAATAAGTCTCTTTCTAGTGTTTTGTCAGAAATATTTTTTGCGATGCCTATAATAAATTTATCTGTAGATTTATCTATATCAATAACATCTCCTACTTCTATAATTGAAGTATCATTAATTCTTTCCTTTGTTCTAGCATTAACTACTTCAATATTATTCGTTATTGTAATTTCATATTTTTTGTTTTCATTTTCTATAAAACTAACAGTATTCCCATCAATATTAGTAATTTTTCCTATTCCCAAAAAATACTTATCTTGTATATTGTTTACATCAATAATCTCATTAGTTGTTATCATATTTTGTGTACTATTACCAATTTCTATATCATTTATATTTCCTACTGTATTAATCTTATTTATTTCATTAGTATCACTATTAGCATCTTTAACAGCTATAAGCACAAAAATTAATATACCAACTATTACTGCTATTCCTAATATCTTTAATATTTTCATAGATTCCTCCCTTTATTAAATTTCATTCCATGTTTTTCCATTATCTTCTGAACAATACTTTTTAGAATCTCCTCCATTATAATCTCCATCATTTCCTTGACCAACTTCTAAATAAAGTTTTCCATCTTCTATAGTTGGCAAATAATAATAATCATAAATCTGTTCATCACTTAAAGTAACTTTTGTAAAATTTATACCTCCATCTTCAGAATAATATAGGTCAGAGTCATCCCCACTGGCATATGGCATTGTAACAAAAGCAATATTTTCATTTACAAACAATAACTGGCTTCCACTTCTAAATGTACCTTCATTAGAACTTCCAATTCCATTATTTATAATCGTCCATGTTTTTCCTCCATCTGTAGTTTTATCAATATGCCCAAAAGTAACTCCTCCTAAAGCATAATCTTCAAATTGTAATATAAAGCCTACATCTTTATTTATAAACTGTATAGATTGAATGTTTCCGTTAGTAGCTAATTTAACTGTATTCCATGTATTTCCCATATCATCTGAATATACTAAATATTTTTTCTCATCTTCAGTATAGAAAAATACTGTTTTTTCTTCAGAAATTATATAATTTTGATCATTATAAGCTGATTTATCATTTGAAAAATCTCCTGGAACCTCTATTATCTTTTCACCATCATAACTAAAATATAAAATTCCATTATCTATTTTAAAATTATTAGCTTCTACTGTTATACCATTATAATTGTTTAAATTATCATCCTTATATACTGTACAATATAACGTTTCTTTTATTGTTTTCTTCATCGAAATATCACAAAATGTAATTGTTCCACCATTCTTTATATATGTAGTATCTTCATCAATTTCGCAATCATCATTTAATGCAATGACATATTTAGGAATATCCTCTTTATAAAGAACTAATGCTGTAACACCATATTGTTTACAATTGTTAAACTCAAATTGTTCAGCTGTCCCATCTCGTGTTACTTTTATACTTTTTGAATCTACAGTTAATTTTGTATCTCCTATTGAATCTGCTTGTGTCTGCCATTTTCCTAATAATGCATTAAATACATAATAATATGAATTTGTTCCTTTTCTACTTCCATAAGTTGCTACATAATTTCTTAGATTTCTATCTCTATCCATAAAAGTTATATTACATATATCGTTTGTAAGCCACTGATGTTTTATATCGTCACTTACTGAATATTCAAAAAGCTCATCTGGTTTTGCAAATAGAATTAATTTAGCATATTTATATAACCTAGTTTCGCCATTTTCTTTATTCTGTTTTATTAGTAATTCATTTGAAAAATCATTAGAAAAACTTAATATAGTTCTTATATTCATACCATTATTAATCATAAAAGCTAAATTAATAACACTCAAAATAACTGCAATAATTATAGCTACTATCTTTACACTCTTTAACTTTTTTATCTGTAAAATAAGAAACACTACTCCAGTTACCATTATCAATTCATTTACAATATAATATATTAAATCATTTATATATTCATATCCATTTGGCTTCATTATGCATAGATAGCCTAATTGTAATAAAAGCATTAATACAAATATTATAATAGATACTACTTTTACAATTTTAATTAATTTTCTTCTTCTGTTTTCTTTCCTTTCTTTTTCTTTCGTTACTTTCTCTACAGCTTCTTGTACTGCTTTTTCTACATCAACAGTCTCCTTTTTTCCTATTTCTGCATTTAATACTTCTGATGCTGTAATCCCAAAAGTTTCTGCTAATAAATTAATAATTGTAATATCAGGGAAGCCTAAGCCTCTTTCCCATTTTGAAACAGCTTTATCTGTTACATTTAATTTCTCTCCTAATTCCTTTTGTGTCATATTGGCCTTTTTTCTTAAGTCTCTTATAAATCTTCCGAATTTCTGATTATCCATTTTTAGTCTCCTTAAAAGTTTTTTCGATATAAAAATGTTATCACTCTTATATATTTTTAGCAATCTACTTTTAGTAGAATTGTTGTTTTTTATTGAAATTTCGGTAAATCTAGTTTGCGAAATTTTATATACAATTTATTAGAAAAAAATAAGCCACGATTAAATCGCGACTTAAAATTTTTCGTTAGAATATGAAATCGGGATTTAAGGAACGTCCCCAAAATCCCGGTGGGGAACATATCCAAATTCCTTCTATCCTAATCTATTTTAGTTTTTCTGCTACCTTTTCTAGTTCTTGTCTTATTTTTATATGTTGAGGACAAACTTGCTCACATTTACCACATTTTATACATTCTGAAGCTTTCTTAAGTCCATGACCGCTTACAAGCCAATCTTCTTGATGTTTAGCTGCTCCCATGTCATTATATAGAGTTAAGTAGTTCATTGCTGTAAATGAACCAGAAATTCCTATTTTCATTGGACAAACTTTTGCACAATAGTTACATGTAGTACATGGAATTATTGGTATACTGTTCATTATTTCTTGAGCTTTCTTTATTGTAGCTTCTTCGTCATCAGATAATTTTGTAAAATCTTTCATATAAGAAATATTATCTTCCATTTGTTCTATATTGCTCATTCCAGAAAGTACTGTTATAACACCATCTAAACTCGCAACAAATTTTATAGCCCATGATGCAATTGATGTGTTTGGATTTGCTTGTTTAAATACTTCTTGTACTTGCTCTGGTGGATTTGCAAGCATTCCACCTTTAACAGGTTCCATAATTATTACTGGTTTACCATGTTTCCTTGCAACTTCATAACATTCTCTAGATTTAATTGCTGGATTTTCCCAATCTGCATAATTTATTTGAAGTTGTACAAATTCCATCTCTGGATGTTTAGTTAATATTTCTTCTAATTCTTCTGGTGTTGAATGGAAAGAGAATCCTATATGTTTAATTTTTCCTTCTGCTTTCATCTCTTGAATCCAACTCCACATATCAAAATCATCAAATGCTTTTGTTCTAGATTCTCCTAAATTATGTAATAAATAAAAATCAAAATATCCAGCTCCAGTTTGTTTTAGAGAAGTATCAAATTGTGCAATTGCTTCTTCTCTAGTTTTACAATTTATCCATGCAGCATTTTTAGTTGCTAATTGGAACTTTTCTCTTGGATAACGTTCTACTAGTGCTTGTCTTATTGCATCTTCACTTCCTGCATATGCCCATGCTGTATCAAAATATGTAAAACCTGCATCTAAAAATTTATCTACCATTACTTTTGTTTGTTCTATATCTATCTTTCCATCTTTTTGAGGTAATCTCATTAGACCGAATCCTAATTTTTTAATTTCTTCACCTAAATATCCCATTTTAACCCTCCTTATGGTTTTTCTGTAAAATCTTTTAATTTACCTTTTTCTATTTCTTCGTATTTTTCTATTTTGTAATTTAATCTATCTAATGTAGCTTTTATATCTTCTTGCTTCTTTAATAATTTTTCTCGTTGTTCTATTAGTAATATTTTTCTTTCTTTTACAGTTGCAGTTCCTTGTCTAAATAAACTTACATATTGTTTTAAAGTTTCAATTTCTAATCCTGCACTTCTCATACATTTTATGAATTCTATCCATCCACAAGAACCCTCGTCAAAATCTCTAATTCCATTCTTATCTCTTGGAACTTTTGGAATAAGACCTTCTTTTTCATAATATCTAATTGTATCTGCTGTTAAATTATATTTTTTACTTACCTCAGATATTGTCATTTTACATCCCCCAAAATTTTATAAATTGTTATATTGTTCATCTGTTACTGGTTCACACCATTCATTATTTGTATTTTCTCCTGGAACTTCTATAGCTAAATGACTAAACCAACTATCTTTTTTAGCTCCATGCCAATGTTTAACATTTGCAGGAATTACAACTATATCTCCTGGTTTTAGACTTCTAGCTTCTTTTCCTTCTTCTTGATACCATCCTTCTCCATCAACACAGATAAGAATTTGACCACCATCTTTTGTAGCATGGTGAATATGCCAGTTATTTCTACAGCCTGGTTCAAATGTTACATTTGCTATAAATATGCTAGATTCTCCTGGTTTTGTTAATGGTTTTAAATATGAATTCCCTATAAAGTATTGTGCAAAGTTTGTATTTGGATCACCTAAACCAAACCAGCCTCCATGTTCTTCTTTAGCAGGTTCGTCATCTGCATAAACTTCTTTAGCAATGTTAAATGTAGCCCATGCATTTGGCCAGCCAGCATAAAAACCAGCATGTGTAATAATCTCTGCCATTTCTTCTTTTGTTATTCCATTATTTTTTGCATTCATAATGTGGTGTTTTAAAGAACTATCAAATAATCCTTTTCCCATAAATACACATATAGTTACTAAAGATCTATCTCTTAAAGATAGTTTGTCTTCTCTTGACCATACCTCTCCAAATAATACATCATCATTTAATTCTGCAAATTTTGGTGCAAATTCACCTAATTGATCTCTTCCGGCAGTTTGTTTTTTCATAATTCATTCCTCCCTTTAAACTTTTTTTATAATAGTACTTAGAGTCAGCTCTAAGTCAATACTATTTTTTAATCTATTAAAACTTTTTTGTTTTAATAGATCTTTTTGCTAAATTCTAAGGCTCTTTTAATGGTCTTACTTTTGTCCATTCTTCTGGATTTAGCATTATTTCTTCTTTAATTTTTTCTAAATCTAAGTTTGACAAATCTTCTATAAATTTATCTACTATCTCTTTTGATAAAATTTTGAGACTTTTACCTTGTTCTGCAACATGTACATATTTTTTTATTCTAGCTGGTAATTTTACATGATATTTCTTTAATAGATATGGATTTAATATATCATAATCAGTATATATATCTGTTGACCAATATTCTATATATTTATTGTAAAATAAGTAATCTGTTAATAGATGTATAAAATATCCTCTATTAAAACTAGTATCAATCTTCTTATCCTTTAAAAAATTATATAAATTAACTGATCTCATTTCATTCCAATAGTGAGTTTTATATTTATTATCTGTTTCATCTGGATAGATGACTCCATCTATAAATTCGTTATAATTTTCTGTTTTATTTTTCTCTAAATATTTTTCTGCAATAGCTAAATGTATTACATATCCTGGCATAAGTTTTCCTCCTTTTTGAATTGTATCATAATAACTTTACATTTTAAATATCCAAAACCAATTTATTTTTATCAATATAAATTTATAACAAAAAAGCGGAGCCCTAGTTCATCGAACCAAAGCTCCTTCGCTTGAACAAATTTTTACATCAGTGCTAAGTGGTGAGCATTCGCAATTGCTCTTTTTAAATCCCGCTGATGTTTGCCACAAAGGCCTGTTGACCTTGCCGGTTTCATTCGAGTCCCATCGAAAACGAACTTTTTCAGTTCGTCAACCCGTTTGTAATCCGGTTTTTTATGGTGTTCACAAAAATAACATTTTTTACTCATATCAAAACTCCTTTCATGATGTCCATCTTGGATATGAATAATCCCCAAAAGAACCGTTAGCCATACTTTCAGCTTGTGCTTTTAATATTTCCACATACGTCATTATAAACGTACTAAGGAATTCTTTTTCTGTAAGATACAAAAGTTCTTCTTCCACACCTTTAAGTGTCTTTCCAGACACTGTAAAAATGTTTTTCAGTGCATTTGATAAAATGTTTGCTTTTGTATTTACTTTTAGTGACACTAAAAAGTCACTTCTTAGACTTTCAATATCTGCATCTGAAAGATCAAACTGCGACTTGTGTTCGTCTACAAACCGCATCATATCTTCGAAGCAGATAGAAAAACTTTCTGAGTTGAAGAATTCGCTTAATTTGGCATCCACACTCGGATATTGCCTTAAAATTTCTTCAACTTGTGAAAATTTTACTGGAAGTAGTAGCTGAAAATAAGTTTCTTTGATTTCACTCATAAAAGCCCTCCTTTTAGTGATAAAAAGCAAAAAGTTATTAAGTTACTAATTGGCAATATGAAAAATATTAATTTCACTCACTTTTCAGCATTTGCCATATGACTATTATATAACCGATTTACATAATTTTCAAGTACTGTTCTATTTAAGCCAAAAAATAATTATAAGGGATATAGAATATTCACATCATATTCCATACCCCCTTCGCCTCATATTCAAAGTTTTGCGCTATTCAAATGTCTTAATGCTTTTTATGCATTTGCTGAAATATCTTAAGCAATATTTCTTTTATTTGCTTCAGATATTCTTCCTTTAATCCGTCATAAATGTCTTCTAAACTTTCTGTATTCATATAACATTCCATGTCCTCGGTTGTAAAGTCCTCTTCGGTAAATACTCTCGCCACAGCCTTAAAGAAAATTTCCAGTTTCATATTTTCTTTAATTTTTTGTTCTATTACTGGCATAGCGGCTAATATTTCTTTCATCGAATAATTAAACTCAATTCCCTCGTCCATTACCTTTCCATTGAACGCTTTTAATCGTTCTTTGTACTCTTCCGAATCAAAAAACTTATTGATTCGTTCTTCCACACTTGGAAAGTCTTTTTTTAACAGTCCTAAAATTCGTGTAGAACTGTATGGCATTTGCATTGTTGCTATTTTGTTCCGTTCTTCCTTCATTATGAAGCCTCCTTAATTTTACTTAATAGCTATTAAACTTTATTTTATGTTCATAACTATTTTTTTCCTACAACTTGCTACAATCAAAATTATATCTACCAAATACATAATTTTCAAGTACTATTCAATTTTATTTATCTTATTAGAATATATGTAATCCATAACACTATCTGGATAATACTCATCACAGAATCTATCTAAACTGCTATTTGCAGCAACACCTTCTATTCTTTCCCTTTGTCTATTTGCTGCTATACAAGAAATTCCGACATCAAATGCAAGTAGGACTAATAAAATTACCGTTATTTGTTTTAACGCTAATATATCAATTTTATTAATCAATTTTTCTATAAAATGATATATATATTTAACAAATAACACTCCTCCTGTGCCCCAATATAGGCAATGCAACAAACTAGTTCTACCATTTATATTAAACCATAAATTACTATAATCCCACGAAACGGTTCCAAAAAACTTTTCTTGGAAGAAAGAAAATAAATATTCTACAATTCCACCTAAAACCATAGTAATAATAAAAATCTTTAAATTTCCCTTATCTTTAATTTTTGAAATAACTAAATAATATGCCACTAAGCCAACACCATATACTGGAATTAGTGGTCCATATAATAAACCTTGTCTAGATGCAAAATGTCCATTTTGTATAATAGCTACTATTGTTTCTACTCCATATCCTATCATACTTCCTATAATAAAAACCCAAAATATAATTAGTACAAATTTAAAAACATCTTTCCTTTTCATATATTATCACCTCAATTTACTATAAATTAGCATACAATCTTTAATATAATTTTTATAATTTATTAAAATTATATTAATTTTTCGTAAATTGAACCATCGATATACATGAAAAGAAGCTTACATTTCTGTAAGCTCTTTTATCATTATTATGAATTTTCTTTTTCTAGTTCAAGCAGTCTTCTTTTTAATTCAAGACCTAATGCATATCCGCCTAATTTTTTATTTTCATTTATCACTCTGTGGCATGGTACAATTATTAATATTGGATTATTATGATTTGCCATACCAACAGCCCTACATGCTTTTGGATTTCCGATTTTAATAGCTATATCTTTATAAGAAACTGTTTTTCCATATGGTATTTTTAAAAGTTCATTCCATACCCTTTTTTGAAATTCTGTTCCTCTTAATTTAATAGGTATGTCAAACTCTTTTCTTCTACCATCAAAATATTCTTCCAACTGTAAAACTGTTTTATCACTTAGCTCACTTCTTATTCCTTGTTCTTTTTCATTTTTAGCATATGCAATTCCGGTTATTGCATCATTATCATATTCAATTTTTAATTTTCCTATTTTAGTATTATATACTGCAAACATTAATAAATCTCTCCATTTAATTTTTTATATTCATTAAATAAATGTATACAATCTTCTCTATCTATTTGCTTTTCATCTAATAAATTCTTATTATTTGTTTCTAAAAATTCATATATTGCATCATCTCTAAAACCAATTTCTCCTGCATCTTTTCTAGTACATGCATAATATACTTCTTTAATATTTGCCCAAATAATTGCAGATAAACACATTGGGCAAGGCTCACAAGATGTATATAAAATGTATCCAGATAAATCGTGTGTATTAAGTTTTTTACAAGCCTCTCGTATTGTTTGTACTTCTGCATGTGCTGTTGGGTCATTATTTTTTAGCACTTGATTATTAGCAACTGCAATAATATTTCCCTCTTTATCTGTTATAACAGCTCCAAATGGGCCTCCTTCATTATTTTTCATACCTTTCTCTGCTTGATCTTTTGCTATTTTCATATATTCGTTCATTTTGTCCTCCTACATAACATATAATAATATTGTAAAAAATTGTAATAAACTTCCTAATAAAATAAATAGATGGAATACTGAATGCATATATTTATGTTTCTTTCCTAGTCCATAAAGTATAGCTCCTACAGTATAAGATAAACCTCCTAGTAGTAATAGTACAAAACCTGCTGTTCCTAATAATTCTGGTAATAGGTTTATTCTAAATACAATACACCATCCCATTACTAAGTAACAAATCATAGAGAATACTCTAAATTTCTTTATATCGATAGAATTTAATATTATTCCTAATATTGCTACAAACCAAATAAGTCCAAATATAGTCCAACCTAATGCTGTATTATACTCTCGTAAAGTGCATAATGCAAATGGAGTATATGATCCTGCTATTAGTAAATATATAGAACAATGGTCTAATACCTGAAATACTTTTTTAGCTTTTCTTTTAGGATTTAACCCATGATATATACTAGACATTGTATATAGAATTATCATAGTAACCCCATATATTGCACCACTTACAACTCCATAACCATTTCCATGAACTGCTGCAAATACCACACATAATACCAATGCAACAATTCCTAATGCTCCACCTACAATATGTGAAGTCATATTAAAAATTTCTTCTCCCTTTGTATACTTAGGAAGTATTCTATCTCTTAATTTTGTTCTCTTCATAATTCTCCTAACTAATCTCTAAATATTCTTTTAAAGCATCTAAATTCTTTTCTGCTTCAGCAATTCCTTCTTTATATAAGTTCTCTAATTTTTCTTTATCTTTTTCTAGCCTAGAAACTGTTACTTCTTTTTCTGGTCTTATTATAAATATTTTGCCTTCTTTTTCTAAGTCTATTATTTCGTCTTGTAATTTATTATATCTTTCTGGCATTGTATTTAATTTTTCTATTAATTTTGGATATTTGTGATATGCAAGTTTATATAATTTTTTCATCTTATTTGACGTTATTGGCTTTCTGTATGTTTTGTCTCTAGTTAGAACAACTACAACTTTTTCGTACCCTTGTTCCAAAGCCCATTTAACAGGAATACTTGTTGTAACTGCTCCATCTAAATAATAATTATTATTTATTTCTACCATTGCAGATGCAAGAGGCATACTTGATGATGCTTGTGCAGCTTTAAATAGGTCATTACAATTGCCTCTTTCTAAATATTCCGTCTCTGCTTTTTCACAATTAGTTGTTACTATTACAAATCTCTGGTTTGTATTTTCAAAAGCTTTATAATCAAACGGAACTTTATTTTCTGATATATCTCCAAATAGATAGTCATATCCTATTATTCCCTTATTCTTTATAAAAGCTTTTCTTCCTATATATCTTGGATCATCACAATATTCTAAATTGATCTTTGCTGATCTTCCTGGTTGTTTTGATATGTAGCTCATTGCATTTAATGCGCCTGCAGAAACACCTGCTACACATTCAAATTCCATATTATTTTTTAAAAATGTATCTAAGACACCAGAGGTATACATTCCTCTTAGTGCACCACCTTCTAATACTAATGCTGCTTTTATCATTTCTTCCTCCTGTAATTATTTAGTAACACCCTTATTCTACCACAAATATTCTTATTTAGTGTAATTTTTTTGTAAATTCTTTCTTAAGATAAGTTAATATTTAACAAGCTTTAATCATTTTTAGAAAATTCAACATAATTAATTTTTTCTATCAGTTGTATTTTATGTTAATTTATTATATAATATTATGCAATGTAACTGTTGAATTGTATTGGAACAGGAGGCTTATATGACAGATACAGAAATTAAACAGTACATTCGTGAATGCATAAAAGAGGAATTAAAAAATTTTCTTCCTGAATACATTTTGCAAAATGCAATCCTTAAGGAACAAACTTCTTTTAATTCTCTCTCGGAGTTTCTAATTAAACTTGGCGTGCTCGGAGATAAAAACTCAAAAGGCTTTGAAGCAACAGAATTTTCTTTTACTCAATATATTGAAAACGACATAAAGCCTGGAAATGAGCTTTATGCAATGTTAAGCAAAAAAGGATTTTCTGAAAGGCATTTAACATGGTCAAAAGATACAGCCCAAAAAGGAAAAACTCCTCTATTTCAAATAGTGTTTGCAATGTACGAGACAAGACACCTGACTAATACCCAGTTTGTCGTTTTGGCTGGCAATTATTATATAGCTAAAATGACAGAAAAAAACAAGTAACATATAAAAAGCACTTAGTTAAACTATAACTTAAGTGCTTTTTTCAAATAGATTTAATTAAAACTTTTTCTATTTTTTATATGCTATATTTATACCAGCATTTCGTTCTTAAACTTTTCACTTTTAAAAATCTCCATTGCAGCATCATACCCAGCCTTAACACATTGTTCTACTTCTTCCTCATTTCCAATTATATCAACATCCTTACAGTCAACCTTTATAATTAAATCTGCTACCTCTCTTTGCCAAATTATTGCAGACCTCCTCATACTTTGAAAAGTATTTTGTATTCCTGTAATTATATTTACTTTCTTTTGATTTGTTTTTTTATGATATACATTTTCAACACCTATAACGTAATCTGCAAACTGATTCATACGATGAGTCGGAATATTATGTGTCATTCCTCCATCTAAAAATTGATGTAGTTTTCCATCTATATAAACATTATTAGGTAAATATAATAAAGGCAATGAACAAGTATTTTTTACAGCCTCTTCTATTGGTCTATCCAAATAGCATTCTTCGTTTTTAATCTTCTTTGAAGTATAATACACTGTCTTTTTCTCTGTAATATCCATAGTTGGAATAAATACTGGCATATCTAAATCACTCATTAATGTCTTTCCTTTAGTCTGTGCTGCTTCTTTAATAGTTTTAGTAATTATCTTCGGATTTTTACCTCCTCCTCGCACTATAAATTTAAATGGAGCTAATATTTTATCTTTAATTGTAAATTTGGGATATTCTATTGTATATATTTTTAATTTTTCTTCTATCTCTTCCGTTGTATAACCCATTGCATATAAAACTGCTATACAGCTTCCAATACTTGTTCCAGAAATCGCAGATATTTTTATATTTAGTTCTTCTAATGCTTTTATTACACCTAAACTACTAAGTGCCTTTGTTCCACCACCTGTACATGCTAAGCCTATTGTTTTCATTTTACGTCTCCTTTTATAACATCTTAGTTAAATTTATATATACCTGATTTGTTAATACACAATCATTTAAAGCTCTATGTTCATCTCTTTTTACTAAATTAAAATAATCTATTAAATTGTCTAATTTGTGATGTCTTAGATTATGCAATACTTTTCTTGAAATTCTTAATGTATCTACAAAATCATTTGTTAAATATTCATTCATATTTTTATACATGCTGTCATAAATAAAGTTAATATCGAAATTAACATTATGTCCTACTATAATATCTCTATCTAAAAAATCTTTGAACTGTTGCAATACATTAATTAAATCTTTTCCTTCCTTTTGAACCATCTCATTTGTAATCCCAGTTAGTCTTGTAGTAAATGCTCCTAATCTGTTTTGTGTTTTTATCAATTCTGAAAAAGTGTCTACTTCCTTTTTATTTCTAACCTTTATTGCACTTATTTCTACTATTTCTCCAGTAAAAGAATCTAAACTTGTTGTTTCTATATCTAATACTGTATAATCATTCAAATTTTTTATTAAACTATGTCCTTTATATAATCTGTTATATTTTTCCATTACTTCTCTCCTATATTATTGTAAAATCCATTTAATTCCTCTAGCCATTCTTAGTTCAGCATCTTTAAAATGATTTCCATCATTTTCTTCGTAAATTGTTTTTATTCCTTGTAACTTATACATTTGCTCAAGCTTTTTAGTATTTTCTTCTACCGGAGCTAATACTTCGTTTCTAACTTTACTTTCTTTATTACCAAGTGAAAAATATATTTTATCTATATTTTCAGAAATTTTATTCTTGTTTACAAATTCTATAAAGTTTGGATACCAAAAAGATCCAGAAGAAGATGCAATTCTAGAAAACAAATTGGTTTTATATGCAGAATATATTGCAAATAATCCTCCTAAAGAATACCCTGCAATTGCATAATAACTTATATTTACATTTAACTCATTTTCTATATATTTTTTAGTTTCTGGAATAATTTTTTCTAGTAAAGTTTTTAAGTAATCATCTGCTTTTCCTAAACAGTCTTTGTCATTATCATTTAACTTTGGAGCAAACCATGGTGTCATATCATTATCCCAATCCAAGTTTGAAATAGCTATTAATATAAAATCTTTTGTTTGAATCTTGTTACACCTTTCGAAAACTTCTTTTCCTTCATTTCCATATGTATTTAAAATTATAACAGGTATATTTTCTTTATGTTTTTCGTTACAAAAAACACTAACGAATTTATTCTCTATTTTTAATTCTTTACTCATATTAATCACCTAGAAAATTGCTACTATATATAAAGATAACATAAAATAATTATTTATTCTATAAATATTAAATATTTCTCTATAAATCTTCTTTGTTAACTAAGTTAAAAGTACTATCTTTTTAATTTCAACAATGAAAAAAACTAGTAACCTTCATTACTAGTTTCTCATTTGGCTGGGCTGTCCTGACTACATCCACTTATGCTAAGGCTTTGAAGTATGCTTGTTGAGTTAGTTGTTTGAAAATT
>CALXVH010000025.1 GCA_944391965.1 uncultured Clostridia bacterium
TTCCATTGATAATTTTTTAGTAAATAAAGGAGAAACTGCAATAGAAAAGTATGGCGATATTCTAACTAAAGTTATTGATTTAACTAAATAATCTATATATATGAAAAAAGAGAACAAAATCGTTCTCTTTTTTCATTTTATTCAGTTGTAGTTTCTCCATTTCCACTTCCTGACTCTGTTCCAGAACCACTTCCTGTTTCACTGCCAGAACCTGCGTCACTTCCTGCTCCACTACCGCCTGATTCTGCGCCATTACCAGAACCTGGTTTAGAACCACTTTCTGATTCGTCACCAGAGTCTTCACCATTTCCTGGTTTTGCTCCACTTTCGCCATTTTCTGTTTCTCCATTATTATCAACAGGAGTTGAAGGAGTTTTACCTGAAGTAGTGTTTCCACCTGATGTATTAGTATTTGAACTATTTTTATTAGAATTTGTGTTTGTACTATTCGTATTAGTATTCTTCGTAGTAGTATTCTTACTACTAGAACTATTTGTTTTTGTATTTGTAGTATTACGTATTTTCTTTCCACTTTCTTTCGCAAATTTTTCTTTATTAGCTTCTATTTGCTCTTCTGTTAAACCAAATAAAGAACTTACTAATGCATTTGTTTCTTCTTCATCATTTACATAGAAAGATAACACTCCAATATAATCAGCTACTCCTGGAAGCATTTCTGATTGTATATTTTCTGGGTTAAATTCAGTGGCTGAAGGAACATATTTTATTATATCTTCCATCTTTAAATTGGTTTCTATATTTTCAAAAACAACTTGCATTATATCATCTATCTTGAAAATATTATTTCCTGATAAAATTTGTGTTGCTGCTGCTTTTAAAAATTCTCTTTGCGTTCTCATTCTACCTATATCTTGTGTACCATATTCTGAAGGATATGTTGTTCCATCATTATTATGTCTAAAACGAACTAATTGCTCTGCTTTATCACCATCTAATAACTGATATCCCTTTTCTAAATGTATATGTAATTTTTGACCCCAATCATCATAATTCATATTTATAGGAACATCAAAATTAACTCCACCAATTGCATCTACTACATCTCTTAATGCATTATTACTAATTACAACATAATTTCTAACATCTATTCCTGTTAAATTTCTAACAGCCTCTAAAGTTTTTTCTGGTGAAGTTTGATATAAAGCATTTATCTTATCATACGAATCTGCATTTGATGTACTATTACCTACAAATGTATCCCTTGGTATTGAAAGAATAGACACTTTTTGTTCATTTGGATAATATGCACAAAGCATAATAGTATCTGTCAACTCTGCTTCTATATCTTCGCTTATTCCCATTACTAGACAATAAAATGGATCTAGATTTTCTATATCTTTTTCATCTTGTCCAATACTTGTCATTAACATACCTTTTAGTGATAGCCCATTTTTTGCAATTTTAACACCTAAAACTCCTGTTGCAGCCAATAATATTATTGTTATTATAGTTATTATTATATAGATTTGTTTCCTTTGTGTTGTAATATTTTTTTTCTTTCGACGTTGTGCATGTTTCATTTTTTATCTCCTTTATTCTTTTAGTAATTCTATTGCTTTATTTAATTGAGTATCTTGTTCTTGTGGTACTGTAAGTGCATTTTTATAGTCAGCTGGTAATTCAACATTTTCATCTGGTTCTATACCTACTTTATTTATTTTGCTTCTATTTGGAGTATAATATTCATTTGTTGTAAGTTTTAATCCTGTTCCATCTTTCATCGTTAATAACTCTTGTATTACTCCTTTTCCAAAAGTAGTAGTTCCTACAATTCTTGCCACATTATTATCTTTTAATGCTCCTGCTAATATTTCTGAAGCACTTGCTGTATTCTCATTTGTTAAAACTATTATAGGAACATCAATAGATTTTTCGCTTTCTGCATATGTAATATCTTCATTTCCGTCTTTATCTTTTGTTATTAACAAAGTGCTTCCTTTATCTGTAAACAAATCTGCAATAGCTGTTGCCTCGTCTACAATTCCTCCACCATTATTTCTTAAATCTATAATTAATGATTGTATATTTTGTTTTTTTAGTTCTTGTAATTTTGTAGTAAACTCTGTACTACATCCTTGGTCAAAACTAGAAATCTTTATATATCCTATATTATTGTCATAAACATTAGATTCTATAGGATTAACTCGTACATTCTTTCTTTCCACCTCAAAATCTAACGTTTCTTCTCCTCTTAATACTTGAATTTTTACAGTTGTTCCTTCTTGCCCTTTCATTTTATTCGTTGCTTCTGTAATTTGCTCACCTGTATAAGGTACGCCATCTATTTGGATTATATAATCTCCTGCTAAAATACCTGCTGTTTCTGCTGGTGCTCCTTTAATTGGAGCTAATACTCTTATTGCATTTTTCTCTGTATCTTGAACTATATATACACCAATTCCTACAAATTGTCCTTCTATATTGTCAGTCTTATATTCTTCTAGTTCTTCCTTTGTGAAATATTGAGAATATTCGTCATCTAATCCATCTACATATCCTTTCATTGTTTCATCAAAAATTTTATTTTCATCTATTTCCCCTAAATAATCCTTATCTACTATTTGCTCTATGCTTGCTAACTTAGTAGTTATTCTATCTAATAAAGAACTGGATTCGTTATTATTCATTACAATAATTGTAACCATTGAAGCTACTACAGCTGTTACTAATGCTGTTAGTATTATACTTTTTATAAAAATGCTTTTTGAAAAATTATTTTCTTCCATATCGCCCTCCTAAAAATTCTTTATTATTATACTACAAATACATATATATAGTATACATTTTTAAGATTTTTTTAAGAAATTATTTTTGCACGCAAAAAGAGGCTATTACTAGCCCCTTTTATAACTAAATTTATTGTAATTGTTTTGCAACTTCTTCTGCAAAGTTTTCTTCTTTCTTTTCGATTCCTTCACCTTTTTCGAATCTTGCAAATCTAACAACTTCTGCATTGTTTTCTTTTAATATATCAGAAATTTTCTTATCTGGATTCTTTACAAATTCTTGGTCTACTAGACATATATCTGCATAGAATTTCTTTAATCTTCCTTGTACCATTTTTTCTGCTATAGCTTCTGGTTTTCCTTCATTCATAGCTTGTACTTTTAAGATTTCCATTTCTTTTTGTACTCTTTCTTCTGGTACATCAGCATCTTTAACAAATTCTGGTCTTGCTGCTGCAATTTGCATACAAATATCTTTTGCAAGTTCAGTAGTTCCATTTGTTAATTCTACTAAAACAGCTATTTTTCCGTCACCATGAATATATTTTTCTACTAAACCTGTTGTTTCAAATCTTTCAAATCTACGAATATTCATGTTTTCTCCAATTGTTGCTATTTTATTTGTTAAAACTTCTTGAACAGTTTTTCCGGCTTCTGTAATTGATTCTTGTGCTAATAATTCTTCTACATTTGCTGGATTTTTTTCTACTACTTGTTTTGCTACATCCATAACAAAATCTCTAAATTCTTGGTTCTTAGCAACAAAGTCTGTTTCTGCATTAACTTCTACTATAGCTCCAACTTTTCCATCTTCTGAAACATAACATTCTACTAAACCTTCTGCTGCAACTCTTCCAGATTTTTTTGCAGCTTTTGCGATACCTCTTTCACGTAATAATTCTATTGCTTTTTCCATATCGCCATCTGTTTCTGTTAAAACTTTTTTGCAGTCCATCATTCCTGCACCTGTTTTTTCTCTTAACTCTTTAACTTGAGCAGCTGTAATCATTTTTATTCCTCCTTTTATTTATAGAACTTATAGTTCTTTTTTACTATTATCTAAAAAAAGTGAGAATGTAAAACATCAATTTCTAGATTTAATTAATATTTTATATCTTCTCACCTTTCATTTATTATTCTTCTACTGCTTCTTCAGCAACTTCTTCCATACTTTTTTCTGTATTTTCAGCTACTTGTTCTTCTGAAGCTGATGTTTCGAAAGTTTCTCCTTGATTTCCTTCTATAACTGCATTTGCAACTACGTCTGCTATTAATTTAACAGCTCTTATTGCATCATCATTTCCAGGGATTGCATAATCTACATCTTCTGGATTACAGTTAGTATCTACTAAACCTACAACTGGTATATTTAATTTTTTAGCTTCTAATATAGCTGTTCTTTCTTTTTTAGGATCTACTACAAATAAAACTCCTGGAAGTTCTTCCATTTCTTTTATTCCACCTAAGTTCTTTTCTAATTTTTCCATTTCTTTTTTAAGAACGATTACTTCTTTTTTAGGTAGAACTTCGAAAGTTCCATCTTCTTGCATTTTTTCTAATTCTTTTAATCTTTCTACTCTTGTTCTGATAGTTTTGAAGTTTGTTAACATTCCTCCTAACCATCTTTGATCTACGTAATACATTCCACATCTTTCTGCAGCTTCTTTTACGCATTCTTGAGCTTGTTTTTTAGTTCCTACGAAAAGAATTGTTTTTCCTTCTTCTGCTTGTTCTTTAACAAAGCTATATGCTTCGTCTAATTTTTTAGATGTTTTTTGTAAATCGATAATATGGATACCATTTCTAGCTTGGAAAATATATTCAGCCATTCTTGGATCCCATCTTCTTGTTTGATGTCCGAAATGAACACCTGCTTCTAGTAATTGTTTCATTGCAACTACTGCCATTTTAAATTCCTCCTCTTAGTTTTAATCTTCCATAAAGTATCATCATTTTTGGAAACTTTACTGATATGTAAAGCACTATCCGCAAATTAGCTTTATGTGTTTTTTCAACGAGTATTATTATAACACAACAAATATGCTTTTTGCAAGTATTTTCTAGTTTTTCATATATTTTCTCATATTTTTTCTACTGTTTGACCTTCTTTTGAATCTTTAACAATATATCCTTTTTCTTTTATTAAGTCTCTTAATTTATCTGATTCAGTCCAATCCTTGTTTTTTCTTGCCTCTGCCCTTTTGGTTAATAATTCTTTAATATCCTCTGGTATTTCTTCTTCTTTGTATTCATCAATTTTAATACCTAAAACTTTATCAAATTTCTTTAGCAATTCTGCTAGTTTTTTAGATTTCTCTGTTCTTTTTGCTACTTCCCATACCACACTCATTGCTACTGGCATATTAAGATCATCATTTATTGCTTCATTAAAATCTTTTTCATATTTTGATATAAGTTCTTCTGATACATCCTCTTCTCCATTTAAATGTTTTTGATAAGCTTCTCTTAGTCTGTCTAATGCTGTTTTTGCAGAATCCATTCCTTCCCAAGTAAAGTTTAATTTCTTTCTATACTGTATTGAATAGCAAAATAGTTTATATACCAATGGATCATATCCTCTGTCTACTATATCTTGTAATAAATAAACATTTCCCAAGCTTTTTGACATTTTTCCACCATTTATTAACAAAAACTCACCATGCATCCAGTAATTAGCTGGTATCTTTCCACACATTCCTTTGCTTTGTGCTATCTCGTTTTCGTGATGTGTTGGAATTAAATCAATTCCACCTGTATGAATATCAAAAACTTCTCCTAAATATTTTTGACTCATAACAGAACATTCTATATGCCAACCAGGGTAACTTGGTCCCCAAGGACTATCCCATTTCATAAGATGGTTCTCTGGTGCTTTAATCCAAACAGCAAAATCATGTGGATTTCTTTTTTCTGTATCTACTTCTACCCTTGCACCTGCTTTTTGATTTTCTACATCTAGATTTGACAATACCGGATATTTATCTAATTTAGAAATATCAAAATAGATAGCTCTTGATGTCTCATAAGCATATCCATTTTTTACTAATTCTTCTACTACTTTTAGCATATCTTGAATATTATCTGTTGCTTTACAAATTATTTCTGGAATTTCTATATTTAATCTTTCTAAATCTCTAAAAAATAATTTTGTATAATAATTTGCTATTTCTAATGGTGTTTTTCCTTCTTGTTTTGCAGACTTTATCATTTTGTCTTCACCTTCATCACCATCAGAAACTAAATGTCCAACATCTGTTATATTCATAGCTTGTTTTACTTTAAAACCATTGTATTCTAATGTTCTTCTTAAATTATCTTGAAATATATTAGTTCTCATATTACCAATTGTCGCATCTTTATACACTGTTGGACCACAAGAATATATTTTTACCTCTTTTTCATCTAGTGGTTTAAATTTATCCTTTGAGTGTGTTAATGTATTATAAAAATATATATCCATAGTAGCCTCCTTTATCATTTATATTATTAAGAAAACATCTTAAAAGTATTTCTTTTAGGATGTTTTCTTCTGTTTTATCATACTCTATTCTGTTGTTGTAGCAGGTGGTTCTGTTCCTCCTCCTGAGATAGAATTGTCTGTTCCTCCAGATGAACCTCCACCTGAACTTGGTGGATTAGTTTCTCCTCCTGAAACTTCATTGCCACTTCCTGTTGATGGTGGTGTAGTAACTGTATTATCAACTGTATTTGTTGATGGTCTTTGCTCTTCTACAGGTTTTGTATGAATTGTACATTGTTGTGTTGGAGCATTTCCATAGTAACCACTATAATCTGATTTCCACTTTGCATTCTTCTCCCTTTCAGGAATTGTTGTATATGTCCTTGTATATGTACTTGGACAATATTCTGTTGCAATTCTTCCAGACTCAGAACACAATGTAACAGTAGTTCTACCACCATCACAAGTTTCAGTTGGCTCTGTACCACTTACAAATATTTCGTTGTATGTGTCTGAGCATTTAGAACTTGCAAGTAAGCCTGTATCTCTACAAATTCTCTTTGTAACTATTCCACTTGGTTCTTCAAATCTTGCACTCTCTAAATCTTTATTTATACTTGTCATTATAGCATCCCAAATTTGTCCTGCTGGGTTTCTTCCACTAAAGTTGACCTCTTTATTTTCATCATATCCATACCAAGTTGCTGCTGTATAATATGGTGTAAATCCACAAAGCCATCTATCTTTTGAATCATTAGTAGTACCAGTCTTAGCGGCAACATCCATTCCAGAAATTGCACAATATGTTGCTGTACCATAACTTTCTGTAACTGGTGCTGTTAAGACAGATTGTAAAACATAAGCATTTTGTTCTGTCATAACTTGTTTTCTTTCTTGTTCTGGCTCTAAAACAACATTTCCATTTCTATCTTCTACTTTTGTATAGAATGTTGGTTCTATATATTCTCCATCATTTGCAATCATTGCATATGCTGCTGCCATTTCTAATGGACTTATACCATTTGTTATTCCTCCTAAGGCTAATTGAACAGCTTCATCATTATGTGATTTATTTTCACTTGCTGTAACAAGTTTGCTTATTCCAGCTTCTCTTAAGAAGTTAATTGAATTTAATGGTCCTATTTCTGACATCGCTTTTACGTTAGGAATATTTTGTGATCTTGCTATAGCTTCTCTCATTGTCATAGAACCTTCAAATTTACCACTATCATTTTTAGGCTCATAAGGATTTGACTCTGTTCCAAAATTTGTTTTAACATCTGCATATACAGTTCCTGCTGTTATAACCTTATTTTCTAAGCCAGGAGCTATTACAGCTATTGGTTTTATTGTAGAACCTGGTTGTCTATATGCTTGTGTTGCTCTGTTAAAGCCAGCTGCATTAACCTCTGTTCCAAGTCCACCAACAGTTCCTACTACCTGACCTGTTGTATGATCTATTACAACCATTGCAGCTTGAGATTTTATTGTTTCACCATTATCATTTTTTCTACTTCTTTGATATTTATCTGTTTTCTTAAATTCTTCTTCCATTGTTGATTGAATAGTAGCATCTTCAGTTGAATAAATTACATATCCTTTGCTTCTAAGTTGCAAATCTGCAAATTCTGCATTCCAGTTGTTCTTTTCCATTAAATCATTTTTAACTTGATTTATCGCGGCTGCTGTATGATAAGAATAATTTGCTGCATTTGTTGTCGTCTCTCCTTTATTAAAAGCTAGACCATTGTTAACTTCTTCAACTGCTGCATTATATTCTTCATCACTAGTTATTGCTCCTAGTTCTTTCATTTTCATTAAAACAGTTTTAGTTCTGTTTTTTATCTTCTCTTGCATTTCTGCATTATCTGTTTCGAATGGTTTATATGCATTAGGTGAATGATTTATCCCTGCTAAAAACGCACACTCTGCTAAGCTTAAATCTTTACAAGATTTATTAAAATAGTATTTTGAGGCAACTTCTACCCCATATGCTTTATCTCCTAAAAAGATAATATTTAAATAAAGTTCTAGTATCTGATCTTTAGATATTAATCTTTCTACTTGATATGCTTTTGACATTTCTTTTACTTTTCTTATCATTCCTGCAACACCAGTATCATCTTTATCTGATGTTAAGTTTTTAACTAATTGTTGTGTTATTGTACTTCCACCATATGAAGATGATCCTCCATTAATTATGTATTGGAATGTTGCTCCAAGTGTTCTTTTTATATCCACACCATGATGTTGATAAAATCTTTCATCTTCGATTGAAACAAATGCTTTTGGCAAATAATCTGGCATTTCTTCCTTTGAAACTACAGTTCTATTTTCTTCTCCTGATAAATTAGCAATTTCATTACCATCTTTATCTAGTACTACTGTATTCATATTCTCGATAATTAAATCTTCTTTAGTAATTTTAAAATCATCACCAAAAAGACCAAAAAATATTCCTGCACATACTCCTGCTATTGCAATAATAAATAATACAAAAATAATTAATATAATTTTTAATATTTTCTTTCTTCTTGGATTTTTTACTTTTTCACTCTTACCTTTAGAATGGGTACTTTTTCTTTTTTTATTACTTTTTTCTTTTATATCTTTACTCCCCATTTTTACCCTCCTTAAGCAAAAACTTAAATCATGAATATTATATTATAAAATTTATAAAAGATAAAGTTTTTTAAGTAAATTTTAATAATCTTCATCTATTATATCATTAAATTCAGTTATAATCTTTGCACCATCTTTTATTAATCTATTTGTTCCTACCGACATCTTATTATTAATATTACCTGGAACAACATATATCTCTTTTCCTAATTCTAAAGAAAAATCTACTGTTATCATTGTTCCACTTTTTTCATTTTCTGCTTCTACCACTACCAATTTATCTGCCAAAGCACTTATTATCCTATTTCTTGCTGGAAAATTATTTTTTAATGGCTTGGTACCTACAATATATTCAGAAACAATACAACCATCATTATTTATTATTTTTTTAGCAATTTCTCTATTCTGATATGGATATATATTATCTAATCCATTTCCTATAACAGCTATTGCCCTACCTGATGTGCTATTTACTGAATTTTCTTTTAGTACTCCTAAATGAGAATTAACGTCAATCCCTAATGCTAGGCCACTTATTGTATGAATATTATTCTTAGATAAAAAACTCCCTATTTGCCTAGCAATATTTATACCATAGTTACTAGCTTTTCTTGCGCCAATAACAGCAATTTTATTTTTTCTATTTAAAATTTTACAATTTCCAATTGCATATATTGCAATTGGTGCATCATATAAATTCTTTAGCTGTTTAGGATAATCCTTATCATAATAAGTTATAACTTGTATATTTTTTTCTTGCATATACTTAATGTATTTATCTATCTTTTCCTCCTGATTTAAATTTAAAATACTACATATTTCATTTATATTCTCATAATTATGTAATAACTCTATTTTCTTTTTATTTGTAATTTTTTTATATTCTGCTATCATAATCCAATTAGCTAATTCTTTATAAGTCATTTAACCTCCTAAAAAACACAAAAGGAGAAGTAAAAACTTCCCCCTTATTTTATATATATAAACCCTTTTACTATTTGCTTTGATTTTTAGCTGCTTTTACAATATTATTCATAAGCATCGCTATTGTCATAGGACCAACTCCCCCTGGAACTGGTGTTATATATGATGTTTTTTTAGAAACTTCTTCAAAATCTACATCACCTGTTATCTTACCATTTTCCATTCTATTAATTCCTACATCAATAACTGTAGCACCTTCTTTGACCATATCTGCCTTTAAAAACTTTGGTTTTCCCATTGCAGTTACAATTATATCTGCATCCTTTGTAATTTTCTCGATTTCTTTTGTTTTAGAATGACATATCGTAACTGTTGCATTTTTAGATAAAAGACACTGTATTAATGGTTTTCCAACTATATTACTTCTACCAATTATAACTGCCTTTTTGCCTTCTGTTGGTATGTTATATTCTTCTATCATCTTTACAATCCCATAAGGTGTACAAGAAACAAAACAATCTTGGCCTAGAGCTAATTTTCCTACATTTATTGGATTAAATCCATCTACATCTTTTCTATAATCTATTTTTTTAAATGCTTCATTTATGTCCAAATGTTTAGGTAATGGACTTTGTAATAATACTCCATTAATACTTTTATCTTCATTTAATTCATCTATTAAAGCTAATAATTCTTCCATTGTTGTATTTTCTGGTAATAGGTGTTCTTTATATTCTATACCAATTTCATTACAAGCTTTATTCTTATTTCTTACATATATTTTTGATGCTGGATCATCTCCAACTAAAATGACTGCAAATTTTGGTTTTATACCTTCCTTTTTTAATTCATCTACATCTTTTTTTAGATTTTCCCTTATCTTTTTTGCTAAACCTTTTCCATCTATTATTTCTGTCATTTTTTGCCTCCGTTTTTTTTAAAATTTTATACTATATATTTTGTTTTTGCAATATCTAATCTTTTCTATTTATATTTTTAGTATGTTTCATATCCCCAGCTCTAGTTATAGTTTCGTAGCCATATTTATCTTTAATTAAATCTACTACTTTATCTAATTTCTCTTGTTTTTTGGTATCATTATTCTCAAATATTGAAATTTGTTTTTCATCTTCTTCACATAAATTATCTACTCGAATTCCAATCAGTCTAATAGGCTCACCTTTGTATAATTGCCTTACTAATTGTTTTGCGGCATTAAATATTTCTTTAGTTGAATTCGTTGAAAAATCAAGTTTTCTTTGATGTGAATAATTTTTAAATTCACTTGTTCTAAGCTGTACACTTACAACATTACAAAGCATCTTTATTTTTCTTAACCTATATGTTGTATGTTCTGTAAGTGCTAATAAAACTTCTTCTATTTTTTCTATATCATTTATATCTTGTGATACTGTAGTGGAATTTCCTACACACTTTGGTTTCTGATATGTATATACAACTTCTGATTCATCTATTCCGTTGGCATATTCCCACATAGTTTTTCCAAACTTACCAAATTTTTTTATTAGTAAATTTTTATCTACCTTAGCCAAATCTTCTATTGTTTTTACATTCATATTATATAATTTAGGAAGCGTTCTTCTTCCTACCATAAATAATTCGGATATTGGTAATGTCCACATTTTTCTTGGAATTTCTTTTTCGTATAATGTATGTACTCTATCTGGTTTTTGAAAATCTGAAGCCATTTTAGCTAATAATTTATTATGTGCAACACCAATATTAACTGTAAATTTTAATTCTTCTTTTACTCTTTTACTAATTTCGTATGCAACATCTATTAATCTTCTACCATTTAAGAATTCGGTCATATCTACAAAACATTCATCTATAGAAAATCTTTCTACTTTATATGAATATTCTAACAATAATTTGTACAACATATCTGAATATTTCCTATAAACTTTAAAATTACTCTCGTAAATTTTTATTGTAGGACATTTTTTCCTCGCACTATATAGTGGTTCTCCTGTTTTTATCCCAAATTGTTTTGCCAAATTGCTCTTGGCTAAAACAATTCCGTGTCGTTGTTTTTCGTCCCCACCAATTATTGATGGAATCGTTCTTATGTCTAGCTTTTCGCCACATTCCAATTTATATACTGCCAGCCATGATAAAAAAGCATTATTTACATCAACATGTAAGATTTCTCTTTCCATTTATTTCACCATCGTTATTATAAAACATATGTTCTTATATGTCAATAAAAAGAGGCAAATAATTTGCCCCCTAGTAATTTAAATATTTAATTTATATACTAAATAATACTAATCTATCAATAATCTTTTCCCTCTTAGTAAAAAAATTAGTTTTTACGATTAATTTTTGAATTGGATTAAAGAAACATTCTATAAGTGGTATATTTTTTAGTTTAAATTTTACTTTAATTGCATCACAAGTAAATAACTTACAAGTAATACATTGCGTAGAGCAATGCCTATCTACTAAATATGGACATTCCTTTAATTCTCCATTCATAGTTATTGGATGCTTAAATTTGTGACAACAACCCATTGTTACTCTTTCACTACAATTTCTTTTTCCTATACATATATCATCTTTAAAATCGCAATAATTATTTTTCGCAAATTCTTCATCTAACTCTTCACATACTTGGTCATAAATATATTCTATTTTTTTACTTTTTTCTTTAATAAAAACTGCTTTTAAGCATTTTATTATTTCTATTTTGCTTTCTTGAATATTATCATCAATTAGCTCACCTATTATTTTCTTCTCCTTATATTTAATTCCTATATCAAGCTTCTTTTTATTGCATTTTTTTAATATTCTTTGAATGTTTTTTATTATATTTTTTAAATTTGTATCTTTTCCTATTTGGATACTAAATAACACAGGTAGTTCTTTTAATTTAATTTTATTTTTCTTATCTTTTATTGTAATAATTTGACAAAACTCATTTTTCTTAGAATCAATAAATTTCTTTAATAGTCCTTTTTGAATAAAAATATCGTACTCTTCATTTAACTTTTTTATATTTTCCCCTAACAATTTTATTTCCCCTTTTATACAAAAATAGGCACAGATAAAATCTGTGCCTACTTATTTTACGTTATTAACGATATTATCATGTATTAGTACTACTCAGGCACTATTTCTATTTTCCTAGTCATACCATTCTAATTCCCAATCTACAACTTTTACTGTATCACCATCTTTTACACCGGCTTTTTTTAATGCTTCATTAACACCTAATTCATCAAGTTTTCTTTGGAAATAATACATTGATTCTGTATCTTCTAAATTAACCCTAGACATTAATTTTTCAACTGCTGGACCGATAACTACATACATATCTTCTTCTTTTACTATTTGGAACTCATTCTTGTCTTCTTCTAATTTATATACTTTTCTTTGATTTGTTTCTATTAGATTTTCTTTTGGAATTTCTTTTAAAAGTTCTTCTACTCTTGTTAATAATTCCTTCACACCTTGTTTAGTAATAGATGATATCTTAAATATTTCTAAATTTTCTTTCTTAGCAACTTTTTCTAATTCGTTATATAAAGATTCATCTTGTGCTACATCTAATTTTGTAGCAACAATAATTTGTTTCTTTTTTGTTAATTTTTCACTATAATTTTTAAGTTCATTATTAATATCGTAAAAATCTTTTACGGGATCTCTACCTTGAAAACCTGAAACATCTATTAAGTGTAATATTAATCTTGTTCTTTCTATATGTCTTAAAAATTGAATTCCAAGTCCGACACCTTCGCTTGCACCTTCTATTAATCCAGGAATATCTGCAATTACAAAACTATCACCATTTTCTGTCTTTACAACTCCTAAATTTGGATTTAAAGTTGTAAATGGATAATCTGCAATTTTAGGTTTAGCATCTGTAACAACAGATAAAAATGTTGATTTACCTGCATTCGGAAAACCTACTAATCCAACATCTGCTAATGATTTTAATTCCAATATTAGTTCTTTTTCTATACCTTTTTCTCCAGTTTGCGCAAATCTAGGAGCTTGTCTTGTTGCTGTTGCAAAATGAGAATTTCCTTTTCCTCCTCTTCCGCCTGGCAACACTAATTCTTTAGAATCTTCTTCTGATAGATCAGCTACAATTTCTCCTGTTTCTGCATCTTTAACAACTGTACCTATTGGAACTTTTATATATAAATCTTGTCCTTGTTTTCCATTACAACGTGCTCCACTACCATTTTGACCATTTTCTGCTTTGAATTTTTTATTATATCTAAAATTTATTAAGGTGTTTGAATCTTTATCTGTTATAAAATATACGTCTCCACCTTTTCCACCATCTCCGCCATCTGGTCCACCTGCTGCTACATATTTTTCTCTTCTAAATGATATAGCACCATTTCCACCATTACCGGATTTAACAAATATTTTTGTATAATCTGTATACATTTTTCTCTCCTTTATTTATCAAAATAATTAAGCTTCATATTTGCTTTAACTTTTCTCATCGTTTGCTTTGCTATCTCTTGCGCCTTTTTAGTTCCATTAATTAATATCTCGTCTAATAGTTCTGGTCTTTCCTCATAATATTTTCTTTTTTCTCTTATTGGTCTTAATTTTTCTATGATATTTGCTGCTAATTGTTTTTTACAAGCAACACATCCTCTTTTTCCTTCCCTACATTCTTGGCATACGATTTTAACATCTTCTGGGTTAGTAAATAAATCATGGTAATATGCAACCATACATATATCAGGATTTCCTAAATCATCCTTTTTTATTCTGCCTGGATCTGTTACTGCTCCCATAACTTTTTTAGTTATCTCTTCTTCTGAGTCTGAAAGATATATCGCATTTCCTAATGATTTTCCCATTTTCTCGTTACCATCTAAGCCTTTAATTCTTTTATTTGAACTTAATACTGCTTTTGGCTCTTTTAATGTTTCACCATATATACTATTAAATTTTCTTACGATTTCTCTACATTGTTCTATTAAAGGCAATTGGTCTTCTCCTACTGGAACTAACTCACCTTCAAAAGCTGTTATGTCTGCTGCTTGACTTACAGGATATCCTAAAAATCCATATGTTACGCTTTCTCCAAAAACATCTTTCTTTTGAGCAATTTCTGTTTTTACTGTTGGGTTTCTTTCTAGCCTTGCAATTGTTACTAAGTTTGAATAATAAACTGTTAACTCTGCAAGTTCTGGTATCATTGATTGTAAAAAGATAGTTGTTTTTTCTGGATCTATTCCTACTGATAAATAGTCTAGTAAAACTTGATAAACATTATCTCTTACTTTTTGTGGATTATTAAAATTATCTGTTAAAGCTTGCACATCTGCAATCATAACAAATCTTTCTATACTATCATCTTCTTGCATTTTTACTCTATTTTGTAAAGATCCAAAATAGTGTCCTATATGTAATCTTCCTGTTGGTCTATCTCCTGTTAAACTTCTTTTTTTATCTGCCATATCGCCATCTCCAATCATTGTCAATTCTGCTATATTATACTATATTTTCTAGTTTTTTACAATTAAATTATAACTGAAATTTAAAATTCACTTGTAGGTTTGTCAAACATATGTCACACTTTATTGAAATTACTCGTTTTGAAATACCTGTTTTCCACTTCTTGAACT
>CALXVH010000026.1 GCA_944391965.1 uncultured Clostridia bacterium
CAAGTTGGTGTTAAATATATCGTTGTTTACTTAAATAAATGTGATATGGTTGATGACCCAGAATTATTAGAATTAGTTGAAATGGAAGTTAGAGACTTATTAACAGAATATGGTTTCCCAGGAGACGATATCCCAGTTATAAAAGGTTCTTCATTAAAAGTACTAGAAAGTACATCTAAAGATCCTAACGACGAAGTTTACAAACCAATAAAAGAATTAATGGATGCAGTTGATAGCTATATCCCAACACCAGAAAGACCAGTAGATCAACCATTCCTAATGCCAATAGAAGATATCTTCTCTATTACTGGTAGAGGAACAGTTGCTACAGGTAGAGTAGAAAGAGGAGAAGTTAAAGTTTCTGATGAAATTGAAATCGTTGGATTATCAACAGAAAAGAAAAAATCAGTTGTTACTGGTGTAGAAATGTTCAGAAAATTATTAGACCAAGCAGAAGCTGGAGACAACATTGGTGTTCTTTTAAGAGGTATCCAAAGAACAGATATCGAAAGAGGACAAGTATTATCTAAACCAGGATCAATACATCCACATACAAAATTCACAGCACAAGTTTACGTATTAACAAAAGAAGAAGGTGGAAGACATACACCATTCTTCAATGGATATAGACCACAATTCTATTTCAGAACAACAGACGTTACAGGTGTTATCGAATTACCTGCTGGAACAGAAATGGTTATGCCGGGAGATAACGTAGACATGACAATCGAACTAATCACACCTATCGCTATGGAAGAAGGATTAAGATTCGCTATCCGTGAAGGTGGTAGAACAGTTGGTTCAGGTGTTGTTTCTAAAATATTTGAATAATATAAATTATAATATAAAAAGAAGTGCTTAAGCACTTCTTTTTTATTTCTATAAAACTAAACTATTTGGTCAGAAACTATTGCTTTTTTATTAAAGAAATAATAAAATAAATAAGTCAAAATACACTAATTGGAGGAAACAAATATGATTATACTGCTAGATGCAATGGGAGGGGACAATGCCCCAGATGCCAATATAAAAGGAGCTGTAAAAGCAGTTAATGAAGTAAGTCAGTCAACAGAAATATTATTAATAGGAAAAGAGGAAGTTATTAATAATAGAGTTAAAGAATTATATAACAAAGAGAAACTATCAGATATTTCTCCAAGATTAAAGATATATAATGCAACAGAAACAATAGAAATGGAAGATACACCGACTGTAGCAATAAAACATAAAAAAGATTCATCTATGGTTGTAGGATTTAATTTACTTAAGGAAGGTAAAGGAGATGTATTTATTTCTGCAGGTAATTCAGGTGCTTTATTGACAGGTGCAACTTTACTTGTTGGAAGAATAAAAGGAATAGATAGACCAGCATTAGCAGGAATTCTTCCTGCATATAAAAGCCAATTATTATTAATGGACTGTGGATCTAATACAAATTGTAAGCCAATAAATTTACTACAATTTGCACAAATGGCTTCTATATATATAAGAAATACTTTTGGAATAGAAAAACCAGCAATAGGCTTATTAAATATAGGAACAGAAGAAACAAAAGGTAATGAGTTAACTAGGTTATCATATGAGCTATTAAAGGAAAAGTCAGAAGAACTAGGAATAAACTTCATTGGTAATATAGAAGGTAGAGATGCTTTCTCTGGTAAAGTTGATGCAGTTGTAACTGATGGTTTTACAGGTAATATATTCCTAAAAACAACAGAAGGATTAGGAAAATTTGTAAAAGCATCATTAACAGATAGTTTAAAACGTAACTTTTTGTCTATATTAGGAAGCATTCCATGTTTACCAGCAATTAACAGGTTTGCAAAAAAAATGGATTATAAAATATATGGTGGAGCTCTATTTTTAGGAGTAAAAAAGCCTGTTGTTAAGGCACATGGAAGTAGTGATGACAAATTATTTGAATACACAATAATTCAAGCTGAAAAGTTTGTTGAAAATAAAGCAGTAGAAAAGATGACAGAAGAATTTTTGAAACAAAAAGAAAATAATGCTTGACTTTTTGAATACAATATATTATTGTTTAGTCAGTAGAAAAAAACATGCGAGAGGAGGTGTACATAGTTAAATGAACCAAGAAGAAATATTTGAAAAAGTAAAGAAAATAATAGTAGAACAATTAGGTGTTGCAGATACATCTGTAACAATGGAAGCATCTTTTATAGATGATTTAGGAGCAGATTCTTTAGATATAGTAGAATTAATTATGGCATTGGAGGAAGAATTCGATATGGAAATTCCTGACGAAGATGCAGAAAAAATCGTTACAGTAAGTGACGTAGTAGACTATATTAAAGATAATGCTTAATTATTATAATATATTAAGAAAAATAAAAGGTATCATATGAGATTATGGTATCTTTTTTTATTGTAATAAAAAATAAATATAAATGTAATATAAATGTTATGTACTATATGTAATAAAAACTATATAATCTATATAAAATATTATGTCAAAAGGGTGATTTTATAATGGAAAATTTGGGAAAAATTGTATATAAAGGGAGTATATATGATTTAGATGATAGTAATGATACAAATAAATTAGAGCAATTATTAAAACAATTAAACCAAGAAGAAGCAGATATAAAAAAAGAAATTGCTACAAGTATACAGAGTGATTTAGAAGAAAGAGAATAGGGGGAAGTATAATGGACGATAGACAAGAATTGGATCCAAAAGACAAAAATATAGCACAATTAATGGTTAAACTAGTAACAGTACAAGCACAAATAAAATTAGTAAAATCTGCAATTTTTATAAATAAACAAAAATCAGCTATTTCAACGAAAATAGAGGATTTTAAACAATATGCAGAAGGGCAAGCTGAAAAATATTCACAAAATGTAGAAGAAGCTACAAATGCGATAGAAACTTATAAAGATGCTGTGCAAGAAGCTATGCAACAATATGAAGACAATTATCTTAATACAATGGCAGAACAAGATAAATGGCAAGAAGCAGAAATTCTAAAAATGGGTGAACAAAAACAGATATCTTCATCAATAAAAGAAAAAAGAAAAACACCAGAATATAAAGAATGGAAGCAAGCAGTTAATGCTAAGAGTCGTGAAATAAAAGCAAATGTTAGTAATCCAGAAAAGTTAGCAATCTTAGCAGAAGAATTAAAAGATTTACAAGCAAAAGACCCAACACTACAAGACCAACAAAACTTAGCTCATTCAGAAGTTCTTCTAAAAGGAATAAGAGATACAATTCAATATAATGATGATAAGTTAAAGGAATTACAAAATGATAGAGATAAAAAATTAAGTGATTTATTAGAAAATAAAGAAACATCTTTATCAAAAATTCAAAAACAAAATTTATGGCAAAAAATTATAGCTAAGTTAACACCTAAAGCTAAAAGTTTTAAAACTAATGTTGTAGATAGAATTGTTGGAAAAGCAAATAAAATTAAAAATGAAAGTATACCAGAAATAAAGAAAAATTTAAGTGAAAGGCAACATGAATATAGAGAAAAGATGTCAGAAGCAGTTAAGAATACAGGTACTAAATTGAGAGATACAAAAGATTTAGCACAGAAAACATTTAAAAATGGTGTAAGAACTGTAGTTGACTTTGGAAGAGAAGCTAAAAAGACAGCTATTACAACTTTAAAGGGAATAGGTACAAAGGTAGGACAAACAAAGGACTATATAAAAGAGGGGCTAAGAACAGCAATAGAAAATAGTTCACAAGCATTAGAAGATTTAAATGATGCAAGATAAAAAGAAATTCAATTTTGAATTTCTTTTTTCTTTACTTGCAAAAACTAAAAAATGTTATATAATAATACCATCTAGGAGGGAAATATGTTAGAAAATTTTGAGCAAAATATAGGATATATTTTTAAAGATAAAAATTTATTAAAAACAGCATTAACACATACATCATATGCTTATGAAAAAAAAGTTCAAAGTAATGAAAAATTAGAATTTTTAGGAGATAGCATATTAGAATTTATATCTAGTAACTATTTATATAAAAATTATACAAATTTAAATGAAGGAGAAATGACTAAAGTTAGAGCTAGTGTTGTATGCGAAAAAAGTTTATATAAAATTGCATTGAAGCATAATTTTGGTGATTTCTTATATCTAGGAAAAAGTGAGTTGTCAAATAACGGAAATAAAAATGAGGCAATATTAGCTGATAGTGTAGAAGCAGTTATCGCAGCTATTTTTTTAGATGGTGGTTTAGAACCAGTACAAAAATTTATAATCGAAAATTTAGCAGATGAAATAAAAATAGCTAGTCAAAATGTGGGATTAAAAGATTATAAGACTGTATTACAAGAAAAATTACAACATAAAGGAACGGTTAATATAGAATATAATATTTTAAACGAGAGTGGTCCTGATCATAGTAAAGTATTTGAAGCAGAAGTAAAATGTAATGGTAAGCAATTAGCAACAGGTAAAGGAACTTCGAAAAAAGCAGCAGAAATGGAAGCAGCAAAAAAAGCGATAGAACAGCTATAATATAGGAGGAAAATCTATGAAAGAAAAAATATATATTCCTATAAGAATAAATGAAACAATTTTAACTGATGAAATTGCAAAAAAAATTATACAGAATAAAGGAAAAAAAGTTTTATTAGACATTGTAGATGCAGATTTTACAAGTATTAATATAAAAAAGCAAGAAGAAATTCTTGTTCAAATTAGTAAAATTTTAAAAGAATATAAAGCTTTTGGAATAAAAATACTAGCTACTTCAGACAGTATAGAAAAAAACAATTTAAAGCTTTTAAAAAAATATAAGGTAAAAGAGATAGAACTAATAATAGAATCTTCAAATGATTATATTTTAAGAAATATTGGCGTAGATTATAAATTTGACGATGCCAAAAAAGTAGCAAAAAAAATAAAGTCATATAGATTTTTATTAAGCGTAAAAACAATATTAGGACTTCCAGAAAGTACTGTTGCTGATGATTTAAATACTGTAAGGCAAGTTATAAAATTAAAACCAGAGCAAATTACATTAATTCCATGTAATGCTGATTATAATAAAAATGTAGAAAGATTATATGAACAAAACGAATTTACTCCATTATCAAAGATTCAGTTAATAGAAAGATTAAAAGAAAGTATAAAATTAATAACTCATACTAAAATTAGAAATATAAAAATAGGAGAGAATAACCAGTATATAGAAGAAATGCCAATAGTACAATTTAGACAATTAGTGGCAAGCGAGATTTGGTATGAGAAAATAATAGAAATGATAAAGTCATATAATGTAAAAGTAAAAGAAGTTGAGATAGAAGTAAATAGTTCAGATATAGAAAATGTCAAAGGCCTAGAAAATAAGAATCTAGAGCAATTAAAAGATGTATATGATGTAGAATTACATGTTTCAAAAAATAATAAATTAGAAAAAGGTAATTATAAGATGAAAATTTTAAAGACATATACTGATTTTTTGGAAGATAATGAGAATTAGCATAAAAAAAGCCTATATTACAAATAATTGTAATATAGGTGATTTTTATGGTAAAAAACTATTTAAAAAATTTAAGCTTTATAATATTAGGATGTATAATTATGGCAATTGGAACATCAATGTTTTTATTACCTAATAAGTTTTCAACTGGAGGGGTAACAGGAATTGCGACAATAGTATATTATTTGTTTAAAATTCCATTAGGAACGATTAATATTATAATAAATATTCCAATCCTTATTTTTACATTTTATAGGTTAGGAAAAACAGTGGTTATAAATTCGATTATCGGTTCACTAGCATATTCTTTATTTATAGATATCTTAGATAAATTTCCTGCGTTTACAAATGATGCATTTTTAGCAAGTATATATGGTGGAGTTTTTTTAGGGATAGGTACAGGTATTGTATTAAATGCAAATGCTACAACTGGAGGAACAGAACTAGTTAGTAATTTAATTAAAACATATAATTTAAATATAAAAACAAGTAGCCTTATAATGATTATAGATACATCTATTGTTTTGTTAAATGTACTTGTATTTAAAGAAATAGAAATCGGCTTATATTCCGCAATAGCAATTATTTTAATGGGAAAGGTTATAGATATCATAGTAGAAGGTACAGATTTTTCAAAACTAATATTTATTATATCTGAAAAAAATGATAAAATATCTAGAGAGATAGGTGAATATATAAAACGAGGAACAACTGGAATATATGGAAAAGGAATGTTTGAAAATAAAGATAGATTAGTATTAATGTGTGCAGCAGGAAGAGGAGATGTACTAAAAATAAAACACATTGTACAAGAAAACGATAAGGAAGCTTTTATAATTATAACAAATGCCAGAGAAGTTTTAGGAAAAGGATTTAAATAGGAGGAATATATGAAACAACAAGAATTTTTATTAGAAAATTATAGCTCATTCAATTTAAGGGATATATTTGAATGTGGACAATGCTTTAGATGGAATGAAGAACCTGATGGTACTTATACAGGAGTATTTGGAAATAATGTACTAAATGTTAGTAAAACAGATAAAGGAATACTATTTAAAGGTATTTGCGAAAAAGATATTGTTAATACAGTAATAGATTATTTTGATTTGGATAGGGATTACAATGAGATAAAAAGAATATTATCTAAAGTAGATAGTAACATGGAAGAAAGTATAAAATACGGAGAAGGAATTAGAGTATTAAATCAAGATTTATGGGAAACTATAATTTCATTTATAATATCAGCTAATAACAATATTCCAAGAATTAAAGGAATTATAGAGAGATTGTCTAAAAAATATGGTAGAAAAATAGAATATAATAATAAAGAATATTATACATTTCCAACTCCAGAAGAATTAAAAAATGTTACTGTTGAAGAATATAGAGCACTGGGATTAGGCTTTAGAGATATTAGATTATATGAGACTACTAAAATGATTTTAAATAAGGATGTAGATATTTCAAAATTAAATGAAATAAAGGATACAAACCAAGTAAGAGATGAGTTGTTAAAACTTTCTGGAGTTGGTCCAAAAGTTGCAGATTGTATTTTGCTATTTTCTACATTAAAAAGATTTGATGTATTTCCTATTGATGTATGGGTAAGGAGAGTTATGAATGATTTATATATTCATAAAGAAGATGAGAAAAATGTAAGCAAAAAAGAAATATTAAAATTAGCAAATGATAAATTTGGAAATTTAGAAGGAATAGCACAGCAATATCTATTTTATTGGAGAAGAGAACTAGGATAAGTTCTCTTCTCTATTACTTTTATATAAGGATTACAAAATTCAGAATCACAAAGGAACTTAATATTAAAAAGCAAGAAAAATGTCGAAAAATGGAGAAAAAAAGAGATAATTAAAAATAATAAAGAAAAATAACAAATAACTATTTACAAACGCAAAATAATGTGATATATAAAAGACAGATTTATTCTAAATCGTTTTTTATATCAAAACTCATTTCAAATAATTTATAATCTAAATAAAACCCTTAATAAGAAAGTTAATAATATCAGGAGGTGGTGCTTTTCCTATAAATAAATAAACTCCAATTTATTATACATGTCTATTTACGGTTTAGAATAAATCTATAATTATATTTAGGAGATTAAATTTGTTATCAATAGTAAATACAATTGCATTAAATGGTACAGAAGGTACTGTAGTGGAAGCACAGGTAGATTTATCAGCAGGAATACCACATTGGGATATGGTAGGTATGCTGGGAACAAGCATAAAAGAATCAAAAGAAAGAATAACTGTTGCTATAAAAAATAGTGGAATAAAACTTGTGGGAAAAAAGATTAGTGTAAATTTAGCACCAGCGGAGATAAGAAAAGAAGGATCTTCTTTTGATTTGGCAATAGCAGTAGGAATATTAATTAATTTAGGAATAATAAAAAAGGAATGTATTAATTCAGCTGTTTTTATTGGTGAAATATCATATAGTGGAAAGATTAATTCTGTAAAAGGTGTATTACCAATGTGTTTAGCAGCACAAAAAAATGGATTTAAAAGGGTATATATACCAAATTCTAATATTAATGAAGCTAGATTAGTAAATAATTTAGAAATTGTAAGTGTTAGTTCTTTAAAAGATTTAATTCAAAAAATTAATTCTAAAATACCCATAGAAAAAAATATAAGTCAAATAGAACGTTATGCTAAAGTAGAATATGATGTGGATTTTGCAGAGATATATGGTCAAGAAAAGGCAAAAAGAGCACTCGAGATTGTGGCTGCAGGAAATCACAATTGTTTATTAATTGGTCCTCCAGGTGTTGGTAAAACAATGATTGCCAAAAGATTAATAACAATATTTCCTAAACTCGATTACGATGAAATTATAGAAATAAGCAAAACTAATAGCATACTTGGGCTAACCAAAGAGAATGAAATCATTAATAAAAGGCCTTTTATAGAGGTAAATCCAAATATAACTTTAGCATCATTTATTGGCGGTGGGAGAAACCCAATGCCTGGTGCAATTACGTTGGCTAATTTAGGAATATTATTTATGGACGAATTTGCAGAATTTGATAGTAAAAAATTAGAGATGTTAAGAAATATACTAGATTTGCATGCTATAAAATTAGATAGAGTACATGCATCTGTACAATATCCATGTAACTTTGTTTTAATGGCTGCTATGAATCCTTGCCCATGTGGTTATTTTGGTAGTCATGATAAAAAATGTACTTGTTCGGAAACTAAAATAAAAAGGTATTTATCAAAATTAAGTGGACCAATAGTAGATAGGATTGACATACAGTTAAATATATCAAATGTTGAATATTCAGAAATATACAAAAATAAAAAAATAGAAAGAAGTGAAGATATCAGAAAAAGAGTAGAAATGGCAAGAAAAGTTCAAATGTTAAGATTTGCCAAAGAAAATATAAATACAAATTCTGAAATGAACACTTCTCAAATCAAGAAGTATTGTATGTTAGATAAAGAATGTAAAAGTTTTTTAGAAAAAATATATGTCAAATATAAACTTAATATAAGAACATATAATAATATTTTAAAAATAGCACGAACTATTGCAGATTTAAGAAATAATGAGAGGATAGATGTATCTTGTATAGCAGAGGCAATTCAATATAAGGTTGATAATAAATTTTATAAAAAGGAAGTGTAAGAAAATAATTATTATAAATTATAAAGAAAATGCATATCCAAAAGAATTATTAAAATTGAAATCACCACCAGTAAACTTATATGTGGAAGGTAATTTAGAGTTATTAAATAAACAAATTATAGCGATTGTTGGATCAAGGAATTGCAGTGAATATGGTTGGAAACAAGCAAAAAAATTTTCAACAGTCTTATCTCAAAATGGAATATGTATAATAAGTGGATTAGCACTAGGAATTGATTCAATTTCACACATGTCTGCTATGAATAATATTGGTAAAACTATAGCAGTTTTAGGTGCTGGTTTTAATAATATATATCCAAAGGAAAATAAGGAATTATTTAATAAAATACTAGAAAATAACGGGTGTGTTATATCAGAGTATCCACCAGAAGAAAGGGTTAATACAAAAAATTTCCCAAGAAGAAATGAAATAATTACTGCACTAGCTTTGGGTGTATTAGTTATAGAAGCAGGATACAGAAGTGGAAGTACGATTACTGCAAATTTAGCTTTTAAGCAAGGGAAAAAGGTATTTGCTATTCCGAGTAATATAGATAGTAAATTAGGAATAGGAACCAATGCATTAATACAAAAAGGAGCAAAACTGGTAACTAATGTAAAAGACATATTAAAAGAAATGAATATGAATAAATGTAAAGATATTGAACAGGAATGGAAATATGAAAGTAAAAATGTTCCTATAAAATATAAAAATGTTTATGAAATTATTGGTAATATGCCAATAGATATTAATACTATATGTAGAAGAGCAGAACTACCAATACAAGATGTTAGTGAACAATTAACTATGTTAGAGTTAAATGAATACATTAGAGCATTACCAGGAGATATGTTTGTAAAGGTATGAATAAGCTAGGAAAAAAAGGTGAGGATACAGCTACACGTTATTTAGAAAAAATGAAATATAAGATTTTAAAAAGAAATTATAGAAATAGAAGAGGAGAGATAGATATAATCGCTTATTATAATAGAACTCTTGTTATAGTAGAAGTTAAAGCGAGAAGTAATAACAGATTTGGATATCCAATAGATGCTATAGACGAAATTAAAATAAATAAGATAAAAGAATGTACGAAATACTATTTATATAAAGAAAAAATACAATTTTCCGAAATTAGGTTTGATGTGATAGAGATTTATCAAATAAAAGAGCATTACGTAGTAAACCATATAAAAAACGCCTTTTAAGAGGTTTGACAAACCTAAAAAAAGATAATAAAGTTATAATTGGTGTAAAGGAGTTGATATAGATATTTCTTTGACTAAGAAAGGAGATGTTACTATGGAAGGATTTTACCATAGTGTACAGCTACGTGAAAAGGAGAAAGAAGGAGCAAAAGCTAAATTTAATGTACGGATAAGTATGAGTATGTATGGCTGGCTTGATGAAGTAAAACTGATAATTGGAGATAATGCACAAGAGATACATTTAGATTATACAGAACAAGATAATGAATATGCCTATTTTGAGAAAGAAATATTTCTTCCCACAAGGGCAATCTATAGGTATAGGTTCTCATTTATGTCTGAATGGACAAAGTATTACGAAACCAGCTTTTCAAAGCTATCTGTCAATTTCGCAGCACCTGATTGGGCGAAAGGTGCAACAATGTACCATATAATGCCTGATAGGTTTTGCAGAGATTATAGTTTGCAAATTGAAGAGTTTGGAAAGCGAAAAATCCATAAATCTTGGGATGAACTACCGCTTGTAGGTCCTGACGAGAATGGTGAATGGGCAAGAGATTCATATGGAGGGAATTTTAGAGGAATTGAAAGTAAATTGGACTACCTTAAAAAACTAAAAATAGATATTGTTTATTTTGGTCCGATATTTACAGCATCCTCTAACCATAAATATGATGCTGATGATTTTGAAAAGCTAGACCCATATTTTGGGGATGAAGAAGACCTTAAGCGTCTATTCGAAGCTCTTCATCGTAAACATATGAAAGGAATAGTTGATGTAGCCTTTAACCATGCTGGGAAGGACAGCAAATATTACAATAAGTCTGGGATGTATAAGGAACCAGGTGCCTACCAAGGTCCAAAGTCAAGATATTTTCCATTTTTCAAGACTAGGATCGAGAATGGTAAAATAATTTTTGATTATTGGTGGAATATACCAGATGAAGTAGTCTTTGATAAAGACTCAAAAGAATTCCAAGAATATATATGTGGAGTAGGAGGCATAATTGACTGGTTATTCTCACTTGGAATTGATGGGATTCGGGTTGATGTAGCAGATGACTTGACTGATTATTTTATCAATCTCATGGCAGAAGCTTGCAGAAGAAATAAACCAGATTTCCTTATGATACTAGAAGTCTGGAAAAACCCATTCAGAATGAATAGAGGTTATATTTCTGATGGGAAGAGTGCTCATTCAACTATGAATTACTATCTGATGGCTCCAGTAATGGATTATCTGAATTTGCAAGATGAAATTTATTTGCAAGAAAAAATCAATGAGGAATTTGAGGAGTATCCAGATGATACAATCTTTTCCGAAATGAATTTTACTTCTACTCATGACATGAGCAGACAGGTAAATCTGTTTGCTAACGAGGGATATTTCAGAGAGCAAGGAGATGAGCGTAGAGAGTGGCCTTGGAATCTTAAAGATGAATACGACAGGCAATGGCAATCCACATACGTCTTACCAAAAGAGGCATATAAGAGAGCCAAGAAAATGTTAAAATTAGAAGATTTTATTTTAACATTTTGGCCGGGGATATTTTCAATTTTCTATGGAGATGAAGTTGGCATTCAGGGATACGGAAATCTTGCCAACAGGAAGTCCTTCCCTTGGAATAGGGTAGATAAAGATATCTTGTCGTATAAAAGAAAAATGCTGAAGATTCGCAGAAAATATAAATTTTTGCGAACAGCGGCTACAAATGTCTTGGAATTAACCAAAGCCAAATTTGTATTCGAAAGGCTAAATACTAATAAAAAGAAAAACCAAAAAGACTACAAAAAAATAATTGTAATAGTCAATAATGGTTATACAGATTTACCTTTAGAATACGAGGGCAGAATAATTGCATCATATAATTATAACAGTACTGAAAATGTAATTTGCTCTAAAGGGGCAGTTGCAATATCAATTTACTAATCTTCTTTCACACCAAGAACAGTTGCAGAGTTTTTTACTCTGCAACTGTTTTCTTTTATATAAATAATAAATTTAAAATTGACAATAAAATTTATTATTTATATAATCATCTCAAATATATTAAGGAAGGGGAAATTATTATGTATAGAATTAATAATTTAGAAGATAATGATGATATTCGTGTAGCAGATTCAAAGGCAGGAATGAAGGTTATAGAATATATGAGTGATTTAAGTGTAATGCCAGCAACAGCAATAACAGCTTATTATTGTTCAAGAATGAATGTAAGAAAAAGACAATTACTTATAAATTTAGAAGATAATGAGTATACAATAAGTTCAGGATCTATGCAGTGGTCTGTTGGCAATGTTGAAGCAGTAGCAGACGTTAAAGGTGTAGGAGATTTTTTTGGTAAAGCAATAAAAGGAAGTGTTACAAAAGAAAGTGCTGTAAAACCAAAATATAGAGGAACAGGAACTTTAGTTTTAGAACCTACATATAAACATATCCTATTAGAAGATTTATCTACTTGGGATGGAGGAATAGTATTAGATGATGGTTTATTCTTAGCTTGTGAATCTAAAATACAACAGAATGTTGTTATGCGTAGTAATTTATCTTCAGCAGTACTAGGAAATGAAGGTTTATTTAATTTAAGTCTTTCAGGAAATGGATTTGTAGCATTAGAATCACCTGTTCCAAGAGAAGAATTGGTTGAAGTAGAATTGCAAAATGATGTACTAAGAATAGATGGAAATTTTGCTGTTGCTTGGTCAAAAGGGCTTAATTTTACTGTCGAAAAATCAACAAAGAGTTTAATTGGTTCTGCTGTTTCAGGTGAAGGTCTTGTTAATGTATATAGAGGTACAGGAAAAGTATTAATGGCACCAGTAAGAAATTTAACAACAGCATCAGCTACTTCAATATCTAGATAATATAAAATATAAAACAACCTTTAATTTTATTATTAGAGGTTGTTTTGTTTGCTTAAAATAAAGAACTTCCGAAGTATATATGTGATAAATATTATCTCTTTGTAAATTTCAAAGCTTTAAAATTAGTATAATGTATAAGATGAGAAATTTAAAAAATAGTAGTAAAATCATAATATTTGTGATAAAATAGTCATATACAGTAAGGAGGAGATTTAACATGAGTGATAAACAATTAGTCTTAAATACTGTTCAAAATATTGATGACTCAACAAGTTATGAAGAAATACTTTACACTCTTTACACACAGTTAGAAGTTCAAAAAGGTATAAAAGATATGAAAGAAGGAAATACCAAAACAAGTAAAGAGGTAAAAGAGATAATAGATAAATGGTAATTTGGACAGATAATGCATTATCACATATCACAGAATTTATTGATGAAGCAAAAGAAGATACAGAAGAGACTGCTAAATCTTATATGAGAAAATTAGTTGATTATGTTGAGATTTTAGAAACGATGCCAGAGTTAGGAAAAAATATGGAAAATATTATATTTAACTATGAAATAAGACAATTAGTTTACAAAAAACATATAATTATTTACCATATTAAAGGAAATGATATTGTGATTTTATCTGTATTACATACAAAACTAGACCTAGGAAAAGCATTAAGAAAATTAAAAAGAGATATACAATAAATATATTTATAAAAAAGCACATTTAAATTGTGCTTTTTAAATTTCCTAAAATAAATAGCTAAATACACGAATAAAAAAAACAAACGGCAATAAAAAACCTCGGAAGTCTTGAAACTTCTGAGGTTTGGTAAGTTCTGTAAAAAGCTCTTTTTATCTCTTTGAGAATTGTGGAGCTTTTCTAGCTTTTTTAAGACCATATTTCTTTCTTTCCTTCATACGAGGATCTCTTGTTAAGAAACCATTTGATTTTAAAGCTGGTCTGTATTCTGAATTAGCTTCATTTAAAGCTCTAGCTATACCATGTCTTATAGCTCCTGCTTGACCTGTAAATCCTCCACCTTGAACTTTACAAATAACATCAAATTTATCAGCTGTATTTGTTACGTTTAAAGGTTGTTTTACAATATATTTTAATGTTTCTAAACCAAAATATTCATCTAAATTTTTTCCATTTACTGTTATATTTCCTTTTCCTTCAACTAATCTAACTCTAGCTATTGCATTTTTTCTTCTACCTGTTCCATAGAACATTATTTTTTCTCCTGCCTTTGCCATTTAAAAATTCCTCCTTAATTTTTTAAGGGATATACCCTTTACTTCTATATTAGAAATTCCATATTTCTGGTTTTTGAGCCATGTTTTCATGTTCGCTACCAGCATATACTCTTAATTTCTTTAACATTTTTCTTCCTAAAGAATTGTGTGGAAGCATTCCTTTAACAGCAATCATCATTGCTCTTTCTGGTTTTTCTGCCATCATAACTCTTGCAGAAGTTTCTTTTAATCCTCCTGGATATCCAGAATGACGTCTATAGAATTTTTGATCTAATTTTTTTCCTGTAAATGTTGCTTCTGAACAGTTTATTATAATTACGTGATCACCAACATCTAAGTTTGGTGTATAAGTTGGTTTGTGTTTTCCTCTTAATAATCTTGCAGCCTCTGTTGCAACTCTACCAACTGGTTTATTTGCTGCATCTAAAATATACCATTTACTTTCGATTTCATTTCCTTTTACACTATATGTAGTATTATTCATGGTAAAATTACCCTCCATTCAAATTTTTAATTTATATAATAAGCTTTAAATATATAAACTACCAGGGAGAGGCTTATATAATTATTA
>CALXVH010000027.1 GCA_944391965.1 uncultured Clostridia bacterium
TCATCATCTATTAAAAATATTATTCTGTCATCTGTAGTATTCTTATCTAAATATTCTGCTTTTACTATATTTCTATTTTCTCTAATATAATCACCAGCTTCTTCCGAAAGAATAATTCTATCCTCTAACTTTATATATCGCATATGAATATCAAGCCACTCATTTTTTTCATTTCTCATTTGATTAGATTTAGAACAACTTAATATTTTAAATTTAATTTGCGGGAATCTATTTTTTATTTCTTCTATTTTATTAAGTACTGGTGTAATTGGTCTTTTATTTACATATACACCTTTTTTGGTATAACTTTCATGTTTATCAAATATAAGTTCTACAAGAGTTCCATCCATATCTAAATATATTTCTATATTACTGTTGTTTTTATAAATATTATTTAATTTTTCTATAAATTCCATGTTTTCTCCAATCCTATTTCATATTATTTTTTAAATAATTTAAAAATTCTTGTATTTTCTTTTCCTTACCTGTTCCTGACAATTCAAAATATTTCTTATCCTTTAATTCATCTGGCATACAATTCTTTCCAGAATAATGGTTTGAAAACGCATGTATATCATCCATTCCAACACCTCTACCTAATTTATATGCATTTTTATAACTTGCATCTTGCAAAAATGGTGGAATAGGAATATTTCCACTTTTCTCTACATCTTTCATTGCATGCATTATTCCAGATACTGTATCGGATTTTGGAGAACAACATACATATAAAGCTGCATGTGCTAATATTTTTGCAGCTTCTGGCATTCCAACTCTTTCAGCAGCAAGCATAGCACTGGTTGCAACTTCTAAAGCTTCAGAATTTGCAAGTCCTACATCTTCTGATGCACATACACAAATTCTTCTTGCAATATATTTTATATCTTCTCCGGCAACTAACATTCTAGCAAGATAATATAAAGTTGCATCAGGTTCAGTATGTTTCATTGATTCTATAAATGCAGAAATCGCATCATAGTGATTATCTCCATTTACATCATATCTTATAGCTTTCTTTTGAATACACTCTTCTGCGACTTCAAGAGTAATCTGTAAGCTTCCATCACTTTCTGGTGTTGTAGTTAAATATGCTAATTCTAAAGCATTTAAAACACTTCTTGCATCTCCATTTGCCATATCTGCTAAAAATTCTTTTGCATCCTCATCAATAGCAATATCTATTTCGCCAAGTCCTTTTTCTTTGTCTTTTAACGCTCTATCAATCACATTCATTAGGTCTGTTTTTTCTAATGGTTTTAATTCAAATATTCTACATCTTGAAAGTAAAGCATTATTTACTTCGAAATATGGATTTTCTGTAGTTGCCCCTATCAATGTAACTACACCATCTTCAACAAATGGAAGCAGATAATCTTGCTGATTTTTATTAAATCTATGTATCTCATCTATAAATAATATCGTTTTCTTTTTATATGCACCATAATTAAATTTTGCATCATCTATAATCTTCTCTACATCTTTAATTCCTGCATTTGTAGCATTTAATTTACTAAAATAAGAATTTGTTGTATTTGCTATTACTCTTGCAATAGTAGTTTTTCCCGTTCCTGGTGGTCCATATAATATTATTGAACCTAATCTATCTGCTTTTATTGCTCTGTAAAGTAATTTATCTTTTCCAATTATGTGTTGTTGTCCTACAATTTCATCTAGTTTTAATGGTCTCATTCTACTTGCAAGTGGAGCTTGCTTCGTATCATTACTATCTTCAAATAAATTAAGATTTTTCATTATTCTCCCTACTTAGTTACAGTTATTATCTTTCTTCGAAATCTCTTTTGCTTACATAATATTCATAGTTCGAATCATCTAAAGATATCATTCCTAAATTGGTAGACATTATATTTTGTGAAGGCTCAAAAAAATTTCTTTTAATTGAACGCATTACTCCATTATGTGTTACTACTAATATTCTTTCATTATTATGGTATTTTTCAAATAATTCTTCTATGAAGTCGCTTACTCTTTTATCAACATTTTGATGTGATTCTGCTCCTGGATGGGTATACAAACCTTTTCTAAATAGCTCTCTTAAACATGCATCAAATAAATCCTTTTTCTGATTTTCCCATTCGCCTATCGATATTTCAGTTATTCTTTCATCATAAATTGGTTTTGCTTCAGGGAATATTGCATTTAATGTTTGCTTAGTTCTTTTTAAAGGTGAGCAATATATTACATCAAAATTATTATTTAAACTTTTTCCTAGTTCTTTGGCGGCTTCAATACCTTTTTCAGTCAAATTACAGTCTGCCCTTCCAGCCCAAATACCATCTCTATTATATTCTGATTCAGCATGTCTAATAAATACTATTTTTGTCACAATAATACTCCCTTCGAAATACTATTCAATTAAATCTGTATAATATAAGATTTCTTTATTTAATGACTTAGCATATTCAATTTCACTTTTTGTACTGTTTCCAATATATCCGTCTACATTAACAACTAATATAGCATCAGAAAGTTTTATTTTTTCTTTATGCATTTTATCAATCATAGACGCTTCTTCTTTTGTATATGCTTCTTTATTAGGCTTTGTAAGTTCAATTGGAGTTAGCATACAATTCCCTTTTAGTGCCATTTTCTCCGTTATTTCTTTCATTTCATTTTTGTATTTATAACTACCACATACAGTTATTACTTTCATTTTGGTTCCTCCTTGCATTATTATTCATCATATAATTTGCATTGTTCTTTGCTCCAAGCAGGTGTACATACAATTGCTACCTTAAAATTACCTTTCCAATAATAAATATCTTTTTTATTTAAAAAGATAATGTCTCCTGCTTTAAATTCTATTGTTTCTTCTCCTTTTTTGTATATATGACCTGTTCCATTCAATACATAGCATAATTCTTCACATTCTAAATTAGAACAATATCCCTTTTCTGGATATCTACCTGTAATTGTATTTATGCAGAAATCCAAATTTCTCTCATTTAAATCAATTGAATATTCTAATACTGAACTAGTATCAGCATATTTAAAGTGTTTTGCATTTTCTTTTTTTACTATTTTCATTTTTTCCTCCTACAGTGAAATGGGGACGTTCCTTTTTTCCCTATTTTATTTTTATTTATAGGGATTTTAGGAGCACCTCCTAAATCCCCTTTTTTAATACATATACTAGCCATTTATTATTATTTGAGCCACCTTCTTTGTGAAAGTCATAAACTTTGAAGCCTGTTTTGGTAATGATTTCATTCATATCTTCTTCCGAGAAATATTTATAATAACGCTCTGCTCCCATATGATATTCATTAGAAAAATCAACCCATTCTTCGTCAACATTTTTCCCTTCACGGTTCATTACATTAAAAACAAATAATCCATTATCTTCTAAGGCTTCATATGTTTTTTCTAATACTTTTAATGCATCTTCTTTAGTAAAATGAACAAATACTCTCCATGCAAATATGCCAGAATATTTTTCATTAAAATTATCTTCTAATACATTAAATTTTATAGTATTTACACCTTTAGATTTAATTGCATTAATAAAATCTTCTGCCACATCACTTGCAGTTACATCATATCCTAAATCTACTATGTATTTTGCATTTACTCCATCACCTGAACCAAACTCAAACACCTTCGAACCTTTAGGTAATGTTCCAATATTAGTTGTAATAAATTTATGTAATTTATCACTTTTACGTTTTGCCTTCTCTGGATCAATATTATCGTGTGTAATACTTGTTGCTAAATATGTACCTGCTTTTTTATCATATACTTTTAGTGTTTCTTCATTTTCTTTACTCATAATTTTTATCTCCTTAATATTTAAATATTTATTTTTATTATATCTAAATTATTTACACCTTCTACTTTTAAATTTAAAACTCTTTGAAAAGCATAAATTACTCCCGCATGTGTAACAACAAGAATCTTTTTACCTTCATAATTTTCTTTTAGAAAATCAATAAAGTCCTCTACTCTTTTTGCAACATCAGTTATTAACTCTCCATTTGGTGGTCTTTTTTCTATATTTTTAAGTAAAAAACTTTTTTCGTCTGAAATAGGTGTATTTTCCCAGTCTCCTAAACTTCTTTCAATTATTCTTTCATCACAAATTATTTTTAAATTTGGAACTAGAATTTTTGCAGTTTGAAGAGTTCTTTTTAGTGGTGAAGAAAAACATATATCATAATAATTGCTATCAAAGTTTTTTGCTCTTTCTTTTGTTTTTCTTATTCCTTCTTCACTTAAATTACAATCAATTCTTCCTTGTAATAATCCTATCTTATTGAATTCGCTTTCTGCATGCCTTAATAAATTTAACTCCATATTTATTTCTCCTTAGATTTCTCGCATTATAACATAAATAAAATTATCTTATAATTTTTTACTACTTTTCTCTCCTAAAATCATAAATCATATTAGATAAATCTTTTGGATTGTCTACATTCACTACATGTGATGCATTGCTAACTGTCTTAAAAGAACTGTTTTTTATAGTCTTATTTAATAATTTTGCATTTTCCATATTCTGCTTATCCTTTATTCCGCATAAAATTAATGTTTTGCAATCTATTTTATCTAAATTAGTTTCTATATCTAAATCGCCCATTGAATCAACTAGTGAAATAAAATCTCCTTTTGTGCATCCGATTTTCTCAAATGTAGATTTTGGAGTAATATGAAATATTATACCTTGAAGTTTAAAAAGAAATTTTGGTATTTTGTATGGTGTTCCTATTAAAATGAGCGAATTCACTTTCTCAGGAAATTCCTTTGAATAGTCTAATGCTAATATTCCCCCAAGAGATAAGCCACATAAGTTTAATTTCTCGCTAAAACTGTTACAGTAATCCGCAAATTTTTTATATAAAATAGAATAATTAATTCTTGTACCTTTTAGCATTGAATATAAATTTGGCTTTTCTATCTTAATATTATGAAGATTTAATTCTTTTTCTACTATATTCCAACTAGTCTCGTTTTGCCCTAACCCATGTATTAAAATATTTTTCATATTTAAGGCTCCTTCCATATTTTAATCGAATTGTACTTCCCAATCTTTATCTTGATTAGCTTTAAAACACATATCTATCTGTTCTTTGTTGTTTTTTGCCTCTGATAATTCTGGTAATTCGTCTAATGAAAAATATGCTATCTCTGTTGTTTCTATATTTTTTTCGAATTGTCCGCCTACCACATCACATAGAACAAAAACCTTACATACGCCATAAGCATATACAGGTTTATTATGCTGATTTCTATCCTGAACTGCAATTAGTTTTTTTGCCAAAACATCTAAACCAGTCTCCTCTTTTACTTCCTTAACTGTATTTGATTTAATTGACTCTAGCACATCAACCCATCCTCCTGGCAAAGACCATGTTCCATCATTTTCGTGAGTTAATAATATTTTATTATCTTTAAATATTGCAGCTCTTGTATCTAATTTAGGTGTTTGATAACCTGTTTCATTACAAAATAAATCTTTTACTTTCTCTAACGAAATTTCGGTTTTCATACTTAACATTTCTGCAGATATATCTCGTAATCTTTTATATCTTTCTATGTCGTATGCATTGTTTGTATAAGCCAAACCATTTTGTGCTAAACTTTGTATTTCTATTATTAGTTCTAACCATTTATCCATTATTTCACCTACTATTTAAATTGTTAACTATTATGTTTATGATTTCATCAATTTCTAGCTCTTTACCTAATAATGTTTCCGGAATACAGTCTAGTAAATCATTTTCGTTCCACCATTTTCGTAATTCTGTTTCTCCAAATTCATTTGCATTAGGTTTAGTTTTATGCCTTCTTAAAGTTTCATCAAATGGAATATCAAAGTAAAATGCATAAATATCCTTATCAAATTCTTTAAGCAGCTTTTTAAATAAGGGGGCATACCATTTTGAGTTTAATATTCCCTCTAAAATTACTATTTCACAGTGCGCTTTACCATAAACTGCAAGTTGAAAAAGTAATTCACTTACTTTAGGTTTTTCGCCATCTTTTACATATAGCATTTCTCTTCTAACAACATCTTGTGAAATAAGCATCGTTCCATGTCCTAATTTCTGTTGCAAGCCTTTTGCAACAGTTGTTTTGCCGCTTCCAGAGTTTCCTCTTAATATAACTAATTTAGACATTTTTATTTCTCCTTAAATTATTTGCATAATAACACAAAAGTAGGTAGCTTACAATAAATTACCTACTTTTTTAATATACTTATTTTAAAATTTTTACAAGATAGGGATTTTAGGACCGTCCCCAGCTCCCTCCTATTTTACTAAATTAATTCCGCCATTTTTTAAACTTTTTTGAACATCTATTACTCTTTGGTTAGAAGAACCTTTCCATTTTAATGTTGGATCATGTAATTCATCTTCGTAATTTCCATCTACTAATACATCAATATATTTTAATGCATCTTTGTCTTTTATTTGTTCAAATTTATAACCTGACCATGCCCATACATTTTTTTCTGGATATTTTTCTTTAAAGGCTTTTGCAAGTTTTGCAGTTCCTTCTATATTGGTAGGAGCCATTGGCTCCCCGCCTAATATAGATAACCCTTTTACTTCATTTTTATTACTTAATTCTATTACCTTATCTATTGTTTCTTGTGTAAATTCTTTTCCACCTTCAAAATCCCATGTTTCAGGATTAAAACAGTTTTTACAATGAAAAGGACACCCTTGCATAAATATAGATACTCTTACTCCTGGTCCATTTGATATATCCATTTTCCTAATTAAATTGTATCTCATAATACTTATGCCTCCTTGTTATCTATATGTAAAACTCTTTCTTTTATTTCTTGTGTTCTTCCTTTGTTCCAGAAGTTTGTTCCAATATATCCACATGTACGTCTTGCGACATTTAATGTGTTATGATCTCTATTTCCACAATTTGGGCAATACCATTCTAAATCATCATCTATTAATATTTCGCCTGTATAACCACATTGTTGACAATAGTCAGATTTTGTATTTAGTTCAGCATACATAATATTATCATAAATGAATTGTATGATTTCGATTACTGCATCTATATTTCCTTGTAGATTTGGTGTTTCAACATATGAAATAGCTCCACCAGGGCTTAGTACTTGGAATTCGCTCTCTAGTTTTAATTTAGAGAATGCATCTATTTCTTCGAATACAGGAACATGATATGAATTTGTAATATAATTTCTATCTGTAATTCCTTTTACAGTTCCAAATCTTTCTTTTAAACATTTAGCAAATTTATATGTTGTTGATTCTATTGGTGTACCATAAACAGAATAATCTATATCTTCTTCTGCCTTCCATTTGCTTGTTGCATCATTTAGATGTTGCATTACTTTTATTCCAAATTCCTTTCCTGGTCCATTATCTGTATGGCTGTGTCCTGTCATAACTTTAACACATTCATATAAACCTGCATATCCAAGTGAAATTGTTGAATATCCATGATGTAATAATTCATGTATTGATTCACCTTTATCTAATCTTGCTAATGCCCCATGTTGCCATAATATAGGAGCTACATCGCTTGTTACTTTACTTAATCTTTTATGTCTTATTTGTAATGCTCTATGACATAATTCTAATCTTTCATCAAATATTTTCCAGAATTCATTCATATCACCATCAGCAGAAAGTGCAACATCTGGTAAGTTTATTGTAACAACACCTTGGTTGAATCTTCCATAATATTTACCTTTTCCTTCAACGTAATTTTTAGCTTTTGATATATTTCCTATATTTAACATTCTATCAGGTGTTAAGAATGATCTACATCCCATACATGGATAACAATCTCCGTCACCTAGGATATTTTTCTTATATTTTAGCATCATTTTTTCTGATATATAATCTGGAACCATTCTTTTTGCTGTACATTCTGCGGCAAGTTTTGTTAAGTACCAATATTTGCTATCTTCATGAATATTATCTTCTTCAAGTACATATAAAAGCTTTGGGAAAGCTGGTGTTATATATACACCTTTTTCATTTTTGAATCCTAATATTCTTTGTTTTAAGAATTCTTCGATTATCATTGCAAGTTCTTCTTTATATTCTTCCGTTTCGCCTAAATACATACAAACAGATAAGAATGGTGCTTGTCCATTTGTATTTGTCATAGAATTTACTTGATAATTAAATGTTTGTACACCGTCTTCAACTTCTTTTTTAGTATCTTGCATTGCAAATTTTTCACATTGTTCTTTGCTTAAATGTCTGCTTTGATATTTTTTTAAATATTTCTCATAACTTAATCTTACAAATGGTGCTAAGTGAGTAAGAGATACTGTTGCTCCACCATAACTTGATGATGTAACTGCAAGTATAATTTGTGTAGCTATTGTTGCTGCTGTTAGAAATTTATGTGGCTTTTCCATCATTACACCATTTATTGCTGTTCCATTTTGTAGCATATCATCTAAGTTAATTAATTCGCAATTGTGAAGGGCATTTTGCGCAAAATAATCAGCATCATGAAAATGTATAATACCTGCATCATGTGCCTCTACTATATCTTCAGGGAGTAAAAATCTTCTTGTTATATCTGTACTTGTTATTCCTGCTAAGTAGTCTCTTTGTGTTGTAACTACTTCTGCATTTTTATTAGAATTTTCACTATTCCAATATTCATTTTCTCCTTCAATTAATTCTTTAATTGATTTATCTGTTGTATTTGCTTTTCTTACTAACTCTCTAGTATATCTGTATGTTATATATTTTTTTGCTAATTGATATTTATCAAATTCCATTAATTTTTGTTCTATTATATCTTGGATATCTTCAACTAAAATTCTTTTTTTGTTTAAATCCTCGATGTATTTTATTATTTCTTTTATTTCTTCTTTAGTTGCTTTTTCTCTTCCTCTTACCTCCTCATTTGCTTTTCCTATTGCTACTCTAATTTTTTCTGGGTCATAATCTACAATATGGCCATCTCTTTTTACGATTTTCATTCTTTTGTTCCTCCCCTGATTTATTTTTTGTATTATTTATTACGAGTAAATATTATATATAATTTTAAATATATACAAGTTGCACTTGCAACTTTTTTATTTTTTTGTTAAAATTTTTTCAGGTGATAAAAATGAGGCTTCCATTTGAAGGATTAACAAAATTACAAATCGGCAAACTCTTTGTGTTGCTTGGGGTTCACAGGTATAAGTATGCTAAAGGCGAGGAGATTATACCTACTATAAAAAATGATAATATTATAGGAATTATACTTGATGGATTTGCCCAAATTATGAATATAGAGTACAATGGAAACGAAATGGTACAGGAAAATCTTGGAAAACATAGTGTATTTGGTACAACAATCTCAGCAACTAATAGTGAATCATGCCAAATAATCGCAAAAGAAGATACCGAAGTACTTATTATAGATTATGCAAAACTTATGAGGCCTGAAAATTTGACTCATAATTATTTTAATATTTTTTTAAGTAATTTATTTGATATTATGAATACTAAATTTAGAGAAACTAACGAGCGAGTTAAAGTTTTAGAAAAAAAACAAATACACGATAAATTGCTTGAATTTTTTGAAATAGAGCATAAAAAAACTCGTTCTAAAAATATATATTTAAATTTTGCCTTTAAAGATTTAGCTGATTATCTTGCAATTGATAGGTCTGCTATGTTTAGAGAATTGAAACATTTAAAAGATGACAAACTTATTGAAATTGATGGTAGAAAAATTAAAATATTGTATGAGATATAAAAGAAATAAGAGATTACATCTCTTATTTCTTATTTATTATTAATTATATTTGCTATATTTCCTATTAAATATAAAGGAATATTTATTAGCCATTCTTCCTTTTTATAATTTGTCATTGAAGTTCTTATATTAATATTAGTATTATATTTTTCTACAAAACTTTTTAAACTTTTAGCTTGTAAATTTTCACTTGATTTTACTTCTATTGGTATATTATTTCTTCCTAATTGAATTATATAATCGACTTCTGCAGTACCTTTTTCTGAAGCCCAATAAAAAACTGGTGTATCAACATTTGACTTTAATTCGGTTAAAACATATTGTTCAGTTAATGAACCTTTAAATTCTACAAATATTTTATTACCATCTATTATAGTTTGAAGATCAATCTTAGCCATAGCACATAGTAATCCAACATCTAATAAGTACAATTTAAATGCGCTAAAATCTTGATAAGCTGATAATGGTATCTTGCAATCCTTTACTCTATTTACTTGATATACCAAACCACAATCCATAAGCCATGATAATGCTAATTCATATTCTCTTGCTCTTGCACCTTCTTTTACTAATCCGATAAATAAATTTTTTATTTTCTTTTGCAAGTTGCGTAGGTATATTATTCCATAATTGCCTTATTCTAGGCACAACATTATTAGGTGCATGTTTTGAAAAGTCTTGTTCATATGCGCTTAATAATGACTCTTGTACTTTTCTTACTTCGTTAAAATATTTAGTATCTATATATGTTTCTACTACTTCTGGCATTCCTCCGATAAACATATATTGCTTTAAATATGTTTTAAGTTTGTCTGCAAATACAGTTATTAAATCTAAATCATTTTTATATATTAGCTCTACTAATTCTTCTTCTCCTAATGCATTTAAAAATTCAAAAAAGTTTAATGGATATAAATCTAGAAAATCAACTTTACCAACAGGAAATGATGTTCCCTCATGCATTGCAACTCCTAATAATGAACCTGCTGCCATAATATGATATTCATTTGCATTTTCATAAAAATATTTCAAAGAAGTTAATGCTTTTGGTGTTTCTTGAATTTCATCAAATATTATTAATGTATTTTCAGGTTCTATATTTACTCCAGATTCGATTTTTAATCCTTGTATTATTCTTTCTATATCAAAATCTCCTGAAAAAAGTTGTTCCATTCTATTATTATCATCGAAGTTTATATATGCACATTTTTCATATTCATTTTTACCAAATTCTTGCATAAGCCAAGTTTTTCCAACTTGTCTTGCTCCTCTTATTATTAAAGGTTTTCTTGTTTTAGAAGATTTCCATTTCTTTAAATCTTCTAATTTATATCTATACATATTCACCACCTCTTTATTCTATTTTAAAGCAAAAAATCACAAAAGTCAAACGACTTTTGTGATTTCGTTCACATTTTTCAAAGGACTTTTGTGATATTTTTACACATTTTTCAAAGGACTTTTACTTTCCGAAGTACTTTCATCTACATTTTACATCAAAATCTTTTTTACAAGAAGGACATGTACAAACATGTTTACCTTTTTTCTTTGGTAATCTAATTTTCGCTTTACAATTAGGACATTTTCTATAAATATGTGTCTTTCTGTCATCCCATTTTCTTTTTTGTAGTTTAATTTTTGACTTTACTTTATTTCTTATCTTTAGATATTTTGCATTTTCATTTTGTCTTTTATAAATATTTCTTGAAAGAGCTCTATATAACATAAAAAAACAAATTAGTATTTCTAATAGATATATAATTGGATTTCTAATGAATAAACTTAAAATAGCAACAATCCAAAATACCAAAAATAAAAATTTATATAATTCATCTATTCCGTATCTACCTTGAAAAAAAATTGCCATTTTATACATAAACTTATTCATATATACATTCCTCCTCTAACATATAAATCTTGGACCGCAACAGCAATTACAAATTGTATCTGCCAAACACCACCAAAAACATATATTTTGCATATCAAAAGATCTTCCATATGCTCTACTTTGTTCTCTATATACATTTCCTCCACCTTGCAATTGTTGTAACAATTCTTGATATCTTAAACTGTTCGGTTCCATTTGTACTGCTGTTTTGGCATAATTTAATGCTGTTATTCTGTTACCTGTATAATAATTTGCAATACTACTTAGGTAATACCATTCTGCTGTTTTATCTTGAATCTCGGAAAGTACTCTTAGTGCTTCCCTATACATTCCAACTTGTATAAAATGACTTGCTACTTGATAAAGATTTGTACTTCCACTATTATTACTATATGAATTTTTCTGATTTCCTGAATAGCTATTATACTGATTTGCAGTACCATTTTTTATTTGATCATATGCTTCATTTATTTCTCTCATTTTCTTTGCTGCTTCTTCATCTCCTGGATGTAAATCTGGATGATATTTTTTTACTAGTTTTCTATATGCTTTTGTAACCTCTTCGTCTGTTGCTCCATATGATAGTCCTAATACTTCGTAAGGATTTTGTATCATCTATTTTTCTCCCTTCTTTTTATGTATCTCATATTTTGTCCATATACCTGAATATAGAATGTTTTCAATTATTTTATTTGAAATATTTAGCTCCTTATATTTTTCTACACAATCTGATAAAAGTAAATTAAGCATATCATCAAATTCTGTTTTTGAATTTGTAATTAGAGGGTTATACCTCTTATTTTTTATATCTTTCTCAAAATCTATACAAGCATCTAAAATATATATAAATTTTCCTAGTGCATCTCCAAAATTTCTTAATTTTTCTTCGTGTTCATCTTCGTATGGTGTAAATATTTCTCCAAATAATTTGCCACAGCATTGTGCTGATAAATCTGGATTTATAATGTTTTTAGCTTCTAACTCATTTAATTCTTTTAGAGAGTTTTGTACAATTTTAGCTTTCTTAGGATATTTCTCACATATTTTTTTAAAACTCTTTTTTATTAATTTTGCATAACCATTAGCAAATACGTTTTTGTCATCTTGCCAATCATCAAGTAAATTATAATAAGCTAATAATATATTCATATCTGCTACATAGTCTACAAATTTGCCCTTTATATAAGTATGTTTATTAACAGGATGCATCATACATCTACATTCAAATTTTTCGTTATTTTCTTTATAAACTTCATTTAACAATATTATTAAGAATGTCATATCATAATTTAATGTAAATCTGCTTATGTTTTTGTGTTCTTTTTGTAATGATTTACATAGACCACAGTAACATTCTCTATAATATCTTTTATCTGCATCTTCTAATAAATTAGGATTTGTAACTATATTACCAAGCATTTTCCTCCTCCGTTTTAGTAAACTTATGAAATATAGTTTATTATTTTTCTTTGTTAAAATCAACAGCTCTTATCAAGATTTCACGTAAGTTTCACATATTAAATCGAGTAGTAAATACACTTAATGTGTTTCTATCATCTCACACCAGCAAAAAACACCTAGTTTCCTACTAGGTGTTTTGGGGGAATTATTTTTTAATAGTTCCTGGGGCTCCTCACTGTAATTAGAATTTGATTTCATAGCCTCCTCTAAAGAATCGATATACTGCTCCTGTAAATCGATTGCTTTCTGTTGTTCATCTTCAGAATATGAATCAAGTTTTTCGAAGTCATATTCCTCTTTTCCCATTTTATTTTGCTCTTCTATTTTACTACATTTTACATAATTAAGCAAATTGTAAAAGAGCTATCTATGAGTTTTCCGTTCTGGGGATTTCCTAAGATTTCAATATTTTTAGACACTTATATATAATTTTATTAGAATTA
>CALXVH010000028.1 GCA_944391965.1 uncultured Clostridia bacterium
AAATTAGCTCCTGCTTCTTGTGAATCATTTAATACATCAAATACAAAATTATAATTTAACTTACTATGTATTCTATAATATCCTTCTTCTATTTCATTTGTAGTTAATATATTTTGATTTAAAACAATATTTTGATCAAACATATTAGTAATATATTTAATAATATATTGATATAGTTTAGAGCCATTTTCATTTTGAATTTCTTTGATAATTCCCCAATATTTAATTTCTGCATTTTCTTTTATCATTACTATGTCGTTTGCTTTTGCTGTTGTTTTCTTTAATACATTCACTGTAGTATTTGCATTTGTTTCTTCGTCTATATTAATTTCATAATTAGATAATTCAACGATATCTTTAACACTAAAGTCTTTATAGTTGAATATATACATATATGTATCGTCTGTTGTTATTTTAATTTGTTCTTGTTTTAAAACTCTAATATCTATATCTGTTGTATTTGTTGTATCTTCCTCTACACAAGATATTTGTGCATTATATATTCCACCAGTTTCGGGTGCAGTTAGCTCTACTTCATATTCATCAGTTGCTTCGTTATATGTTGCATTATACGATTTATTATTAAATTTAACTGTTACACTTCTTGCCATAATTAAACCACCTTGTAATATGCATAAACACTAACTTCTGCATTTAGTATTTCGTTATCTGCAGATATAATAAGCTCACAAGACTTATTTTTCGGAAATTTAATAATATTATTGTTTGAAGGATCTATATTGTCTAATTCGAATAAATCTGTATAAGTGCCATCAGTGTTTTCTTTTCTAATATAGAAATTATTTTCTTGTGTGCAATACTCAAATGTTTCATATTCTTTTAAATCTACATTCACTACTATTTCTTGATAAACTTGTCCTTCAATTTTTAGCGTAAGAGTAGGATTTGTAATAGGTCCTTTAATTTTAATTAAAACTGGAGCTGGTACATGACCTTGGTTTATATATTCTAATGTTCTATTGTTATAATCAACAAATTTACTATCCCATTTAAAGTCCCATCTAATTTCGTTGGCTTGTGCGGAAGTAGAATATATAGTTTTATTTTCTTCATACCACAGGCTTAAGCAATCAAATGTAATTGGACATTTTAATATTCCGTCTACATCTATTTGCCCTTTTCCAATACTTTGTATATTTACATCTTTTAAATATTCTTTGATTGGAAGATTTTTATATGGTATTTTATATCCAAACCTTAATTTCTCTGAACTTTCTATGTAATCTACAAAGCTTTTATAATTATCATAACAACTAAAATTAGCTGTTCCTGTTATTTGTCCTTGACCAACATTTCTTAAAGTTTCGAAAAAGGAATTTCCTATTTGTTCGTATGTAGTATTATAAGAATATCCTAAGCCATCGGGTTCGGATAAAAAACAAGAATTATATAAATCCATTAAGTTAAATTCTTGTCCTTTTTCATTTATAAGTCTAAATTGTCTTACCATTTTTTCCTCCAGTTAAGAATAAAAAAAGAACATTTCAAAACTGCTCTTCTATCGTATTTTTAAGGCATATAATTAGTCTAACAATAAAATAAAACGGCTTAAAATCAATTCTCGCAAGCCGTTTTTTTATCTTATTTTTTAAAAATCTTTATGAATACATATTTCCAAATCTTCTATTCATATAATCAAAAATAGTTTTTAGATTTTGTTCATTTACAGTCTGAGCATATATGTTAGCAACATATGTTATATTATTATTTGTTGTATTAGAAGGAATATTTGCACTTTGCATTTTTTGATTAGCGTTTATATTTAATAATTTGTCAAATCCACCTCTATCAAATCCTTCAATTACACTTCTTGCAACACTTTTTGAAATGTTTTTTAGTTTTCCTTCTTCTTTTTCAAAAACTGTTCCTATCGGTTGTAAAAGATATTCTGCTTTCTTTTTCATTAACTTTGATGGAGAATGTTCATCCCACTGTATATTAAATTGTTCTGCTACACTTCTGGCTATTGATGCAGCCTTTGTTATTAGACTTTGTCCCAATTTACCGTTATTTAGTCCATTATAAAGTCCTTTTAGTACATTTTCACCGCTAGTTTGGTAGTCTCCAGACTCAAATTCTTTTGCTACTTCATCTGCTCTGTCCCCTACAGTAGTTTTTAATAATTCCTTCTTCTCATCATCATTTAAACCTTCATAAAAGCCTTGTAATGTATTTAAAGCTTTTTCTTTTGCTTCAGCATTTTTGTCAAAATTATTGGCTACTTCTGTTCCTACTTCTCCAGCTCGTTGTGCAAATTCAGGTCTACTTGCAATTAAAACTCCTGTGGCTTCCTGTATTTTTGTTTGCATATCTGGTGATAATTTAGATATACCATTTGAATATTCTAAATAAGATGCATTTGCTAAACTCTTCCATGCTTCGACTTGTGCTGGACTTAATTCAGTAATTTTATTTGTTTCCTCTACAAGTTGATTAGATAAATTTGCTAGTCGTTGCTGTCCTGCAGTTATATCATCTTCTACTAATTTTGCATTCTCTAATTGATTTTTTGAAACATAGTCTTGTTTTAGTGTCAAATCAGACTGATATAATAGGCCTTCTTTTTCTATTTGCTGTGCCAAAGTTTCATTTCCAGTCATTGCCTGTTGTATCATATTATTAGTTCTTTCTTGCAATGCTAGTTTTATTGTTTCAGTATTATTAGTTAAAAGCGCTGTCTGTAATTTGTCGTCTGCACCTATAAGTTCTGTATATTTTTTATATAACTCATATGAACTTTGAACATTCTGCTTTTGAGCATCTAAGTCTTTTTGTTTTTGTTGAATTTGTGTTTCATAAAACTGAGCTTGACTTTTGGCAGTTTCATAGGCTGAATAAGCTCCTGTCTGTCCTTTTTTTTCAGCCTCATTCATTTCTTCTGTTTTTTTAGTTAATTTGTCTTTTAAATCTACTAAATCATTTTCCAGTTCTATTTGTTTATTTAAATTTTCTGAATATTCTGATTGTGCTTTTGTTCTTTCTGTTAAAGCATTAACGTAATTATCTTTATTTGCATCTAATATTACCTCTGCTTTTTTCTTTTGAATTAATAAGTCTATGTTGTCTGATAGTTCTTTATATTTCTGTATTACTCCATCTGTTTGAGTATATTCTGTCCCTAATGCTTCATTTAATTCTCCAAGTATAAAATCTACTCTTTCTTTGTAACCGTCCTTAACTTTTCCATTCGCATCAACTAATTGATTCAGCTCTTCTCTTAGTCTTTGTATATAGTCCATCTGTGCTATACCTGCAGAAATTTGCTGTTGCGCAGCATCATTAGATTCGTTATATGCTTCAGTCATTTTATTGATATTATCTGTTGCTTTTTGTACTTCTGGATCTAATTCTTTTCCTTTTTGTATAACGTATACTGTTGCTGCTGCTAGTGCAGTTAGTGCTGTCGTTGCTAGTCCAACTGGACTTTTAAACGCTGTAATTATATTAGATAATATATTTATACCTGAAGAAGTAGACTTTACACCTGTATCAACAACATTCATTGCTTCTTTGAATTTTCCCAAGCCTTTAGTTATAGTTCCTACCGCACTTCCTGCTGTTCCTACAACTTTTGTTAATGGTCCAAAACCAGCTACTAGTAGAGCTATTTTTGCAATATTTTCTTTTTCTTCGTCACTCATATCCTCTAAACAATCAATAAAATCTTCTGCTTTATCAATTATTTTTTCGAGAACTGGTAGCATTTCTTCTCCAAAATCAGCACCAAAACTTTGTAATCTTTTTAATTGTGTTTCTGCTTTTTTCTTTGTTGTATCGTATAATTCATCTATAGAGTCTTGCATAGAATTACTACTTTTAGAAATTCCTGCATCCATTTTGCTAAAACTACTTATTACAGTTGGTCCCAAGTCTTCCCACATAGTACCAAATAGGTCAACTCCAGCAATACTTTGTGATACTTTGTCGTCCATACTGCCAAGTCTGTTTACTACTTCTATAAATGCTTGCTTTGCAACATCTCCACCGTTTGCAAATTTCTTAGCCATTTCATCTGCATTAAGTCCGATTCTTTTAAAACCATCAACTGTCGTATTAGAACCATCTATTGCTCTTATAGAAAATTCTTTAACTGCATCACCTATTTTGTCTAAGTTAAATGCTCCATTTTCAGAACCTACTTTAAAGATATTAAACATATCTTCTGCAGATAATCCTAATTTTTTAAATTGTACAGAATATTCATTTACATTGTCTAACAGTTCATTTGAAAAATCTAATCCTTGTTTTTTTCCTTCTGCAATTAAATTAAAAGATTCATCTGCAGTAATATTAAAGTTGTCCATTAACGCTTTAACAGCTCTTATACTTTCAGAAACGTCATAACCAAATAAATCTCTTAATGCAATTGCTTTTTCTGTAATATTTTCTAAATCTGCATCATTTATATCTTTTAGCTGCATCTTTACTACTGCCATTGAGTTTGCAATATCTTCGTATCCATCTCCATAATTTGCTTTATTTATGTTTTCTAAGACGGTTTTATATTTTTCAGTTTCATTTGTAGCAGTATTTGTAGATGAAACATATTTTGCAACTGCATCTTCTACAGACATTGCACTATTTGCTAAAGCTACTCCACCAGCAACCACTGCTCCAGATGCAACAGAAGCCTTGTTTCCTAAATCATTTACTTTATCACTAACCTTAGAAATTTTATTGCCATATTCTTCGATTTTTTTACTTGCTTTGCTTAATTGAGTATTTTCTGCATTAAATTGTTTTAATTCGTCTGTTAGTCCATTTAATTTATTCTGTGTTGATATGATTTCTCTCTGTAAGTTTCTATAGTTTTCTTCAGAAATCTTACCTCCAGAAGCCATTTTTTTATCTGCTTCTTCTTTTATTTTTTTCAATTGTTGTAATTTATCTTGCGTTGTATCTATACTTTGATTTAATATTTCTTGCTTCTGACTTAATAGTTCTACATTCTTTGGATTTAATTTTAATAAACTATTTATTCCTTTAAGCTCTTTACTTAAAGAATTACTTTGACTATTTACTTTATTTAATGCTTTTTGTAATTTAGAGGTGTCTCCTCCAATCTCCACAATAATTCCTTTTATATTTCCTGGCATAATTCCTCCTATGATGCTGCAAGTGCATCCCAATCTTGAGTAGTTGCTATCTTGTATTTTGGTTTTCTTAGATTTTTAACTTTATTCATATTTACTATTAAAAGTTTGCAAATATCTACATATGACAATTTTGTCATATCTTCTATATTTAATCCTATACTTAAACATTGATTTAGAAATGTATGCTCTTGAAAAATAATAGGTTCATCTTCATTTTTTGAAACTTTTATTTTATCTAATTCTTCTTTTACTTCTTGACTATAAAAATTATCAACAAAAAATTCTATTACTTCATTTATTGTTTCTAACTCTATAGCTTCATGTTCATGTTGCTTCTTCCATTTTTCAAAACTATTTATTTCATTTTGATTATTTGTATAAACAAGAATGTAGATTAATCGCAATATTATATCGACCATATTATCTACATCATCTTTATTTACACTTTGTAATTTGAATTTTATTAGACATCCTTTTATTTTGTCTAAGTCATCAAAAATATTAAGATTAAATACTTTATTATAAAAAATGTAGGTCATTGCATTGCAACAACCTACATATTCTTTATTCCCTATTTTTATAAGCATATTCTATACTCCTGCAACTGCATTCTTTTCATATACCTTTGTGAAGAAAGTATCATATACATCTTGATTTTCTTCAGAAGGTTCAATGTAAGCTTTAACCATTTTGTCGCTTGTTCTTGGAGACATAGTAATTGTCATAGTATCTTCACCAGCTTCTACACTTTCTTCTAATGTGTTGTTTTCTCTACTTGGTCTAGTAGCTGTGCAATCATAAAACACCCATCTTCTAGCCTTTTCGTCTCCTTTTCCTTCAAACATTAAAGCAAATCTTGCTATTTTATCGTCAGCATTTTCAAATACAGCTCCATTTGTATCTTTTGTTTGTCCTAGAATTTGTGTTAAAAATTCCTCAGGAGTAATTAATAATACTAAATCTCCTTCATAACCTTGGTTTGAGTTTGCTTTAAAATATACAATATTGTCTGCAAATATTTTAGTTAACTCTCCTTGTGGATCCATATTTAGCCCTCTTGCTCCCTTTACAGGAAATGGTGTTCCATATGTTATGCCTTCCTCAGTTTCTGTTAATAATGCTACATAACATTTTTCTATACCATATAATATTTTATTTTTTGTTTCTGGCATTTTTATTCCTCCTAAATTAAAATTTCAAAAAAATAACTTACTTGCCAGATGCCTTCATCTTTAAAGTAAGTTTCTTCTGTTTTATTCCACGGAATATCCGCTAAAATGATATCTTCTATTTTGTTTTGTTCTTCTATATTCTTGTCTATATATGTATAATCTAACTTTATTGACAGTCTTTTTTTATAAACTTTATTGTCTGCTATAAAGTTATCTGTATCGGTTGCTATTGCAACTAAGTGTGGAGGCTGTGTAGATTTTTTAAATCTTCCATATGCGTATTCAAATCCTTGTTCTATACATCTTTTCTTTAATTCTTCTAATGTCATTCTAAGCCTCCTATGTCTTTTCTTAATTTATCTTCAAACTTCTTGCTATATTCTTCTTCAACCTTTCGTATATGTGGTTGTGCTTCAGTATGACCTCCATCTGCTGTAGTATGTCCAAACTCTAGTATATGAGTAAGTTGATAATGATCTTTGTTGTATAATTTAACAGAGTACATATTTTTTACTTTTTTTATTTTTTTAATTTTCCAGCCTTTAGAATACTCTCCTGTTGAGCCTTTTGGAGACTCTTGCTTTATTGCAGCTAAGGCTTCTTTTGCTACTTCATTTGCGTCTTTTTCTACAATATCTGATATGTCATCCACATATCCTTCCAATGCTTTCATTATTTCTTTACTTAACATTTCTCCAGATATGCTTTTAGACATTTTTTATTTTCCTTTCACAAATTAATGCTACTTCATCTGCATAAGGTTCTGTTGCTCTTATGATAGTGTAGACAGTTCCCATATATTTAAGTTCTGACTGTCCTTCATAACTTAAAGCACTTATTTTTAATCTTAATGTTGGCTTGTATCCAGATTGGTTGGCTACATAATATTCTTTGGCATATATTTCTTCATTTTTTATGATTGGTACAGGGATTTCTTTTGTTATCTCTTTTTCTACACCTATTTCGTCTTGTACAATTTCTTTAGATAATAAAATACATTCAACATCATGCATCTTTATCAGCCACCTTGTAATCTGTCGATAAACCTAAATTAGCACAGAGATAGTTATATACTTTCTGTGCAGACTCTTTGTCTTTAATGTCTACATTGCCAAAATTAGCTTTAACAAACATAATAATAGCAGAATCTATTAAGCTGTTATCTTTTTTAGTATTGATGCCTTGCCTTTCTAGATCTGCTATTCCTGCATTTATCCACATTTTTATTTCTTCATCTTTAGCTGTTGCAGTTTCAACTATGCTTAAAGATTGTTTTGCTAGTTTTAGTAGTTTGTCCATTTATTTTTCTCCTAAACTCCTGTTTGTGTAACAGTTATTGCAGATGTACTCTTGTCAGAAAATGTTACTGTTCCTCCTGTTACTTTTCCTGTTTCATCTGTAGTTAAAGCTATAGCTGTTACACTTTTTCCATCTTTACCTGCCGCTCCAGTATCTCCTTTGTCTCCTTTTGGACCTTGTTCACCTGTATCGCCTTTTTCGCCTTGAGGTCCAGCAGGTCCTTGACTACCAGCACTTTCCTTATAATTCTGTACTATGTAATCTAATACTTCGCACACTGTTTCGCCTGCAACTTCATTTTCAGAAGTTGCAGATGTTACTTTTAGTGCTAATTTTTTTAAAAATTTTACTTTAGTATCCATTAGTTCCTCCTATTCTGCTTTTGGCTATATGCAAAATATTTTGGTCTTGCTACACCATCATATATTGCATATCCTCCATAAACGATTCTTCTTGGTTTTATCTTTGTTTCTTTGTCTACTCTAACTGGTGTAACTTCGTTTAATATATAGTTTCTCATATTTCCAGATATTATGTCGTCATCTTTTAAATATGGATCCACTTCGACTGGAGTTAATTTATTTGTTGCAAGACCTTGTAAGAATGGATAATTTCCATTGTTATCTTTGTATCCACAAATATCTATATTTACATTTGTAGAAATATATGTTTTTGCTCCTCTTCTAGCCTCTGTTGATAAAGATTTATATGTAGCAATTATTCTGTCTACTGGTGTTTCCCCTTCTTTAATTGCTGTTAAATCTTTTGTGATTCCTCTTGGTTTATTTACTCCATCTCCATAGATAATTGCATTTACTAACGCTATACCCATTTTTGCTGCTAATTCTTCAACAATAAATGGAATAAAGCTATCTACTGCCATTTGTTCTAATTTCCATGTAATCTCAACATCTTTAGCTAATTCCCAACCAGTTAATTGTAAATTAGCATATTTTTGTCCTTCATTTTTTGTTTCTTTAAGTTCTGTATACCATTCGGCATCGTCAGCTTCGTCTAGATATGGTAATTCAATATTTCCTGCTACATTTAATTTTCTTACATCTCTATAAATTGGGCTTGAATCTGTTATAATTTCCATGATGTCACTTCTTACAGATTTTGGAATAAATAGTCCGCCATTGTTAATTCCTTGTGTTTCAGCAGCAGAAGCAACAAATTCTGTATCAGTTGTTGTGATTGCATCTCCTAATGCTCTCTTTTCTTCTTCTGTAAAATCTTTTTCTGGTCTTCCCATTAATTTTTTAGCCCATGCTGTTCTATATTCTGGACTTTCTAAAACTTGTGCTAATGTTCTTTTTTGTTCTTTTTCCATTGGTTCTCCATCCTCTCTAACTTTTAGACTTCTTTTTTCTAAATTTTCAGTATCTTTTTTTAATTGGCTTAATGTACTTTTTGTTAGTAACTGTCTTTCTTCTTCTTTTGTGATATCTTCTTTTTGTTTTTCTTCGATTTCTTCTAGTTTTTTAGCCTCTTTTTCAATTTCGTTTATTTCTTCTTCTGTTTTGGCTTCATTTAATAATTGTCTTAATTCTTCTTTTCTTTTTAGTATTTCTTCTTTGCTCATAACTTCCTCCTAAAATAAAAAATGACAGCTCTCCAGCTGTTTTATAAAAATCCTATCTTCCTCTCCAGTCAGAAAAAGCTAGCTCTCCAGCTAGCCTCTTTCGGTATTATAAACTTAATAAAACTTTTAATTTTCTTTTCTTAATTTCTAATTCTTTAGATTTGTCCATATTTTCTAAAGATTTTAAATTTCTTGCATACACTTCTGTAGAATCGTACGCAGGAATATCTACAACAGATACATCTGTTAATGCTGTAATTCTATTAACAGTTATTGTTCTACTTTCTGCATCATAAGAGTTCATATCTTCATCAGCAAAAAATCCAAAGCTCATCTTATCTATTAATTTGCTTTTTACTGCTTCATAAACAGATACATGATCTGGTATATTTCTATTTAAAACTGCTAGTACTTTTAATCCTATTTCATCTTTAATAAGATTTAATGTACCTCCTCTTGTTCTTGCTAATATTACCTTTCCATCAGAATGATTGTATTTAAGTGGTACATCAGACAAATCAGTGTCGTCTAATGCTCTAGGGCTTATTATTTCTGTATATCCATATAATTCTTTGAATTTTGGCTGTGTAGGTTGATTAAATTTAATTGCATAGCCTTCTAATATCATTTGCTTATTATCATCTTCTAATGCACGTAAATTAGCTAAACCATAATATTTATTTTCCATTGTTTTTTCCTCCTTGGTATTCGTTAGCTATTTCTTTATCTATATTGTTTAGAGATTGTACTATTCTTTCTCCTTCTTCTCCTCCAAGAGGTGCAAAGTCTAATACCTCTCTAATTTCATCTGTCTTAATTACACCTGCTGGTATTACAACTTTTAATAAGTTTGTCTTATCTGTCAAACTTGCATATTGTAATCTATTTGCAGTAAATACTATTTTATTTCCTCTTTTTATACTTTCTTTATTAAATATTTTTATAGTAAATACATTACTCAATTGCATTGCTAAAGGTTCAATTACACCTTCGTAAAAAGCATTCCATTGTTCGAAAGTATAATCGTTTCTTATTATGTTTTCAGAGATTCCATAATAATCGAAAATATTGTAATTAACTTGTTTTAATTGTTCGCTATCTAACGTAATTGGTTTCATATTTATTTCTTGAAATTCTGCTTTAGAGTCCATTGCAGCAATTCCACTTTCGTTTTCTAGATTTAAGAAATCTCTAACAAAAGCATTTTTACTTTCTTCTATATCTTTTTGCTTTAATACAGCATTATATTTTAATATTCCTTTTAAATTAGCAGTAGTCTTTATTGCATTACTTATTCCTTCATTTGCAGTATGCGCTGTTTCTAAATCAGTTTGTAATACTTTATTATTTGTTCCAAAAATATCATGCTTATTGTAAAATTTTCTTAAATGTATTAAGTCTGTATATAATAAAAAATATTCTTGTCCATTAATGAATTTGAATTTTAGAAATAGATTACCAGCAGCATCTTCAAACAAAAAATAATTTTGTGCTAAAACTGGATAAAATCCTGTTATGAAATCTGTTTCATCTCTAGCTATAAAGACAAAAGCATTATTGTCGTTTTCCAATATTGAAACTGTTTTATAGATAAAATTGTAAGTATCCATTAAAGGATTTGGTTGTACACTTAGTAAATAATTAATATCTCCTTTAATGTTGTTGCTTATACTTCCTTTTATATGCTTTGGTAAAAGTTTAGCAGCATGAGTAGCAATTCTATCAATACATTGTCTAGCACATTTGCTGTCATATGTATCTCCACTTAAAGTGGTAAATTGTGCTTCATAACTATTCAGCATTTTATATTGTGGTTGTATATTATTTTGTTTTTGTTCTTTTATATTAAAGATAAGCTCAAATAAGCTTCTTCTTTTTTTCTTCATATTATTCCTCCT
>CALXVH010000029.1 GCA_944391965.1 uncultured Clostridia bacterium
AACCTTATTTTCTTTGTTTTTAATAGCCCACTCCATTCTGTCATATATTTTTCTATATATTTTTTATACTGACTTTTTATTATTAAAGTAGGAACAATTATTAATGCATATTTTTCACCATTGCTTATATTTTCACATTCTTCTACATACTCTAATGCAGGAAAAGTTTTTCCTCCACCAGTCGGATATACATATGCTGCTCTATTATGTGTTTTTAATCTTTTTCTTAGTAATACAGCAGTTTTTTGCTGATGCTTATATATTAATTTTACAGGCATTTCTTTCTCCTTTATTTAAAATATCTCTTTATCCAATCAATAAATTTTTCATACCATTTTTTCTTTTTTATTATTGTAATGCTTTTTCTAGGTTCAGTTCTATTAATTTTTTCAAATGGATTAATTACATTTTTATTTATTTCCTGTATCTTTTTTTCCTTTATCCTTTTTTCTGTATCTTTTATAACTTTTCTTTCTTCTTCCGGAGCAATATAATCTGTATAAAGAACAGCTAAAATTTTTTCCGTATCTGGCAATAACTCATCATATTCAATGTCTTTAAGTTCCACAATATAGTCTTTATCCATATTACTTTGAATATTTTTAATTACATCTGTTGGAATTTTAACTTTCATTTCTTGTGGCATTTGATTTATTATATAATTTACTTCAGAACACGCTCTTCTATCCATTTTTACCTCGATTATTTTATTTGTTTACTATTATATACTAAAATATTTTTTATAACAATCTAGTTTTTGAAGTCCATCAAAATCTTTAAATTGATTTAGTAGGATATAATTGTCAAAGCCAATTGTGACATTTAAAATTTCTACAACAAAAAAATCGGGATTTAAGGAACGTCCCCAAATCCCTAATTTCTAAAATAAATTTCTTATTATTAAACTTTCTTTGTCTTTTATATGATTTATAACATACACACAGTCATCAAGTTGTGGTACAGCTTGATTATACTCTCCTACATCTATATTTCCTTTAATTAATGTTAGTTGCCTTGCTACTTTTTCTAGTTCGTTATGTTCTATATAACAAGATAAAAAGTTTAATTTTTTATTCCATTCTTGTTCCACTTTATTTATTCCCTCATTTATTTTATTTGTATCTTTATTATCTTTTAACATTTCATTTCTTAAATTTTCCAAACTATCATTAATACTGAAAAAAACTTTTTTCGTATAATTATTACTTAGTAAATCCATACTAAATATTAAAATAACTACTAAAATACATACAACGATTTCTTTATACATTTTTGTTTTTCCTTTCTTTGGCTTGGCAGAAAAATTGACCCTCTCCATCTATTGTTACTACCAAAGCATCTTTAGGTGTTATTTTGAATTTAGCCACTTGCTTTTCTAACCATTTTTCGTCTTTTCCTAGTTTTCTTAAATTATCTTTCATAATTACACCATCTATAACTAAATCATAAGAAATGCCTTCATATTTAGGCTCTAAGTTAAAGTCTTTTACTACCACATTTCTCTTTTCTGGTTTTGGAATAACTGTTATTTGTCCGCTCGTTTCTAATATTGCATACTCTACATCTCCAATATTAAAAATATTATTTGAACGTAGTCTTTCTTCTAATTCATTTATAGTAAATCTTTCTTTTTTTAATATCTTTTCGTCAATTTTTCCTCTGAAAATTAAAATAGAGGGTTTTCCACATATTATTTCTCTAAACTTTAAGCTTTTCATATTAAGAACTGAAATTAACAGATGCATAACAAGTAAGCCTAAGATAGGAATTAATCCATTTAAAATAGGTGTTCCAACATCAGACATAGGTATAGATGCTAAATCTGCAATCATTATAGAAATAGCAAGCTCGAAAGGTTGTAGTTGTCCTATTTCTCTTTTTCCCATTAATCTCATAACTAACAAAACAAATATGTATATAATTATAGCTCTAAAAAAATTTGATAACATAATATCACCTACTTAATTTTTTCAATTTTATTATGTCAGTTTTTATTTTTTTTATACATTTTGAATAATTATTTAAGTTGTGTAAATAATACTATTATGAAACCAATTTAAGGAGGTTTTATATTATGGCTGATAGTCAAATGAATGTAAAAGGAAATTCAACTACAAGTACCATGGGGCAAATACTATGGAGATTAGTAACATCTGCTGTAGTTCTAGCTATAACTGCTTTTTTCACTCCTGGTTTCTCAATTAATAATCTTTGGACATTAGCTATTGCTGCTATAGTTCTTACTGTTATGGACTTTTTAATTACTAAATTTACTGGTTTACATGCTAGTAGCTTTGGTAGAGGTATTGTTGGTTTCGCACTTGCAGTCGCTACATTATATGCTACACAATTTTTCGTTGCAGGTTATACAATATCTTGGATGGCAGCAATAATTGGTGCTTTAATTTATGGAGTTGTAGATTATTTTATTCCAGGTACTCAAAGTGTATAATTCTAGAATAAATTAATTTTGTATATATTCTGGCAATTATATTTATAGCCAAAAAGAGCAAGGTATATTCCTTGCTCTTTTTGCATATTAATCTATTTTTTTTACAATCTCGTTTTTGTTTTTGTATATTGAATGTTCTGGGATTACTCCCCTTACTGATGATAGTGGATATATATTTGTATGCTTTCCTACTACAGTTCCTGGATTTAAGACAGATCCACATCCAACTTCTACTTCATCACCAAGCATTGCTCCAAATTTCTTTAAGCCTGTTTCGATTTGTTCATTGCCATTTTTTACTATTACTAGTTTTTTATCAGATTTAACATTTGAAGTAATTGAACCTGCTCCCATATGTGATTTATATCCTAATATTGAATCGCCTACATAATTATAATGTGGCACTTGTACTTTATTAAACAATATGACATTTTTTAACTCTGTTGAATTACCAACTACTGTACCTTCACCAACAATTGCCTTTCCTCTAATAAAAGCACAATGTCTTATTTCTGCATTTTTACCAATTATAGCTGGACCTGCTATATATGCAGTTGGTGCTACCTTAGCGCTTTTAGCAATCCATATATTTTCTCCTTTTTCCTCATATTCTGTTGGGTCCAAAGTTTTTCCTAATTTAATAATAAATTCTTCTATTTTAGGTAAAACTTCCCAAGGATATGTAGCATCTTTAAAAATATCTTTAGCAATGGTTTCATCTAAATTATATAAATTTTTTATTTTACATTCTTCCATTTTGTTTCCTCCAATAATCATTATATAGCTTACTAGCTGTTGCTGGACTATCTACACCCTCTTTATTTTTTACTGGTGCAAAGTCCTCTTCTCTTTTTCCCCTTACAATAGATATTTGATTAAAAAATTCAAATGAGTCAAATATAAAATATTCAAATTTATATGCATTTGGTTCTTCTGGTTCAATCATTTTTCCATTTTCATCTATATAGCTATACTTTTTATGTGCTTTGTGATATTGCAAATCTTGTAAACTTATTTTTTCTAAAGCTTTTAAACTAAATAAATTACACATTACATGTGATTCTCCAAATAAAATTTCACCATTTTCGTCTTTTGCCTCTACCATATCCTGAGGAAGTTCTGAATATTCAATAACTTTAACCCTTCCATCTTGAATACATAAAGACCCTATTCTTTCTGTTGGTGAATTTTTAAATATTGATCTTGTTGCAATTTCTGAGCCTTCTTTAATTGCAACTCCCATTAATAATGTATCTACCATTTTAAGTAAGACATTATCGATTGATCCAATGTATACCCATTCTATTCCTTTTTCTTTCATATCATCTAGTACACCTTTCATGTACATAGATTTAAATATACTTCCATTACCATCTGAAGCTTTTTTGATATTGTAATTTTCATCTAACATTATTTGTCCATCTTCTGTTATTAATGGTAATTCACTTTGTTCAAAAAATCCTACATAATCTTTATTATATCCAAAATAATTATGTTCTTCCATGAAATCTATTATTTCCTGATTATTTTCATGACTCGTCATAATATACCATGGAATTATAGTATTATATTGTTTGTTTGCTCTTTGTAATGTATCTACTATTATTTCGAATAAATATTTAGGTTCTGGTTCTACATCTATTTTAAATGTTCCTTTAGCTTTCTTATAGCCTAATCTAGTTCCTTGGCCTCCAGACATTGTTGCAACTGCAAATTTTTTATTTCTTACAACATCTGCTCCAATTTCTTCGTAATTTTCTCTTTCTTCTTTAGATATTTTGTCTGGATTTAATGATTTTATTGGTTTTAATTCTCCAACATTAACTTCTGCCTCTTCTTTAATATTATTATATAATTCTTTTAATTGTGGGAAATTTATATCTTTTAATTGTTCTATTATTTTTTTTCTATTTTTCTCATCTACATTTTTTAATATGTTTAAAGTCCTTATTTGACCATATTCTTTTAATTTATTTATTATCTCTGTTTCATTCATATAAAACCTCCATTTCACCGTTCTATTTTATCATATGATTATTTATTTTGCAATGATAATAAATTTTGAACTTTAGGTGTAGCAATTAAAGTTTATACAAAATATTTCATCAATTTGGAATAAGTTTTCTTTAACGCTAATATACTTAACTAAAGTAACTTAGTACAAACATTTTCTATGAGGAGGTATTTTATAGATGGAAAATATGAATGTATACGAAGATATTGCAAAGCGTACAGATGGTGATATCTATGTTGGCGTTGTTGGACCTGTTAGAACCGGTAAGTCTACTTTTATAAAGAATTTTATGGATTTGTTAGTTATTCCTAATATTGAGAATGAATATAAAAAAGAACGTGCTACAGATGAATTACCACAAAGTGCCTCAGGAAGAACAATTATGACAACAGAACCAAAATTTGTTCCAAATGAAGCTGTAGAAATAACTATTGGAAATAATATTAAATTAAGAACTAGGTTAGTAGATTGTGTTGGTTATTTAGTAAATAATGCAATCGGTTATTTGGAAGATGACATGCCAAGGATGGTCAAAACACCTTGGTCTGACGAAGAAATGCCTTTTGAGCAAGCTGCAGAAATAGGTACAAAGAAGGTAATAGAAGAGCATTCTACAATAGGTATTGTTATGACTACAGATGGTAGTTTTACAGATATTCCAAGAGAAGATTATATAAATGCAGAAGAACGTGTTATAAATGAATTAAAATCTTTAAATAAACCCTTTGTTATTGTATTAAACTCTGAAAATCCTAATTCCGAATATACAAAAGAGCTAGCCAAAAGTCTAGAATTAAAATATGAAACAACTGTAATTTGTATTAATTGTTCTGAACTAACTCTTGATGATATAAATAATATATTCTCTAAGGTTTTATATGAATTTCCAATTAATCAAATTAATATTAACTTTCCAAAATGGGTGGATATATTAGATGAAACACATCCGTTAAAAAATTCATTAATAACTGATTTAAAAAATTCATTCGAAAAAGTAAGAATTTTAAAACAAATTGACAACTGCATTCAAAATTTATCATCTTCTGAAGTTATTCAAAAAGCATGTGTAGATAAAATTGAACTTGGAACCGGAAGTGTCTATATATCTATATTACTTAAAGATTGCCTATTCTATAATGTATTAACTGAAATCTCTGGTGTTTCAATTTCTAATGATGGTGATTTGTTTAAAACAATGGCTGAATTTTCGGAAGTAAAAAAAGAATATGATAAAATATCGTTTGCTTTGGAAGAAGTTAAAGCAAAAGGCTATGGAATTGTTACTCCTTCAATTGATGAATTAATCTTAGATGAACCAGAAATGGTTAAACAAGGATCTAGATTTGGAGTAAAGCTTAAGGCGAAAGCACCTTCTATACATATGATAAGGGCTGACATAGAAACTGAGGTATCTCCAATAGTTGGTTCTGAAAAACAATCTGAAGAATTAGTAAATTATTTATTATCTGAATTTGAAAATGACCCTAAGAAGATTTGGGAATCTAATATTTTTGGAAAGAGTTTACATGAACTTGTTAATGAAGGCTTACAAAGTAAGCTAGCTCATATGCCAGAGGATGCACAAATAAAATTACAAGAAACACTAGAGAGAATTGTAAATGAAGGTAGTGGCGGATTGATTTGTATAATATTATAAAAGCAGGCAATAAACCTGCTTTTATGCTATTTTTTCTACATCTATTCTCGCCCTTGGATAAGTTATATCCTCAATTGTAACAGCTTGTAGTTTTAACTTATCACTAGCATTTAATTTTAGTATAACAGTTCCAGTTAACGTAATTCTGTTTTCTGTATTTTGCCTTAAAATTGGCCCTTCATTAAAAGTGTTCTCTAATGCTGTATTATTTACAAGCAAGACGCAATTAAGATTAAATGTTCCTAAGTTTTCCGATGTTCCATATAGCTGATATGATATTTGGTATACTCCACTTTCATTTATATCTATCTCATCACTATCAACTGTATGTGACAGTGCGTTTCCGAGTACTATATCATTTTGGCTAAATTTTATAGTCGTTGTTCCTACTTCCGGATTATCTCCATTAACTGCTATTGCTGTTAATATATTTTTTTGTTCTGGCATCATTGCTAATGGTATAAATATAATTATAAAAACGCATAATATAAATATAGCTAACATACAACCACTTAATATATCTTCTTTATTTTCTTTGCAACAATACATAATAATTCCTCCATAATATATTTTATGAAGGAATTATTTATGTGTGATTCACGTAAAATATGGGCAAAAGATGTAATCTTTTCCCCATATCTTACTTAAGCATGTCACATTATTTTACTCTGTTAAGTTTTTTTCCACTGTAACTTTTAGTGGTATTTTTATAGCACTCTCACTAAAATCAAGGAAAGGTGTTCCTATTTTAATTCCGGTTCCATCAACTGCACCTAATCTTACCAGTTGATCATCTTCAAACTTAACAATAACAACATTGTTACCATTTTTAAGTACGAAAAAGTTTTCTAATCCAGTAAATTCTTCTGCTAATGGCTTTATATCATCTGCATCTACATTTATCATATTGACATCATCCGAAATCTCAACCATATAAAGTTCCTCACCCTTTCTGGCTAAGTATTCATATGGAGCTGGTAACCATCCTTTTTCTTTTATAGAGTCAAATTTATGAAGCACACATGCATTTCCTTCAGTAAGTAATATTATAGTATTACCCACCAGCTGTGGATAACACACATCTTCTGGCTCTTCGCTCAGCGAAAAATTCATTTCAGTTAGATGGCATTCGCCATTTTCCATTTTTACACCTACTAACCGATATTCTTCTATATTCTTTTCTACAACAAACAACTTAGCTTCTTTTAGCCAAGTTATTGCATGCGGGTTAGAGAAATCAATCTTAGAATCTGCATAATTATAAACTACATTTCTAAGACAATTATTTTTTAAGGTTAGTATGATATATGGAAGTTTTTCTATCTTATACAAGTTTGCAAAATCTGTGAACACTTCCAATTCTAGGTTTCTTGTCACTTCATACATTTTGTTCGTGCAGTTGTCATCTATTATGAAGATAAAATCTTCTTTCCAACTATTATACATCACCTCAAACCGAGGTTTATAGCTCTTTAATATGATTTTGTTGTTTCTTACAACGTAAATCATTTTTCTTTTTCTTGGTGATGCAAATAGCCGAATATTATACTCTTTTAATTTAGTATAATATTTACTTTGATTTGTTACATCTTTTACCCAGCCAAAGGTCACGCAAAGTAACTTGATTCTAAGTAACAATGTGGTAAAAAATTCTCTCATGCTTTTTCCTCCTGGCATTACGCCATATTTAGTTTGGTTTACTCGTTATCTTTTCTATTATAGCAGATTATACATGTCATGTAAATCAATTAACCAAAAAATAAGAGGAACCTCTTTGTCCCTCTCCTATTTCTAAATATATTTTATTCGTAATCTACTTTACTTAACTCTGGGTATATAAATATAGAACCTCCGTCTGATACCTGACCACTTGGAAAATGCGTTTTATTAAAATTAGTTTCACCCTTTAAGAAATATCTTGTTTTAGTTGAACTAGGTACTCTTCCATTTCCTATAATCGTTGGATCATCCCAAGTAACATCTATCGCATACCATTTATTATTAAGCATAACATAATTCCATGCATGAGCTTCTGTTTGTCCGGCAGAATTTGTACCTGTTCCTACAATTTCAACACATGGTACTCCAATAGCATCTAATAAATATTTAAATGACTCTGCATATCCTTCACATACTACACTTTTTTCTACCAATGCTCCATATATATTTCTAGTATTTTCTCTTACCATTGAAGAATCATACTCTATATAGTCCACTAAGAAATTATGTATTCTTTTTATTTTGGTATATATATCATCATTTGCCACTTGATTTACAATATCTGTTTTAATAGCTTCCAATCCATTTAAAGCTGTATCTACATCTGCTTTAGATGAAAAACCTTCTATTAAATAATTTCCTTCCTCTGATGGTTCTATTGCTACTTCATATTTTGTTCCAAAGATATTCGTAGTTGAATATATCATTAATACCATCTTTGTTACATCTATATAAAACACCTCTGGATAATCTAATCCAAATGCGTCTAATGCTGCTTGATAAGCTACATTTAATTTTTCTTTTCCATTTTCTTCATTTAATAAATTATTAAATTGTTCTCCAAAATCAATTTTAGCAGTACCGGTTTTTAAATTTTCTATATTATCTTCAACAGCAGAATATATTATTTTAGCATTTGAATCTAGTTGATCGTAATAGTATTTATATTTACCAGAAGATACTGTAGTACTAGTGTTTTGATTTGCTGATTGAACATCTAAAGAACTTGATAATAATGTGTTAGAACTACTTCCTGTTGGTTCCAAAGGTTTTATAGTTTCATTACTAACTTCATTTGTTCCTGTAACTAATGCCAAAATATTATTTGTGTCTATCCCCACATATTGGATAAAAGCATAAGCTATTCCACCAATTATTCCTAAAATTAAAACTATTAATATAAATGTTAAAAATCTGTTCTTCATAAAAATCTCCTAATTTTTCTAGTATCTATTTAACCAAACACAAGATTTTCTATGCATTAGTAAATGCTAGAAAATCTAGAATTAGCCATAAATATCTACTACAAAAAATTCTCCTACTAGGAGAATTTTTCTAGTATCTATTTAATTATATCATTTATTTTATACAGTTGTATATAGTAATTTTTTCAAAATTGTACATATTTTTTTATTTATTGGAAATTACTAATTTTAATAATTATATATAGGAGACCAACTATGAAAAGTCAATCGAAAAATGGAAAAATTTTTTGATGGAAAAAAGGTCAAGTTTAATAACCG
>CALXVH010000030.1 GCA_944391965.1 uncultured Clostridia bacterium
TAAATAAAATTTATATAAATCCTCTTCTGTAATTACAACTGGATCTATCTTTAATTGATTTTCTAAATTCTCTACTCTTTTTCTTAAATTAAACATCTATGTTCCTCCTTATAAATTCCTTCCGACTTATTGTATTCAATCTCTGCTTCTTCCTCATATCTTTGAATCCTTGTTAAGTTTTTAATATAAAATTCATTTGTCTTCTCTATTCTCAAAATATTTTTATCTTCTATTATTTTTATTAAATAGACATTCAACATTATTGGATCTGTTTCTTCTCTATAGTAAATATCATATTCTTCAAAATTTATATCAATTTGAATATTTTTATTTAAAGTTTTTGAATCTTTTGTTTTTTTATGTTTTTCTCGTGAATTTGACATTTGGATTACCTCTTCTTTCTTATAAAATTTCTAAAACTTCTTTTGTTGTATCTTTGCTCTGCTTTTTTCTGTATATCTGTTTTTAATAATTGCTTTATTCTTCTTATAGCTTCTCTATCTTTAATATCTACTGTTAATTCTCCATCATAACATTCCATTTTGTTAATAAAATCTTTCATTTCCGTATCATCTTTATCTTCTACTGGAGTCATTTCTAAATTTGCTACACTTCCTAATTCCTTATATTCTCCATCATTATTTGAAAAATATAATTTTCCTTTAGCTAATGCCATTTATTCTTCCTCCAATCTATAACAATCTCTTTCATATTGCATATGTGTTAATATTGCAATTATTTGTACCTCTTCTAGTCTATGTCCATTTATTATTCTGTAATATTCTCCTTTTCTTGCATCATATTCTTCGTACACTATTCCTTTACTATTAAAATTAAAATCTTTTATTTTGTATTTTAAAATATCTTGAGGTTCTATTAATTCTTTTATATTAAAGCTATGTTTTAATATTCTTTCTTTAAAAGTAACATCTCTCATCGTCTGATATTGCTTATCAAAATATTCCTTATCTAAATAAATATATAAACCATCTATTTTTGTAACTTCAAATATTCCATTATCAGTTCTAACAAATTCGTTTTCTTTAATCTCCATTGTTACCTCCTAATAATTCTGGATTGTCATATATGTTGCCTATTACCTCTTTTTCTTCGTCTAACCAACTATCAGCTCCTAGTATTTCTCCAGCAAATTCTCCTTTTATCATATGCATTATGAAACTTGCTTCTAAAAATTCTATAATAGCTATATGTTTAGTTTCATATTCTGTATCAATAATTTTAACAATATCTCCCTCATAAATTTCTTTTCCGTTTTTATCGTGTAGCCCTGTGTATTGTCCAACGGATTCTGGATTTACTGCTTTAAACCAATTTTCATCATTTATATCCTGTATATCTACTGTTCCATCATCTAAAACTGATAAATTTCCATATATCCATCCGTCTTTACCATTATTAAATTTTTCTTCATTTACAGTAAAACCTCTAAATTTATATTCTCTCATTTTTTTCTATCCTTTCAAAATATTGTTTTATACAATTTCTTAATGTATCTTTATCTTTTTCGCATTCTCTACAACACTCTTGACAACATCTGTCAAACATATTTGTTACTAATTCGTCTATATATAAATCTATTATCTTGTCTTTCTTCTCTATCTCTGCATCTTTTTCTTTTAGCATATTTAAGACTGTTTCTATGGCTTTTTGATTAGTTATTCCTATCCAATTAGAATGTTCCGTTTCTATTAACTTATTACATCTTTCTATAGCTTTATCTTGCTCTTTAGTCATCTACTCATCCTCACTTTCGTAAAAACTAATAAAAATAATTATTATAACTAGTGTTGAATATATTCCTGCTGTAATATATGGAAATATAGCTAATGCTGCTATTGTTCCAATTATCAATATTAAAATTAATATCGTCTTTAATAATGCTTTTAATATTCTTTTCATCTACTCACCTTCTTTGTATAATAACGGATTTCCTTCTGCATCTACTAAGACTTGTAGTCCACCTTTTCCATAAAAAGCGTACTCTACTTTTGTTTCTTTGTCGTAGACTATATTTAAATAGTATCCTCCAATTAATTGGTCACTAATTTTTATAAATCTATCATCATCTGCATATGTATTAGTTTCAACAATATCTTTACATATAAATCCTATTACTACTATTAAAATTAACACTACTATCGTTATTAATATTTTTTTAACCAATTTATTTTTCCTCCTCAAAATTTAAAATAATATCGTTTAATTTAATCAGATTCTTTGTTTCTGTTCTTAATTTCTCGTACTTTTCTTTGCTTATAGTTAGTGACTTTACATTATGTGCTATAAGCTGTTCTATCTTTTTATTTTCTGTCATATTTATTTCTCCTTTAATTTGTATTTAATAACTGGTTCTAAATATATATCTTTAAGTCTTTCATCAATTTCTAAAATATCAAATAGTTTATCTATATATTCTTTTTTTACGCATTGTTTATTATTAAAGAAATCTATAAAAGTTCTAGGATTATCTATACCAAGCATATCTGTTAGTTCTTTCCAAGTACTAATTCCTTTTTTATCTAATTTAACTTTAATAATACAAGATAATTCACTATTAAAATTTTTTATATTTATTCTTCTTTTCTCTGACATAACTCATTCCTCCTTATCATTATTTCTTTATCTATTAATTTATTTATATAATCTTCTTCTTTTTTTATTGCCTCATCTAATATTTTTAACATTGTGTGTTTAGATACCTTTAATCTATCTTTACTCTTACTTAAAAATGGTTCTGAATATCCATACCAATGTTTTGTTTCTATTTTTAATCTTATCTTTTCATCTTCTGATTTTTTCACTTTTGTTCTTATATTTTTTAATTCTTTTATAGTTATATATTTTAATGCTATTGTGTTTTCTACTTTCTCTTCTTCTGTCATTGCTTATCCTCCTTCTACTCAAAATCTCTTACTTTAATTTTTACAATTACTCTGTTTCCTGTTCTGTCTTGTAACTCTATTTCTGGTCTTCCTACTACTCCTTCGCTTGGTGCTGTTCCAAATACAGACTTTGGTTTTGTTTTTACATATTCTACTGCTTCTTTTATTGTACCTTCTAAAACTATTGGAACCGCATCTATATTAAATGCTTTTGCTATATCTTCTACACTTTCACGAGGTTGCCAGTTGCCTGCTATCATTACATCAAACAATATAAAGTCTTGTCCTTTTCTATATAAACCACCTTTTTGTATTTTTTCTCCGTAACCTTCTCCAACTAACATTACTTCTGCTTCTCCAAATTTTTGCTCAAATATTTCTTCGTTTGTTTCTCCTCCAAATAATTTCATTAATCTATTTGCTAACTCTACTGGTATTTGCGCTTTGTCAGTTCTCCCATAAAAACTTACTTTGTGTCCATCCCAATAAATTCTAATATTAGTTCCATCAATTTTTTCAGTAAATTGCCATTTTAAATCTTTCAAATATTCAATTGTTTTATTTCTATATTTCCCTTCTATTAATTTTTTTGTTTTTAAATCTCTTTCAAATAAAGTCTCTATTTTATGATATTCTTTTAACATTGTTTACTCCTCCTCTACTTTTTCTACATAGCCTGCAACTATTAAATCGTATAATTTATCTATTGCCTTTCCGCAGCTACTAAATACGGTTATTTCTCTATTATCAAAAGCTCTTATATAAATTTGTTCTTTATTTCCTTTTACTTCTAAGTAATCTTCATAATTCCATATAGAATTTTGAGGAATCCTTTTATTTTCTTTATATTCAAATCCAAAACTCTCTAATTCTTTTAAATCTACTCTTCTTCTATTCATTTTCTTCCCATCTTTATCTGGGAAATATATGTATTCTCTTATTCTTAACATATTATTTATCCTCCTAAATCCATGATATTTTTTGTACGTAAGGTATGTTGTAACATATCCAACAGCATGCTTTGTTAAAAGATGCTTTACAATTTATAAATTTAATTCTTTTCTTAAAAATAATTATTCCCAACTTATCTATATATTGCTCATATAAATCAGCTCTCGTTTCTGTTTCTAATGTACTTAATGGTAGTAATAAGCAGAAAGCTTTTATTTTATTTGTATCTATTAATTCAAAACTTCTTGCTATTATCTTATTTTGTTGACTAAACGGTGGATTACTAATCATTAAGTCACAATTAATTGGAGGCTCGGTTATAAAAAAATCTTCATGTTTGTCGTCAAATATGTGTGTTGCTTTGTACTTTAAATTTAGTTCATCAGCTTTAAGTTTAAATTGTGAATCATAGTTATTAAATGGAAACCAAATGGATTTATATTCTTCTATATGTATCAAACTATATATGTCCTCTACTACCCATCTTGGAGTTGCCACATGATCCTTATTTGTTTTCTTGTCTTCTTCGTATTCTTGTAACATTTATTTATCCTCCAATATTTTTTTAGCTAAACTTATCTTTCCTTGATTTAGCCAATACATCCTGCTTTCTTTATTGTGTAATTCGTAAGGTTCATTTTCACTTTTTGCTTTCTCTAATTCATCTTTTACCTTTGGCTTTAAAACGCTGTTATCTATAACTTCACTAGCCATTATTAAATACATTTTATTTTTCTTAATTTCTTTCTCTAACTCTTCTATTTTCTTTTTATCTTCTTCTCTTTCTGCTAATATGTGGTCTATTGCTACACATCTTCTTTCACAAAAATTATCATAATCGCTCTCTACTTTGTAGTTTCTTAGTTTTCTGTCTAGCTCTGTAAATTCTTGTAATATCTTCATATCCTCTTCTATATCCATCCTAATTCCTCACATTTCTTATTTATTGCTTTTAGTTCTTGCATTGTGAAGTAATCTCTATTAATTGCCAATTCCTTTTCGTTTTCTTCACAAACACTTATAGTTTTATCAATTGCAAATATAATATGTCTTTTAGGTTTCAATTCAAAACATTTTACATATCTAAACATACAAGTGTTATCAAACATTATTCTATATCCTAATTCTTCAAACATTTCATCTGCATTATTCATATGACCACTCCAATTCTTGAAATTTTTTATTTATTGCTTGTAATAATTTGTAATCTATTTCTAATGGGAATATTTTATTTTTACTAATTCTATTAGCATCAAAAGTTCTATCTCTTAAATAAAATCTTATATAATAATCTTCTTTTATATGTTTATATCTTACGACACCAAAAGCCTCTCCAACATCTTTTTCATATCCTAACTCTTCAAACATCTTATCTGCTTCACTCATTCTTTTTTGTCTCCCCTATTTCGCCAAAATAAAAATCTCTTATACTGTTTGTTATTATCTTTTTGCTCTTCTATTTGAGCTTTTTTCATCTTTTCTTTCTTATATATTTCGCATTCTTCATAATCCAAAACATCGCATATTCTATCAACTGAACAATAACAGTCATACTTTTTCAAGTCTTCATTAATTAAAATTCTACATGAGTAATAATCATGTCCATATGTGTCTTCTATTCCATCTCCATTGTATTTATCTAGAAATGGACATTTTTTATCATTTTCCATTTTTATTCTTTCCACCTCACTTCGTCAGTTTCTAGTAATTCAGCTAACTTATCTCTGTTTACTATTGTTATTAATTTTCCTTCTTCATCATAATAGCTGTACTCTATTAACTCTTCTCTTTTTACTTCCATAATTTTTTCCTCCGTTTAATCTAATCTTGGTAAATGTCTGCTATATTCTTTTTCGTAGTTTTTCTCTTCTTCTTTTCTGATTCTTGTTTTTTGTTTTGGTTTTAATTCTGGATGTAATTCTAAAAACTTTCTTCTATGTCTTGTTATACTCTCAAAACTTATTCCTGCATTAGTTAATGTTTGTAATGCTGTTTTAAAATATGTTTCTGCTAGTCTTGGAAATAGTTCTTTAACTGTTTTATATATTAAATAATTATCATCTTCTCTTGCTCTTGTATCTGCTTCTAGTATCTTATAAACTATATCTCTCACTCTACTTCTTCTCATTTGCATCTCCTCCTACAAATTTTGCTTGTCCTAATATAATTTGCTTTATAAATTGTATCTTCTCAATATCATTTAATTTTAGTAGTTCTTCTGTATTTATAATTTTCATAACTACCTCCTGATTATATTTACAAATTCGCTATATACTTTTCTGAATATCATGTTTACTTTTCCTGTAGAACCTGCTCTTTGTTTTGCTAATTTTATTGTTACAACTGGTGCTGCTGCATCAGTTTCTTCTTCTTGATATATAAAAATAACATTGTCTGCATCTTGTTCTATTGCTCCAGATTCTCTTAAATCAGATAGCATTGGTTCTTGTCTTGTTGCATTTCTATTTAGCTGGCATAATCCTATTATTGGTATTTTCAACTCCAATGTTAAAAGCTTTAGTGTCCTTGTTATGTCTGCTACTTCTTGCTCTCTTAAATTGAATTTTTGAGAACTTTTAATTAGTTGTATATAATCGATTATTATTAATCCTATGTTTTTCTTGTTTTTCAGTTTTCTTGCTTCTACTTCTATTTGCTGTATTGTTCTTAAATTACTAGTAATATATAAAGATTTTTCTTCTAATTCTGCTCCAGCTTCATATACTTTTACTGCTTCTTGGTCAGTTAATGTTCCTAATCTCATTTTTGTACTATTTATTCTTGTTTCTTTTGCTATTAATTTTGTTATAATTTGTTCTTCTGACATTTCTAAACTTATAAACATTACTGGTATTCTCTTTTTAGCTATATAGTCTGCTATTTGTAATGCAAATGTTGTTTTTCCCATTCCAGGTCTAGCACCAATTATTGTTAATTCTTCGTTATGTAGTCCACAAGTTAATTGATCTAAATCTAGCATTCCTGTATATAAGCTATAATCATTTTTGTTTTTCATGTTTTTCTCTATCATGTCTAATGTGTCTATAATCTGCTCTTTTAAGCTTTCTTCTTTAATTTCTCTATCTTCAATTTTATTTAGCTCTTTTATTACTTTTTCTATGTCTATATCTATATTTTCAGCATCTTTTATTTTTGTTGCTGACTCATTTAGCAGTTTTTGCATTTGTCTTTTTTTAGTTAATTCAATTAACTTTTTATATACACTCTCTGCAGTTGTGCTATAAATATTCTCACTTAATGTTGCTAAATAACTTAATATATTTTTTTCATCAGTTAACTTGTTTTTAACAGTTAGCATTGTTATTTCTTCTTTTGCTTGTTTTAAATTTTGTATTGCTTTAAATATTTTCTTGTTTAATCTAGTTGTAAAATCTGCATCTATAAGCTCACATTCATAATTTTCGAAAATTAGATAATATAACATTGCTTTCTCTATTTCTTCATCCTGCATTTCGTTTACCTCTTACAAGTTTTAAATATTCGTCTTCGCTTAAACCAGATGTGTCCATTATTTCTACGTCCTCAATTTTTATATTATCTTTCTTTTCGTTTTTGTTTTGATTTTCATTTTTAGCTTCTGCTAATGTCTTAATATTGGCTTTAGACCAATTGTTGAGAATTGCCTTTATATAACTGATTGTTCTTTTATTGTTTTCTATACTAATCTGCATTGCATAAATAACTAATTCTGATCCTAGCTCTTTTGTATAATCTTCTAAAACTTCTGATGTGTATGGTGTTAAAAGATTAATATTGTCTTCGTAAAATTTTGAAACTTTTTGGAAATCGTCTTTACAACTGTCCTTTCCTGCTAGAAGACCGTCTTTACAACTTTCGTCTTCTTGAAAACCGTCGCCACAACTTTCGCTTTCTTCTTGTTCTTTTTCTTTACTATTCTTTTCTATACTAATCTTATCTATTCTATTCTTATCTATACTGTGTATACACTCTGTATCCAAATTGTATACATTGCTTTTATCTATTGTTAATCTAGACTTTTCGTCTTTATATATTGTTTCTTTATATCTATCTTTTTGTAGATAATTATTTAATCTCCAATGTCTTATTACTAGCACTCCTGTATCAAATGGAATTACAAAAGATTTAGCTATTAATATTTTTAAATCATCTTCTTTTTTTCCAGTCATTCTCATTATTGATTTCCATTTATCTACAAAACCATCATCATCAGCTTGCATAGATAAATGAAAATATAAATTTTGAGAACTGTCTGGCATTTCTAAAAACTCATCACTCTGTACTACAGAATTGCTAAACATTCTTTTTTGTGCCATGTTTTTTCTCCTTTCTTTTGTAAAATAGGAGCAGTATATTTATATCTACTCCTCGTTGTCTATCTTCCAAATTCATTAATAAATTTTTCTTCACTATATTTTTTTATAAATTTTTGTTTTGCTTCTTCTTGTATTTCTTTCTTTAAAAGTGGATTATCTGTTAATTTTCTGTGACATTTAAAACATATTGGTATAACTAGTCCATATTTCATACTAGTTTGTCTATTTCTACCTCCAAAAACTTCATCCAAATGATCTTTTTTGTGTTTCTTGCATACATAACAAATATCTAAATTGTATGTAATTATGCTGTATCTATTACGTTCTAATTTTGCTAATTTACTGCTTTTCTTTTTTATTGTCTTTGGCTTTTTCTTTTTTGTTTTTGGTGGCTTTGGCACAGGATGAAATTCTTTAGATAAATCCATTTGTTCCTCTTTTCTTGCATTTTTTCTAAATTCGTGTTATTATTTATTTATACTTTCTTGAAAAAAAATCTTTTGTGGTTGTTGATGCGTGAGCATTAGCAATCACTTTTTTTATTCTTTTATAACTGTTGTACAATTCTAAATAGCTTGTTTCTGCTAAATCTGTGTTATCTATTTCGTTCTTAATTAATCTTAATTTATTAGCTTTTTCGCTTAATTCACATTTTGTATCGTAAATTTCTTCTTCTAAATTATTTACTTTGTCGTTATATATCTCTGTAGATACTATTGCATAAGCCACTAACATTCCTATAATTCCTAAAAGTAAAAATATTATTATCGTTTCCATTTGTTCTCTATTCTCCTTTTTTCTAATTTCATTTTTGATAATGTAATGATGTGCCAAATAAATATTTGATCTAATCTATCCATCTTTTTTATCAATTCCTTTCTTTAGCACATTACTTAAATAAAGCAGCTATTAAAGAAGCTATTGAAAATCCTAATGCAAACCAACTTAACCCGTTTGGTTTATTTTCTTCTTTCATATTTTCACTCCTTATCCTATAAATATTTTCATTATTACTAATGCTCCTGCTGCTATAACTGCTACCGTAGGTATTACATAACT
>CALXVH010000031.1 GCA_944391965.1 uncultured Clostridia bacterium
GGATAACGAGTAAAGGGTGACATTTCTGAATGAAAATTTTCATCTTTTAGGGTGACATTTCTGAAAACTATTGACATAATATGTTTCAAGCACATTCTCAACACTTTATTTTTATAGTTCCCTATGTATTATAAATAGGGATTTTAGGAACGTCCCCAAAATCCCTATCAATCACTATCTTTTATTTCTATTTTCTCAATATTCTTAAAGCATTTAATACTGTAAGTAATGTAACACCTGTATCTGCTAATACTGCAAGCCATATTGGTGCTGTTCCAAATAAGCCTACAATTAATACAACAAGTTTTGCAAGTAATGAAAATGTTATATTAAATTTTACTATCCTCATTGTTTTTTTAGCAACTCTTATTATAGTTGGTAAGGTTGAAATGTCATTAGATATTAAAATTCCATCAGCTGTGTTATTTGCAATTTCTGAGCCTGTTCCCATGCTCATTCCAAAATCTGCTGTTGCGATTACTGGACTATCATTAATTCCATCACCTAAAAATGTTACTTTATTATTATCAGCCTGTAGTTCTTTTACTTTGTTTAATTTTTCTTGTGGTAATAATTCTGCATATACTTTTGATATTTTTAATTTATCTGCAATATTCTTAGCAGCCTTTTTATTGTCACCTGTTAATATTGCAACATCTTTTACTCCTGCTTCTTTTAAATTATCTAATATATTTTCTACATTTTCTCTTAACTCTTCTTTTAATGTTATATATCCTACAATTTGTTTATCTACTGCAAGTGTAATAGTATTATCAACATATTCTGCTGTATCTACATCGTATTTTTCCATTAGTTTTTTATTTCCGAATAAAATTTCTTTTCCATTAATAATTCCATATAAGCCATGTCCAGAATATTCTATATAATCTTTTACTTCTAATTTTTCTATGTCTTTTTTATAATTTGCAACTGCTGTTGCAATAGGATGATTAGATAGGCTTTCTATACTATAAATATATTCTAACATTTCATTTTCTGGAATTTTTGTTGCTTCTAATTTATCTATAACCATTTTTCCTGTAGTTAATGTACCTGTTTTATCAAATGCAATTATATCTGTCTTAGATAAATTTTCTATGTGTTTTGTTCCTTTTATAATCATACCTTTTTTAGAAATTGCACCTATACAAGAGAAGAATGATAATGGTATAGAAATTACTAAACTACATGGACAAGATGCTACTAAAAAGAATAAAGCTATATCTATCCATTTGTCCATATCTGCACCTAATATTAACGGAACTATTACTAATAAAATTGCAATTACTATTACAATAGGTGTATATACTTTAGAGAATTTAGTAATAAACTTTTCTGTCTTTCCTTTATTATTTGTTGCTTCATATACTAAATCAATTATTTGTGAAGCCATAGAATCTTTATATTCTTTTTCTGCTTTAATATAAATCGCACTATTTAAGTTTATACTTCCAGAAATAACTTCATTATTTTCTTCTACTTTAACAGGTTTGCTCTCTCCTGTAATTGGTGATGTATCTATTTGAGATGTACCAGATGTAACTATTCCGTCAACAGGAATCTTTTCACCAGGTTTTACAAGTAATATGTCTCCTATTTTTACATCCTCTACTTTAACAACATTTACATTATCTCCATCAACTAAATTAGCATTATTAGCTTTAATTTTAGTTATATCTTCTATGTTTTTATTTGATCTAGCTTCTGCAAATTCTTCTAAGAATTCACCTAATTTAAATAATAAAACAACCAAACAACTCTCTGGATAATCACCTTTTATAAAGGCTCCAATTATAGCTATTGTCATTAATGTACTTTCTTCAAAATTAAATTTAAATAAATTTTTTATTCCTTCTATTAATAAATCATAGCCCGCAAGTAATACTGCTGCTAAATATATCCAGATTTTATATGATGCTAAAGCAGGAATAAATCCAATTCCAAATAGAACTAATGAAAGTATATACAAAATAATTTTGCTTTTGTTTTTTTCTTTCACTTCACATTTTCCATGGTTATGATTACAACATGCCATTTTTTTCTTCCTCCTCTAAAATATGATTTAATGCCATTTGTATAATAAGTTCTACATGTTCATCATCTAAACTATAAAAGATTTGCTTTCCTTCTCTTCTAAATTTTACTAATTTACTATTTCTTAAAAGCTGTAATTGATGAGAAACTTGTGATTGATTTAAGCCCAATAATTCGCATAAATCACAAACACATAATTCTTCTTTTAATAAGCTACAAATTATTTTTAATCTAGTTTCATCTGAAAATAGTTTAAACATATTAGATAATTTTTGATATTCATCAGCCTTTGGCTCAAGTGATTTAACATTGTTTATTTTATTTAAATGTGGGCAGTTTTCTGCACACACTAATTTTTCTTCATCTTCCATTTTTACCTCCTCTTATATCATATGAATTAGTATTCATATGATTACTTATTCATATGATAAATCAAAAAAAATAATCTGTCAAGATATAACAGATTTTTTTATAGTGGGAGAAATTTCTTTACTAGATAATTATAGCGAATGTTAGATTTTTTAACAATTACCAATGTATAAAAAATCTTGCATTCGCTATTTCTAAAAATTATTATTCATCTTTTTTTGTTTCTTTAGAAGCATCTTCTTTTACTTCTTCTTTAGCTGGTTCTTCAGCTTTTGGAGCTTCTTCAGCTTTAACTTCTTCTACAGGTGTAGCTTCTGTTTCAACTGTTTTAGCTTCTTCTACTGGAGCTTCAACTTTTTCTTCTACTACTGGTTCTTCTTCTATAGCTGTTTTTACTGTAATTTCTTTATCTTCAATTCTTGCACCAATTTGTTCTTTAGTCTTAGCAGCTTTACCAACTCTATCTCTTAAGTAGTATAATTTAGCTCTTCTTGCTCTACCTACTCTTACTAATTCTACTTTTTCTACTAATGGTGAATGAATTAAGAATGTTTTTTCTACACCAACACCAGAAGCTATTCTTCTAACTGTGAATGTAGCATTTAGTCCTCCACCTTGTTTTTTAATAATAATTCCTTCAAATACTTGGATTCTTTCTCTATTTCCTTCTTTTATTCTTTGGTGAACTCTTACAGTATTTCCAACCTTAAGAACTGGTATCTTCTCTTTTAGATGCTCATGCTCTATTGATTTAATGATATCCATTATTTACTTCCTCCTTCTTTTAAATTTTTATATTCACTTAACATTTTTTGTTCTTTATCAGATAATTTAATTTCTTTTAATAAATCTGGTCTTTTTAAATATGTATTTATTATTGATTGGTTTCTTCGCCATTCTTTAATATTTTCATGGTGTCCAGAAAGCAATACTTCTGGAACTCTTTTACCTAAAAATACTTCTGGTCTAGTATATTGTGGATATTCTAGTAATCCATTTGTAAAAGATTCTTCTTGTACAGAATCCTCTTTTAGAACTCCTTTTACATATCTACTAACACTATCTATCAAAACCATTGCTGGTAGTTCCCCACCAGTTAATACATAATCACCAATAGAAATTTCCTCATCTACAATTTCATCAATTACTCTTTGGTCAATACCTTCATAATGTCCACAAAGTAATATGATATTTTCTTCTTTTGCTAGATCTTGTACCATTTGTTGATTTAAAGTTTTTCCCTGTGGAGACATATATATAACTTTAGCATTTGGTTCTTTAACAGAACAATATGCATCATATACAACGGTTGGTTCCATAACCATTCCAGCACCACCACCATAAGGAGTATCGTCTACTTTTTTATGCTTATTTTTAGAAAAATCTCTAATATTTATTAAATTAATATCTATTAGTCCTTTTTCTTTTCCCCTCCCAATAATACTTTCATCTAATGCTGAAAACATTTCTGGAAAAAGAGTTAAAACATTAAATTTCATTCTTCCTCCTATATTAAACCTGGAATAAGATTAATTATCATTTTCTTATTTTTTAAATCAACTTCTTTTACAACATCTGCTATAGCAGGAATTAATATTTGTTTTCCGAGATTGTCTTTTACTACATATACATCATTACTACCAGTTGGAAATACATCTTCTATTTTACCTAAATATTCATTTTTATCTGTATAAACATCAAGACCTATTAAATCTACAATATAATATGTATCTTCTCCTAAGTCTTCTTGACTTTCTTTTTCTGTTTTCAAATAAAAATTTCTATATTTTTCGGCTTCTTCTATAGAATCTATTCCTTCAAGTTTTAGTAAGACTTGATTTTTATTATATCTTACCTGTTCTATTTTAACTTTTTTAAGTTCATTTTTTAATTGTATATATACATACTTTAAATCTTCAAATTTGCCAATATCATCTGTAAAAGGATTTACTTTTACAACACCTTTTAAACCATTTGTATTAACAATTTGTCCAATCTCTATATATTCCATATTAACCCCTTTTAGTTAATGAATTCAATTGTAACTTTTTTGTTTTCTTTTGATGCTACAGATTTCATTATAGCTCTAACTGCTCTTGCTACTCTACCTTGTTTTCCTATAACTTTACCCATATCATCTTCAGCAACTTTTACTTCGTATACAACTGATTTTTCACCATTTAATTCTTTTATAGATACTGCATCAGCATTATCTACTAAATTTTTTATCATTACTTCTAAAACTTCTTTCATTTGTTTATCCTCCTGTCATTAATCCTTGTTTGCTAAGTCTATTAATTTTTTAACTGTATCTGTAGGTTTAGCTCCATTTTTAATCCATGTTGCAACAGCTTCTTTATCTAAAACTATTGTTGATGGTTTTGTCATTGGATCATATGTTCCTACTCTAGCTATAACTTTTCCATCTCTTGGACTTCTAGAATCAGCTACTACTATTTGATAAAAAGGTGCTTTTTTCTTTCCATCTCTTTGTAATCTTATTTTTACCATTTATTTCACCTCCTAAAAATCTAAGTATCTATTATTAATTGGTATTAATAATCTACATCTTAAAATCTTTTAAATCATTTATATTTAAGTTTTTCATCATGTTCCTCATTCCTTTACCTGTCTTTATTTTTTTCATCATTTTTTGTGTTGTTTCGAATGAAGTCATGAATCTGTTAATTTCTTGTACTGATGTTCCACTACCATTTGCAATTCTCTTTCTTCTACTTGCATTTAAAAGTTTTGGATTTCTTCTTTCTCCATTTGTCATTGAGCAAATAATAGCTTCTATTTTATCAAATTCTTTATCATCTACTTTTATATTTTTAAGCTGATTCATTCCTGGAAGCATTTTTATTAAAGATGAGAAAGAACCCATTTTCTTTACTTGTCTTAATTGTTCTAAGTAATCATTTAAATCAAAGCTTTGCTTTCTTAATTGTTCTTCCATCTTTTTAGCTTGTTCTTCATCAAATGATTCTTCTGCCTTTTCTATTATAGAAAGTACATCTCCCATTCCTAAAATTCTTGATGCCATTCTATCTGGATGGAATGGTTCTATGTCACTTAACTTTTCACCTGTTGCTATATATTTTATAGGTTTTCCTGTTACTTTTTTTACTGATAATGCTGCACCACCACGTGTATCACCATCTAACTTAGTTAAGATTATTCCATCTATACCTACTTTTTCGTTAAATGTTGTTGCCACATTTACAGCATCTTGACCTGTCATACTGTCTACTACTAATAAGATTTCTTGTGGTCTTACATTTTGTTTTATATTTTGTAATTCTTGCATTAATTCTTCATCTATTTGAAGTCTACCTGCAGTATCTAGTATTATTACATCATTTAATTTTTTAATTGCTTCATCTATTGACCTTTTAGCTATATTTACAACATTTTTAGAATTTTCATCACTAAAAACTGGTATATTTAATTGTTTTCCAACAACTTGAAGTTGTTTTATAGCAGCTGGTCTATAAACATCACACGCAACTAGTAATGGTTTTTTACCTTGTTTTCTTAATACATTTGCAAGTTTACCTGCTGTTGTAGTTTTACCAGAACCTTGCAAACCAATTAACATTATTACTGTTGGAGCATTTGGTAAAAATGTAATTTTACTTTCTGTTCCTCCTAATAATTCTACAAGTTCATCTTTAACTATTTTTATAACTTGTTGGCCAGGTGTTAATGATTTTAAAACATCTTGGCCCAAAGCTTTTTCTTGAATTACAGCTATAAATTCTTTTACTATTTTATAGTTAACATCTGCCTCTAGCAGTGCAAGCTTAACTTCTCTTAACATATCTTTTAAGTCAGCTTCTGTAACTCTTACTTTACCTTTAAATTTATTTGTTATACTTTGTAATTTAGAAGATAATCCTTCGAAAGCCATTATTTTCTCCTTACTTTAAATTAATTTTTTTAAATCTTTTTTTATTGAATCTAATGTTTTTTCATCCTGTATGTTTAACTTATCTAATTTAGAAATAACGCTATTTACTATTTCTTCTTGTTTTTGCATTTTCTTCATAAGTCCTAGTTTATTTTCTAAATCATATAATTTTGCTTCTCCACTTTTTATATTATCCCTTACTGCTTGCCTTGTAATATTATAGTTTTCTGCGATTTCTGATAATGAAAAATCATCATTATAATATTCACTTAAAATTTCGAATTGTTTTTCTGTTAAAACATTTTTATAAATTTGAGATAATATACTTATTTCTATATTTTTTTCCATCATTACACCTTCTCTTTTTGTAATGCTATTATACTTTACACTATTTTAGTGTAAATGTCAAGAGCTTTACAGCAAAAAATCGGATTTTAGGTACGTTCTTTTGGAAGGGATCTGGGGACGTTCCTTGTTTCCATTTCGAAAAGGGATTTGGGGAAGTTCTTAAAATCCCTCCAAAAATGGAGGGATTTTAACATTTATAATTTTTCTTGCTCTATGAAATATTGTCTTGTTCTTTTATTTTTTGTGGTTTTAGTTCTTTTCTTGCCTCTTCTAAATCTTCTATATTATCTATGACTGCTTTCCTCATTCTGTCTTGTATCTTCTTTCCTTTTGCTTTACCCTTAATTCCTAAATCTCTTAGTTTTTGTATTCTTTGTCTATATTCTTCTGGAACTTCTGCTATATCACGACCAGCAAAATCATCTAACACTTTTCTTTCTGGTGCATTACGCCATCTGGCTGATAAATGAACTTCTGCTAATTGTTCTGGGGTTAATTCATCTACTTTTAAGTTTCTTCCTGCACCGAGCTTTTTAAATCCTGGTGATGGGGCTTTTCCATGTCCTTCTATAAATTCTATATATTCTTCATAAGTCGTTTTCTGCTCTATTCCCAGACCAAAACTTCGTAATTTTGCTATTTTTACTCTATCTTCTACCGGTATGTCATCTAACTCTACTCCAATATATTTATCCAATTTTTCTTTTTCTTTTGAATTTTTCCATCTACCATATAAATTCACTTCTTCTTTTTGTTCAGGTGTCAGTTCGTCCATTAATAATCTTCTAGAATCTTTTCCAAAATTACCAATAGGCGTTCTACCATTCTTTTCTAAGAAATCTACAAATTCTTCATATGTATTATGTTTAATTTTTTTCTTTAACCCTAATCCAAAACTTCTTAACGTAGCGACTTGCTCCCTGTATTGATCTGGCACTTCTTGTATATCTCTTTCTGCATATTCTTCTAACATTTCATTTTCTGTAGAATATCTCCACCTTTTAGCTAATCTTTTTTCATATTGTTCCTCTTCGCTTAAATCTTCTGTTAAAATTGGTCTACCTTTTTCGGAAAAATTTTGTCTAGGTTCTCTTCCGTTCTCCTCTAAATATTCTATATACTCTTCATATGTTGTTTTTTCTTCCAATCCAAGTTCTCTTAGTTTTTGTATTTTATATCTATATTCTTTTGGAACTTCTTCTATTGCTTTTCCTTTAAAATTTTTAAGCATCTTTCTTTCCTCAGATATTCTCCATCTTTGGTATAAGTGTAACTCTTCCTTTTCTTCATCTGTGAGTTCATCGGCTTTTAATCTTTTGCCATTTTTAGTAAAATGACTTCGTGGCCTTCTTTTGTTTGTTTCAAAAAAATCTATATATTCTGAAAATGTATCATGTATTGTACGTATTTTAAGTTGCTCATCAATCTCTCGTAATAAATCCAATAATTCTAATTCTTCAGGTTGTAACTTAAAAAAATTATAATAACTATTATCTGTTTTATCTTTTCCTTTTCCCATTGCATGTTCTATTTCCATAAAAATATCTATTTGTCTTATCCAGTTATTTACAGCATCGATTATAACCCTATCTTTTTTTGCATCTATACTCATTATTCTGCCTGTTTCTTGACTAAATACTATCCAAGATTCGGTTGGCTTAAACATTACTATTCCATCTAAACCAGCTATATGCTTCCCCTCATCTAACATATCTACACAAAACATTAATTGCAGTGTTCCATCTTCTTTTGCTTCTTCAAAATTTTCTAATGTCTCTCTATTAGAAAAAGGGGTTTTTCCAAAAACATCTTTTTTTCCATTTCTACTTAATACATAATAAATAGATATATTTTCATTTACTTTTCCAAATATTTCTTTTGCTCTTTTCATCTTTTCTTGCATATCATATCTATTAGCACAAAAAACAATATATTTTCCATTCTTATTTCGCATTGCTTGTGCCATGATATCTGGCATATCTGGTTCGTTACTTACTAGACTTTCTAATTTTCGATAGATTTCTATTGTTTTTTCTTTTCTAGCCAAATTTTCTATTTTATCAATTTCTATCCTATATCTTTTTAATTCACTTTTTAATGCGGATAACATTCTCTCATATCTTGCACCTTGTAGTACTACTTCTCCTTCTTTAGAACCATCCAGTGCTTCGGTCATAGACATTTCATAAATTACACTATCTGCAAATTTTTCATATAGCATATTTCTTCCATCGGTTCTTTTTGGAGTTGCTGTGATACCTATATATTTTGCATTTGGGTGATTTTTCATAAAAATATCTAGTTCTGGTTCCCAAGTTGTGGCACCAATCCTATGTGCTTCATCGCAAATAACTATATCTGCTTTAAAGTCTTTCATTTCATTTATCTTACTTAAAGCTTGATATGTAGCTAACCTTATTTTCTTTG
>CALXVH010000032.1 GCA_944391965.1 uncultured Clostridia bacterium
TTTAACATGAGAGGGGTGACATTTCTGAAAAAAATATTAATCTGATTATGGGGTGACATTATCACAAGTTAATTACATCTAGGTGCTACTTTCAAGCTTCATATCTCCGTCTTTTATCAAACCCTTTTTTCTCATAACATAACTTGTAACCCAAGCTATAAGACCAGGTAATATAAAATGTAGTAATATAATTTTTATTATTAATACCACTCCATTTTCACTTCCACTCATATCTTGCCAAGTCATTAGTTGACCAACCAAACCTGCGGTTCCCATTCCTGCTCCAGAAGCATTATTTGTCATATGTAATACCACAGTCGAAATTGGTCCTAAAATTGCACTAGCAATAATTGCAGGAAGCCAGATAATTGGCTTTTTCATAATATTTGGAACTTGTAACATTGATGTTCCCAATCCTTGCGAAATAAGTCCAGAAATTCCATTTTCTTTAAAGCTTGCAACTGCAAATCCAACCATATTAGCACAGCAACCAACTGTAGCTGCTCCACCTGCTAATCCACTTAAATTTAATATTATAGCTAGTGCTGCAGAACTTATTGGAAGAGTTAATATCATTCCCATCAAAACAGATACTAATATTCCCATTATAACCGGCTGTCTATCCACTGCCCAATTAATAAGTTCTCCTAATGCTAGCATAAAATTAGAAATAGGTGGACCTACTAATAGTCCAACAGTTCCACCTATCATTATTGTAAAAATAGGAACTAAAATAATATCCAATTTAGTTTTACCTTGTATCCATCTACCACAAATAATTCCTATAAAACTTGCTATAAATGCTCCAAGTGGTTCTCCTGGTCCATTTAAAATAATAGTTCCATCTACTAAGACAGAACCTTGTAATATCTTACTTGCAAAAGCACCTATTAACCCTGCAATTGCTGCAGAAATTGTAACAAAAGGTGTTTCCTTATATTTTACTGCTACTCCAACTCCAATACCTGCACCAGTTAAGCTTGCAGCTATTTTTCCAATTACTACAATCAAATTTCCTACATTTCCACCAATTAATTTTCCTAGCTGCTCTATTATCAAGCCAATAATTAAGGTAGAAAATAAGCCCCAAGCCATTCCTGTTAAACCATCTATAAACACATATGAAAAAACCTTTTTTATTTTGGTTTTAATATCATCCTTCATAAAAATCTCCCCTTATTATTTCAATTCATTTAAATAATTTTTTCTTTCAAAATCGTATGTTGGGATTTTTTCTCTTTTATGTTTAGAATTCATATATAGTTTTTCTATTTTTTTCATTTTCTCTTCATTCGTTTTTCCTGTTTCTATATATTCTGCAACTTCCTTATATGTTATTCCCATTTTTTCTTCATCACTTTTATCACTTAATCCATCACTTGGTGCCTTTTTTATAATTTTCTCAGGTACTCCTAATATTTCTCCTATCTTTAAGACTTCATCTACTGTAAAATTCGCAATCGGATTAAAGTCGCTTGCACTGTCTCCCCATTTTGTTGTATATCCAACCATTGCTTCACACAAATTTCCTGTTCCCATAACTAGATAATTATAATTTTGTGCAATCGCATATAGTGTAGTCATTCTAAGTCTTGGTTTAATATTTATTTTTGCTTCTTCTGCCAATTCTTCACATATTTTTGTATTAAGCTCTTTTTCTAATTTTTCATATGTATCTGTTAAATTAATTTCTAAAATTTTTACACCAAAAGTTTGTGCAACTAGTTTTGCATCTTCTAAATCCTTTTCTTTTGACTGACACGGCATTCCAACAGTTAAAACTTTTTCTTTTCCTAGTGCAAGGCTTGCAAGTGCTATAACTGTAGCACTATCTTTACCTCCACTATTTCCAATTACCACTCCTTTGGCTCCTACTTTATTTACATAGTCCTGTATCCACAAAACTATTTTATCTATGTGTTCCCTTAATTCTATTTCACTTAACATCTAACTTCCTCCCTTATTTTTAGCTTTCTCTCTTATAAGTTTTATTTAAATAAATTATTTGCTTTTATATATGAATATACTTCGTCTGGTGTAAAGTAACGTATACTTTTTCCTTCTTTAATCTTTTCTCTTACAAATGATGAACTTAAGCCGCTTCTAACATTATTTTTTACTTTTATAAATGATTTTTCATTTTCTTTTAAAAATCTATCATTATTTATTATATCTTCTAAGCAATCTTCATCTCTTTCTAATACTAGTACTTTAAATTTTTTGACTAATTCGTTCGCTTTTTCCCAAGTATTTAATTCTCTTAAATTGTCACTTCCTGTTGTAAACCATATTGTTTTATTAGGGTACATCTTTTGAATTTCTTCTAAAGTTTCTATAGTGTATAATTGTCTTTCGTTTCTTAATTCTATATCTGATACTTCGAATTTATCGTTTTTATCACAAACGCATTTTAGCATTTCATACCTATATTTATTTTCTAGTAAACCTTTCTTTTGATATTTTTGATTTACTGGTACAAAAATTATCTTTTCTACATTCTCATATTCGGATACAATTTGTTCTGCTAATGAAAAATGTGAATTTAGAGGTGGATTAAAAGATCCTCCAAACACTACTATTATCTTATCATTTTCCATAGGCATCTCTCCTTTATTTGATATTATCAAAAAGTTAATAAGTTGTATTTGTTATTATTATATTGATACTATGTGCTTTTGTCAACCTTTTATTATTATTTTTAAATAATATCTTTTTATTCATAAAATAAATCACTTTTACCACAAAAAACTGTAGAAGTTTTTTATCTCTTCTACAGTTTATATTTTCAAGCAAAAAGGGATTTAAGGAACGTCCCCAAATCCCAGAAATAAAAAAAGAACGTCCCATATCACTAGGAACGTTCACAAAAAAACCTAATTTATTTTTTTGATATCTTCTTTTACTTTATTACCATCTTTTACTAATACTGTACTTGTTGGATATGCTAAATCCACGCCTTCTTTTTCTAGTATTTCTAATATATTTTTATTAATATGCTCTTTAGCATTTAAGTAACTACCATAATCAACAGAATTTGTAAAAACATATATCATTATAGAAACACCATCTGGATCAATTTCATCAAATTTTACATATGTATCATCATTTATTACACTTGGATGATTTATAAGCATAAAATATATTTTGCTAGTAATTCTTTGTATTACATCTACTGGTGTATCTAATGGAAGTTTTAAGTCCAATTTATATTTTCTTTTTTCCATCTTACTCCAGTTTATAACAGCTTCATTTGATAATACTCCATTTGGTATATTTACTAGAGAATTATCAAATGTACGAATACAAGTACTTCTGAATGTTATATCTTCTACAATTCCTTCATAATTTGTAGTTTGAACCCAATCACCTATAACAAATGGCTTATCTATTAATATCATAACTCCACCAAATAGGTTTTTGGCTGTATCTTGTGCTGCTAATGTAAGCACAACACTTCCTATTCCTAAACCTGCAAGTATTGTATTTAAGTTAATTCCTAGTAACGCAATAACTGCTAAAATGGCAATTATATATATAGCACATCTTATAATTTTATATATAAAATTTATTCTATTATCATCAGCATCTGTCATAAATTTTCTTTGTAATTTTCTCATTGTTTTTGAATCTGTTGTAAAACAGTCTGCTAATGCTTTTGCAAATAAAATTACGCAAATAATCTTAAATGTTAATTCGATTATGTCCATTGCTTTTCCTTGTATTTGCAAAACCCTTGTTGCTAAAAATATTCCTAAAACTATAAAAAATATTTTTAGTGGCTTATAAAAAGGCATTTTCTTTATTCGTTCTTTATCAGTTTTCTTTCTTTTAAAAATTCTTATTAAAATATAAGATAACCCTGAACTAAATATATAGAAAAATATTATAATTGCAATAGCTATTAAAATATCAATTACTTGTTTTAAATCAATTGTTTTAAAATAATTAATTACATCCATTAGTTTATCCATAGGCTATTCTCCCTTGTTTAATTACAATTCTTTTTTCGCATGTTCAAATCTTTCTTTTATTCTATCTTTTCCCATTATTTCCATTATTTCATACATATCTGGTGTATTTGATCTTCCAGTTAAAGCTATTCTTAGCACTGTACTTACATCTCCAACATGTGCCTCATATTTATCTGGATTTGCTTTAAATTCTTTTACTTCACTTGCATATCCTAATTTTCCTGCTAATTCTTTTATTTTGTTAAACCATTCTTGTTTATCATCATTTTCATCAAAATAATTATTTATATATTCATCTAATATTGTTTTTATTTTATCACTATCTGATATTTTTTGGTATTCATAATTTACATTTTGTGCATAAAATTTTTCATCATACATATATGAAATTTCATTTTTTACATCAGACCATTTAGCAATATCTTTACGAGGTTTCTTATTTCCTCTTTCTATACCAAATATTTTTAAAGCATATTCTTTATCTGCTTTTAGCATTTCTGCTAATTCTGCATCATATTTTTCTGCCCATTTTAATGATTCATTATATACTTTTTCTGCATCAAATCTAGAAATAACTGATTTTGAAACATCAAGTAATTTAACCATATCAAATAGAGCTCCACTTACACTCATTTTATTTAATTGTAATTCGAAATGTTCCATATCTTCTGTTGGATTTTGTCTTCTCCAATTTTCGAAATTTGAATTTGCAATATTTAATAAATATTCTTTTACTGCTTCTGCTGGTATTCCTTGTTCTGCATAATAGCTTACTGCTGCTTCTGGATCTTTTCTTTTACTTAGTTTTCTCTTGTTTCCATTATCGTTTTTCATAATTGGTGAAATGTGAACATATTTTGGTGCTTTAAATCCAATTTCTTGGAATAATTGTAAATGTAATGGAACAGATGAAAGCCATTCATCACTTCTTATTACATGTGTTGTTCCCATTAAGTGGTCATCTACAATATGTGCAAAATGATATGTAGGAAGACCATCAGCTTTAATAATTACTATATCTTGGTCATTTTCTGGGAAAGTAACATTTCCTTTTATTACATCATGATGTTTTATCTTTCTATCTTCTCTTCCTGGTGATTTAAATCTGATAATATATTTTTCTCCTGCTTTTATTTTTTCTGCCATTTCTTCTAAGCTTAAATTTCTGCATTTTGCCCACACACCATAATAACCTGGTCTTACTTTTGCAGCTTCTTGTTTTTTTCTTATTTCATCAACTTCTTCAGCAGAACAGAAACATGGATATGCTTTTCCCATTTCTATCATGTATTTAGCATATGATCTATAAATATCTCCTCTTAAAGATTGTTTATATGGACCATAATTACCTTTTTCTTCTGTTTCATTTATCATTCCTTCGTCTTCTTCTATACCAAAATCTTTTAAAGAATTAACGATATCTGTAATACCATTTTCTACTTCTCTTTTTTGATCTGTATCTTCTATTCTTAAGAAAAATACTCCCTCTGTTTGTGTTGCGACTTTTCTTGCAACTAAAGCTTGGTATAGTCCACCAATATGTACAAATCCTGTTGGACTTGGTGCAAATCTACTTACTATAGCGCCTTCTTTTAAGTTTCTTCTTGGATATTTTTCCTCATAATATTCTATTGGTTTTACATCTGGAAATATTAAATTTGCTAAATCTTTATAGTCCATTAATTTTCTCTCCTTTATCGGGATTTGGGGACGTTCCTATAATCCCTTTTTATTTTTAGTTTTTAAATTTTCTTTGAACTTTTAGCTCCGTCCCTAAAGTTCAAAATCTTTTTTATTATACAATATAATTGCCTTTATATCAAGAGCCAAACTTTGTTTTTGTTGACATAATAGTGTTTTTACTATATAATTTTATATGTAACTTTATTGATGGAACATTCAATTGCAGAAGTTAATTTTGTAATTATATATGTTCTTGTTTTTAGCCAAATGGCAGGAGGAAACAACATGGCATTACAATTATCAGGGATTCAATTTAAGGATTCCGAGACACAAGAGATATTTACACTGTCTCTTGAAACCGGAGAGGTAACAGTAGATTCTGGACGTGAGCCCACGTCTGACGAATTCGTATGTACAAGTTTTCGTGGTGGAATCGTTTTTGGCGGAGGCATTCCTCGTTTGTTGGAAATGTTTCCGGAATCTGTTATCACACCAGTAGCCAAGACTAAAAAGGAGTAGTTAGATATGGCCTTTTTAGTTTATGGAATAGCTTACAAAAATCCAGAAACAGAGAGATATTACTTGCTGATATAAAAGGCAATGTAAAGTCGTCTTCTAACAAAGACATATCTGAAGAAACCTTTATGCAAGCTAGTATAAAAGCTACAAGGCTTCTTCAAAAAGGTATGTCTCCTGAAGATTTTCTTGAAAGCTATAAAACATTTATTAATGAGGATGAGATGTAGCAATACATCTCATCCTTAAAATATTATAATAAACATATATAATCACAATTTAATCTATTCGTTTTATATTTTTTGTATATGGTATGAATTTAATAAAAATCTAGTCATACACTACATAACATTCTAAACTTATTCTTGTTAATGCAAATACTAACAACTAAACGTTTTTACTTGATAAATCATCTAGAAAGATTTAACAATAATCTGGATGGGAGAAAGTTACCCCTATTCTAATGTCACTGACGTTGATTTTGGCAGAAACTCAATTTGCTTTAAAGACGAAAAAGGCCATCATCACGTTTATCATGGGGTGGTTTATCACCTCGAAACATACTTTCCTGAAACTATTCAATCACTTCCTGAAAATGTGATTGAATGATTCAAAATTAGCCAGGCGCATGCTTGGCTAGTTTTGAGTTATATATATTCAGATAAATCGAATATCTCAATTAACAATGGATTTTAAAAAGAAAGCCAAAATTCCAAGCTTCTAAAAGCTTGGAATTTTATATAATAACTGCATCGGGATTTAAGGACCGTCCCCAAAATCCCTACCAAGATCCCTATTTGTATTTTCCTATACTTCCATAATGATAGGCAAAATCAATTTATCGTTTTTCATTAATCTCACGTATTTATTGAAACTCCTAATTTTCGTTGATTTATCAATGTTTTCTCAAGTTTTAAAAACTCAATGCGACTTATTGAATTTTATTTGGTTAATAACATGTTAATAACAAATTATAAAATCGCATTAAACAACTTCACTCTTATTTTATGGTATATTTTAATAAAAGTTTTTCTAAATATATGTATAAATATTTTTTCAAAAAAATTAAAAAATATTCAAAAAAGTATTGACAATTTATACTATGCATAGTATAATATAACCATACCAAGGAGGTGATGAATATGTTTTCAAAATTAATAAAGCTTTTAACTTCTACCCGCAAAGACAGAAAGCTAAAAGCTCACAGAAAACAATTATGGAAAGACATAATGAAAATCCATAATATGTTCTAAGCAATGAGAGGAGCAATCCTCTCTTGCAAATATAATTATATATCATATAATGTAAAAAATCAAGGAGGAATTGATATGGCTAGAAACTATAAAAAAGAAAGAGAATGGCAACTACAAAAATATGACCAAATACGAGCTAATATAGATAAAGAACTTGGAACAGCTTTAAGAAAGAAATTAAAAGATGAAGGAAAAACAGTAGCTGGATGGGTTACAGAAAATGTAAAAAAATATTTGAAAAAAAATTAAAAATAGTATTGACAAATATTACTGTGCATAGTATAATATAAACAATGAAAGAGAAAAGAAAGGAAATGATTAATATGAAGGTAAAAGAAATTTTAAATTTAACTGATGAACAATTAGAAAAAATGATGACAGAGGAACAATTCGAAAGAATGCAAAAATTAGGTTTTGAATATACTTGGCAATTCTTAGATGCATTAAAGGATAGTGCTAGATCAAGTGGACAAGATGAAAATGAAGAACACGTTACAATAGATACTTACTTAGATTATTTAGAAGATATGAAAGATTAGTAAATTTAAAATTTTTTAATATAAATATAGTAGAATGTTTAAAAAGAGGTAATAGAAATTAATCTACTGCCTCTTCTCTATTTTTTATATTAAATTATTTTAGATATGTAGCTCCTTGATATTTTGCTGCAATCCAACCAGATGGTATTCTAACCCAAATATCTCCATTTAAGTTTTTAACTTCTTGAACTGTTACTCTAGTTCTTTCTTTTAAAGTTGCATTTTCTTGATTTAATGCATTCTTTTGTCCATCTGCTGTTAATTCACTTCTTAATTTACGTCTTGCATCTGTTCCAGCTCCGTCTCTTACTTTTACATTAGTAGTTAATGTATATGTAGTTCCAACTTTGTAGTCTCCTGTATTTAAGCCTAAAGCTTCATGATTTTTTGGTCTTAAAACACAAACATATCCAGAAAAAGGTGTATCTCTGTAACCAACAGCTAATTTTTTTACACCATTTTGGTCATACCATCTTCCGTTTACGTCTATTAAGCCTATATGTCCATATCCTCCACCATAATTTGAGCCATATACTAATACATCTCCTGGCTGAGGTTTTGTATTATTAGCTAATTTAGTAAAATAATCTTTTGGATAATCTGTAGCCCAATCTTTTGCGTTTCCATAAGCTTTAAAAGATTTTCCAAATACTTTATATAAGTATTGCTGTATTAAAGAAACACATTGCCCTTTATACTTATTGTTTGGTTCTGGATTAGCTACGCTTCCTTGTGCTAGTCCCCAACTTCCAAAATCTGCCAAATTCATATGCTATTCCTCCTTTTGTCCTATTTTCTTTAAATCCGCTATACCTCCAGCAGACATAGTTCCGAAAATACAAGTTATTA
>CALXVH010000033.1 GCA_944391965.1 uncultured Clostridia bacterium
GTAACTATTGATATTACTGGCTTTTACTGATTTCTTCCGTGGCAGTTTTTATATTTCTTCCCACTTCCACATGGACAAGGATCATTTCTACCAATCTTTGGACCATCATTTACAATAGTTTGTTGTACGTGATTTTTATCAGATTGTGATAATTTACCATCAACTAAACTGATTGCTGAATTATCAAATCCTTCGTTTGTTACTTTAACATTTGATGTTCTCATAACATTTCCTACTTTTTCAACATGAGATAAAATCTTAACTACATCTAATCTGATATTTTCATTCATTTCGTCAAACATATCTGTTCCTTCAATTCTATATTGAACAACAGGATCTTTTTGACCATAAGCACGAAGACCAATACCATTTTTTAATTCTTCCATGTTATCAATGTGATCCATCCATTTTTGATCAACAACTTTTAGTACAACAACTCTTTCAAGTTCTCTTATTTCTTTTTCACCAAAGTCTTTTTCTTTAGCTTCATATTTTTCATGAACTTTGTTAGCTAATTCTTCAGAAACTTCTATTACATCTGGAGTTTCTTTTTTCATACTATCTAGTTCTGTAATACCAAATACATCTATAATATCTTGCATTAATGCTTCTTTATTAACTTTTTCGCCTTCTGCTACATTAAAGTGTGTTGATACTACACCATCTACTATAGAGCTAAACATTTTCTCGATATTATCTTTTAAATCTTTACCATCAAGAACTTCTCTTCTTTGTTTATATATAAGTTCTCTTTGTGCATTCATAACATCATCGTATTTTAATACATTCTTTCTTATACTAAAGTTTCTACCTTCAACTTTCTTTTGAGCATTTTCAACTGCATTTGTTATTATCTTAGATTCTATAGGTAAATCTTCTGAAGCATTTAATTTATCATAAACTTTTGTGATAGCTGCTCCACCGAATATTTTCATTAGATTATCATCTAATCCTATATAGAATCTAGAACATCCTGGATCTCCTTGACGACCACTACGTCCACGTAATTGGTTATCAATTCTTCTTGACTCATGTCTTTCTGTACCAATTATTTTTAAACCGCCAGCTTCGATAACTTTTTGTTTTTCTTCTTCTATTTCTTTATCGTATTTTTCAACTAATTCTCTAAATGTTTTTCTTGCATTAATGATGTCTTGATCATCTGTCTCATTAAATGCTGTAGCTTGCTCTATCATTTCTGGAGCATATTTTCTACGTTTCATTTCTTGTTTTGCTAAATATTCGCTATTTCCACCAAGCATAATATCTGTACCACGACCAGCCATATTTGTTGCTATTGTAACAGCACCATATTTACCAGCTTGTGCAATTATCTCTGCTTCTCTTTCATGTGCTTTAGCGTTTAATACTTGATGTTTAATTCCTTCTTTAGTTAATATTTTACTTAACTTTTCAGATTTCTCAATTGAAACTGTACCAATTAATACTGGTTGACCTTTTTCGTAACTTTCTTTTACATCTTTAACAACAGCTCTGAATTTAGCTTTTTCATTTTTGTATATAATATCTGATAGGTCTTTTCTAATCATAGGTTTATTCGTTGGTATAGAAACAACATCTAAGTGATAAATCTCTTGGAATTCTGATTCTTCTGTCATAGCTGTACCAGTCATACCTGATAACTTAGCATACATTCTAAAGTAGTTTTGGAATGTTATTGTTGCTAAAGTTTTAGATTCATCTGCAATTTTTACATGTTCTTTTGCTTCTATTGCTTGATGTAATCCGTTATTATATCTTCTACCATACATTATACGTCCAGTAAATTCGTCAACGATTAATACTTCTCCATCTTTTACGATATAATCTATATCTTTCTTCATAACGCCATGTGCACGTAATGCTTGGTTAACATTATGAACTATTTCGGAGTTTTCCAAATCGTTAAAGTTGTCTAATTTAAAGTATTCCTCTGCTTTTTTAATACCTTTTTGTGTTAATGATGCAGATTTTGCTTTTAAGTCTACGATATAATCATATTTCTCGTTATCTTCTGCTTGGTCATAATCTTTTACATCTTCTTCTACTATAACTTTAGCTTCTAGAGTTCTCACAAAGCTATCTGCTTTTTTGTATAATTCTGATGATTTGTTAGCTCTACCAGATATAATAAGAGGTGTACGAGCCTCATCAATTAAAATACTATCTATTTCGTCCACTATTGCATAATTTAAATCTCTTTGTACAAGTTGTTCTTTATATAAAACCATATTGTCTCTTAAGTAATCGAAACCAAATTCATTATTTGTTCCATATGTTATGTCTGCAGCATATGCTTTTCTTCTTTGGTCTGGTTCTAAACCATTAACAACAAGTCCTACTGAAAGTCCTAAAAATTTATATAATTTACCCATCCATTCACTATCTCTTCTAGCTAGGTAATCATTTACTGTGATAACATGAACACCTTTTCCTGTTAACGCATTTAGGTATGCTGGAAGTGTTGCAACTAAAGTTTTACCTTCACCTGTCTTCATTTCTGAAATTCTACCTTGGTGTAGTATAATACCACCAATTAATTGAACGTCGAAATGTCTCATACCTAGTACCCTTTTAGATGCTTCCCTAACAACTGCAAAAGCCTCTGGTAATATATCATCTAATGTCTTACCTTCTTCTAACTGCTTTTTAAAGTATTCTGTTTTCCCTGTTAATTCTTTGTCTGTTAATTTTTCCATCTCTGGTTCTAGTTTGTTAATCTGCTCTACAATTGGCATTATTCTTTTTACTTCTTTTTCACTGTATGATTTAAAGATTTTCTTTAATACGCCCATTCGTCTTTTGCCTCCTAAAAAATAAATATCATGTGTACTATATCACTAAATTGTTTTTTTAGCAATATTTTCTTGAAAAAAACATATATAAGAAACTTTTTTCATAATATTTATAAATGGAGGTGCATTTGCTTTGTTTATATATAATATTAAAGTTAGTGGAAGCATGTTATTTAAAATTTTTTTTGTGATTGTTACAATTATAATTCTTACTGTTTTTTCCATATGCTGTTATAATTTGTTTGTAGATGCTAAGAATAATGTTAATGTAGCAGATAATTCATCAGCAGTAATAGAAATAGACCCTAAAAATTATACTAATATATTAAAAGATTCTCATGAACATATTGATAATTATGTTGGTAAATCATATAAGTTTTCTGGCTATATTTATAGAGCATATGATTTTACAGATGAACAATTTGTTCTTGCTCGTGATATGGTAATTAGTTCTGACTATCAAACTCTTATTGTTGGTTTTCTTTCTGAATATAAAGATATTAAAAACTATGCCGATGATACTTGGGTAGAAGTTACAGGGACCATAAAAAAAGTAGATTATCATGGTGACATGCCCGAATTACAAATTACATCTTTAAAAGAAATAGATAAACCAAATGATGAATATGTATATCCACCAGATGAATCCTATGTTCCAACAGTATAATATTAATCCACCAACGAAATTACGATTTTCGACGGTGGATTAATTTTGTTACTTATATCTTTATCTTTCTAATATTGCCTTTACTACTCCTTTATCTATTAATGTGCTAAATATATTTTTTAGAATAATAAGTATTATTGGTCCTAACACCATTCCCCAAACTCCTATAAATTTAAATCCTGTATACATAGCAATTAGAGTAAATATTGGATGAATTCCTAATTTATTACTTACTAATTTAGGTTCTAAAAACTGTCTTACAACAGACATTATTCCCCATAATACTAAAAGACCTACTGCAAGTTCTATATTTCCATCTGCTGCACTTATTACTGCCCAAGGTAGCATTATAGTTCCCGAACCTAAAATTGGTAGTGCATCTACAAACGCAATTCCCAAGGCAATTAATAACGGATAACTTATTTTTATTCCTATAATATTTAATATATAAAAGCCTATTAAAGAAATAACAAAAGAAACTAATACCAATATAAATTCAGCTTTTAAATAATTTCCAACTGAGTTTATTATTTCACGTATATGGGTACCTAGCTTTTTTACCCATTTGGTTGGTAGGTGATGCTCTATTTCATCTATCATATATACTTTGTCCACACACATAAAATATAACGCCACTAATGTTATAGATGTATAAATTGCAATTGTTGGAATTTGCATTAAAAAATCTAAAAGTTTTGATAAACTATTTTTTACCCATGTTGTTATATTATTAAAAAAATCGTCATTTGAAGTTTCTATAACTTTTTCTACTTGCTCTGGTAAATGTAGTCTTTTTATATCAAATTGTGAACTGATACTTTCTATTTGAGTATATGCTTTATCAATATATGTGTTTAATCCTTGCATTAAATTAGAGGCTTCAGAAACTAGTGTTGATATTCCCCAAACAAGTAGACCTGTAATTATTGCTATAGCAATTAAAAATATTATTATACTACTTGTCCTTCTTTTTAACCCAAACTTTTTCATAAAAAATCTTATTGGATGTTCTAATGTTAATGCTAGTATAAATGCTACTAGAAATGGCATGTAAAAAACACTAAGTTTAAACAAAAGGAATAAAATAATAACACTAATAGCAATTATTCCTATTCTTTTTAGTACTTTTGTAAAATAACCTAACTCTACAACCATTTCTCCCTCCTATATTTATTATATGTATAATTGTTTTATTTATGACTTGATTTAATTATTAATTCTTAGAAGAGGGATTTTAGGAACGTCCCCAAAATCCCTGTAAATCCCTGTAAGCCCAGTTATTAAAAAAGAGAATTTCCAATTATGAAAATTCTCTTTTATTTTCAATATAATTTTAAATATTTAATCTAATGCATCAGATATTTCTTTACAAATATTATTCTGCGTTTTTATTTGTGTTAGTACAACAAATATCCTCTAATGTAGCACATACTCCATCTGTGTTAATTTCTTTATTTTTAGCTAAATCTCCTAATGTAATCATTCCTATAACCTTATTATTATCAACTATTGGAATTCTTCTTATCTTATTTTCAGCCATTTTATTTTCTACAGTTTTAATGTCATCATCTGAAGTACAGCTATAAACATTACAAGTCATTATATCGCTAACTTTAGTTGTATTACAATCTTTATTAGATGCTATACATCTTAAAGTTATATCTCTATCTGTTACTAAACCTACTAAATTTTTTCCTTCATCACATACTGGAATACATCCTACATGTTTTTCGTTCATAATTTTAGCGCAATCTGTAACAGTAGAGTTTGGCAAGCAATAGTAAATATTATTACACATACAATCTTTAACTTTCATTTAATATACCTTCCTTGCTCTTAATTTAAACAAATAAGTTACTGGTATACTAATATGATATCCTTTTATATAAAAATAATTCTTACATTTTTATCCATTTTAAAACTCTACATAAGGATTAAAACCTCTAAATCCTCTGTTATTTAAGTACATATTTTTGTTACGAGCTTCTAATTGTCTCTCATTTATTTTTTCTTTTATAATTATAATTTTTAATAAATCTATTATCATGTTTTTCATATCTTTTGTGTTCTCTTTTATTTTTAAGTCTTTATAAAGATCTTCTACAATTTCATTAAAATTATTCTGGCAATTTTGCATATCAATCTTTTGTATTTTTTCCATTAAATTTTTATACATACTAGGGTAATTTTTTTCTAGATCATACAAAAAACTGTCATAATCATAATTGCAATATGTATTTTCTTGGTTTATATTATATCCCAAAACTGTGCTCATATATTCCTCATAATTTTTATCATACATTTTTATAACCTCCTTTATTTATTATATTAAAAAAAGACACATATGTGCCTTTTAAATTTCATTAACTAATTTTTTAAACTGATTTCCTCTATCTGCAAAATTTTTGAACATATCAAAACTTGCACTAGCGGGAGAAAATAATACAACTTGATTTTCTTTTGCAATTTGCTTTGCTGCATTTACTGCTTCTTCTAATGTTTGACAAAAACATATTGGAAGTTCTATTCCTTGTTTTTTCATTTCTTTTGTTGTTGCATCTAATATTTTCTTAGCTGTATTTCCAATTAAAACTAATGCTTTTACTTTTTTTACAATATATTTTCCTAAAATATCATAATCTAAGTTTTTATCATATACACCAGCAATTAAAACTATTTCCTCATCATATGCATTTAAACCTGCAATTGTACGTGATGGACTTGAACTTGCAGA
>CALXVH010000034.1 GCA_944391965.1 uncultured Clostridia bacterium
GGGTATAATTTATTCTTGAAAATCTTCTATATCAGACACATTTAATGCAAAATATGGTAATTCTTTATCCTTTTCTTTTAAGAATATTACAAATGAATCATTAAAAGAAAAATCACGAATATCTTGTGGTTCTACTGCATTTGTTGTAACAGCCATACCTGCTTCGCTAGTTAATTTTGCACCTTCTTTGTTTAATTCAAAGTCTATAGTTTGCATTGCTTTTTCTATTGTTAATTTTTCGCCATTAACATCTTCGAATTCTTTATTTTCTAAATCTGTATATTCTTTTTCTGAATTAATACTAATTTCTGGAACTTGCAAAATCTCAGCTTCTTCTAATGAAGTATTTCCTGTATAATTTGTTCTTTCATTAGTTATTTTTTCCCAAATCTGATTAAAATTTTGTATTGTATTTGTTCTACACAAAATTATTTCATCGTTTGTTGTAGTTGCTATTGATATAGCTTTATCTTTTTCATTATTATAATATAATACACTAACCTGACTTCTTGCTTCTGCATTAGAGTTTGCTTTTAAACCAAAATAACTTGTTTTTGTATCTTTTCCTGCAAAATTTCCTGTTTCTAAATCGTCAAAAGGTGTTGCAAATTTTAAATCTTTTACAAGCATTGCATATATTAAATATTTTTTAGCATTTGCATCTGTATTCCAGTTAAAATTATTTATAAAATCACTTGTTCTTCCAAATTTATTATTTAAATCAGTTTCTATCTGTGTTTTTAATTCTGGCGAGATTATTCCATATGTTTTATAATAATCTTCTTCTGATATCATATCTGCTGAAAAAGTAGATTTATTAAGGTTATCCACACAATCTAATTGAGGAGAAAATTCTATATCTTGTTTTACAATCTCATTTTTTAAATCGTTCCAAACTATTTGGAATGTACCACACCACATAGTATTACCTTTAACCTTGTCGGATAAAGTTGGAACTATTTTTACCTCATCTTCTTCTGCTGTAAAAACTGGTGCAATCGTATTTTGAATAATATCTTGTGCCTTTTCTGCAATTTGTTCATTATACTTACCTATTAAAACTATAATTGCAACAATTATAGCTATTAGAACAATAAAAAGAACTATATTGACTTTTTTATTTTCCATATTTTCCACCTCATTTTTTGCCATTATATCAATATTGCATTTTTTTTACAATACTCTATTTATATATTCTTCTAAACATTCCCCTGTGTTTTTCATTTCTTTTGCAATATCTTTTCCTACATATCTGTAATGCCATTCCTCGTTAGAAACTTTTGTTATATCAATTTTGTCTTTAGGATATCTTAATATAAAACCATATTTGTAACTATTAGCATTTAGCCATTCCCACATAGGTTCATTATCTTCTGGATTGCTAGGATTACTAAAATCTATTGCAAGCCCAGTTTCGTGTTCAGAATAACCTGGTTTTTGAACTTCTGAATTTGTTTTCTCTATTGCTGCTTTGTCTGTCATCCCTTCATTTTTGTATGCTTTAATTCTTCTATCATATATATCCTGTTGCTCTTCTTTATCCCTATAAGCAGTATTTATTTTTAAATTAACGCCATCTTTTTTAGCATCTTTAAACATACTATCTAAATCATTAATAATACTACTATCTACTAATTTTCCATTATATTCTACTAAATTTGCTATGTAATCGTCTGGAATTTTATTAGTTCCATTTACCAAAACAATATTCATATTATCCTCTACTTCCATAGTATTTGTATTTATCGCATATGTTTCAAACTGTATATAGCCTTCTTGATGCAAAAATACTAAAATACCAATAAAAATTATAATAAGAATTACTTTTGAGGAATTTTTCTTATTCTTTTTTCTCATTATGTACTTCTCCTTAAAAAGCCCATATTTACATATGGACTTCTACTGTTTAAATTATTCTTTATTTGCTGATTTTTTTCTTATTAAAATCAATGGTGTTTGTTCATGTCCTTGACCTGTTGGATTGTCCCTTATTAAACCTTTTAGTTCTTCTTCTGTTAATTTTATATCATCTGAATGCCCAATTACTTCTTGTCCTAAGTCATTAGCATCAACAATCATACAAGAGATTCCTAATTTATCATGTATTTCGTTACATACTTTTGATGGATTCTCTGGTAATAAAATTCCTATATCTCCATATTCTTTCCAAACATGGTCATAAAAACCATCTAGTCCACTTACTTCTTGTCCAACTATTTCGTAAAATACACCTTTTTTACCAAATAATTTTGTAACAGCACTTGCCAAACTTGCCCATAGCACTTTTAATAATCCAACTTGATTAATAGCAAATTGCATTTTTATTGGTTCACCAACACCTACCCCTGCAGTAGTTTTATGTGCAAATTTAGATAAGAATTTTGCCCAAAATCCTACTTTTATATCTTCTCTTTTTAAAACTCTATTTTGACATAATGCGATTATCTTTTCACTACTTGATATAATATCACCTTCTTGATATATTGGTGAAACATATTCTTTAAATAAATCTATATAACTATCACCTTGTTTTACAAATCTTGTTTTAATTGCGTGTCTTAAATAAGCTTCTCCATTAACCTCTATTTCCACATTTTTTCCCTCATTAGCATGAAATTCCATTGTAATCCACCTTTCTTTCGTTCGTTTTTGTTATTTTATCCCTATTCTATATTTTTTTCAATACTTAAAATAGTTTTATTATATATATTATTATTTGATATAAGATATTTATTTGGGCAATACCAGCTAATGTTCCAGTTATTAACCTTCTAAAATTAGTAGATTCCTTTATTTGCTTAAATTGAACGTACCAATCTAAAAACATTATTCCTAAAAATATAAAATCTAAATATATTGGAATATTAACTTTTACAAAAATAAATATTACAGAAATAATTTGCCCCAATAATATTCCTGTACATCTACTACATATAGGAAACTGAAATTCTCCTATTTTAAAACTTCTATCTTCTCTTTGATGACAACCACACCTATTTCCTAGACGCATAGACCATGCCCATATTTTTCTTTGTGTACTCTTTTTCATTAAAATCTATTCCCGCAATCATTACATATATTTGTTGTTTTAGTAGTAGTTGTTGTATCTCCAGTATTACATAAGCCACACAATATTCCTGGCCATCCAAACAGTAAATAGCCACAACACGCGTCTCCGCCATCAAAACCTTTGGTATGTGTATTAGTATTTACAATACTCGATATATTTTCGCTTCCACATCTTGGACATCTCATATATTTTCCTCCCAATTTTTTTCTAATTATATATATATTATGTAAAAAAATCAATTAATGTTTTCTTAATTCTTGTATATTAGGTTTATAAATGTTAAAATAAGTTTCGAAAGGAGCAGACTAAATATGTACAAAAAAGATTGGTTATTAAATCAAATAGATGATTTAGTTGAATTTTTAGCAAAAGTATTTTTAAATCAAACTACGACAGAATATCTTCCAGAAAATATTGTAAATTCAACTTCTGATGAATTATATAATTCACTTGATAGATTAATTTGTGAAAAGAAAATTAACGAAGCAGAAAATTTATTATTTGATAAAATAGAAGTTCAAAATCCTAAGCATCTTGCTATAGCTATAAATTTTTACGGTAAACTTAATAAATTACCAGATGAAACTTTAGAAGAAGCTAATTATTCAAGAGAAGAAATAAATCAAGGCCTAAACGATATCTTAGATAAATTTGGAATTAAAATAGATTTAAAATAGCTCATTTATATAAAATAAATGAGCTATTTTTTTACACATTAAAATTTATCCTAATGCTACATCTAAAATCATCATTACTACAAACCCTAGTGCTACCCCAATTGTACCAATATTAGTATGTTCTCCTGCTTGTGATTCTGGTACTAGTTCTTCTACTACTACATAAATCATTGCACCTGCTGCAAAAGATAATATATATGGAAGAATTGGAATTACTGCATGAGTAAATGCAATAGCAATCACTGCAGATATTGGTTCTACTATTCCTGAAAGAGTTCCATATAAAAAAGCCCTTCCTTTAGAAATACCTTCTGCTTTTAAGGGCATAGATATTATAGCTCCTTCTGGAAAATTCTGTATGGCCATTCCTACTGCCAGTACTATAGCACCAGCTATAGTCATACTTGCATTTCCGATTAAGGCACCAGCAAACACAACTCCAGTAGCCATTCCCTCTGGTATATTGTGAATAGTAACTGCTAATACTAATTTTGTAGTTTTCTTAAAATTTGACTCCAATCCCTCAGCTTTTTCTGTTTCCAAATGCTGATGTGGTACTAGTGTATCTAAAATTAACAAAAATACAATTCCAGACATAAAACCTACTGCAACTGGAACCCATGCAAATTTTCCAGCTGTCATATCTAATGCTGGCATTAATAATGACCATATTGATGCTGCCATCATTACTCCAGCTGCAAAACCTATTAGCAGTTTCTGAACTTTTTTATTTATTTCTTTTTTTCTCATAAAAAATACTAACCCAGAACCTAATGTTGTTCCTAAAAATGGGATTAGTACACCTATAATTACATTACCCATTATGTCCTCCTCTACATTTTAATAATATCTTCCTTATTTATTATACCGCAGATATTTTTTATGTACAATTTTATTTTTTGCAATATATATTTTTTTATTGTAGGTTTGTCAAACATATGTCACACTTTATTGAAATTACTCGTTTTGAAATACCTGTTTTCCACTTCTTGAA
>CALXVH010000035.1 GCA_944391965.1 uncultured Clostridia bacterium
TTTCCTCCTAGTACATTTTTTGATACTTATACTTTATATTTCATTTTCAAATAATAACTCTCTAGAAATTGCTTCATCAATTCCTTTATTTTGATATTCTTTTATTATAAATATATTATCAATTCTAAAAGTATTATCTTCTAAAATCTTTCCATCAAAAAATCCTATTTTTTCTCCTTTTACTGTAATTATTTTTATATTCTTTGCATTTCCTTTTATATATCTTTCAAATAATTTTGTCTGTATTTCTTCGTTCATCTCAGTTTTGTTTTCTTCTACATATTTATTATAATCTTCTTTTTTAATATTATATATAAAGTCTATTTCTTCCTTATTTTCTCTTTTTAGTTGTCTAAAATCAAGACTCGGTATACATTCTGATAATCTTATTCTTCGCTCTGTATCTCTGTTAGCTCTATCTATTATTTCTTTTTCCTTTTTTTGTCGTGCGAGACTTGACATTTCTTCAGAAAAAATACAACCACAATATTTTTGCATATATAAACCTAGCTCTCTAGCCTTAGATTGACCTTCTCTAAATCCAACTCTAAAATCTCTATATAAAAAGTCTAATCCATATTTATTTGCAATTTCTTCACCTTGCATTTTTAAAATATCATGTTTTTGATATGGACTTACTAAAAGAGTTGTAGAGATTGTATCAAAGCCATGTTCTTTAGCATATTTGGCAGTTTGCTCTAATCTAACTCTATAGCAATAATTTTGACATCTATTTTGTAAATCACATACTACATTTTTGCAAAACTCATCTAAGCCATAGTCTTCTTCGAAAATGGCTTCTACATTTATACTTTTTGTATATTCTTTTAAACAATCTCTTCTTGCCTTATATTCCATATATGGGTGAATATTTGGATTATACCAATATACTGTTGGTTCTATTCCTTCATTTCTTAATGAATCTATGCAATACACACTACATGGTGCACAACATGTATGCATTAGTAATTTCATTTATTCCTCCTTTTTATTTTAAGCCTATCCCTAAAGTTCATAAACATCGAAGAAGCTTACTGTTCCTATCTTTTCTAGGTTATTTCTTATATATTCTATTACTGATGTTGGTGTTTGCCAGTTTAATGCCATTTTATCATTTTTTATTAATATCACTGCATTTTCCATATTTTTTATTTTTTCTATTTGTCCTTCTTCGCTTGCTGAACCTAAATTTCCTTTTAAAAACATATCAAAATCTTTATTGTATTTATCTAATGGTATCATATATACCGCAGCTTCTGAATCTAATATATACACATCTCTTTCTTCATCTTGAATATAAGCATCTACTTCTATTATCCTATCTTGTAATGTAGAAGAAATTGGTATATTTGAGAAATGATTTAATACTGATTTATCCATTTGTGTATATAAATAAATATCATTAATTGCTTGTAAGATTAATATTCCTACAAATGATATTGTTATTATATTCATAAAATGCTCTATAAATATAGATACTTTAATGTTCTTTATTTCTTGAATTTTATTACATATGTAATATAAAGTAACTAAAATCGCAGGAAATGCAGCTATTACAAAATGTACTTCGTCTGCTATTGGATATACTACTGTAAAACCAGCTACAGCATATACAAATAATATTAAATTGCTTTCTTTAGTTTTTATAGCTTTTCGTTTTATATTGATTATATTTATTACAAGTAATACTACTAAAGTAAGTGGAGCTATCATACCCAAAATGGCTGTTAAATCTCCTCCTCTTAGCAATTTAAGATAAGATATACTATTTTTAAATGTTCCTATTCCTAAAACACAATAGTCTATAAAACTTGACATAGAACTTGTTGCTAGTAAATATATTAGTAGAATTATACAAGGAATTAAAACACCACAGAATCTATACACTATTGCTTTTAGCGTCTTCTTATCTCTTTTTTCTGCTAATAGATATATCACTGTTATAGCTGATATAATTATTCCAGTACTTTGCTTTAGCAAGATTGTTAAACCTGCAAGCAGACCAATTAACAAATTGTATCTTGCGATATAATTTTTATATTTTAATTCTGCATAAATTAACACTAATATTATAAATAAAATCGCATAATTATAATCTATATAAAAATTATCTTTTATAAATAAAAATAATAAAGCTGATGATAATATTGACCATTTAATATTTAGCTTTAATTCTTTAAATATTTTAAATGACACCAGCATTATTCCTGCACCTAAAACTGTAGATGCAATTCTCATAACAAAAAGTTCTTGTCCAAATAACTTAAAAATGCCTCCGAAGTATAAATGATAATAACGGTGTTTGTAACATATTAAAGTCATTGTATGGAATTAATCCATTAGCAATATTCCTTGCAAAATTAAAATTCCATATTTCATCTAAATTAGCTAAATTCCTTATAAGTACTGTAGATGCAAATAGTAACATCATTATTACAAAAAAGGAAATATCTATTAATTTTGCTTTTGTTTTCTCTTTCACTTTATCTCCAATCTAAAATATTAATTTTACTTAATTCTAGTTTTCTGTAAAACTAGAATTTCTGGTAGTTAATTATTTATTATACTCTAAGTTTAAATGTTCATATGCTGCAGGAAGTGCAATTCTTCCTCTTGGTGTACGTGCTATAAAGCCTATTTGCATTAAAAATGGTTCATAGACGTCTTCAATAGTTTCTATTTCTTCACCAGTTGTAGCTGCTAAAGTTTCTATCCCTACTGGTCCACCTGCATATTTTTGTATTATTGTTAGTAATATATTTCTATCTGTTTGGTCAAGGCCCAAATCATCTATTTCTAACTTATTTAATGCAATTTTAGCCATATTTAAATCTACTTTTCCATCACCTAAAACTGCTGCATAATCTCTTACCCTTTTTAAAATTCTATTTGCAATTCTTGGCGTACCTCTTGACCTTTTTGCAATTTCCATACTTGCTGTGTCATCTATTTCAACATTTAAAATCCCTGCTGATCTTTTTACAATTTTTTGTAAATCTTCTGGCTCATACAATTCTAATCTTTCTACAATTCCAAATCTATCTCTTAAAGGTGTAGTTAATGAACCTGCTTTAGTTGTTGCACCTATTAATGTAAATTTAGGTAAGTCCAATCTTATTGACCTAGCACTTGGTCCTTTTCCAATAATTATATCTAATGTGTAATCTTCCAAAGCTGGATATAAAATTTCTTCTACACTCTTGTTTAGTCTATGAATTTCATCTATAAATAACACATCAAATTCTGATAAATTTGTAAGTAATGCTGCTAAATCCCCTGGCTTTTCTATCGCTGGTCCTGATGTTATTTTTATATTTGAATTCATTTCATTTGAAATTATATTAGATAATGTTGTTTTACCAAGTCCTGGAGGACCATATAAAAGTACATGGTCTAGTGGTTCTCCTCTTTTTTTGGCAGCCTCAATATACACTTTCATATTTTCTTTTACTTTTGTTTGTCCTATATATTCTGAAAGTGTTTTAGGCCTTAATGAATTTTCTAATCTATTCTCTTCCTCATTTATTAATTCCGGATTAATCAAATTTTCTTCGTCCATAATAATCTCCTATTTAATTTTTTATCTTTATAGCAATTTATTCAATAAGAATAATATCATTTATACGCTAAAAATACAAGTTTTTTAGTTTCCTTTACATGATAAATATTAGCACATCTAATAATTGAAGAAGCCCCATAGGAACGTTAATTCCTATAGGGCCACTGCCTCATTCTGAAGCAGTATGTGTGATGATTCATTTTACAACAAGAAAGTCTCCTGCATATATTAAGTCGGGATCTACGATGTTCTGATTGTCAGCCATTAACTTCTCCACTGACGTGTTGAAGCGTTCTGCAATCACACTAAGGCAATCGCCATACTTTATCTCGTATTTTCCTACTGCCACTTCCAGCAGAAATTTGTCTGAATCGACATCTTCGGTATGCCAATAAATCGGCTTATCCGGAGATGTTTCAACCTTAAGTTCTACTTTGGCAGATGACAGCACGTCTTTTACTGTTTTCTGTGGGTCAGTTTTGAAATCTTCTTCCAAGTTTGAGCGAAGTCGGTTGTCCATATAAGTTCCAACTTGTATAAAGTCGGTATCCTTACTGTTCTTAAACCTATCATACTCTTCGGATAAAGAGTTCATCTCCTTATCTGTTGAGAAGTAATATTCTGCCTCTGTGTGACAGTTTTTACTTGCAAGAATCCATATTGGGCTCTCGTGTCCCTCACTTAAGCGCTCTCGGATGTCTGATTTCAAGTTCCGGAATGTTTCTCCGAATCCATTGCTGTAATAATTGCCATCAGCATATCTTACAGATACCGCAGACGCCTCTACAGTAATTGGCGAGCTTATAATGATACCTAATAAAATACAAGTTACAAGTGTTGATAAAATTTTCTTCATGTTTACATCCTCCTAATTGCTGAATCACATCACTATATCGAGTTACATAATACATTATACCATAAAACATATAATTTGTACATAACTGGCTTTTTTAACAGCAGTTAAACGATGAATATTTTAAATAAATATGAATTTCGAGCTTAGTAATTAAATAAATTTCCCCCACCATAGCTGGGGGTTTTTCTGTTCTCGCCTAAAAGGCTTTATTACTGGCCTCTACTAAAGTAGTTCTTACGACTGCTAGAAGCATTTCTTACTTGCTACCCTTTAAAAGGGTCAAAATCTTCTATAGT
>CALXVH010000036.1 GCA_944391965.1 uncultured Clostridia bacterium
TATTTTCTTTTACTATATCATAAAAAATAAAAATACTCTATATATTTATAAGTATTTAATTATGAATAGCGAAAGCCCTTGAAATTTGAATTTTATGTTAAATTGTTGTATAATATAAGAAGTATTATCGAAAGATATATGCTGAAACAGGAAATCTAACGTTTAATCAATTTAAGGAGGACAAATTATGAGTTACGATTCAAAGTTAGAAGGTATGTTGGCATTGGCTATTGCTATGGCGTCTGGTAATGCATCCGAAGGACTCGAAACAGTTCAAAACACTGAACAGAGCAGAGTGAGAAATTCAAGCAGACTGCCTCGAGATATGCGACCGAGTCAGGCAGCTTTCGAAGCACTTGGATTTACTTTCACTGATATCGGCGATAGTGTTCTGTTTGAAGCAACTTTACCTGAAGGTTGGTCAACACAAGAAACTCCTGGCTCAAGTATTTTGTGGGAGAACCTGGTTGACGATAAAGGTCGTGTACGTGGTAACTACTGCTATAAAGGAGCATTCTATGATCGGTATGGTCATATGAGTCTGTCTTGCAGATATCATTTAATCTATCAGCATACTGATCCTGATGATTATGACAGCCCAATAAATGTTGTCGTTACAGACGCAGATGGTTCTGTTATTTTTAATGCTGGTCAGTGCAAAAAAGCTTATTCAGAGGAATCTAATAAGCTCGTTGCAAAAGCTGAAGAGTACCTTAATTCTAACTATCCTGAATGGAAAGATGTTACGAAATACTGGGACTAACTAGTCTGTTCTTGTAATCTTTCTTAGGATAACTACCACCACCAATTTTTCAATTGGTGGTGGTTAGTTTTTTTATGAAAAGTTGTATATAGCTAAAACGTTCGCTCTATTTTCAAGGGCAATTGTTCCTATTATTTTATCTTCATTTATTGCAATCCAAAAGTTACCTCCGCTTTTAATATAATAACCTTCAATGTCTATAATATCTTTTAATTCTTTAAATGGTCTATTTAAAAATTCATACATACAAGTATTTATAAATTCTAGTATTTGATTACCCGTAAATCTACTATTTAAATTTTTATATTCTATAATTTCCATTTTCTTGTTCTTCCTTTGCATTTTATATCTCTAAAATCTTTCCATCTTCATATATAAGTAAATTATCTTCTTTTAATTTTTTTGCTTCGTTTCTTGTTTTATCGTGCATATGTATTGGTATAATTTTTAGATTTGGATATTCTTTCATAAGTTCTAAAATATTATCTATTCCCATATGTGAATCATTGCCAAGCATTAATGTCATATCACAAATTAAATAATCTACTTATTAGGGTTTCTACTGTATCTTTAGTAATTTCGTCTGTTACAATTTTTGTAGATAATTTATATCCTGGTTTATAATAATTTTTCTTATACCATAATAAAAATGGTGCATCAAAACAATGGTCTGCATGAGTATGAGATATGATTAAAGTATCTATGTTCATTATATCTATATTTTGCCTTATCATTGCTTTTAAATTTCCATTTGGCATATCAAATAATATATGGTCATTTATTAGTACACTTGCACTATTTGCATTATCAGGTATTGTTCCTGTTCCAATTAATTGTATTTTCATGGTTAAAGCTCCTTATCTATTTTAACTTCTTCAACTATATATCCTTTTCCACCTACCAAAACATTTGATATCTCATTATTATTTTCTTCTAAATATACAATAATTTGAGATGGATTATTTAGTTCATATCCTTGTTCAAATATATACTTATTCTTTTTTATTCCATATTTATATAAATAACAAGCTAATGCACAATTTGAAGTTCCTGTTGCAGATTCTTCATCAATTCCATACAAAGGTGCAAAATTTCTGCACACTGCTGTTAATTCATCTGTATTACCTAATGTGAACAAGTGCATTCCTATTACATCTTTTTCTTTACTTATCTTCTTCATTTCTTCAAAATTAGGTTCTAATTTTTTTAAACTTTCTCTACTATTAATAGGTACTAATATGTCTTTTAATCCTGTTGAAACAATTTGTATAGGATAATTTGTATTCAATACCTCTATATCTATACAATCTTCTACTTCTGATTTATCTATAATATTATAATAATTTGGCAAATTTTGTTGCATTAAAATTATATCATCTTGAATTTGTATGTTTAGTATTCCTGATTTTGTTTCTATTTTATATAATGATTTTTTTAATTTTTTTAAATTATTTAAAACTACAAATGTAGCAATTGTAGCATGTCCACACAATGGAACTTCTTCTACTGGTGTAAAATACTCTAATTTAAAATCTGCTTTATCACTTTTTGAAATAAATGCTGTTTCAGAATATCCTAGCATTTCTGCTACTTTCATCTTTTGTTTGATTGATAAATTATAATCGTCTATTAAAACACCTGCTTTATTTCCACCCTTTTCATTTTTAGAAAAAGCACTTGCTACATATACTCTAACCATTTTATTTTCCTCCATCTACTAATTTTTGCCTTCAGTATATCATAAGAATTTGAAATAATCCACAAACTATAAGTATTTTATTGTTTATAAGCTCCTAAACCCTTGATTTTTTTGATATTTTAGCCAAAATATGCTATAATTAATTTAGTAACTTGTAAATTGTTTGCGAGATTATCGCAGAAAGGGACATTATGAAGAAATACACCAACACAAACGAATGTGTTTGCATCTCAAAAAACCATGCTGTTTTTAATTTTACGATTTGGGAGGATTTTGATACCACCCTTGTAAAAGGGAATGTAATTGTAAATCGGAAATTAGAGCAGAATACAACAGCTTGTGTTATGGTAAAAGACGCATCTGTTCCTGATGATGTTCTTCAGGATGCAATAAATGGTTGCGTTAACAGAGCCAAGTTCATATTCGAGGAATAGAGCTTCGGCTCTGTTCTTTTTATCATAACAAAATTTTTTTTACAAGATTTTTGAGGATTTAACTAGAAATTTAAGTAAATTTGTTATAGATGACAGGTTTCGACACACTTTTTAAGGATATTTTGTTATAATTTAAAAAAGGATGTAAAAAGGAGCTGATGACTTATGGATATTAAAATTTTTTATTTATCTTTAAGAAATCGTGCAAAACTTGAAAAATTACTTATGGAGCTAATAAGAAAAAAATATTACGTCAGGAAAAAATATTAGAAAAATATCTACTAGAACAGTTAAAATATATGAATAAAATTTGTTAAAAAATAAAATTAGAGAGAATTCATTTCTCTCTTTTAATATTTATCCAAAAATTCAGATGCTGTTATAATTTCTGGTCTATCTATATCAACATCATCAAAATCTTTATCTCCTGTTATAAATATGTCTACATCTTCTATAATAGCTGTATGTAAAATAATATAATCATCCTTATCTCTAATTTCAAATAATTTATTATCAATACTTGTTGGGGAATAAACTAAATCAAATGGAAAATCCTTTAAAAATGTATCTAATGCTTTTTCACTAACTTTGAATTTTGATTTAATTAATCCCTTTATTTCCTCAATTGTATACGAACATATAACTATTTCATGCTCTTTTGATAGTTTATATATTAAATCATTCATTTTTTTACTTTTAAATACAAAAGCAGAAATAAGGATATTTGTGTCTAACATAACTCTCATACCCTATATCCTACTCCTTCTTTTTATTTTTTCTATATTCCTTAATCATTTCTACAACATCATCTTCTGTTTCCAATCCAAGCCTTTTTGCTTCTCCATCAAATTCATTTTGTATATTTTCTAATGCAATCATTGCTGAATTTTTAATGATAACATCATTACCTTTTTGAATGAAAAGAATTTTACTTCCTTCTTTTAATTCTAAAAGTTCTCTGATTGATTTTGGAATAGTAACTTGACCTTTTGTTGTAACTTTTGCTAACTCCATAAAATCACTCCCTTTCTTTTTTTCCTTACTTTCCTTACTTATATTATATGCTATTTTTTATAAATTATCAATATTTTTTATAATATTTTTTAATCACTTATTTATATATATAGAAATTTCCTTGTTTTAATGATATAATAACTACGTTATTCTTAATGTATACTTCATAAATTAAAGAATAAAGTTTATCTGGAGGTAGTTTATGGATAATTATAAATATAGTGAAAAAATACTTTCAGTTATATACACACTATTTGCATATAACTTTAGTGAAAATGAAATCATACGAATATTAGCTAAAAATAGAACATTAT
>CALXVH010000037.1 GCA_944391965.1 uncultured Clostridia bacterium
CGGTTATTAAACTTGACCTTTTTTCCATCAAAAAATTTTTCCATTTTTCGATTGACTTTTCATAGTTGGTCTCCTATTTAAATATTCTTGTATGAATTCTCTGGTTGGTGTATATAAATTAGTTGGCAAATTATCTAAGCTAAACCATTTCCATTGATCATGCTTATTAGGTTCTAAGTTAATTAATTCTCCACTAAATTTATTAGCAACTAATTGTATTGTAATATAATGTTTACCTGGCTGTATATCGTCAACTGCATTAAATACTTCTAAATCTGTTACATCTAAATTAGTCTCTTCTTTAGTTTCCCTGATTGCTCCTTCTAATATAGTTTCATTATATTCTTGTTTTCCTCCTGGAAATGTCCAACTTCCAGGTTCGTAAATTCCACCTGTATCTCCATATTTTTCAGATCGATGACCTAATAAAACTTTATTTCCATCTTTTATCATGATTCCTAATCCTACTTTAATTATTTCATCCATGAAATCACCTCATTTAGTATTTTTACAATTTTATAAGAAAATTAATAAATATACAATATTTATCTTACCCTTTTATTCTATCTTTTGCTCCTATTTTCTCTATAAATAAACCTATAATTGATCTTTTAGTATTTTCATCATATTCATTTATATCTTTTCTCCTATAAATAGATAGTATAAGTGCTATACTTAGTAAATTTACTATCAAATATACTCCGCCATATGTTACAAAAGGTAAGTCTACATTTGCCTGAATTCCTAAGTTTACATTCATAAGGACAGTAGCTAGAGATTGCAAAATATATAATGTACTTATTCCAATAATTAAAAATTTTCCATACTCTTCTTTAATTATTCTAGAATTAATAATTAATTTTATAGAAGTCAGTATTATAACTAAAAGTAATATTCCTGCAATTAATAAGCCCGTTTTACCTATAAGGAATATAAAAGTAAAATGACTTTCAGAGTTTATTATACTCTGTTCATCAGACATTATATCTGTTTCAGCTTCTCCAATTAATTTTGCATTTTCTAATATTTCCTTTTGAAGCATCCCTGTATACCCAGCACCTTCTGGATCACTCTCAGGATTAAATGATGAAATAATTCTTTGTAGTCTAAATGGGCTTGCAATAAGTGTACAAATAACCACAATAGCAAATATAGCAATAATTCCATATAAACTAACTAGTTTTATAATACGTCCCTCTTTATCTTGCATAATCTTAATAGTTGAAATAATTAAATATGCAATTCCTAATATTAATGCATTTTCAGTTGATGGAATATTTAGCATTAATATTAATGATATTATAGAAAAGATCAAAATTTTCAAGAAATCTTTATTAAAAGAAAAATTTATTCCTAAAATATTTGCCTTAAATTTTTTATTTTTATCATAATTAATTATATTTCCTATAAAAGAAATAAGATATAAAGGCAATGCCACAGCCGGTGGAAAAATAGTAACATTAAAAATTCTCATATATTGCACATAATTTATCATAGGACCTTTAACTAGAAATGGAACCACCATAATTATAGTTGCTATAATCCAAATTAGATTAGAATATTTTTTTATTTTTTTATAGTCAAAAAAATATATTCCTATACTTAGTATAATTCCAATAACTAAATATACTATTGTGCTTCCTGTATAATTAGTAGTCTTTAAAGGTTGCCTATCTCTTAAAATAGCTACTACTATACCAAAACCTATTAAAATTAATATCAATATTAAAAGCTTCCAATCTAGTTTGGGTCTATGTATTTTGTTTAATTTTTTTCCGATTTCTTCTGCATGTCCCATTTGTGCAACTGCTTTTTCTTCTGCCTCATTTTCTTTAATTCCACTTTTTAAATAATCTTCTTTAATATCTTCTATATGTAATTCTAATTCTTCTGCTATTCCTCTACGCGCAGGTTTGTACTTTATTTCTTGACATACTTTATTTAAGAAATTATCTTTAGTATCCAAATAAAACACCTCCTACTACTTGATTAACACCTGCTGAAAATATATTCCATTCTTCTTTCATATCTTTTAAGTGTTTCTTTCCTTCTTTAGTGATTGTATAATATTTTCTCTTTTTTGCTCCTGTAGTATCCCAATATGAACTTATTAAATTTTTTTCTTCTAAGCTATGCAATATTGGATATAATGTTCCCTCTTGAAATTCAAATACATTTTTAGATTTTTCGCTTAATTTCCTTATCATCTGATAACCATACATATTCTCATCTTCCAACAAACTTAATACTAACATATTTGTACTTCCTTTTAATAATTCTCTACTTACTTTCAAAATAATTCCTCCTTTTACCTAGGTATCCTATGTATGCATACATAGTATTACAAGGTATGTAAAATGTCAATATATTCATAAAAAAAAGACTATGATTTTTTAATAATTATTTGACACTAAAAAAATTATGATATAATATTTTAATGAATAAAGGGGGAAAATTCATGTTAGAAAATATTACGCTTGATAATATTTTTAGTAAAATTTCAGAATGGTTTACTAAAGATAGAAAAATTATTTTTATTGTAACTTTTGTTATTGGGTTACTAGTACATTTTACATTGTATTCAAATGAGCTATTAGCATATGACGCTTATTGGCATTATGGTTCTTTTTTAGCTAAAGGCTGGGAAATTTCACTCGGAAGATTTCTTATTCCTTTTTCTGATATATTAAGAGGATCTGTTGTAGGTTCAATCTTAACTACCACCATTTCTTTAATTACAATATCTTTTTCTGCTATATTTTTAAATGAAGCATTACATATCAAAAAGAATTATTTAAGAATTTTAACAAGTATATTAATTGTTGTTACACCAACTTTATCACTTACTTTAATGTATCCATATACAGCTAATGGATATACTTTTGCAATGTTATTTGCTGTTTTATCAATATATTTTATTAACAAAGATAAGAATTTTAAAAATATAATATTTACTTTAATTTGCATAATTGCTACACTTTCATTTTATCAGGCATATCTTTGTGTAATAACTGTATTACTACTCGTTTCTTATCTTTTTAAATTAATTGATGACAAGCTAACATGTAAAGAACTATTGAAAAAACTATTTATAGATATTGTAATTATAGCTGTAGGTATGATTTTATATTATGTTGGTTTAAATATAATAATTGCAATACTAGGACTTAATATTACTTCCTATAGTAGTGGAAATACAATTTTTAGTTTAGAAACTATAAAAAATATTTTACCATCAATACAAAATACATACACAACTTTTGCCAGCTTTTATTTTTCAGACAATATCTTAAATAATACTGGATGGTACAGACATATTTTTTATGCCATACTTTTTGTATTAATATTAATAAATTTTATAGTATTAATTATAAACAGAAAAATTTACAAAGCACCAGCAAAACTAATTTTCTTATTATTAGGAATTTTACTATTCCCTATTTTTGCTTGTTCTATAGAATTAATTGCTCAATCCAGGGATATAAATTTATTAATGGCTACATCACTATATCTACCAATAGTAGTTTTAATAAAACAAATTGAATTGATACAAAATAGTAAATTTAACAATATTACTCAAATTTTATCTTATTTAATTTCAGTATTAATTATATGGACATTTATATTGTCTAATAATGCTACATATATAGCAACAAAATTATACAATGATCAAATGTTTGCTGTTGGAAATCGAATATTAGAACGAATTGAAGATAATAATGAAATTACTGATAATACCCCTATCGTTGTTTTAGGTCATTTAGATTTCAGTATACAAAATGAAAGTTTATTAGATTTAACTAACTTTGATGTATCTGACATAAATATTTGGACTTGGCAAATATTTCTACAGGATCATTTAGGTATTGGAAGAGATATTTGTACTATGGAAGATTATAGCGAAATAATGAACTCAGAAGAATATATTAATATGCCTATATATCCTAATGAAGGATGTATAAAAATAATTAATGGTACTGCAGTAGTTAAACTAAATTATTAGTTTAATATAAAAATAAGAAGCATTCTGAAGTGAAGTGCTTCTTATTTTTTTGCTGAAGTCAAATATTATTTTTCTATTAGTTCTTCTGAATATTTTGTTCCATTATGATTATAATTTATATATAATTTTTTCATTAAATCATTTATTCCTGCGTCTATGTTTAATTTATATTCATATTTTTCTTGTGTTGTTCCACTATTAGTTACTTTATAAACATTTCCTTCCGAATCAGTTATTTTTAATAATTCCGTAATTTGTTCTGAAAATTTCTCTGCTTCCATGTCTTTTCCATTTTTAGCTATATTATCATATTCTTCTGATTTAAATTTAATTGTCATTCCTGTTTCTGAAATTTCTATTTTCTCAACCTCTATTCCTGGTATTTCATTTTTGGGTATAAGATTTATTGTATTTCTTTCATAAAATTTAGCCGGTACTGTTATTTCAAAATTCCATTTTGACTCGCTTAGCTTAAAGTCTTCTGAGTCTTTTATTATTAATTCATTGTTTTTATTTTCTATATTATTCATTGTAAATCCGGGATCAAATATTTTAATATATATAGTTTTACTTTGAGGGAATTTTTCTTTAGCTCTAAGTGTAATATTCATATTAATACTCTTATTATGCTCATTAACACTATTAATTCTTGCTGTATTAGTATCACTTAATTGTGATGTAGTGACACTTTTATTATTATATTCTAATCCCAATTCTTTATATATAAAAGAAATAATAGTATCATCCTTTTTATCAAAATGCATTCTTGATTGTATTGTATATATGTTATTGTTTTCATCATATATTGCATATCCAAATGAAAAGCTCTTAGAATCTACATTTATTTTTTCGTCAAACTTAAATGTTATATTAAAATCTAAACAATCGTCTGTAAGTAGAATAGAATTTATTTTTATACCAATTCCATCTTGAGTTATATAATTCATATTAATAACTTCTGCATATCCATCTTCTTTTACTTCTTCTAAAGTTCCTTTAGCTTCAATAGTTGGTCTATCCTGATATTCCTTAAATTCTATATTCCATTGTATTTTAGCATATATTTGTGTAGACATTACACCAATCACTGCTATTAGCAAAAGTGTTGCAACTGTATTTAGCATCTTTTTAGAAAAATTGATTCCTTTCTTTTCCCTCAAAAGAATTTCTTGATAGTTTCTATCAGCATCAAATTCCTTTTCAGCATATTGTTTAAATACTGTATTAATCATTTCCGTTCACATCCTTTCCTAAATATTTTTTAATTTCTTTAAGAGTTCTATATATTCTATTTTTTATATTTGACTCCCCTATTCCCAGTTCTTTTGATATTTCTGAAATCTTTAATCCAATTGCAAAATATAAGTAAAAAACTTTAGTTGTGATTAAATCTTTTTGTTTTAAATACTCCCATACTTCTGCTATATTATGTTTATTTATGATATTAGCCTCTAAATCAAATGTATCTTCTATATCTTTTGTTAAGTTACTATCATCTTGATAATAGTATACGATATTATCTTTTTTCTTTTTATGATAATATCTTTTTAATACATTGTTTGATATTCCAAGTATATAGCTTTCTATACTTGCAACCTCTAGCATTTTTTTCCTTTTTAGCAGCTTTAGTAGTTCTAAATAGGTATCTTGAATGATGTCATTTATGTCATCGATATTTCTACATTTTATTACTATAAATCTTAGTACTTTGTTATATGTATCTTTATATATTTTTTCAAAATCTTTTCTGCATATTTGAGTACTCAATTTTTTATCCCCCTTTCTACTATATAGTCATATATAAGTAGATAAAAGTTTCAAATTTATTATATTTTATCACTTTTAATCTTCGAATCATTATTTTATTATATATGTGATTTTATGGTCGTATTCACATAATTTTGTAATTTTACTTAATATATGCTATAATTATGCTATTAATTTTGAAAGGAGTGTTACTATGTACTTAAGTACTATTACCGAAAATGATTATCGGGAATATCGGAAATGTTTTACGAAAGTAAAATATAGCATCACTAAAAAGGGAGAACCTCTTTCATATCCCATTGGACTACTTCATGACTCTTATATGAACGTCATCCTTGGAAAAGGAGATTTTCTGGATGTAGTTAAAAATCCCCAAAATTCTCTATTCTTCTATAAAGATGATACCGATGAAACAATCGGAATAGTTTTTCTTACGTTTAAAGGCAAAATCTGCACCATCGCAGAATTTTCTGTCTTTGACCACTTTAATGGTAATGGAACTAAGTTATACAAAGAAGTTGCCAATCTTTGTCGTGAGAAAGGCGTCTATGATATCAAACTTTGGTGCCCATTCGAAGGAGCTAAAGAATTCTGGAAAAAGATGGGATTTTATGAAAAAAGAGATACTCACTTTTATAGTCGAATCTCCAAACACTAAAATAAAGTAACACAAACTTTAAGCTGCCCATGTATAAGCTATTGCTTAATACATGGGCAGCTTTTTACTTAATACTTATAATAATAAAAGTAGCTTCACAATTGCCGTGAATATATTTTAATTAATCTTGATATTTCAGAGAAATCTTCAATTTTTCTTAGACAATAAAAAATGGGATTTAAGGAACGTCCCCAAATCCCGTTTACATTTATTGATTTCTTCCGCAACAATTCTTATATTTCTTACCACTTCCACATGTACAATTTTTTTAAATATTATCTACATTTATGGTATTTATAATATTATGCTTATTTCTTGATTCATCGGACAA
>CALXVH010000038.1 GCA_944391965.1 uncultured Clostridia bacterium
TGAGCTATCCGCGACTCGAACGCGGGACAACTTGATTAAAAGTCAAGTGCTCTACCACCTGAGCTAATAGCCCATATGCACTGCATCCGCAGTGCTCTTATATATTACTATTTTTTTTTATGTTTGTCAACAGATTTTTAAATTTTTTTCAAATTTTTTTCATTTTTTTATTTATTTAGCTCTTTTAATAGTTCTTCTACATCAATTCCATGTACCATACAAGCTTCTTCTAAAGTTTCTTCCCTAGATGCAGGACAACCTAAACAGTGCATTCCTACACTTAATAATAATTCTGCTTTTTCTGGATTTGTATCTAATAACTCTCCTATTTTTGTTGTTTTCTCTACTTGCATTTTTAGTCCTCCTTTTCACTCTAATATTAACATTTTAACATATTTTTTTATAAAAGTATAGACATTCACTTTAATTTATAGTAAAATCCGATTATGGTAGGTGATTTGTATAAATATTTTAATCAATCTATTTTTTATTTCATTTATTATTAACTTTTTTATTTCTTTTTATTCAATATATTCAATAATTAGTTTTATCGCTTCTCAAGATATTCAAGGAGTTAAATTAAATAAGAAAATCAATTCCGATTAATGGAGGTTTTATGCCTAAAAAAAATATTATTCTATTTTTATTTTGTTCATCTTTATTTAGTATATTTAATTTAGTTATATTCTATCCTATTTTTAAGTCTAACAATATAATTATTTCATTTGCAATTCATCCCTTTAATATTTGTAGTAAATATCCTAAATTTTGGTTTTATTTTAAAATTTTCTATATTATAATTTTATTTATTTCTAGCAGTTCAATTTCTTATATCTTAATAAATTTACTTTTTAAATCCAAAGAAAAAAGGAATATTAGCACACCTCAAATTAAGCATCAAAATTTAAACATAACAGTAGGCTATAGTAAACTCCAAAACCACGATATTCTCCTTAACGAAAAAGCTTTATATCAAAATATACTTATTACTGGTACAATTGGTACTGGTAAAACAAGTTCCGCAATATATCCATTTTCCGAACAACTAATAAAATATAAAAGTAATAATCCAAAAGAAAAACTTGGTATTCTTTGTTTAGATGTTAAAGGTAACTTTTATAATCAAATTAAATTTTATGCGAAAAAATATAACAGATTAAATGATCTAATTATTATAGGCTTAAATTCTAAAGAAACATATAATCCTTTAGACAAACCTAATTTAAACTCTCTTGTTCTTGCTAACAGGTTAAAAACCATTCTTACCCTACTTTCCCCAAATAATAGTGAATCTTTTTGGTTAGATAAAGCTGAACAAATAATTGCAGAATCTATAAAACTTTGCAGACTTTACAATAACAATTATGTTAATTTTTCGGAAATTCATAAACTAATTAATAACCAATCTTATTATGTATCGAAAGTAAATTATTTAAGGAATTTATTTTTATCAAACAAATTCTCTAATAATGAATTATATAATTTAACATCTGCTATAACTTTTTTTGAAAACGAATTTTTTAAACTAGATGAAAGAACCATATCAATTTTAAAATCAGAAATATCTAGAATTACACTTCCATTCATTTCCGATTACAATATTTCTAAACTTTTCTCTCCCCAAAAGAACAACATTACTTTTCGTGGTTTCCAAAATTTAATTTCATCAGGTAAAATTGTTGTTCTTTCAATGAATATATCCGAATTTACTGCACTTTCTAAAATTATTGCAACATATATGAAATTGGATTTTCAAGCAGAAGTTATGTCCTCATTAAATAAGAAAAATTCAAGAAGTGTCGCTTTTATTTGTGATGAATATCAAGAATATATCACTTCGTCAGATGCTAACTTTTTTTCTGAAAGCAGAGAAGCCAAATGCATAAATATTGTCTCTACTCAAAGTTACTCATCATTACTTCATACTATAAAGGACGAATCTGCTTTAAAAGTAATAATTCAAAATTTAGTAAATAAACTTTGGTTTAGAACTGATGATATATTTACAATAGAAAGTGCTCAAAAACAAATTGGCAAAGAAGATAAAAAGAAAATCTCAAAAACAATTTCAGAAAATGCACAAGAATCCAATTATAATTATCTTATTCAAAGATTTAAATCTAAAAATTCAAACATTTCAGAAAGTGTAAATACGTACTACCAATATGATTATATATACGATTCCCATTTCTTTACACAAGAGCTTGAAACATTTTCTTGTTTAGCTTTTCTTTCTGATGGTGTTAAGGCTATCCCTCCTCAAAAAATAGACATGTACCCATATTTTAAAGAAAGGACGTGATTTTATAAAGACCAAAAAAATATTGTTTATTTTTATTTTCTTAATATTATTTAATCTTCTTTTTATTTCCGAATCTTATGCTGCTGATCCTAAAATCGTTAATAAATTAAATTCAGCATTTGAATCTATAGAAGAATGGTTATTAAAATTAGCTACACCTGCAGCAGCAGTAGCAGTTGGTACTGGTATTTTTATGAAAAAATTTAGTTTTGGTGATGACGAAAGAATGAGACTTGGAAAAAAACTAATTAAAAACTCTTTATTTTCTTATGGTTTTATTTTAGCATTAGACTTAATCTTAGCTGCCATAAAATCACTAATGGGTTAATCAAATGGAATCTAATAATTTATCTACAATAATAGCAAATACAATAAATGAACTTATACAGAATTTATTTTCATCTATAGATAATAATATCTATTCATATATTGATGACATTATATTTTTAAACACAGATATTCTTTCTAAGAATAATTTTGAAGATTTTTTTAATACTTCTTCAAATAGCATTTTAATTATTTCTAATGCTCTAATCTTGGCATATCTTTTATATTATTGTATAAAATTATTTTTATCATATTATTCTGGAACACAAGTCCAAAGACCATATCAATTTATTTTCAAATTAGTTTTGTGCTCAATTATAATGAATAGTTCTTACTTTATTTGTGAGCAATTTATTAATATTACAGATTTACTCACAAAAGCATTACAAGAAGTTGGCAGTAATTTTGTTTCCAAAACAATTTCATTTAAAACATTAGTAACCGAATTAAATTCTGTAATTTCTATAAACGGAAATTCTTTGGATGTCTTTTCATTAACAGGGATACTAAAATCATTTTGTAGTATAGGTCTAATTTCTTTAATGTTTTCATACTCTATACGCCTTATTATGATAAAAGTATTTATTATTTTATCTCCTTTTGCAATTCTTAGTGCTTCTTTAGATTCTTTTAGTTGGTTTTTTAAAAGCTGGTTTAAATCTTTCTTTTCTCTTTTATTTATGCAGCTTTTTATAACCATAATATTAATAGTAACATTATCTTTAAAATTCTCTAACAATATTATTTCTAAATTTCTGTATGTTAGTTCAATATATGCACTTACAAAGTCAAACACTTATATTCGTCATCTAATCGGTGGAATTTCTACCGAGTTTAATGCAAATTTATCTACCTTAAAATCATTTATACGAATGAGGTGATGCTTATATTTATAATTCCCCAAAATTATAATTTCAAAAATAAATTTCTCGGTATTATAGATTATTCAACATTAATTTTTCTTATCCTTAGCTATCTTATAAGTTATTTTATTATTAATACTATATTTTCTAATATTAATATAAAAATTATACTATTTATATTAATTAATGGTCCAATCACATTAATTTCTATAGTCGGTTTTTATCATGAAAATATCGTATATGTGCTATATTACATCTCTAAATTTTATATCAATAGACATATATATTTATATAAAAAAAATTTTTTCGATACGTAACCCTTATTGAATCTTTATTTTTCAATTTTTTGTCGAATCTTGTTATTGTAAAAAAATTTCTATAATGCTATAATGTAGTAATTGTAGGAGGGGAAATATGAAATTAGAACAAAGTGACAAAAATTTTTTATTTTCAGAAACAAAATTACCAGACGTATTTTTTACAGAATATATGTCTCAGGCTAGTGGTGACTATATTAAAGTTTATTTATATATTGTTTTTCTTTCAAAATATAACAAAGAGGTTAAAATTAATGATATTTCTAAAACATTAAATATCCCTTTTAAAACAATTCAAGAAGCAATTGCATATTGGGAAGAACAAGAAGTTTTAATAAAGAAAAATAATGGATATATTGTAGTTGATTTGCAAGAAAAAGAGTTGAATAAATTATATTCACCAAGATTAAGTTCTTCTCCAGAAACTGCCCTTTCTAATGCAAAAAATCAATATAGAGCTAAAGCCATAGAAGAGATTAATAATTCTTGTTTTCAAGGTATGATGTCTCCTTCTTGGTATAATGATATAGATTTATGGTTTAACAAATATGGTTTTGATGAGCAAGTTATGATTGCTCTATTTAGATATTGTTTAGAACGTTCTGCTTTACATAGGAACTATATTCAAGCAGTTGCTGAAAGTTGGCATAAAAACCATATTCAAAATTTTACAGATTTAGATAATTATTATGCAAAACAAGAAAAATTATCATTAATCAAAAAACAAATATCAAAAAAGCTTGGATTATCTCGTCAACTAACACAATATGAAAGTGCTTATATAGAAAAATGGGTAGTAGATTATTCTTATACTATGGATATAATAGAGATTGCATTAAAGAAAACAACTTCTAAATCAAATTTTAATTTTGATTATTTAGATAAATTAATTTCTAACTGGCATGAACATAACTTACGCACTACTTCTGATGTTAATAATTATCTTGCACAAATGAAAGTACAAAACCAAAATAAAAAAGCTTTGGAAAAACAAACTAATTATAAGAGTTTTGAACAAAGAACATATAATGATTTAGATTCATTATATGCAAATAATTAAGGAGCAATTTTATGTCTGATACTGTATTAAAAGATTTATTAAAAGAATATGAAATTAAAAGAATACACGCTGAACAGCTAGCTGATGAAAAGAAAGAAAAATTACTTAATCAATATCCTGAACTAGAAACAATTAATTCCGAAATTACTAAATGTGGTCTTAATCTTTCTAGAGAAAAATTGCAATCTCAGGATAATGCAAAAATATCTACTTTAAAACAGGAATTAGAAACTTTAAAAGCAAAAAAACTTTCTTTTCTAAAAAGTATTAATTTAAGTGAAGCTGATTTATTACCAAAATATGAATGTTCTATTTGTCATGATACTGGCTATATATCAGAAAATAATAATTATACTATGTGTTCTTGTTTAAAGCAAAAATTAATAAATATTTCGTATAATAAATCTAATATAAATAAATTAGATTTTGAAAATTTTAATAACTTTAATATCAATATGTATTCAGATGACATTAATGAAGAAAAATATCATTCTTCAGTTTCTCCTAGACAAAACATACTAATAATAAAAAGAATTGTAGATAATTTTATCAAAGAATTTGATAATCCAAAAGGAAAAAATTTATTATTTACAGGTAGTCCTGGACTTGGTAAAACATTTCTCTCTAATTGCATTGCTAAAGAATTAATTGATAACGGAAAAATCGTTTTATATCAAACAGCACCAATAATGCTTGATAATATATTAGATTGTAAATTTGGAAAAAATAATATATCAAAAGATTTTCTAGATAATATCTATAATTCTGATTTATTAATTATTGATGACTTAGGAACAGAGTCTATTAATAATATAAAATTTACAGAATTATTTAATGTCATTAATACTCGCATTTTGAGCAATAAAAAAACTATTATTTCAACAAATCTTTCTATCCAAAATTTATTTTCTATTTATGATGAAAGAATTGTTTCAAGAATAGTTGGTTATTATAATATATGTAAATTTTTCGGAGATGATATTAGATTTAAAATTAGAAACATATAATAGTGGGGGGATTTTGGGGACGTTCCTTAAATCCCTATTTTAATACTTACATTATAAAATGATTCACCCCTTGAGCGGTTGCTCAAGGGGCTAATATTTTTTAGTGGATGACTTCTAATGTTAGATATTAATATTGGTCTTCGACCTCTATTAATATTCTCTCTGGTAGATTATGGCTATCAAACTCATCTAAATGAGCCTTTATATATCTAAGGTCCTTTTCAATAGTTGACTCTGAATAGCCACTGAAATCTGCCACCATCTCCATAGTCATTCCTTCCACATAAAATGCAGAGAATACATCCTCTCTCCGTTTCTGGACTGCAGTTGATTGCGATAAATCAATGATGTTTTTAATCATTCCAGTTTCCTCCTCAACAATTTATTATGCATCATTATACACTTTTTCTTTTAATTTTTCAAGTTTTATGTATACCTATTGTCTTATTTATATTATACAAACATTAAAATTGATATTGGAGAGTTTGATTTATTTATAATATCTATATTGGGGCAAAAAAAGCTATAATCATAAGATTATAGCTTTTTATCCAATTTAATTAGTTTTGAGTATATGGTAAAACAGCAATATGTCTTGCTCTTTTTACAGCTAAAGTAATATCTCTTTGATGTTTAGCACAAGCTCCTGTTGCTCTTCTTGGTAAGATTTTACCTTTATCATTTATAAATTTTCTTAATTGTTCTGCATTTTTATAATCTAATTCTAAATCTTTATCTGCACATAAAGGACATACTTTTTTTCTCATTTTTCTAAATCTTGGATTGAAATCGTCATCGTTTCTATTGTTTCTTCTATTTTGTTTTTTGTCTGCCATTTATTTCTCCCCCTTTCTGATTAAAATGGTAAATCATCATTAGAAGTAGTTTCGAAGTCTGAATCCCCACCTGTTGGCATAGTGCCAAATGCGTTATCAAAACCTCCTGAAGCCTCTGCATCTCTTCTTCCTTCTGCAAAATAAGCTTCTTCTGCAACAACTTCTGTTACATAATGTTTTTGACCTTGGTCATCATCCCAAGTTCTTGTTTGAATTCTTCCTATGATAGCAACTTGTTGACCTTTTTTAAAATATTTACTACAAAATTCTCCTAATTTGCTCCATGCTACTATATTAATAAAATCTGCTTGTCTTTCTTCTCCTTGACGAGCGAATCTTCTATTAACAGCTAATGAGAAAGAAGCAACTAGTGTATTATTTGTTTGTGTATATCTTACTTCTGGGTCTCTTGTTAATCTACCTAATAATTCTACTTTATTCATATTTTATCCCTTACCTTTCTTTAAAGGCCCCCGTATTATTATTTTTCTTTTCTTACTACGATAAATTTCATGATGTTGTCTTCTATTCTGTAATTTCTTTCTAATTCATCTATTGAATCTGGTTTAGCTTCGAAGTTAATTACTACGTAATATCCTTCTTCTTTCTTTTTGATAGGATAAGCTAATTTTTGTGTACCACGTTCATCAACAGATTCTACTTTACCATTATTATTAATCAAATCTGTGAACTTTGTTACTAAATCTTTTATAGCTTGTTCTTCAATAGATGGATTAATAATGATAACACTCTCGTATTTATTCATTATATTCACCTCCTCATGGTTTAATAACCCATCAACTAAATGGGTAAGGAGAAAAGATCTCTCTTTTCAGCACAGGTATTTTATCATATTTTTTCTTGTTTTGCAACCGATTACTTGAAAAAATTGACAATTTATAGTAAAATGATTAGGGATTTAGGGACGTTCCTATAATCCCTATTTTTATATATACTTATTTTTATTTATTATATATAAATGTGTTTTGCTCATTTATATTATTTTATAGATAGGAGATTTATTATGTGGGATGCAATATTAGATAGTCTAATAGATACAGTAAAATTAATTCCATTTTTACTAATTACATATATAATAATGGAATTTATAGAACACAAAACTAGTTATAAAACTAAGGATGCAATAAAAAAATCTGGACATTTTGGTCCATTAATTGGTGGTATCTTAGGAGTGGTACCACAATGTGGTTTTTCTGCAGCAGCATCTAGTCTTTATTCAGCTAGAATTATTACTTTAGGTACATTAATTGCAGTATTTTTATCTACTTCTGATGAAATGTTACCAATTTTAATTTCCGAAGCAGTAGATGTAAGAATTATTCTTTCGATATTAGGAATTAAACTTCTTATAGCTGTTGTTGTTGGTTTTATAATTGATTTATTTTTTAGAAAGAGATTTGAAACTTCAGAAGATGAACCAGAAATAAAGGATTTATGTGAGCATGAACATTGCCACTGTGAACATGGAATATTTAAATCTGCTTTAAAACATACTATAAATATTACTTTATACATTTTTATAATATCTTTAGTTTTAAATATAATTATATATTTTATTGGAGAAGATAATTTAGCACATATTTTGAATTCTACACCTGTAATTGGACCTATTATAGCTTCATTAGTTGGATTAATTCCTAATTGTGCATCATCTGTAATTATTACACAACTATATCTTTCTAATGTACTTAATTTTGCTACAATGATAGCAGGACTTCTTGTTAACACAGGAGTTGGATTATTAATTTTATATAGAACTAATAAAGATTTAAAGGAAAATATAAAGATAACAGTTTTATTATTTGCAATCGGTGTTATTTTCGGAATTATATTTGATTTAATTGGTTTTAATATATAATTACATCAAAAAAGAGATTACTACATGATTTGAAATGAATCTAATCATTAATCATTTGTATCTAATGATTTTGGTTCACTTCACATAGTAATCTCTTTTTATTGTATAAATGCTATATTCCTAATATCTCTTTTGCTTTTTTTACATCTTCATTTGTTGGGATTTTTACATTTTCAAATTCATATGGTACATTTAGTTCTTCCCATTTAAATTTTCCTAAATTATGATATGGTAAAATCTCCACTTTTGTAACAGTTTTTAATGAATCTATAAATTCCCTTAATTTCTTTAAATCATCTTCTTTATCTGTATAACCTGGGATTAAAACTTGCCTTATCCACATTTCTTTCCCATGTTCACTTAAATATTTAGCAAATTCTAGTTCATATTTATTAGAAAAACCTACTAAATCTTTACAAATATCATCATTTATACATTTAATATCTAATAAGAATAAATCAGTAAGCTCAATTACTTCTTTAATTTTATCTGCAATAGGTAGATTCCCAGCTGTATCAACTGCTACTTTTATATTTCTTTTTTTCATTTCTTTAAATAATGTAATTAATGCATCTGGCTGAAGAAGTGGCTCTCCACCACTTACTGTTATTCCTCCATCTGCTTGCATATATGCTGTATATCTTTCAATCTTTTTTACAACGTCTTTTATATCATAGATAGTCCCTGATTTTGCATCCCATGTATCACGATTTTGGCAATATTTACATCTTAAATTACATCCTTGTGTAAATATTACAAATCGTATTCCAGGTCCATCAACTGCTCCTAATGTCTCAAAAGAATGTATTCTCATTTGACTTTTTACGTCCATAATAATCCTCCAACTTATTTTTTGCATAAATATAGGGATTTTAGGAACGTCCCCAAATCCCTACAAGGACCGCTCCAAATCCCTATCCTTGATTATATTCTTTCATGAATAGTTCTGTTTATAACATCTAATTGTTGTTCTCTTGTAAGTTTTATAAAGTTAACTGCATATCCAGAAACACGAATTGTTAATTGTGGATATTTTTCTGGATGTTCCATTGCATCTTCTAATAATGCTCTATCAAAAACATTTACATTTATATGATGTCCTGTTTTTATAAAATATCCTTGTAACATACTTACCATATTTGTAATTTGTGTTTCTCTGTCTTTTCCTAATGTTCCTGGTGTAATTGCAAATGTATATGAAATACCATCTTCTGAATATTCATATGGTAATTTTGCAATTGTGTTCATAGAAGCTAATGCACCATTTGTATCTCTTCCATGTAATGGATTTGCTCCTGGTCCAAATGGCTCTCCTGCTCTTCTTCCATCTGGTGTATTTCCTGTTGCTTTACCATAAACAACATTTGATGTGATTGTTAATATAGATAATGTATGTTTAGAATGTCTATATGTTATATGTTTTTGTAATTTTCTTTCAAATGTTTTTACCAATTCTACAGCTATATCATCAACTCTATCATCGTCATTTCCGTATTTTGGGAAATCTCCTTCAACTTCATAATCTACTGCTAATCCTGTTTCATCTCTTATTACTTTTACTTTAGCATATTTTATAGCAGAAAGAGAATCTGCAACAACTGATAATCCAGCAATTCCACATGCCATTGTTCTTAGGATATCTTCTTCTTTATCATGTAACGCCATTTCTAAAGCTTCATAAGAATATTTATCATGCATATAGTGAATAGCATTTAATGCTTTAATATATATTTTTGCAACATAATCCATCATTTGATCAAATTTTTCCATAACTTCATCATAGTCTAAATATTCTGAAGTTATTGGTGCAAATTTAGGTGTTACTTGTTTTCCTGATTTTTCATCTCTACCACCATTAATTGCATATAATAAAGTTTTAGCTAAGTTTGCTCTTGCTCCGAAGAATTGCATTTGTTTTCCTATCTTCATTGCAGAAACACAACAAGCTATACCATAGTCATCTCCAAGTGTAATTCTCATTAAGTCATCATTTTCATATTGAATTGAAGATGTATCAATTGAAATTTTTGCGCAATATCTTTTAAATGGTTCTGGTAAGTTCTTTGACCATAATACTGTTAAGTTTGGCTCTGGTGCTGCTCCTAAGTTTTCTAATGTGTGTAATACTCTATAAGAATTCTTTGTAACTAATGTTCTACCATCAATTCCCATTCCACCAATACTTTCTGTTACCCAAACTGGATCTCCACTAAATAATTCGTTATATTCTGGTGCTCTTAGGAATCTAACTAATCTTAATTTTATTATAAATTGATCCATTAAAGATTGTGCTTCTTCTTCTGTTAGTACTCCATTCTCTAAATCTCTTTGGATATAAATATCTAGGAATGTTGAAGTTCTTCCTAAACTCATTGCTGCACCATTTTGATCTTTAATTGCTGCTAAATATGCAAAATATAGCCATTGTATTGCTTCTTTTGCATTAGAAGCTGGCTCAGATATATCAAAACCATAAGAGCTAGCCATTTCTTTTAATTGTTTTAATGCATTAATTTGATCAGCAACTTCTTCTCTTTGTCTTATAATTTCTTCTGTAAATTCATCTGTATTTAAAGATGTATCCATTAATAATTGCTTGTCTGCTATTAATGCATCTACACCGTATAAAGCAACTCTTCTATAATCTCCTATAATTCTTCCTCTTCCGTAACCATCAGGAAGTCCTGTTAATAAGTGTGAACTTCTTGCTGCCCTAATATCTTTTGTATATACTTGGAATACACCATCATTATGTGTTTTTCTTAAGTTATGATAAATATATTCAACCTCATCATCAACTTTATAACCATAACTTTCGGCTGATTTCTCTACAATTCTAATACCTCCATTTGGCATTATTGCTCTTTTTAGTGGTGCATCTGTTTGAAGTCCCACAATTTCCTCTAGATCTTTATCTATATAACCTGGTGCATATGCATTTATTCTAGAAGGTGTTTTACAATCTGCATCTAAAACCCCTTTTTCTCTTTCTTCTTTATATAAATCTAATACTTTGTCCCATAATTTTTTTGACTTGTCTGAAACCCCTTTTAAAAAGTTTTCATCTCCTTCATATGGAGTATAGTTTGCTTGAATAAAGCCTCTTACGTCTATTTCTTTTGTCCATTCTCCATCTTCTTTAAAACCTTCCCATTGTTTGAATTTCATAACATACCTCCTGATATATTTTTGCCCATTTTTAGGCTCCTATACCATCATAACATAAGTGATAATAGTTATCAATAAATTTCATTAAAATTTCAGAATAATTTATCGTAATTTAGGAAAAACTGTTATCAATTTATTAGTTAATATTTACTTTATAGTTTCTTCTAGCGAATTTATTTAAATGCTATATTGAGTTTACAAAATTATTAGGAGGATCACTATGGCTTTAGATTATTCTATTATTGGTGAAAGATTAAAAAGAGCAAGACTTGCCAAAAATATGACTCAAGAAAATTTAGCAGAACAGCTAGATGTTTCTGTTGCTTTCTTAAGTAGAGTTGAACGTGGTCATTCTCACTTTAACTTAGATAGATTAGCTCAAGTTTGTGAATTATTAGATGTTTCAGAAGGTTATATTTTGTCTGGAAGCTCAGAAAATTCAGAATCATACTTAGAAGAAGATTTCAAAAAGCTTTTAGCAAAATGTTCTCCCGAAAAACAAAAACTTATTTATAATATTGCCAAAACAATAGCCGAAGATGAGAATTAATTATAATAATTCTATCATCTCCGGCATATTTTTTCCTTGTGTTTTTGGAATCTCTATTATCCTAAATTTAGATATCTTTTCTCCAAATTTTATTTCAACTACATCACCTATTTTTACCTCATAACTTGGTTTTACTTGTTTTTCATTTACAAATATTCTTCCTTTATCAGCCATTTCATTTGCTATTGTTCTTCTTTTTATAACTCTTGCTACTTTTAAAAATTTATCTATTCTCATAAAAACTCCTCATTTATCTTCTTCTGTAACATCCACAGAATGTTCCAGAATTATTTTGATTATTATTGTTATTATTATTATTAGAATCTAGTACTCTTACTCTTCCATTCACAGTTAATATCTGATTATTATCTTCATTATTATTTCCACTATCGCAATTATTATCACAATTGTTATTGCAAACATTATTACAATTTCTTAAATTGCGGATAAGCCTACAAATAAATTTACTAATCCATGCTGCTAAAAATGCTAGTATTGTATATATTACCGTTAAAATAAAAAATATAGTACTAGAAAATATAACCGCAACTAATAATAATATGGAAAATATTATCGCTGCAACAAGTATAGGACAATCTAATAGCTTTTCTAATGCTATTGATATTACTATTACAGCAAGTGGTATTGCAAAAAATATTAATAAAACATTCATAATATATTTCAATCCTTTCATACTTCCTCTAGAAGCCATGTATAGAGAATTTATCTCTTCTCTTTTCCTTTATATATATTATGAATGTTTATTTATTTTGTTACTAATTATAGTTAACTTCTACTAAATATAATCCATAAGGTGGTAACGTCTTCCCCGCTTTTTGTCTATCTTTTGATTCAATTATTTCCATTATTTCTTCAGGCTTAATTTTTCCTAAGCCAACTTCTACTAAAGTTCCAGCTATTATTCTTACCATATTGTATAAAAATCCATTTCCAGTAAGTTCTATAGCAATTCTTTCATTATCCTTAATAACTTTTGCTGAATATATTGTTCTTACACTGCTTTTACTACTTGTGCCACTCGCCTTAAAACCTGAAAAATCATGTTCTCCAATGAAATAATTTGCTGCTTCCTGCATCTTATTTACATCTAATGGCATCTTAATATTATATTCTAGATTTCTATAAATTGCACTGCCTGTTTCAGAATTGTTAATTACATATCTATATGTTTTTTGTTTGCAGTTGTATCTACTATGGAATCTATCCGGAACTTCTTCTGCTTTTTTTATAACAATAGATTTTTTTAATCTGGAATTTATAGCTATTGCAAATTTCTCTATAGGAATATTAGAATTTGTTTTAAAATTTGCAACCTGACCTAGGGCATGTACTCCTGCATCTGTTCTTCCAGATCCTATAAGTTCTATCTCTTCCTTTGTTATATCTGAAATAACCTTTTCTATAGTTCCTTGTATATTCAATTTATTAGGTTGTTTTTGCCAACCATTAAATTCTTTTCCATCATATTCTATAGTTAACTTGATATTTCTCATATTTCCATACGTCCTTCTAAAGCTTGTAATAAAGTAATTTCATCTGTATATTCTAGGTCTCCACCTATTGGAATTCCTCTTGCAATTCTAGTAACTTTAATTCCTAATGGCTTTATTAACTTAGATAAATACATAGCTGTTGCTTCTCCTTCTACTCTCGGGTTTGTAGCTAAAATCACTTCTTTTACTTCTCCAGTTTGTAATCTTGTTAAAAGCTCTTTTATTTTTATATCATCAGGTCCTACTCCATTCATTGGCGAAATTGAACCGTGTAAAACATGGTAAACTCCTTTATACTCATGTGTTTTTTCCATAGCAATAATGTCTTTAACATCTTCTACTACACAAATAGTTGATTTATCTCTCTTAGGATTTGCGCAAATAAAACATGGGTCAGTATCAGAAATATTAAAACATACAGAACAATATTTTAAATTTTTTCTTGCTTCTTGTATAGATTTTACAAATTCTTCTGCAACTTCATCACTACAATTTAACATATAAAAAGCAAGTCTTGTTGCTGTTTTATTCCCAATACTAGGTAATCTTTCAAAATTTTCTATTAATTTTTCTATCGATGGTGAATATATAGACATTTTTACTCCTTACATCATTCCTGGTATATTAAATTTTCCCATTTGTTGTTCTGTTGCACTATCCACTTTGCTTAAGGCATCATTTACACATGTTATAATTAAATCTTGTAACATTTCTACATCATCTGGATCAACTATATCTTTATTTAATTTTATTTCCTTAATAACTTTCTTTCCACTTACCTTTACAGTTATAGCTCCTCCACCAGCTGTACTTTCAAATTCCTTAGCAGCTATTTCTGTTTGTGTTTTCTCCAAATCTGCTTGCATTTTTTTTGCTTCTTTCATTAAATTATTTAGGTTCATTCCTCCGAATCCACCCATTCCTCCTGGAAATCCTCCACGTCTTGACATAATTTATACCTCCTATTTTTATTCTATTATATCTATTGGAATATCTAAACCTTCTACCAGATTTTCGAATTCTGATTTTGTTGGTTTAGCCTCCACATGATTATCTATTAGTTTTACTTTCATCTCTTTTCCAAAAGCCATTGATACTTCTTTAGTTATGGCTTGCATATTTTCTGGCTTTTCTAAAATGCCTTTTGCTAAAGGTTTTAGTCCATTATTAAAATTAATCCCTACTGTCATATCATTTATTTCTGAAATATTTGTATTTAATAAATTTGTATAAAGTCCCATTTTTCCTTCTGTTTTAAATTTTCCAACAATGTCTTTCCAAAAAGCATTATTTTTTAATTCTTCTGGAGTTAATGGTTTTCTTTCTACTTTTTTTACTACAGAAGGTTCTTTTCTAACTTCTGTATTATTTCCATTAACAATCTTATTCTTTCCAGCTTGGCTTAAAAAACTTTCTATTTTAAATAATCTTCTTTGCAATTCTTGTAACTCGTTATCATTTACATTCTGGTTATTTGACACAGCTGCAGGAATTTGCATTACATTTCCTTTATTTGAATCACATAATTTTATAAAGCCAGCTTCTAACATTATCGTCTTCTGAGAAGACCATTTCATATCATTTTCTAAATCTGATAATTGATAAATCAAATGAACTAATTCTTCTTTGTTAGATTTATCTGCAAGTTCTTTTAACTTTTGTTTTTCTGTTTCACTATAGATACCTGTTTCGCCAGTTACTTTATACAACAAAATATCTTTTACATATTTTATTACTTCCCATAAAAAGTTATTTTGATCTTTTCCCTCATTAATTACGGTTTTTAGCGTTTTAAGGCAATCATCGATATTCTTTTCCAAAACACTTTCTACAATTTCTTCTATATAACTTAGCTTAGGTATTCCTACTAATTCTTTTACTTTATCCTCATTTATCTCATTATCTCCATCTTGCAAGCATCTTTCTAAAATACTTAATGCATCTCTCATAGCTCCTTCTGACAAAGAAGCTACAATTTTTAATGAATTTTCATCTGCATCTATCTTGCTTGATTCACATACAATTTTCAATCTTTTTACGATATTTTCTAACGAGATTTTTTTGAAATCAAATCTTTGGCATCTTGATAAAATAGTTGCTGGTAATTTTTGTGGTTCTGTTGTTGCCAATATAAATTTAACATGTGCTGGTGGCTCTTCTAATGTTTTTAATAAAGCATTAAAAGCTCCTGTAGATAACATGTGTACCTCATCTATTATATATACCCTATATTTTGCAAGAGTTGGTAAGAAATTAACCTCATCCCTTATAAGTCTTATATCCTCTACACTATTATTTGATGCTGCATCCATCTCTACAATATCTGTTAATGAGCCTGAAAGTGCAGCTTTACATATTTCACACTCATTACATGGTTCTCCGTTTTTTGGATTCAAGCAATTAACTGCCCTTGCTAATATTTTAGCAGCTGAAGTTTTTCCTGTTCCTCTACATCCATTAAATAAATATGCATGTCCAACTCTTCCAGCTATTAATTGATTCTTTAATGTTTTAGTAATATGTTCTTGCCCCACAATTTCGTCAAAAGTTAAAGGTCTAAATTTTCTGTATAATGCTGTATATGCCATTTTACCACTTCCCTTTAATTTAAGTTTAGCCTCTCTATGGAAAGCAATTACCCACATAAATACACTACTTATTGCTGCTTCCTTCCGGACCTGACAAGGTTCATAGCTTTTTATTGGGATTGCCCTCCATACAAAGGCTAAACATTGTAACTTTATTTTATATCCGTTGTTATTATATATGCTTTCTTGTATTTTAGCAAGACATTTTACATTCTTTTAAAAATTACATCACTAAAATCTGTCTTCTCTAGTTGCGCTTTTCCTTCTGTTCCTATATTTCCAGTTGGTAGATCTATTGATATAGTTCCTTTATATTTTATATCTCTACTAGTTTCTATTATTATATCAAAACTTAATTTATAATTTAAATCTTCTAAATTTGCATTACCTTTTGCAAGCAAAGTTCCATCATGTACTATTTCTTCATCATTACTTCTTACTTCACATACATTTTGATTAACTGAACGTAATAAAATTATACTTCCTTGATTTGAAATTTTTAGTTCATCTAGATTAGTATCCTTTTCGCCTTTATATGTTAATGAGCTTCCTACTAAATGTGCTTCATCTTCAACTACTTTACCTGCAGAATTAGCTCTATATAGTTTTATGTTTTCTGCTCCATTATTTTTCTCTATAACAAAATTTTCAAATGTTATATTTTTAATATTAGCACTTTTTGTATATTCATTGTTTTTTTGAATTTCTAAATAAATATCGTTATTTTGACTTACACTAAAATTCCATTTTGTGTCTGGCGCTGCTTCTATTTCATTGCTTTCCGCTGTGCTAACAACTATCATCCTTGATAATTCAAATGGTAACTTTGTTTCACCTTCAACTTGGTATTTTAACATTATAATTCCTGCAACAACAAAAATTATTACTATAATTGCTAATATTATACATATGTGGATGATCTTTTTGTTTTTTAATTCACTAATTTTCAATATCTACACCTCTATTACTTTTCTTTTTTTCTCTTAATTCTTTAAAAAATCTTTGCAATATATTTTTACATTCATCTTCCAATATGTTTTGTTCGTACTGTGGTATATGATTAAACTTATATTCTGTTAAATTTACAACAGAACCACAAGCCCCTGCCTTAAAATCTGGAACTCCATAATATATTTTTCTTATCCTTGAATTAATTATTGCTCCCATACACATTGGACATGGTTCCATTGTTACATATATATCACAATTCTCTAATCTCCAAGCATTTAATTTTTTACTCGCCTTTTCAATAGCAATAATCTCTGCATGTTTTATAGTATCTTTTTTTGTTTCCTTTAAATTATATCCTCTTGAAATTATTTTTCCATCCTTAACAATTATTGCACCTACAGGAACCTCTCCTTTAATATATGCTTTTTTTGCTTCCTTTAATGCTTCTTTCATAAAAAAAATACTTTCTTCCATACATTCTCCTAATCGGGATTTAGGGACGTTTCTTGTAATCCCTATTTTTTGGTGCACTTAGCTGGATTCGAACCAGCGGCCTCTCCCTTAGGAGGGGAGCGCTCTATCCACCTGAGCTATAAGTGCATATTTTTAATACTTTTGTATTATATCAATTTTGTTGCTTTTTTTCAAGCTAACTTATCATGAAATTGAAAAGTATTGAATTTTATCCATTTTTTCGGTATAATAACAAGAGTTAAGAAAGGATTTTATTATGCAAAAAATATTAGGTTCAATGAGAAAAGCAATTGAAGAATTTCATATGATAGATGAATGTGATAAAATAGCTGTAGCATTATCTGGCGGCAAAGATTCTATAACATTATTAATGGCTCTTAAAAATTTACAAAGATTTTATCCAAAAAAATTCGATTTAATTGCTATAGCAGTTAATCCAGGTTTCGAGTTTTTTGATGTAAACATACTATATAAGCTTTGTGAAAAAATCGGTGTAAATTTATATGTTGTAGATAGCTATATAAAAGAAATCGTTTTTGACATTCGTAAAGAAAAAAATCCTTGTTCTCTTTGCGCTAACTTGCGACGTGGTATTTTAAACACTACTGCAATTGAACATGGATGTAATAAAATCGCTTTAGGTCATAACGAAGATGATGTTCTAGAAACATTTCTTATGAATATTTTGTATACAGGCAGCATTTCTACCTTTGCACCTGTCTCTTATATGGATAGGTCTAAAATGACTTTAATAAGGCCACTAATATATATTAGTGAAAAACAAACGCGTAGTTTTATTAAAAACAATAATATTACTATTATGCCAAAGGCCTGTCCAATGGATGGTAAATCTAAACGCGAAGAAATAAAAAAATTATTATATGATTTAACTAAACAAATACCCCATGTAAGAGCGAATATGTATGGTGCCATAAAACGAAGTAAAATTAAAGGTTGGAATATTTAATTTAATTATAGTTTAATTTAAATATTGTTTTTTATTATTTAGTTCATTAAATTATTCTTAAAGTGCTGTTATACTTAATATAAATTTTTTAGGAGGATAGCACATGGATTTAAAAGAAGCAAATAAAATTATTGGTAATACTTATAAACAAATTAGAAAAAGTAAAAAATTTACACAAGAGGAAGTAGCTGAAAAAAGTGATTTAACACCGGAATATCTATCAAAATTTGAAAATGGTAAATATAATGCCAGCATATATAATATCATTTTACTTTGTAAAGCTATTGATACTAATCCAACACAATTATTTAACCAATTCTTTGATGACGATTCAGAAGCTATTATTACAACTATAACAGATGAGTTAAAAGATATGGATATTTCAGATCAAAAATTAATCTTAAATTTAATTAAAAGTATAAAAAAATAAAGCCAATATTTAATATTGACTTTATTTTTTTATATTAGTTTTTAATTATTTCATTTAAATCATCTTTTAATTTTTTTACTTTTGTTTCTGCATCTTCCATATTATTTCCTTTTACCCCAACATAGAATTTTATTTTTGGTTCAGTTCCTGAAGGTCTTACACATACCCAAGAATCATTTTCTAAATCAAAATAAAGTACATTTGACACTGGTAATCCTGTTTCCTTTTCTTCTTTAGTTTCCATATTTATCATTTTTCCTGTTTTGTAATCCCTAAATTGTTGTACAGTATAATCTCCTATTTTTGAAGGTACATTATTTCTTAAGTTTTCCATCATTTCTTTTATTTGTTTTGCTCCATCAATTCCTTCTAAAGTTAATGATAATAAATCTTCTTTATAGTATCCATATTTTTCATAAATATTAATCATTTGATCCCATAATGTTAAACCTTTTTCTTTATAATAGGCTGCTGCTTCACAAAGAGCCATTACTGCAGCAATACCATCTTTATCTCTTGCATGTGTTCCTATTAAACAACCATAACTTTCCTCAAATCCAAATAAATATGTATTTTCATGTGTTTGTTCAAATAATTTTATTTGTTCACCAATATATTTAAATCCTGTTAAAACTTCTTTTAATTCTATATTATAATTTTTAGCAATACTGTCTGCTAAATTTGAAGAAACAATTGTCTTTATTAGAACACCATTTGATGGAATCATATTTCTTTCTTGTTTTTGTGACAATTCATATTCTGCAATTAATAAACCTGACATATTACCTGTGAAAGATTTATATTCACCTGTTTTAGAATCTTTTGCATATACTCCTAATCTATCGGCATCTGGATCTGTTGCAAGCACAATATCTGCATCTTTTTCTTTAGCTAATTCTAAGGCTAATTTAAAAGCTTTTGGATCCTCAGGATTTGGATAATCTACTGTAGGGAAATCACCATCTGGTAGTTCTTGTTCTTTTACTATAAATACATTTTCAAATCCTAATCTTTTTAATATAGTTCTAACTGGTATATTTCCAGTTCCATGTAATGGTGTATAAACTATTTTTAAGTCTTTTTGTTTTTTTATTATATCTGGATTTAATACTAGTTTCTCTAGTACAGCCATATATTTATCGTCTATTTCTTTGCCAATTACATTAAATAATTTTTTATTTTCTGCTTCTTCCTGTGAAATTTTCTTTATATCTCCATAATCTGTTATATTATTTACTTCTGTTATTATTTCTTTATCTACTGGTGGTACTATTTGTGCACCATCTTCCCAATAAACTTTATACCCATTATATTTTGGTGGATTATGACTTGCAGTGATCATAACTCCTGCAATACAATTTAATTCTCTTACTGCAAAAGATAGTTCTGGTACTGGTCTTAATGCATCAAATAGATATGTTTTAATACCATTTGCATTTAATATCAATGCTGTCTCTTTACTAAATTCTGGAGACATATGTCTTGAATCAAAAGAAATTGCTACCCCTCTATTTTCTCCATGTTTCTTTTTTATATAGTTAGCTAAACCTTGTGTAGCTTTTCCTACTGTGTATATATTCATTCTATTAGTTCCAGCGCCTATTACTCCTCTTAATCCTGCTGTTCCAAATTCTAATTCTTTATAAAATCTATCTTCAATTTCTTTATTATCATCTTTTATATTAAATAATTCTTTTTTTGTTTCTTCATCAAAAACATCACTTGTACACCATTTTTTATATTCGTTCAAATATTCCATTTTTTCCTCCTTTATAATACAAAAATGGGCTATAAAAGCCCATTTTATAAATTGTTCTTTTTATATTTAATTTTTCTTATGAAAATTTATATATAATTCTCTTGCTGTTTCTGGGCTATCCACACCTTCTGCATTTTTTACAGGCGCAAATTCTTCTTCTCTTTTTACTCTCATTACTGCCATACTTTCCATACTTTGGAATGCATCAAATATAAAAGTTTCAAATTTGTATGCATTTGGCTTTTCAGCTTTTACTAATTCTCCTTTTGAATTAATATAATTAGCCTTTTTGAAAGCTTCATGATATGGTAGTTTGTTAGCTGCAATTTCATTTATTCTCTTTATATTAAATAAATTACAATTTATATGAGATTCTCCAAAAACTAATTCTCCATTTTCATCTCTTTTATTACTCATTTCTTCTGATATTTCAGTATATTCAACTACACTTGGTTTTGAATTTCTTTTACAAAAAACTCCAACTCTTTCTTCTGGTCTTGCTTTAACAACAGATTTTCCAGCGGCCATGCATTTTTTAGTTTCAGCAATAGCAACAAAAATTGGATCTACCATATTTACTAAAGGATTATCTACTGGCCCTATAAATACCCATTCAATATTCCTTTCGTTCATATCTTTTAAAGCTCCACTCTTTAACATTGATTCAAAAACTCCACCATGACCATCAGCTGCTAATTTTAGAAATCCTTCTTCATTTACCAAGATTTTTCCTTCTGTATCTATCATTGGTAATTCACCTTGAATAAAGAACATTATATCTTTTTTTGGATATCCAAAATAATCGTGTTTTTCAAAAAATTCAACTGTTTCAGCATTATTCTCATGACTTGTCATAATATACCAAGGAATTGTTATACCATATTTTTTATTTGCTTCTTTTATTGGTTTACAAATCAATTCAAATAAAGATTCATGGGTGTCTAAACCTATATCAAAAGTTCCTTTTGGACCATTATATCCAAGTCTTGTTCCTTGTCCTCCAGCCATTGTTAAAACAGCAAGTTTTCCTTCTTTAATCGCTTTAGCTCCTATTTTCTCTAAATTTTCATATTTTTCTTTTGATAACTTACTTTTATCTACATAGTCAATAGGCTCTATTATATCGTCACCCATCTCTAATTCTCTTTTTGTTTTTTCATATAATTCGTTCATTAAATCAAAATTTACATTCAAAATTTGATCTAATAATTTTTCTTTTCCTTTTTCGCTTAGCTTGTCATAGCAAACTAACAATTGTTCCTGATTATTTTTCTTTAGTATTTCTTTTACTTTTTCTAATTTTTCCATAGATCTGCCTCTCTTAATTTTATATTATTATAAATGACATGTATTATATTATAATATAAAATTTTTTTCGTCAATATCTACGGATATATATTTATGCTTTCTTTTTTTCTTTTACATACTCAGGAAAAATTTTTTCTATTTCATGCTCTCCAGATGTATTTAGTATCTTGTCTGTATTGTCTAATATATTTACTATATTTTTGTTAAATTCTACAATATCATAACAATTTATTAGTATAAATTCATTTTCTTTATGATTCTTTTTGTATTTTATTAGCATCTTATTAATTTCCCTAACATATTTTTCATTTCCATTAATTATTATGTATTTTTTACTATGATCATTAAGTTGTTTTTCTAAGTTTTTATAATCGTTCATTGTTTTTGATTTCCAGTCTATTGAATTAATTTTTTCTTTTAAATTTTGCTTTAAATTTAGTTTAGATAATAGCAATCTTACTGTTTTTTCTAAACTATCCTGTAAAACTGTATAAATCTCACAGTTTTCATTAACTATTTTTTCCATATATGGAAGTAGCATCGTTATTAAATGTACTTCATTAACATAGAAACTAGACATCCTTTTAAAACCTTTTTCATAATACATAGTATCCCTCCAATATTTTTGGCTACTTACAAATTTTACCATTCGTTATTTTTATTGTCAATATTTTCCATTTTTGTTTTTATATATTTCATCGACAAATATTTTATTTTCTTATGTATATTTTTTTTAATTTTTGTTCATATTCCTAGTAAATAACTTAGGAGGCTACTATTATGAAATCAAAATTAAAATTTATCTTTATTTTAATTATATTAATATTTATATACATCTTTTTACTGTCTATTAATTACACACAAGCTGTCTCTTTAAATTTATCTGATAGTGTTTTTAGATTACATATTATTGCTAATAGTGATTCTATTGACGATCAAAATTTAAAACTAAAAATTAGAGATAATATTATAGACTATATGAATACTTTAACATCAAATACAACAAATAAATCTGATGTAATTACTATTGTTTCAAATCATTTAGATAATTTTAAAGAAATAGCTTTAAATACCATAAAAGATAATGGTTATAACTATGACGTAAATATCAAAATAGGTAATTTTTATTTTCCAACGAAAACATATGGTGATATTTCTTTCCCTGCTGGAAATTATGATGCATTAAAAATAGAAATTGGAAACGCTATAGGACAAAATTGGTGGTGTGTTTTATTTCCTCCCCTTTGTTTTGTTAATTCTACTACTGGTATTGTCTCTGAAGATTCTAAGAATATTTTAAAAGAAAATATGGATTCTGAAAGTTATAAACTTATAAATGAAGGAAATACTAATGAAACTAATACTTCTGATATAAAAATTAAATTTAAAATAATCGAATTTTTTAATAATCTAAAAAAATAATAAAATATTTATTTATAATATAGTTGTCAATATTATCGTTTTATGTTATATTTTATTAGGTATAGAGTGTATAACACTCTATTTTTTATGTAATAATTTCTAAGCGATAATAATACTGGAGGTAATTAATTTGGATAAATTGATAATAACAGGTGGTACACCTTTAAAAGGTGAAGTTACAATTAGTGGTGCAAAAAATGCTGCTATTGCAATACTACCAGCAACACTTTTAATTAATGGTACTTGTACTCTAGAAAATGTACCTAATATTAGTGATGTTAAAATATCTTGCAAAATATTAACAGAATTAGGTGCAAAAATTGAATGGATTAACGATAATACTTTGAATATTGATACAACAAATATAACTTCTACTCATGCTCCATTAGATTTAACAAGAAAATTCAGAGCTTCTTACTATTTAATTGGTTCTTTACTTGGTAGATTTAAAAATGTAGAAGTAGGTTTACCTGGTGGTTGTAATTTAGGACCTAGACCTATAGACCAACACATAAAAGGGTTTGAAGCATTAGGAGCAAAAGTTGATGTGTCCCAAGGAAAAATTCAGGCTAAAGCAAAAAAATTAATTGGTAATGCTATTTATTTAGACGTTGTATCTGTTGGTGCAACAATAAATGTTATGCTATCTGCAGTTCTTGCTGAAGGCACTACTACAATTGATAATGCTGCTAAAGAACCACATGTTGTAGATGTTGCAAACTTTTTAAATACTATGGGAGCAGATATTCGTGGAGCAGGTACAGATGTTATTAAAATAAATGGAGTTAAAGCTTTACATGGTAATGCTACATATTCTGTTGTACCTGACCAAATAGAAGCCGGAACATTTATGCTAGCAGCTGTTGCATCTAAAGGCGATATAACTATAAAAAATTGTATTACAAAACACTTAGAATGTGTAACTGCTAAAATACTAGAAATAGGTGCACATGTTGAAGATATTGATGGAGATACTTTAAGGGTTTGGGCTACAAAGAGACCAAACAAAGCAACTATAAAAACTGCGCCATACCCTGGTTTTCCTACAGATTTACAACCTCAAATGGGTGTTGTATTATCTATTGCTAACGGAACTAGCATAATAAATGAGAGTATTTGGGATTCTAGATTTCAATATACTGCAGAATTAAATAAAATGGGAGCTAATATTACAGCTTCTGGAAAATCTGCTGTATTCCAGGGAGTAAATGAGCTATCATCTGCACCTGTTTATTCTACAGATTTACGTGCAGGAGCTGCATTAATAATCGCAGGAACTATAGCTAAAGGAAAAACTGAAGTATATAATCTAGAACATATAGACAGAGGCTATGAACATATTGAAGAAAAATTTAGAAATTTAGGAGCTAAAATAGAGAGAGTTTCTGAATAAGCAAAGGATGAAATGACAATGTTAAATTTTAGAAGTTTATATAGTGGTAGTACTGGAAATAGTTTGTTCGTAGAAAGTGAAAACACAAAAATCTTAATAGATAGCGGAGTTAGTTTAAAGAAACTAACTTCTGCTTTATCTTCTAATAATATTTCGCTTAATAATATAGATGCTATTGTTGTTACTCACGAACATTCTGACCACGTACAAAGTTTGGGAATGGTTTCTTCTAAATATGACATTCCAGTATATGCAAATGAAAAAACTTGGGATGCAATGCCAAAGCAAAAAGATAGAATATCTGATACTAATCAAAAGCTATTTAAATCATATGAGAAATTTGAAATTGGAGATTTAGAAATAGATCCTTTTTCTATTCCGCATGATGCTGCGGACCCTTGTGGTTTTAATATTATAAATAACAATGATAAAATTAGTATAGCTACTGATATTGGACATATGACTAATTCAATTATAAATAAATTAGATGGTAGTTCTTTTATTTTATTAGAATCTAATTACGATCCAGAAATATTAAAATCTGGAAAGTATCCATATTATTTAAAAACAAGAATTTTAGGTCCAAATGGTCATTTACCAAACGAAATGGCTGGAAAAACTATTGCTTATTTATTAAAAGGTTCTTTAAAACAAGTTATGCTTGGGCATTTAAGTAAAGAAAATAATTTTCCAGAATTGGCATATCAAACTGTTATAGAAGAATTAATTAATAAAAATTTTGATGAAAATTCTATTAGGATATCTGTGGCTAATAGAACTGAACCTAGTAAAATAGTTACGGTTTCATGATTTTGAACCATTATTTTAACTGCTGTAATTAATCTAAATCTAAAACAGCAGTTATTTTTAACTACTATCTAGCATATTACCTAACATTTCTAAAAAATATTATAAGGAGTTTTACCATGTTAACTATTAATATAATATGTATTGGAAAAATTAAAGAAAATTTTTTTAAAGACGCAATAAGTGAATATTCTAAAAGACTTTCTAAATATTGTAATCTAAATATAATTGAACTTTCAGATGAAAAATTACCTACTAAAGTAAATGACAAAATTATCGATAATATTAAGAATATAGAAGGGAAAAAAATTTTATCACATTTAAAAAAAGATTCTTATATAATATGTTTAGATTTACACGGAAAACAACTTTCTTCTGAAGAATTTTCTTATAAACTTGATTCTATTGCTCTAAACTATAATAGTTCTATTACATTTATTATAGGTGGAACTTTAGGTATATCAACTGAAGTTTTGGATGCCGCAAATGAAAAGATTTGTTTTTCTAAAATGACCTTTCCACATCAATTAATAAGAGTATTTTTATTAGAACAATTATTTAGAGCCTTTAAAATTTCTAATAATGAAACTTATCATTGGTAAATATATGGGGGCTACAGAAGGAACATTATATTATTTTTTTACGTAATTATTTTATTGGGGGAGCTATAATAATTATATACATACAAAAATTGCTCCTTCTGTAAGATTATTAACTATTTTTTAATTTTTTTTGGATTTTTTTAGAAATAATTTTTTGAATAATTTTTTTAATAAAAAAATATATTGAAATAAAAATTAATATTTTAAAAAACATTTTTCCTCTTTGAATTAATTTTATATATCTTACTCCCCTTTCATTTATTTGTCAACAAAAACTCTTCGACAAATTTCTACATATAATTAATTCCATAACGTTTTAGAAAACTATAACTAGTTTATAAACTAAATATTAATATCGCTGTGGTTACTCCTACAATATTTGCTATTAAAGATGAAATCAATGTAAATCTTATTTTTTTTACTCCAATTGAACTTGTATATAATGCTATCGTATAAAAAGTTGTTTCTGTGGCTCCCATTATTGTTGATGCTATTAATCCTATTTTACTATCCACACCATTTTCTTGCATAATATTTGTTGCGATTCCCATCGATGCACTTCCAGAAATAGGTCTTAAAATTGCTAATGGCATTATTTCTTCTGGAATATTTAAGACTTTTAATATCGGTGAAATTATATCTATCACAAAATCTACTATTCCCGAACTTCTTAGTAAATTAATAGCTAAAAATATAGCCAATAAAGTCGGAAATAATTTTATTACTATTTTTGCTCCCTTTTTGGCTCCTACAATAAAAATATCATAGACATTCTTTTTTTCCATTATTCCATATCCTATTGCAAAAACAATGATAAATGGAATTATAATTGTTGAAATGTAATTTATAAAATTCATTTATTAACTCCTTTTTTAGATAAAATCTTAACTGATCCGATTCCAACAACAGCAGCTACTATAGTAGCTATCCATGTAGGTAATATTATATTAGATGGATTAGTAGAACCGCAGAGAACTTCGTATTGCAATGACAGTAGTAGGAATTATTTGTATTGACATAGTATTTAAGACTATAAACATTATCATAGAATTAGATAATTCATCTTTATTTTTGTTTTCTTCCTGTAATGATTTAATTGCTTTTAATCCCAATGGAGTAGCTGCATTTCCTAATCCTAATAAATTAGCAACAATATTCATTGATATTTCTCCATATGCTTTACTTTCTTTTGTTATATCAGGAAATAAGAACTTCATAATAGGCGTTAAACATTTGGTTATCTTATTAATTAGTGTAGTTTCTTTAATAATTTCCATTATTCCATTCCACATACACATAACACCCATAAAACTTAAAATCATTTCTATCGTTTGTTTACATGATTCAAAAATAGAATTATTTAATTGATCCATATTGAAATTAAGTAATCCATATATAAAAGACATAATAATAAATGCTGGCCATAACTTATTTAACATTATATTTCCTCCATATTTAATTTTATTAAGCCTTCGTTTATTTTATACAAACAATTCCCAAAAATAGGAAAGTATAATTCTTCTTAAATTATTGACCAAAAAGATTTTATATGGTATTATTGTAGTATAATTTGTCGTTTAATTTGATTAGGGAGGATTGTAAATGAAATCAACAGGAATTGTAAGAAGAGTGGATGAATTAGGAAGAGTCGTTATTCCTATAGAGTTAAGAAATAAATTTGACATAAAAGAAAAAGATCCTATTGAAATATATGTTGATGGATCTTCCATAGTTCTAAAAAAATACGAACCTAATTGTATTTTTTGTGGAAGCACAAAAAAATTAATAACTTACAAAGATAAATTGGTTTGCCCAAAATGTATAGAAAATTTAGCTAAAACTGAAGAAAAATAATTTTATTATTATATATAAAAAGATTGTAACTTATAGTTACAATCTTTTATTTTTCTAAAAATTGTTGATATATTTCATTTTTTGGTACTCCCCTATCTTTTGCAATTTTCTTTATAATTTCTTTTTTATCCAGTCCCATTTTTTCGTAATATTTATAATGTTCTTCAAGGGTTAATTTATTTATTTTATTCTCTAAATTTTCATCAAAAAAATTATCTTCATTAATTATAATTACATATTCTCCTTTAGGTGAATCTAATTTTGCTCGTACTTCTTTAATATTTCCTCTTATAAATTCTTCATGTATCTTTGTTAATTCTCTTGCTAATACAATTTGCCTTTCTCCAACATATTCTTCTAAATCTCTTAAAGTATTTATTATTTTATGTGGAGCTTCGTATAAAATAATCGTACTTTTATTATTTTTTATCTGCTCTAATTCCTTCATTCTTATTTTTTTATTAATTGACAAAAAACCATAAAAAGTAAAATTTCTTGTATTTACTCCTGCAGCCATCAATGCAGTTATTATTGCACAAGCTCCCGGAATAGGAATAACAGATATATTTCTTTCTAATGCTTTTTTTACAATTATTTCTCCTGGATCTGATATAACAGGTGTTCCGGCATCAGAAATTAATGCAATATTATTTCCCTCATCTATTTTATCCAAAATTACATCTGTTTTCTCTTCTTCATTATGTCTATGGTAACTAATTAATGGTTTAGAAATTTCCAAATGATTAAGTAATTTTAATGAATGTCTAGTATCTTCTGCTATAATAATATCTACAAATTTCAAAACATTTATTGCTCTTAACGTTATATCTTCCAAATTCCCAATTGGTGTTGCTACTATATAAAGTTTTCCTTTCATTTTTCCTCCTATTTTTTATTATATATTTCTAATATTTCATCTGTATATGTATTATCATTATTATAAATAATTAATGGTTTCTCTATTTCCAAAAATGGTTTTGCATTTTTTACACCTTTTATTAAAATTAAATTAGGTTTACTATTAATTTTAGAATAAACTATTCTTAGCTTTTTAGGTTCAATTCTATATTTCTTAAATAAAGTTATTATTTCTGCCAACCTTTCTGGTCTATTTACCATATAAAAATTTCCTTTATCTTTTAAGATTTTACTACCATTTGAAATAAAATCTTCTAAATTAGCTGTAATTTCATGTCTTGATATTAACTTATTCATATTTTCATTTTTTACTCCGCTGTTTTCCCTTTTATATGGAGGATTCGTAACAATAGCGTTTATAGAATTATTTTGTAAATATTTTCCTATATTTTTTATATTATCATTTATTATTTGTATTTTATTTTCTAATTTATTTAATTTTACACTACGCATAGCCATTTCAGAAATTTCTTCTTGTACTTCCAATGCATATATTTTATTACACTCAGTTTTTTTTGATAATAAAATACTAATTATTCCTGTTCCAGTTCCAATATCTAAAATTGTGGCATCTTTTTTTATTTCTTTTGCAAAATCACTTAATAAAATACTATCTATTCCAAAACAAAAATATTTCTCATTTTGTATTATTTTTAATCCTTTATATTCTAAGTCATCTATTCTTTCATTTTCTTTTAAATCCATAATTATTCCTCAATATATAAATAGTAGCTTTACAATTAGCACAGCCCAATGAAATTTAATATTGATATTTTTAGCACAATAATAAATTTCATTCCATATTATATAATATATATATAAATTTTTCAAACTTGGAGGTTTCCTATGGATATTCAAAAAAATAATATTGTAAATAAAAAAAATAATATAATTTGTTCTCTTTATCAAGTCGAAAATTTTTTAAATAAATTTACTGTTTTATTAAAGACTAAAAATTTCGTTCAATTTTTAAAAAATCAATAGTCAGATCTCGAAAAAGCTTTTTCAAAATTTATTTGTTCATCTTTAAAACATTTATTTTCCTCACCATCTATTAATATTTTCACAGAATTTACTTCATTTAATTCTGTAACTGTTTTCACTATAGTTTCTAAAATTTTGTTTTCATTTTCTTTTCCTTCTTTCGCATTATCTATAAAATCATGCGATAAATCTATATATAAAATATCTCCTTTTAATTCTACATTATTTAACACAGTATTTTCTGGTATAGCTTTTTCTAATTTTTCATTTTTTGGTCCTTCTATTAATTGTTCTAATAAATATTTATATGGATTATCTATTAAGTCATTAATATTTATTGTTCTAGCTTCTGGATTTATTTCTCCACTCTCTTTATTTATAAAATACAATGAAATAATTGTATTTCTTAATTGTTCATCACTTATTTCTTCTTCTGGCGTATATTCTTCTATTATTTCATTATTTTCAACTTTATTTTTATTAGAAAAATATATTACTAAACCTAAAATTACTACAATTAATATTAAAAATAATACAATGAAAATTCCCTCTTTCTTTTTCATATTATCCCTCCTTTTTCTTGATTAATTATTATGAAAGACAAGTATAAAATATAACTAATTTTCCTCTATTTACAATTTGACAAAACGACTTTTTCCGTATAAAATTAGCTTGTGAGATTATGCTTTTTTTACAAAAGTTAGGAAAGGAGAAACATATGGAAAATATACTTCATGTTGGTCTAGATGTTGGATCAACAACTGTAAAAATTGTAGTTATAGATTCTAATAAAAAAGAAATATATTCAGATTATACAAGACATTTTTCAGATACAAAAAATACGGTTTGTAAAGTTTTGGAATCATTACCTGAGAAATTTCCAAACAGTAAATTTACAATCGCCCTTACAGGATCTGGAGCAATGTCTGCGGCTACATTTTTAGGGCTACCTTTTATTCAAGAAGTTGTAGCTTGTAAAAGAGCTGTAGAAAAATTTATTCCACAAACAGATGTAGTTATAGAACTAGGTGGAGAGGATGCAAAAATAATATATTTTGATCAATCTATTGAACAAAGAATGAATGGAACTTGTGCCGGTGGTACTGGTGCATTCCTAGATCAAATGGCATCTTTACTAGATACAGATACAGCAGGACTTAATGAACTTGCAAAAAACTATACAACAATTTATCCAATTGCATCACGTTGTGGAGTTTTTGCAAAAACTGATGTGCAACCTTTACTAAATGAGGGGGCCGAAAAATCAGATATTGCTGCTTCTATTTTTCAAGCAGTTGTTAATCAAACTATTAGCGGTCTTGCTTGCGGAAGACCTATTAGAGGTACTGTCGCATTTTTAGGAGGACCTTTAAATTATCTTCCTGAATTAAGAAAAAGATTTATAGAAACTCTTCATTTAAAACCTGAAGAAGTCGTTGTACCAGATGAAGCTCATCTTTTAGTTGCTAAAGGTGCTTGTTTAGATGCAATTGACAATACACCTATATCTATTGATGAGTTACAACAAAAAATACATAATTTAAGAAATTCTCAAGACAATACAACTCATCCAATAGATCCACTTTTCAATTCTACGGATGAATATGAAAAATTTAAAGAAAGACATGAAAAAGCAAAAGTACCAAGAAAAGATTTAGATTCTTTTGAAGGAGATTGCTTTATTGGAATAGATGCTGGTTCTACTACTACAAAATTAGTACTAACTGATAATGAAGATAATCTATTATATTCATTATATGCAAATAACGAAGGAAATCCTTTAAAAAGCGTTATGAAAATGTTAAAAGAACTTTACTCTGTATTGCCTAAAAAAGCAAAAATAAGATTTAGTGGTGTTACAGGATATGGAGAAAAACTAATTCAAACAGCTTTAAATGTAGATTTAAATGAAATCGAAACAATAGCACATTATACAGCTGCAAAAAAATTCCAACCAGATGTTACTAGTATAGTAGACATAGGTGGGCAAGATATGAAATATATAAGACTAAAAAATGGAGCTATTGATAATATCATGCTTAATGAAGCTTGTTCATCTGGATGCGGTTCTTTTATAGAAACATTTGCAAAAAGTCTTAATTTATCTATAGAAAAATTCGTACAAGAAGCAATTGTTTCTAAAAGACCTGTTGATCTAGGTTCTAGATGTACTGTATTTATGAATTCTAAGATTAAACAAGCTCAGAAAGAAGGATATAGCGTCGGAGATATATCTGCTGGACTTTCTTACTCAGTTATAAAAAATGCTATACAAAAGGTTATGAAAGTTAGGGATGTAAGTACTTTAGGTAATCACATAGTAGTACAAGGTGGAACTTTTTATAATGATGCAGTTTTAAGAGCTTTTGAAAAAATAGTTGGTAAAGAAGTCGTAAGACCAGACATATCTGGTTTAATGGGTGCATATGGTGTTGCAATACTTGCTAGACAACAATATGAATCAAACTTTGATATGGAATATTATTCTACAATTACCAAAAATGATGATTTAGATAAATTAGAAATTAAGGTTTCACATGCACGTTGTAACAGATGTGAAAATCACTGCTTATTAACCATAAATACCTTTAACAATGGGCATAAACATATTTCTGGAAATCGCTGTGAAAAAGGTGCTGGTATAGTTACAGGAAATAGTGAATTACCTAACTTAATAAAATATAAACAAGAAAGGCTATTTAATTATAAACCTTTAGATGAAAAAGATGCTCCTAGAGGTACAATAGGTATACCTAGAGTTTTAAATATGTATGAAGACTATCCATTCTGGTTTACTTTCTTTACATCTTTAGGATTTAGAGTAATTATCTCTGAAAAAAGTAATAGAAAAACTTATGAAAAAGGTATGGAATCTATGCCATCTGAATCAGTTTGCTATCCAGCTAAACTATCTCATGGACATATAATAAGTTTAATACAAAGTGGTATTAAAACAATTTTCTACCCTTGTATGCCTTATTCAAGAAAAGAATATGAAAAAGCTGATAACCATTATAACTGTCCAATTGTTATTTCATATTCTGAGGTATTAAAAAATAATGTAGAAGAACTTAAAAGTCCAGATATAAAATTCTTAAATCCTTTTTTACCTTTTGATGCTAAGAATTTAACAAAAAGAATTTTAGAATTGGATGAATTTAAAGAATATAATTTTAATAAAAAAGAATTAATGGAAGCTGCACAAAAAGCTGAAGCAGAATATCAACATTTTAGAAATGATATTTATGAAAAAGGTAAAGAAGCTATTGAGTACATTGACAAACATAATTTAAAAGGTATTGTTCTTGCAGGTAGACCTTATCATTCTGACCCAGAAATAAATCATGGTATAGATACTTTAATTACAAGCCTTGGTTTATGTGTTTTAACAGAAGATAGCGTTGCTAACCAAGTAGAAGCAAAACGTCCTTTAAGAGTTGTTGATCAATGGGTATTTCATGCCAGACTATATGCAGCTGCAGAATTCGTTGGACATCATGACAACTTAGAATTAATTCAATTAAATTCTTTTGGTTGTGGTGTTGATGCAGTAACTACAGACCAAGTAGAAGAAATATTATCTAGTTATGGAAAAATGTACACATTAATAAAAATAGACGAAGTAAATAACTTAGGAGCTGTTAGAATTCGTATTCGTTCATTATTAGCTAGTATGAATAAAAGATTAGCTGCAAAAAATGATGAGTCAAATGATGGAAATTATGGAATAAATAAAAAGATATTTACAAAAGAAATGAAAAAAGATTATACAATTCTTTGTCCTCAAATGGCACCAATACACTTCGAATTATTGGAAACAGCAATGAGAACTGCAGGATATAATCTAGTTTTATTAAGAGAGTGTACTCAAAAAACTGTTGAAACTGGATTAAAATATGTTAATAATGATGCATGTTATCCATCAATATTGGTTACAGGACAAATGATAGAAGCTCTTGAATCTGGAAAATATGATCCAAATAAAACTGCCTTAATAATGTCACAAACTGGTGGAGGATGTAGAGCAACTAATTACATTGGTTTTATCAGAAAAGCTCTTAAAGACGCCGGATATCCAAATATTCCAGTTATATCATTTAATGTAGTTGGAATGGAAAAAGTACCTGGATTTAAGTTAACAATTCCTTTATTAGAAAAATTATTAAGAGGCGTATTATATGGCGATCTTTTACAAAAAATGCTAACAAAAAATAGAGCATATGAAAAAAATAAAGGCGAAACTCAAGCTTTATTTGATAAATGGATGGAAAAATGTAAAGAAATACTTAAAAATGGAAACAGTAAAGAATTTAAACAAAGTATTTATGATATAGTAGATGACTTTGAAAAAATCGAATTAGACACATCTAGTGAAAAGCCTAGAGTTGGAATAGTTGGAGAAGTCTTAATAAAATATCATCCTTTTGGAAATAATTTTGTTGCTGATTTATTAGAAAAAGAAGGAGCAGAAGTTGTACTTCCAGATTTTATGGGATTTATTAAGTTTATGGCAACACATAAAGTTACCTTTAATAGTTTATTAAGAACAAATCCAATAATTGCAAAAATATCAAAAGCTGCAATTAGTTTAATTGATATCTTAGAAAAAGATTCAAAAGAAGCATTAGCAAAATCTAAAAAAGATTATTTACCACCTTGCAATATTTGGCATTTAGAAAGTACAGTAAAAGATATTCTATCTATAGGTAACCAAACTGGTGAAGGCTGGTTCTTAACTGCAGAAATGATTGAATATATAGAACACGGTATTCCTAATATAGTTTGTGTTCAACCATTTGCTTGCTTACCTAACCATGTTGTTGGAAAAGGTGTTATTAAAACAATAAGAGAAAAATATCCTAATGCTAATATTTCACCTATTGACTACGATCCAGGTGCAAGTGAATCTAACCAAACTAATAGAATTAAATTACTAATGACAGTAGCTAAAGATAATTTAAGAAATGAAAAATTACATAAAAAAGGGATTGAAAAAGAAAATATAGAAAAAACAAAAGTAACTTATACTAATAAATAAAAATAAATAAAATGTTGGAATTATTTTATTATTCCAGCATTTTATTTTTATATAAAAAAATAATTGATACTATTAAATAAAAATAGTATCAATTATCGATAAAGCTAAAATTACTCTTGATCATACTAATACAAATAATATTTCAACCTATTAAATATTACTATTTAACTAAGCCTTATACCACTAATATTAATAATTCACTCGAATATGAAAACACTCTTACTAGCTATCTTCGTCCCAAAGGGATTATAAATAACCATTCAAATATCAACATATTCTTATCCCGAATATAATACCTATAATTTAACCTTTCAGCTTACATACAAATATTATACTCTTAGTACCAGTATATTATAACCATTTACTAGCTATAATATGCCAAGTATTCGAATGTAAAAAACCACATTTATAATAGCTCATTACACTCTTCGATTAAATAATTATTAACCTTATATTATAAGTATTTACTTTTTTATTTTTTTTATACATATTTTTAATTTTTTTTTATATATTTTTATTATTCTTCTTGCATTATTAAATTATTTTTTTATAAATTATTCATTAACTCATTATATTATACTTTTTTATTGTTTATGATAATCTTTTTATTATTAAATATTGTATAAAAAGATTAATTTAATTAATTTTATAATCTATTTATTATATTATTTATTAAATTCTATTTTTAATAATCTAATTATTTAATAGATTAATTGTTTCTTTATAATAATTTAATATTTCTTAATTTTTTATATTATTAATAATTTAGCCAATTTTTATAAAAAATATATTTAATGAGATTTATTATTCTAATTAAGTTTATAATTAATACTAATAAAATTATCTCTAAAATAGATTTATAAAAAATTTATATTTTCAACTTAATTTTTTTATTTATTTTATTCTATTCTCGCTAATATTAAAATGTTTTTATAAAAATTATTATTATTTAGCTAATAAAGATTTTAATAATATTATATATATAATTTATTTAATTATTTTATTTATAATAAATTAATATTATTTTAAATTCATTATTTATATTTTTAATTTTAATAATTATTTTTAATTTTTTTTTAGTTTTAATATAAATATAAAAACATATTATTTAATTCTATTATTCTTTAATTGTTATTTTAATTTGATTAATATTTTATTTAATATTAATTTTTAAAATTATATACTTTTTATTTTTACATATTTATATTTATAATAATTTAATATTTTTTATTTTATTATTTATATTAAAAATATTATTTATTTTAATTAGTTAAATATTTTATTAATTTACCAAAATACGATTTTTATTGTTTTATAATAATTAATAATTTTTTATAATATTTATGCTATTTTTAATTTTTTATTTATATCTAATTTAATTATTTAATTTAATAAATTAATATTTTTATAGTTTATTATTATAATTAGTAATTATTTATTTTTACA
>CALXVH010000039.1 GCA_944391965.1 uncultured Clostridia bacterium
ATATGCTTTTGAAAATACCTCTATAAATTCAGTTGCAAAACAATTAAATAAACTAAATTTAAAACCTAGAATTGCAAATGAGTGGTCTATTTCTTCTGTTAAAGATATTCTATCTAACCCTATCTACATTGGAAAATTAACATGGAATAGAAGGAAGCAAAAAAAGAAAACGAAAAATGGACATCTCATTATTAGTAGACCTCGTAATCAAGATTATTTAATTTATGACGGATTACATAAGCCTATTATTGATAATAAAACTTGGGAATTAGTACAAGAAAAAAGAAAACAAAATACTCCAAAAGTAAAACATAATAACACTATTCAAAATCCTTTAGTCGGTTTGGTGTTTTGTGATAAATGTGGCAAACCTATGCAAAGACGACCATATACCAAAGATGACAAGCCTGCTACTCTTATGTGTTCTAATCCTAAATGTAATAATATAAGCTCTAAACTTTATATTGTAGAAGATAAAATCATCGAGGCTTTAAAAATATGGCTCAAAAATTATCAAGTAGATTATTCAAGAAAAAATAATCTAAACTCTGATAATAACAAAATAATAGAACAGTCTATTTCATTTACTAAAAAAGAATTAGAAAAAGAAAATGCTAAACTTGATAAAATTTATAGCTTTTTAGAAAGTGGTATTTACAATAAAGATGAATTTATTAGTCGTTCAAAAACTATAAAAGATAATATTCAAAATTTAGAAATCAAATTAAATGAATATAATTCTCTATTACAAAAAAATACTGAAATAAAAAAACAAAAAGAATCTATGATGCCTAAATTGGAAAATATAATTGACTTATATCATAAATTAGAAACTGCTGAAGATAAAAATATTTTACTTAAAACTATCATTGGAAAAGTTACATATTTAAAAACTGAAAAAGCTATAAAAAAGGATTCTGACCCAACTAATTTTGAATTGCATATATATCCAAAGATAATTAAAATATAAAAAGATACCCTTCAACTCTTTCAGAGAAGTGGGTATCATAAGGATTATTGCAATTCATCTAACACATTGCAAATAGCATGGAGTTGATCATCAGAAATGTTATCACTTGATACAACTATTAATGGTTCTCCAGCAGTAAGTCTGCTTTTGCAAGTGATAGAAGTTTTTCCATTGTTAAAAGAAATGAGAACACAAATACCAGTTGTATTTTTGTCAGTTTCGAAATTCATAAAATCCTTTCTGCCATAACTTTACTTACAATTATGGACTTGAAACAAAACACTATTGTTACAATTACATTATAGTAAATTTTCACTAAAAAATCAAGTTGCTTAAATAAGGAATTGATTCTATTTTACAGTCAATAGCTAAGATTGTAATCCCTGTCTTTAGCTATTGACATCATAATGGTACACATTCTTCGGTTCCAATGTCATTCAAAATAGCCTTAGATTTTTGGTCTGGCATAGCAAATCTTTGTGATAAATAACGAAGAGATGCAGCAAGTTCACCATCAGGACCACCATATTGAGAAATAATAACTTTAGCAAGTTTTGGATTTGTACATTTAATATTTACAGGATATTGCAATGTTTTCTTATAAGTCCACATTTAAAACTCCTCCTTCCCATGGCCAGCACTGGTTCTTTTTGGGAATATTAAATGCTCTTTTTTTGCATTCCAGATTTTTCAGGGAATGCAAATTTATATGTTATATGAATTTCTTTATCATTAATTACAATTTTATCAATTAATTTTAATAAGATATTTCTATCAATATTATCTTTATCAAACCTTAATATACTTTCTATTATTTCTTTTATAGAACTTTCGTCATATGTATTACATTGTTCTTTTATCTCAATTTCTTTTTGAATTTTAATTTGTTGTAAAAGGTTATACTTTTCCTGTTCATAATCTTTACTTAAAGTGATAAACATATCATCACTAATTATGTTGCTTATTTTATCTTCATATAAATTTTTTAATAATTTGTCTAACTGCTCAATTTTTTTATTGAGTATAGAGGTATTATTAATAGATTTATAAGGTTGTTCTTTTTTTATTTGTATTTTATCTATAGATAAATAATTATTAACAATTCTTCTTAAATCTTCTAATACTTTGTTTATAAGTTGTTCTTCTGTCATATGCACATTGGTACAAAATTTTTTCCCATACCTTTTATAACTAGAACATACACATTTAAATGTTTTTCCATGATTTTTAACATAAGTAATTCGAGAGCCACAACTACAAAATGTAATTCCTCGTAATAGGTGAGGTTTAGCATCTTTAAAAGTCCATTCATTAGTTTGTTTATCAAGCATATCTTGAACTATGTTAAATGTATTTCTATCTATAATTGCGGGAAAACAGTTTTCTATTATTATTTGTTGAGATTTATCTACTTTTATATGTTTATCAATTTTATAATTTACTTTAGTAGTTTTATGCTGAACTAAATCTCCTACATACGACCTATCTCTTAAAATTTTATTAATTACAGTATTATTCCATCTATATGTTTTGTTGTTATTAGGGTTATGATAATTACCTTTTAATTCTTTATATTTTAGAGGAGTAAGTACATGATGTTCTTCTAAATAATTGCAAATTTCTTTTTTACTCATTCCACTTTTATACATCATGAAAATATTGTATACATTTTGACTTACTTCTTCATCTATTAATACATTATTTTTATTGTCAGGGTCTTTTTTTAGACCATATGGTTGAAATGCTTTTATGCTTTTTCCATTTAAAGCCATTGTCATAAGAATAGACCTTACCTTTTTGGAAGTATCTCGGGCATATGTATCATTTATAACAGACTTAAAAGGTGTCATATCATTGTTAGTATTGTTTGTATCAAATGTATCAATATTATCATTTAAGGCAATATAACGTACATTTTTTAGTGGAAAATATTTTTCAACATAATAGCCAGTTTCGATATAATCTCTTCCTAATCTTGATAAATCTTTGGTTATTATCAAATTAATTTCTCCTGATTCAATATCATTTATCATACGTTTAAAATCGGGTCTATCAAAATTTGTTCCACTATATCCATCATCTATGTATGTTTTTAAGATATGCCAACTTTTAAACTTTACAAACCTATGTAGCAATTCAATTTGATTATCAATACTTTCTGATTGTTTTAGGTTTTCATCTTTTTTATCTGCATTGGAAAGTCTTGTGTATATACCTATTTTCCAGTTTTGAAAATTATCAATTTCGCTATAGTTATTATAAAACTCTTTCAATTTTTCCTCCAATCTAGAGCATATTTATATAATAACTTATCTAATTTGATTTTATATTACTTTTGATTATTTGACAAGATAAGTTATTTATATTTTCATCGACCCATTCCTGAACGAGTTCCAATAATTCTTTGCCATCTTCGGTATAACTTACAAAGATATTTTTATCCAAATTATCATCTCCTTAATTTAATATATTCTTATAAAAAATTATGATGATAGAAAGTATTTGTGAGTGTTCTATAATATAAAACACTTTTTAATAAGAAATATTGGAATGAACATAAATAAAACTTAAAAAAACTAATTAAAAATTATTATTTAAAAGATTTACAAATAATATAGTTAGTTTTTTAGGAGAAATATAAAAATAATCAAAATCTATATTAAATAAACTTTTAAAGTTTTTCTTGGCAAGATTTATATTGATAGAGTTAATGGAACTATATATATTACTATCAATCTTTCTTATACTAATATTTAATTTTTGACTAACTAGGGAACATAGTTCTTTATATTTAATATCAAAATAATTACTAGTGTAGGCTAGTTTTATTACTTCCTTAAAATAACGTGTTCCTAAATTAGCAGTATTTAAACCCAATATTAGAAAATTGTTATTTAAAAATATATCAATTTTCTTTTCGAATGATAAAGCTTTTTTATTATCAATCATATTCTTCCTCCACAGACATATTAATTTTATGATTATGTTAACACTTTGAATTGAATAGGTCAAAAGATTGAAAGGTTGCGTTAAATGAAACTGAAAGAGAAAATAAATGGAAAAAAAGAGTATAAAAACAATAGAATAACATATAATGCAACAATTTAAAGGAAAAAAATTAAATATGATAAATAAAACATAAATAAAAATATATAAATCATGCATTAGTTGATTTTTATGCAACAAAAAAAGCACTATCTTGCGATAGAGCTTCTTTTGACTTCGGCGATGATGTAATCGCTTCATATTTCCCTACAACTATAGTAACATAATATTATAGAATATGTCAATAAAAAATAAGGAGAATTAGACGAGCTAATTCTCCTCTGGGAAATATGAAATAGTGACATACTATTAGACACAACCGCCACCATCTCCGAAGTAATCTTCTCATGAGCAAACACTCCCTTCTTTTGTGAATTATACTAATAGTAATTATAGTAAATAGATAACCATATCAAAAAATTAGCATAATCCAAAAGGAAATGTGCAACTAATATAATAAAATCCCTTGCATATCTAATGCAGGGGATTATTTGATGTAAGTTTATTCTATTAAGCATTAGATATGCTCTAAGGGAAATGTATATGTAAAACTTCGTTAATTTCCCTTATGCCATAATTATATAAGTATGAATACATTATAACATAAAATGTAAAAAAATGTCAAAAAACATTGAAAATGATGGAAAACAATGTTAAAATAATTATGTAAACGTTTAACGATATAAAAATTTATTTTCTAGGGGGTTTTTTATGTATGATATAGATATAAAGCGTCTAGGACAAATAGCAAGAGAGTATAGAAAAGCTAGAAATATGAGTATTGAAGAAGTAGGAGATGCAATAGGAAAGAGTAAAGCAACTGTAAACAGATACGAAACAGGAGAAATTGTAATGGATATATTAACAGCATTAGAATTATGTAATGTGTTAAATATAGACTTAAATGATATTTGCAAAAAAGAAGTACATAGTATAGAAAAAGATGTAAATATCAATCCGTTTAAAAATGATTTGTTATATCTATATTATATTAGTCAAAATGGGATAGTTCTTTCTAGTTTAGAAATTGAACAAAAGAAATATTCAAATAGTGTTCTTATGAAAAATGGAATTATTGGAAAGACATATAAACAAGAATATGTAGGAGTCTTAGAATGTAATTATAATACAGCATTTGTCTGCTTAACAAATGCAATTAGCAACCCACGGTTTAGATAAATTTCAAATAGAAATAGATTTACATTCAAAAGAAGATGATATGTACTATGGACTTTTTTTAGGAATATCAGGAAATACGCATATGCCTACTGCTAGAAAATGTATGTTAACTAAGAGATTAATAAAAGATATACAACAACTGAATGATGTTTTCAATAAGCTAAAAATTAATGAAAAAGATGTAGAAGATATGCTAAAAATAAAATATTGGGATATGAGAAATGAAGAATTATCAGATTATGTTATAAAATTTTAAAATTAAAAAATGGCTTTTAGATAAAACTAATAGCCATTTTTTTATGCTTTTTTTTTAGGTTTTATTATAATAAATAGTTATTATATAGTTTTTTGATAATAATTCATTTATTTATGCTATTTTTCATACATGAAAGTACTTTCAAAAAAATATGAAAGGAGAATGCTATGGAGAATAGTTTAGAAAAAAGATTTAGTGTTTACTTAAAAAAAGTGCTAAAAGGATATGCTATCAAACAAAAGAAGAAATATCAAAAAAATACTGAGAATAATTACGAGCTGCCAGATAAAGAAATAGTAAAATTGTCATATAGAAAATATCTGCAGAACGAAAATGAGGAGTGGGAAAATATTGATGTAGATGAGAATCATTTAGAAAATATATTCCATAATGAAAAATATTATAAAGCAATGAAAAGAGTACCAATTAAACAAAGACAAATTTTATATTTTTTAATAGTTAAAGAATATAGTACGAATGAGGTTGCAAAAATTTTTAAAACAACTTCTAATAATATAAGCAAATTAAAGATAAAAGCAATCGAAAATTTTAAAAGAAATTTGGAGGAAAATTATGAAGAATAATGAGATTAACGTTCTTATAGAAAAATCGAAGAAAGGAAATAAGAAATCAATTAATAAATTATTAGAAAAATATCAGGATATGATAAAAGGTTATTCCTTTATAAATGGAGAAATTGTTGAAGAATTAAAACAAGACTTAACAGAACAAACTATTAAAGCAATAAAAAAATTCAAAATATAGAGGTGTTTTTTATGAGTAATGATGTGAAAATTTTATACCAGAGAATAAAAAGAAATTTTGAAAGAAATTCATATATTAATTTAAATTATATACAAGTGAGAAATAAAGATGATTTGGCAGAACTGGGATATATTTTTAGAAATCCATTATACGAAACTTTTAGAATAATATATATGAAAAATGACACCATTGTTGGGCATGAAGCGATAAGTTCAAAATTACCAAGTACTACAAAAGTTTTTCTAAGTGATAAGAATGGAAGAACTAATGTAGAAAAGAATATATATAAAATTTATAATAGGATGAATAGATTATCAGCAGATGGCTATTATATGGTGCATAATCATACTTCCGGAAGAGCAGTAGCTTCAAAAAGTGATATGTCTACTACAGCTTTTTTCTATACAGCTATCCCCGGTTTTAAAGGTCATTTAATAATTAATTGTAATTCATATGCATGGATAGACGTAAAAGATGATAGATTATATGCTTATAATAATAATGAAATAAAAAATATTAATAATAAATATCAAAAGAAAATAGAAACAAAAGGAATATATGATATAAAAATAAAAAACCGTAAAGATTTAGTAAATTTAATGTATAACATAAAAAATAATAAAGATTATTCCACAGCTATAATTACAGATTCAATAAATATTCCAAGAATGATTATTGATATTCCAAATAAGTTTTTAAATATGAATAATAAACAATTACAAGGCTATTTTGAAAATATTAATAAATCTAGTGGTGGTAGTAAAACATTTATTGCAACTGATAATACAGAAACATACAAGAGATGTACAGAATTAGCAAAAGAAAATATTTTAATAGATACAATTTTATATGAAAGAAGTAATGGCAAATTAAATATAAAAGAAGGTTATATTCCAAAAGAAAATAGAAAAATAGCAACTAAAGGAATTTTTGAAAATAAGAAGGAGTTTATAAAGCCTATTCGCATAAATGAAACCAAAAATGAATATGACATGAACTACAAAACTGAAAGATTTTTAACTGTGTTATATAAAAAAGTTGATGAACCACCAAAAGTTATAAAAATTCCAAATACATTAGAAGAAAAACAAAAATTAGTGAGAGGTCTAATAGAAGTAGTTCCATATAAAGATTGCTTAATTATTTGTAACGAAGAAGGTAAGTTGTTAAATTTAAAACAAAACTTAATATTTGATTATGATTATATTGCTGGAGATTGTTTTTTAGTTGGAGATGATTATATACACGGAGATTTTAAAAGCTTAACTAGTGAACAAATAGAGAGATTTACAAGGGACTTTATCCATAGAAGCTGTAATAAACTACAAGAAAGAGAAGAATAAGTAGTATTTTACTACTATTCAATTTATATTGTTTATGCTATAGTTATACTAATGATATAATTATGAGGGAGAAAAAATGAAAAAAATATTATTAGTGGAAGATAATAAAGAGATTCATGACTTAATAAAAAATGCTTTAGAAAAAGAGAGATACATTGTTAAAAACGCATATTCTGGTACAGAAGCACTAATTATATTGGAAAAGGAGAATGTAGACATTATATTACTAGACTTAATGTTACCAGGAATAAATGGAGAAGAAATTATAAAAAAAATTAAGAGTATACCAATTATAGTTATAAGTGCAAAAGTATCAAATGAAGATAAAATAAATTTATTATTAATTGGGGCAAATGATTATATTACCAAACCATTTGATATGGATGAATTACTAGCAAGAGTTAAAGTTCAATTGAGAATAAATAATACTAGTAAAAATAATGATTTAAAATACAAAGAAATGACATTAAACTGTATGAACCATACATTAATTTTAAATGACCAGAAAATTAGTTTAACTAAAACAGAGTACAATATATTACAAGAGCTTTTATTAGAACCTAATCGAGTTGTAACGAAATCAAGATTAATTGAATTAATGAGTAATGATACACTAAATTTTGACGAAAACTCTTTAAAAGTACATATAAGTAATATAAGGAAAAAAATAAAGCAAGTAACAGATAAAGAATATATAGAATCTGTCTGGGGAATTGGATTTAAGATGGTTGATTAAATCTTAACTATTTGTTTACTATTTCTTAACTATTTTCTTAACTATTTAATGATAAAATCTTTTATAAAGGGAGGAGATTATATGAAATATGTTTTAGAAACATTTGATATAATGAAAAGATATAAGCATTCAATAGTTCTAGAAAAACTTAATATGCATGTACCAAATGGTAGCATATATGGGCTTATTGGAAGAAATGGTGCTGGAAAAACGACACTAATTAGGCTTTTATGTGGATTGCAACAGTTAACTTCAGGCGAATATAAAATTTATGGAATAAAAAATACAGATAGAAAGATATGTGAAGTAAGAAAAAGGATAGGTGCTATAATAGAGACACCATCGATTTGTATGGATATGACAGCAAAAGATAATCTCAAAGAACAATATAGAATTGTAGGTTTACCTAATTATGATGGAATAGATGACCTATTAAAACTTGTTGGATTAGAAAACACAGGGAAAAAGACTGTTAAACATTTTTCATTAGGTATGAAACAGAGATTAGGTATTGCAATTGCTTTAGTTGGAAGTCCTGATATACTTATTTTAGATGAACCTATAAATGGGTTAGATCCAGAGGGAATTATTGAAATTAGAGAATTAATTTTAAAATTAAATAAAGAAAAGAGAATTACATTTATAATTTCTAGCCATTATTTAGATGAATTGTCCAAAATAGCAACTTGTTATGGTTTTATAAATGAACATAAGATAGTCAAAGAGATTGATAGGGATGAATTAGAAAAAAAATTTAGAAAAAGAATTATTTTGAATGTAAGTAATTTAAATGAATGTGTTAGATATTTAGAAGAAAATGGTTTATCTTATAAAGTGATTTCCGATGAATCTATAGAAATATATGAAAAATTAAATATTTCGGAATTTGTTATTGCACTTTCAAAAAGAAATTGTAATATTAATAATTTTCAAGAAAAGGGAGAATCATTAGAAAATTATTATTTGAATTTAATAGGAGGTGCAAATAATGGTTAAATTGTTAAAAGCAGGTTTTTTTAGATTAAAAAAAGATGTTATATTTTGGCTATTTATATTTTTAACTATTGGAATAGCAGGATTTACATTGTTTAGATATACATCTAATGAAGGGGTATCTTTAGATAAAATTATTAATGAATTTATAACATATATAGGATTTTTTATTGCAATATTTGTAAGTATTTTTGTTGGCAAAGAACATTCGGAAGGTATTATAAGAAATAAAATTATTGTTGGACATAATAGGATTTCAATTTTTTTATCAAACCTTATAATTAGCGTAGCGGTTTCACTATTATGTGAAATAATTTATTTATTAGTAGTTTTCGTAATTGGAATACCTTTATTTGGAAAAATGCAAATGAACTCAACTGAATTTATGATAGTTTTACTAAATACTATTTTGATAATTATATCATTTTGTTCTATTTATAATTTTATATCGATGATATGTTCAGAGATAACAATATCTACAACGATATGTATAATTGTTTTTATAGCAATGTTTATTGCACAAGGAGCATTTAGCTTAACAGCTCACACTAACGAGTATATTGAGAATACTTTCTATGATGAAAATGGAAATAAACACATTATTAGTAAAGAACTTAATCCAAACTATCCAGGAGATGAGAAAGTTAAACAAGCAAGATTGATTTATCTTTCAATTCCACAAGGACAAGCTATGGAAATTAGTAATAACAATTTAGATTATTTAAAACAAATGCCTATTTATTCCATTGCTTTAATAGGTATAGTAAATATTTTGGGAATTTATATTTTTTCTAGAAAAGAATTAAAATAGGGGGAAAAAGTGAATATTAGTTTAGTATTTATAATAATATTAGTTTTTGTATGTATATTTTTAATTGTAAAAGTATTCCTAATAAAAAAGACAATTAGAGAAATAGAAAAATCTTTTACATATATAATAGAATCAGATACAAACAATATAGTAACAATATCTTCATTAGATAAAGATATTAAAAATTTAACTATAAATTTAAACAAGAACTTGATGGAGTTAAGAAAACAAAAACTAGAATACAAAAATGGAAATCAAGAACTAAAAAAAATAATAACTAATATATCACATGACTTAAGAACGCCATTAACTGTAATTAACGGATATATAGATTTATTGCAAAAAGAAAATAAAAATGTAGAACAAGAAAGATATATAAAAATAATTAAAGAGAAGATTTATGAACTGCAAGAACTTACAGAACAATTATTTGAATTTTCAAAAACAGTCGATGTTGATTTAGAAGTAAAAAAAGAAGAATGTTGTTTGAATGATATCTTAGAAGAATCTTTAGCCAATTATTATAATCAATTTAAAGAAAAAAATATTATACCTAAGATATCTATTAGTAATAAAAAAATAAATAAAATGGTTAATAGAATTGCTATTATAAGAATATTTGAAAATATATTATCAAATGTATTAAAATATAGTAATGGAAATTTCGAAGTTATACTGAATGATGATGGCATAATTACATTCTCTAATAAGGCTAATTCTTTAGATGCAATAACAGTACAAAAAATTTTTGATAGATATTTCACAGTAGAAAACGCAAAAGAATCTACTGGAATAGGACTAGCTATTGCAAAACAACTAATTGAACAAAATAGGGGAAAAATTACAGCAGAATATGTGAATGGATATCTAATTATAAAGCTTTATTTGTAAAAAAAATTATTATATAGAATTTTCTATATAATAATTTTTTTATATTATAAAGAAAAAGAAAGCTACGAGTATATTTCAACTCGTAGCAAAAGAAGGTTCCTATCACTAAAATATTAAGCTACATAACTAGTAAATCTTAATAAATCTGTTCAACCCAGCAAACAATTTCGCCGTTGTTTACACCAGATGTAACAGAAGCGGTAAATGTCCATGTTCCACCACTCTGTGCTACAACATACTGTTTGTCGATATAGTGAAGTCCGTCTGCTTGCATTGGTCCTTGTGAATAATTCACTCCGCCAGCTGTTGTAATGTGAAATGTAACCTGTGCAGCAGGATTACCAGAGGCTCTAAATCTGAATTTGGGAGTAAACCCACAATTTTTTATCTTTGGTGTGAATTACTGGAATAAATACAACGTGCATATGAGGAGTTTTTTCATCCATATGTACTTTGGCAGAGAGTATGTATTGTTCTCCTAAATCTTTATAATTACATACAAAAGAATAAGCAGTCTTGAAAAATTTTTTGGTTTTTTCTATTCCTATGCTATCAAAAAAATCTTTATCAGAAGTAATGATATATTCGCAAGCTACATTGCTTACATTTTTAATCTGTCCCTTTAAATTATATTTTTCTTTAATTGAATTAAATAATTTTTCATAGGTACTAGAAGGAACTTTTAATGAATAATTTTTTATATTGGAATTTTTATTGATGTCTTTATTTGAATAATTTGTATTTTTTCTTTCTATATGTCTATATATACCATTTAAATTTTTTATTTTATAATTAGTATTTCTTATGATTGCGTAACTCATAGTTAAAACCCCCCAATCAATAAAATAATTATAAAATTTTAAGTGTTCTAACATACTAGAACACTTTTTTCAAAAGTGTTCTTTTTGGTAGGGCAAAGCCCTACATTTTTTAGATAATATGTAAAAAATATTGCTATATATTATAAAAAGTGATATATAGAGTTTAAATAAAAAGGAGATGGTAATAGATGAAAAAGAAATATGTAATTGGAATAATTATATTAATTTTAATAATTGCTATAATTTTGTGTGTTTTTTTGTATAATAAAGATAATACTAATAGTAATTTTAATAATGAAAAAGAGAAATTCATAGTTGCTAATGCACTTGATAATAATGTTATAATTGAGGATAAATACGCAAATTTAACTACAGAACAAAAGAATGCATTAATTGAAAAAAGGAGTGTAGATAAAGTCAGCTTACAGATTAAAGAAGGCACACTAACAAAAGAAGGAGCTACTATTGTAATTACAGATAAGAATGATTATCCTTATAGTTATGGCGAATATTATACTATAAAAAAATTAGAAAATGGTGAATGGAGAGATTTAAAATCAGAAAACTATAATATAAATGATTTACTTCATGGAACCGATAATAATGGACAAGTTACAATGAATTTTAACTGGAAAGATAGATATGGAGATTTAGAAAATGGTAAATATAGATTACTTATGGAAATAAATCCAGGCAATCCAGATACAGCAATCTACACAGAGTTTGAGATAAAATAAACATCTAAATAAATATAATATTTTAGTTTATGCATAAAAATTATAAAAAATTAATCTCCCTTAATTGAACATGGAGATTAATTTTTTGCTTAAAAATAGATAAGTTATTATATGTATCCCAGAATGAACGAATGCCAAGGTTCTTCTAGCCATCTCCATTTATTACAAGGGTAATTAATTGTTAAAGGTCCATATACTTTTTGATATTTATCTTCTAAATCTTTTAATTCTTGGCAATATTTTCTGTGTAAACATAAAGCTTTTTGGTCAGTAGGATGTGTATCTAAATATAAAGCTAAGTCATTAATTGCAAAAGCACAGCATCTTATCTGTTGTAACATTCTTCCGTGCATTTCGCAATCATTATTTGACTTACACTCACATGTGCAGTTGCATTCCATATTTTCATTTAACATTTATTACACCCCTTTCCAATTTCATTTCTAGATTCTATATACCTAATTTGTTGCATAGATTGCCCTGGAGAATAAGGACTAACTAATTCAGGAAAAATAGTTCCCATTTTAAGTCCTATGCAAGGCTTAAAAGTCTTATCCATATATTGGATTGGAACATAACTTTGACCAAGCATTGGGTTATCTGGGAAGACATTAGTTTCTTCAGCAAATCCACAAGAGCAACTATCATAATCATCTTCTACATAAGAACTAACGGAATTACATTTAGTTTCTAACATATCTGTAGAATTGTCATTATTGTTATTGTTCATGCAATAACACTTTTGATATCTTCTGAACATATTTTATTCCTCCTTTTATAACATTATATGAGGTAAAAAATATTTTGCGACAAAAGTATACAAATAAAAACATAAATGATAAAATAAAGCAAAATGAGGGGTGAAATAATATGAAAAAATTAATAATAGAAGTTGGTTCAACATGTACAAAATTAGATGAAGTAAATGATTCGGGAATAAAACGTATTAAAGATGTAACGATAGAATTTAAAAGGAATTTTAGTAAATTAAAACAGTTGGATGGAAATGATGTAAAAAAACTAATTAATTTAGTAAAAGAAGAACAAAAACAATATAAAGACATATTTGTATGTGGTACAAGCATTTTTAGAGTCTTAGAAGAACAGATGAAAGAAAAATTTCTTACAGAATTTAAAGTAGAAACAGGGTTAGACTTTAATATTATTAGCCAAGAAGAAGAGAATAAATATACAGTAGAAGGTGCAACAAGAAATGTAAAAGGAAAAGTTGCCGTATTTATAGGTGGAGGAGGTTCCACAGAAATTGCTATTTATGATAATGGAATAAAAGAAATGTGTAATACAAAAATGGGTGTAATTGATGTAATGGAACAATATCCAGATTTGGGAGAAAATCTAGCAACAACAGATGTAAAAACAGTAAGAGAATGGGTAAAACCAAAGCTAAAAGTTCCTACACAAAAAGCAGATATCTTAATATTGGCTGGTGGAGGTCATATGAAGTTTGCTAAAAATTCTGGGATTACATATGAGAAAAATACTTTATTCGAAGATAGCCAAGAACCTATTATGATGGATATTAATACAAGAAAATTAGATACAGAAAGATATTATAAAGAAATTTCTTTAGATGAAATAAGAAATAGAGTAAATGATCCAGAGTGGTGGTATGCAACTCGTGCAATGTGTGCAATGGTATTAGAAGTCGCAGAAAGTTTAGATGTAAAGTATATCATACCAACAGATATATCAATGGTGTATGGATTAGCAAATAAGTAATAAAAAAGCACTAGTTTATATAGTGCTTTTTTTGAGTTTGTATAGTCATAAAATAAAATCGAAGAGTAGATGGAAAAGTAATTATATTGTAACTATTTTTTTTGTATAGTCTAAATTTGCTACAGAATCATTTTTATATGCTAAGGTATAAATATTTGTTGCTAAAACATCTTTATTTAACATATGTTTATAAATTTTATTATTAGAAGAATCAAAGAAATTCTTAACAGAAGTTATTAATGCGATTTTTGGATTAGCATTATAAATTTCTGAAATAAGTGCCTTGCCTTTTTGGCTATATCCAAGAATTCTAGCATAAGGTACAGTTTTACGAGAAATGTACATATCTTTTTTTGTTATATTTAGCAAAATATATAATAAAATTCTTTGAATTCTAGTTTGTGTATATCTTTTTGTCTTAATTATATTTATTAACTCTGCTAAAGTATTGCAAGAATTAGCTGCATTTTTAATAGAGTTTTCTAAGCCTTCATTTACTTCTGGAAATTTTTTAAGATCAGCTGTAGACAACCTTCTAATAGAATATAAAATTTCTTTTTCAAATTTTGATATATCTATAACATATTGATTATTTTCTATCTCTTGCATTAATAAGTCATAAGCAAGTCTAGGCATTACTTTTCTAATATCATTAAATTGATTGTTCACAATCATATTTCTAATTGCTGTAGCACTTGCATATTCATCAACGATGCAATTACTATTATAAAATGCCTTTTCACGTTTAATAGCTATTGGCATAATATGAGATTTATATTTTTTCAAAGCTTTTAAATATTCGATTGCTAAAGTATTATTAGGTTGATTCAAAATATTAAAATATTTTTTGTCATTTAAATATAGCAATACTGCATTTTCTCTAGCTTTTGGGAAAGAAAGTCCTTTTTTTAATTCTTCGTTTAAGAATTCTACATATTGTTTTGGCTCTTCATATAAAATACCAGAAATTCTATTTAATATGTCTATATCGGAATTTTCAGAACCAAAAGAAACTATATCTACGATTTTTAAGGAGTTTAAAAGTTTTATAGCACCTTCTGCAAAATTTTCTGCACTAGAAATAGAATATACTGTTGGAAGCTCTAAAACTAAATCAATACCACTTTTTAGTGCCATTTCTGCTTTTACCCATTTGTTTACTATTGATGTATTACCTCTTTGGACGAAATTACCACTCATAATACAAATACTGTATTCGGCGCCAGTTTCTTCTTTAGATTTGGTTAAGTGTAAAAGATGACCATTATGAAATGGGTTGTATTCAGCAATAATTCCTAAAACTTTTGACATATTTATCCCTCCTTATATTGTAGTATAAACAAATTATTGATATAATATCATAAAATGGTAAAAATTACAAATATAGGAGAAGAAAATGGAAGAAATAACAATATATACAGATGGAGCTTGTTCTGGAAATCCAGGTCCTGGGGGATGGGGAGCTGTACTTATGTATAAAGGAAATAAAAGAGAAATATCAGGTGGAAAGCTAAATACAACAAATAATGAGATGGAAATTACAGCTGTTATCCAAGCTTTAAAAAAATTAAAATATCCTTGTAGTGTGAAATTATATAGTGATAGCGCATATGTTGTTAATTGTTTTAAACAAGGCTGGATATACAACTGGAGAAAGAATGGTTGGAAAAATGCTTCAAAAGAACCGGTAAAAAATAAAGAATTATGGGAAGAACTATATGAACTTACAAAAATTCACGATGTTGAATTTATAAAAGTTAAAGGACATAGTGATAACGAATATAATAATAGATGTGATGAATTAGCGAGAACAGCTATAAAAAACTTATAATAAATTAAATAAAGGAAATAGAAAATGATAATAATATATGATTTTGATGGTACATTAACTCCGTATTCTTTACCACAATATGAAATAATAAAAAAATGTGGATATAATGAAGAGAAACTAATAAATAGAGTAGCAGAAGAATTAACTAATAGCAAAGGACTATATGAAGCTTATTATAAATGCTATACAGAAATATTGTTAGAAAATAATATTTTATTAACTAAAGAAAATGTTTGCTTAGGAGCAGATAAAGTAAAATTTAATTATGGAGTTATAGAATATTTTAAAAATTTCCAAAGTCGAAAAACCGGTATAAAACATTATGTTGTTACTTCTGGAATAAAAGATTATGTGGATAAAACAGCAATTAGAAAATATGTAGATGGTGTTTATGGAGTTACATTTAATGAAGAGAATGGAATATATAAAAATATAGATAAATTAGTAACAGATGAAAAGAAAGTTGATGCTATTAAGGATATTCAATTACATAATGAAGGAACAAATAAAATTATATATTTTGGAGATGGTTTAACAGATGAACTAGCATTTCAATATGTTCATAAAATAGGTGGAAAAAATGTATTTATAGCATCAAACAATAAATCAATAGAAAATTATAATAAATTAAATATTAATGGAATTATTGATAAATGTTTTGAAGCAGATTTTGGAAAAGATACAAAATTAAGTGAGTATATTCAAAAAGAAATAGAACTAGAAAGAGAATGTTAATTTATTAAAAAGGTGTGAAAAATATTCAATCAAAATACTCATTATGTTTACCCTAAATATTGTCTATTTATACAAAATATGGTATAATAGAAACGTGGGAGGTAGGCGTATGAAAATAATAGGCGTAACAGGAAGTTCCGGAGCAGGAAAAGATACTTTATGTGAAATACTAGAAAATAAATATAATGCAGAAATAGTAGATGCAGATAAAATTGCTAGAGAGTTATCTAAAAAGGGAACAATGTACTTACAATCAATAGTTGAAAGTTTTGGATCTGGAATAGTAGATAGAAAAGGTGAATTAAATAGAAAAAAATTAGCAAGTATCATATATGAGGATGATAAAAAGAGGGAAGAACTAAACAAGCTTACCTTTATTTATGTTGTAGATGAAATAAAGAAAAGAATAAATAAAATAAAAAAGAAAATAATTGTTGTAAATGCTCCATTATTATTTGAAAGTAATTTAGATCAAGTGTGTGATTTTGTAATAGCTATTATAGCAGAAAGAAATGTTCAAATTGAAAGAATAATGAAAAGAGATAACATAAAAGCAGATGAGGCAGAAAAAAGATTAAATATGCAAAATACGGACGAGTTTTATATAGAAAATGCAGATTTTATAATACATAATAAAGGAGATATAAAAGATATAGAAAAACAATTAAAAGATATAAATATATAAATTATAGTCCACTAGCGAAATTTTAAATTCGTTTAGTGGACTATAATTTTGTCGCAAAGAAATTAAGTTATTATCGAAATCTTTGAGTTAATTTGGTAGAATATAATAAAATAATTAAGAATTTTTAATAACGGAATAGGTTATTAATAAACCGGAGGAAAAAATGAGAAAAAAATTTTTTGATATATTAAGTAATGTTTTTTTAATAGCTTGTATAATGTCAACAATTTATATGTTCTTTATTTATATGAGGGTAACTTCTGATGATATGGTGGTAGCATTGCAGAACGAAGTTGATTATCCAATTTATACTGGAAGCAATGTATTTGAATACTGGAAAAGTACCTTGACAGATGAACAAAAGGTTCTATATGAGGAAATAAAAGAATCTTATCTTCAATTTAAAGAACAATTTGGTACAAAAGTAAAGAAAATAAATGATGAAGATTTTGATAAAGTATTTGATGCTGTTGTATTAGATCATCCAGAAATATTTTGGATTGACTCATATTCAACAATAATTACACTTAATAATTATATTAATACTAGTAAAATAATACAATTACGTTATTCATATACCAAAGAGGAAGCTAAAGAAGTTAAAGCACGTATTGAGCCAAAATACAATGAAATTATAGAAGAAGCTAAAAAACGATCAACTGATTATGATAAAATAAAATATGTTCATGATAAATTAATTGAAATATCACAATATCATGAATATACACCAGATCAAGTAAATAGCTATCAATCTATAGTATCTATATTTGATATAGGAGATACTGTATGTGCTGGATATGCATATGGTTTTAAGTTCATTATGGATAATTTGGGAATAAAAGCTATTGCTTCCAGTGATGTTAGTCATGAAGAGGACCAGTCTCGAAATCACATTTGGAACATGGTTAATTTAGATGGAAGATGGTATAATATAGATGTAACATGGGATCAAAACAATGGAAACGGGATAATTTATAATTACTTTTTGAAAGATAATGACGAATTTTATAAAGATCATATAATGCAAGAGGGAATTCCACAAACTTAATATAAATTTTGCTTAGTAAAATTATAGAAAGTGCAATATAAATGTTAGATATACTATAACATTTACATTGTACTTTTTCTCTATTACAAAAATATTACATTTTAGTTATTTTCTTGAAAAGAAAATAACAATAGCATATAATAAAAAAAAATGTCATATAAGAGGAGTAATGAATATGTATAGTGAAAGCTTTGCAGATATGATGCTAAATGAAAGAAAATTATCTGAAAAAATGAAAATATTATTATATTTTAAGAAAAAACACAATTGTTTTTTTGATACTACAGTAATATTTAAAACAGAGATATGCAGAATGTATTTAGAACACTCTAAGCCAGATGTTGATAATAATTTAGTATTAACAGCATGTTTGTTATATGCATGTAAAAAAAGTGTTATTTCATTTACAGAAGAAAAAAGAAGAACATATTTACATGAAGGTGCAAAATATCTTGAAGAATTAGGTTTTGATGAAAGATTTTGTAGAATATGTGAACAAACTAATAGAATTGCTAATATTACACCACGAGATAAAGAGGGGGATATATTAGAATTAATAGATAATTTCGGAATGCTTTTAGATAGGGATGATAGAAGAGCTTTTAACCCAACAGAAGCTTTATTTGTTTTGGAAAATGAAAATTTAAAAGGATTAAAAAATGTATATTTGCAAGATTTTAAAGAATTTGTTATGGAATTTGAAAACTTAGAAACTCTTGGATTAGATAAAAGTAAAATAATTACTAGATGGCAAACTAAAATAAATTCTATTCCTAAATATCGTATTGCACAAGGTATTAATGCAGCAATAGATTATAGAACTACTGCGAAAAAATTGTACATAGAGGGTAAAAAATTACAAGTTAATAAAAATGGAATAAGAGATAATAAACAAGAAATAAATGCAGATAGAAGAATAAAACACGAAATAGCAAAACAAATAGATGAAGAGCATAAATTTTCTGACTTGTTAAATATAAGTGGGGAGGAACAATAAATGAATGAATTTTTTGCAGATTTGCATGTACACATAGGAAGGGCTAAAAATAACAAGCCAATAAAAATTACAGCAGCCAAAAGTTTAAATTTTGCAAATATTGCAAAAGAATGTGAAGAAAGAAAAGGAATAAACATTGTAGGAATTATAGATTGTGCATCACCTTATGTTATTCAAGATATAGAAGAATTTTTAAAAACAGGAGATGCATACGAACTTGAAGATGGAGGAATTATATACAAAGATAAGGTCTGTATAATTCTAGGGAGTGAAACAGAAACTTCAGAAAAAGGAAGAAACGGTAAAAAAGGTGCTGCACATAATTTATGTTATTTTCCACATTTAAAAGATATAAAAGCATATTCAGAGGAAATGAGTAAGCATATAAAAAATATAACATTAAGTACACAAAGATCTGATTTATCTGGATATGAGTTAATAGATATAGTAGAAAAATATAATGGAATATTAATACCGGCACATGCTTTTACACCCTTTAAAAGCTATTATGGAAATTGTACAGACAGATTGAAAGATATATTTAAAGAGAAATATGATAAAATTTTTGCAGTAGAACTAGGTTTAAGTTCTGATACTTATTTAGCAGATATGATTTCAGAATTAGAAAATAAAACTTTTGTTACAAATTCTGATGCTCATTCTTTACCTAAAATAGCAAGAGAATACAATAAGGTACAAATGGAAGATATATCTTTTAAAGAATTAGTAAAAGCATTAAAAAATGAAGATGGAAGAAAAATTATTGCCAATTATGGATTAGACCCAAAACTTGGTAAATATCATAGAACATATTGTGATGCTTGTAATTCTACTATTCAAACTAAAGAACCTGTAGAAGTATGTCCTTATTGTGGAAGTAATAAAGTTACATTCGGAGTTTTTGATAGAATAGAATTAATAAAGGACAAAAAAGAATCTATTAGCCCAAAATCTAGACCAGAATATATATATCAAACTCCATTAGGTTTTGTACCAGGATTAGGAAATAAGACAATAGAAAAATTATTAGATAATTTCGGAACAGAGATGAATATATTACATAAATTATCATTTGATGATATAGAAGCAGCTGTAGGAACTAAACTTGCGACTATTATAGATGAATCTAGAAAAGGAAGATTGCAAATAGAATCTGGTGGTGGTGGAAATTATGGAAAAGTTTCCACAAAAACAATAGATAATTAGTTCTAAAAATCATTTTATTACATAGATATTATGTATAAATAATTCTATGGAGGATAAAATGAAAAAAGATAGGAACAGAATATATTTAGAAATAATTTTAAAAAATTTACAAGAAAATAAAAAGATATATATACTATTACTAATTTTTTTATTGATAGGAATAGTATTTGGGGTGTTTATAATAAACAATTCCGATGAGGTCCAAAAAAATGAAGTTAGTGAATATATTAATAATTTTGTTACTACATTAAAAAATAATAATTCAATAGATAAAAAAGAATTAGTAAAAGTATCAATAAAAGAAAATATATTAATGGGAATAATATTATGGTTTGTAGGCTCTACTATTATTGGATTACCACTAATATATTTTTTTGTCTTGTATAAAGGCTTATGTATTGGATATACAATTTCGAGTGCAATAATTGCATTAGGAACTGGCAAAGGAGTTATTTTTTGCTTAAGTAGTATATTATTTCAGAATATTATATTTATTCCTGCATTATTTTTTATAGCAGTAAGTAGTACTAAATTATGTTATGCAATTATGAAAAATAGAACAAAGGAGAATATAAAATTAGGAATTATTAAGCATTCAATATTATCTATAATTTCTGGACTATTTTTTATGTTATCCTCTTTAGTAGAAGTATATATTTCAACCAATTTACTAACTTTTATAATAAAATATATTTAATTAATTGCCAAAAAGATATTTACAATTTCAAATATCTTTGATATAACATATATAGTTTATGTAAATAATATATGTACATGAACTAAAAAAGCAGTAGAGGAGATAGTAGCATGGAAAAGAAAATTAAACTTTTTTTAGAATTTTTACAAAAAGATAAAAAATTATCGGATAACACACTACAATCATATAAAAGGGATATTACCCAATATGAAGCATATATAAATGAAGAAAATTTACAATATTTAAAAGTTACAAAAGAAGATATAAAAAATTATCTTGAGAACTTAAAAAATATTGGTAAAAAAACTTCAACAATATCTAGAAATTTAGCATCAATAAGATCTTTTTATCAATATTTAGTAAGAACTAAAAAAATTAAAGAAGACCCAACAGAGGGAATACAATCTCCAAAAGTAGAAAAAAGAGTACCAAATGTTTTAACTTCTAAAGAAGTAGAATTATTATTAGAACAACCCAAAGCGGTTGATTTAAAAGGAATTAGAGATAAAGCAATGTTAGAATTTGCTTATGCAACAGGTATGAGAGTAACAGAAATAATTAATTTAAATATTGATGATCTTAACTTAAAAGAAGGTTATGTTTCTTGTAATAATGCTAGCAAGCAAAGAAATATACCACTAGGAGCAATTTCTATTAATGCATTAAAAGAATACATAAAAAAAGCAAGACCATATTTAATTAAGAGTGAAGATGAAAAATCCTTATTTGTAAATATAAATGGTAAAAGATTAACAAGACAAGGATTTTGGAAAATAGTAAAATTTTATAAAGAACAAGCTCATATAGATAAAGATATTACACCACATGTGTTAAGACATTCTTTTGCAACTCATTTGTTACAAAATGGAGCAGATCTAAAAGCAATTCAAGTAATGCTTGGACATTCAGATATTTCTTCAACACAAGTATATATGCAATTCCAAGATGAAGGTTTAAAAAATATTTATAAAAAAGCTCATCCAAGAGCTTAAAAATTTATATATTATGATCTATTTTTAACATAGAAAATTAATGCCACCAATGTATAACATTAGGTGGCATTTTAAAATATATTATGTTATACTAATAAACATGAAGATGTGTGGAGGGTATTATGAATGATCTTACAAGTGATGAAAAAATAAAAATACAAACTAATTTAGAATATATAGGATTAGACTTAAATAATATACCAGAATTTATAAAAAACTATAGGCCTCTTGAATTTAGACCAATTAGAGGATTTAATGAAAATAAAAGCAGAGTGTATAAATATTTAAATATAAGAGATATACAAATATATATAACTCCGAGAAACAAAATGGATTTACTTTCTAAAAAGTACGAAGAATGTAATCAATTATATGATTATTTAAAATTAGAATCAGAAGATGACATAATAAGGCATAGCATATTTTTAAAAATGGTAGATAAAATAAATTTACAAGAAATGGAAAGGATATCTAAAGAGCAAGATGTTTTAAATGCGAAAATCCCTTTTGAAGTAAAATATAGTGAAAACTATCTTTGGCAAATTTACTATTCTGATATAACAAAACAATATTTTATGATGGTAACTTTAGAGGATGAAGAATTTGAGGCATTTTTTTATCTTCTAAAGAAACAAATAGAAGCATATAATGAAAATAAAGATATATATATTTATGTACCAGTATGCAATACAGAATATTCAGGCGATTTATTAACTAGAAATGAGATTACAGATACAGAAAATTATATATGGCTATTTACAAAAGATTGGCCATTTATTTATGAGGTATATGATAAAAATGGTGTTATGAATGTATATATTATAGGTAATACTGTTTGTTATGAAAAGCTTAATAGTCATTATAAAATTGTAATAAAAAATGAAGAAGAAGCAATTAAGTTTTTTAAATTAATTAAAGCATTATTTATTTTACAAACAGAAACAAATGGTAAATACATATTCGAACCACGAATAAAAAAAGATGGAAGTTTAGAGTTTTTATATAATGGAGATATAATAGAATATGATAATTTAACAAATTTTATAAAGACAGAATTTTATAAAACAGATCATGAAATTGATGAGATTGTAGAAAATTTAAATAGATGTGAAAAACAAAAACAAGAATTATCAATTATAGAAAAAAATAAAGTAAAAGAATTTCAGAATAAAGAAAAAGAGATTTCCATATATTTAGATTGTAAACGTAGTTTCTTTGGTAAAATTAGATTTTTTATGCAAAATAAGAAAAAACTAAAGGGAAAAGTAAAAGAGATATTAGATAAAGAAGTAGAAGAAAAAGAAGAAAAAAAGGAAGAAAAGAAGATTTTTAAAGAAGATGACGGAATAGATAGAACAAAAGAGTTCCTAACTATAGAGGATTTAGTTTTATTAATTAAGGCTTTTGAGAGACAAGATAAAAAATTAAAAAATGATGAAATGGATGTACGAGCTTTAGAAAATAAAATAAAGGTTTTAGAGAGTAAAATAAAAAATGCTACACTATATTTAAAAGAGATAGATGAACATAATAAAAGTATTTTTGACTTTTGGAAATTTACTAATAAAGACAATAATTTAATTTTATCAGAAATAGATACAGATGAAGAAATATCTGTTACGAATTTAGAAAAGACTTTTGACTATACAGAAGATTTAGAAGATTTGGGTAAAGATATTGATAAGATTATAAGGAAAAAATTATCTAAAAAAGAGTGTGACAGTATATTTTTGGTTACAACAGAAATATTGGAATTTATAAACATGATAAAAGACAAAGAAGAACTAAATGATAAAGAACTACAGCTAATAGAACAGGAACTTAATGATATAAAGGAGAAGACAACAATTGTAAGTTCATTATTTCCAAAAGAGGAATACGATATTTTTGGTGGCTTATCTGAAGATAAAACAAAAATTAGAGTATTAGCAGGAAGAAAACATAGAGAAATCGAGAAAAATATGTATAGAGTAATAGATGTAAATAAAAATACATCTTTAGATAGATTTATTGAAAAATTAAAATCAATAGTAAGGGATATAGAGAAAGCATTAGCTCAAATAAAAGCGCCAATGAATTTGTCATTATATATTGCCGAAGAGAATGTTAATAAAAATAGTTTTGAAATATATCACGTAAATCCAGAAGAGGCAATAAATGATATAGAAAGTACTGATGAACATATTTGTAGGATAAATATAAAAAAGGGAATGCCACTTGTATTTTTAACTAATACAATTTATTATGACAATTATAATAAAACGCTTCCTGAAGGTATGGAACTAAATGATTTAGTTTTAATTGATAATTCTAAATTTGATTTTATAAAAAAACAAGATTCATTTTTTAGAATGAATAGAAAAATAGAGAGATTTGAGTATCAAAATTGTGAAATACATGTAAAAGAATATAATTTAAAACTAAAAAATACAAAGAAGGAGGAAAACAATGATAAATAGAGCAATTATTATTGTTTTAGATAGTTTTGGTGTTGGAGAATTACCAGATGCTGATAAATATGGTGATGTTGGTGCAAATACATTAGGGCATATTTATGAGATTGCTAAGCCTAAATTGAATAATATGAAAAAATTAGGTTTATATAATATTGATGGCTTAACAATACCAGAAAAAGAGAAAAATATTATTGGAGATTATTGTAAAGCACAGGAAAAATGTGCAGGTAAAAACAGTCCAGTAGGTCATTGGGAAATTTCAGGCTTTGTAAAAGAAACACCTTTTAAAACATATCCTAATGGTTTTCCGGATAAAATGATAGAAGAATTCAAGGAGAAAACTGGATTAAATGGAACATTATTCAATGGTGTAGGTTCAGGTACAGAATTATTAAAACAATATGGTGAAGAGCATTTAAGAACAGGATATCCAATTATTTATACTTCTGCAGATAGTGTTTTTCAAATTGCAGCACATGAGAATATAATTCCTGTAGAGCGATTATACGAAATTTGTAAAATAGCAAGAGAAATGTTAAATAAAGAAGAATATGATATAGGAACAGTTATTGCTAGACCATTTGTAGGTGATAAAGCGGATAATTTCACAAGAACATATAATAGGAAAGATTTTGAATCACAAGAATTTGGTAAGACAATGCTTGATGTACTTTATGAAAACAATAATGAAGTAATAGCAATAGGAAAGATTGAAGACTTATTTTCTGGTAGAGGAATAACAAGATCAATTCATACAGAAGGAAATGCTGATGGAATAGAAAAAACAATAGAGGAAATAAAGAACAGTAAAAATGCAAAATTAATTTTTACAAATTTAGTAGATTTCGATATGCTTTATGGTCACAGAAATAATATAGAAGGGTATGCAAAAGCCTTAGAATATTTTGATACTAAATTACCAGAAATTATGAATGCAATGGCTGAGGAAGATTTATTAATTATAACAGCAGACCATGGAAATGATCCTTCAACTTCAAGTACTGACCATGATAGGGAATATATACCTATTTTAGTCTATGGAAAAAATATAAAACAAGGAGTTAATCTTGGAATAAGAGACACATATGCAGATATTTCAGCTACTATATTAGATATTTTTGATTATCCTATCTTAAAATATGGAAAGAGTTTTAAAGATTTGATAATTTAATTATTGCAAAATAAAAAAATATATGCTAATATGTATTAGTATTAGCTGTGATTGGCTTTGCCAATTATAGCCCACCTGTACAAAATCAAAGATTTCGAAGGTGGCTTAATGCCGATGTGGCGGAACTGGCAGACGCACCAGACTCAAAATCTGGCGGGAAACCATGTGGGTTCGAGTCCCACCATCGGTACCAAGAAGAGCATAGCAAAGCTATGCTTTTTAATTTGTAAATTGGTGGGACTCGAAAAGGAGGGTCTAAGTTTTGTGTCTGTTAAAGCAGACACGAAACTTAAGACAAAAATAGTCCTGTGGACTATTTTTACGACGCGGCCCGAAGGGGAGCTGCCACCATCGGTACCAAGAAGAGCATAGCAAAGCTATGCTTTTTAATTTGTAAATTGGTGGGACTCGAAAAGGAGGGTCTAAGTTTTGTGTCTGTCTAATAAAATAGAAAGATATGAAAATTAATCAGTAAATAGTATAAGAAAAATCGATAAAACAAATATCTCATATATTGAGCCACATAAGAAATAAAAAATACAGATGTACTTTGATAAACAATGTAATTTTTATTGTACAAATTGCCTAAAATTGATATAATATATTTGAATTTGGAGGATTTTATGGATTTAATTGGAAGTTTAACTGATAAAAGTAATGTTAGAGGAATAACATTAAATAGTCAGAATATAGATTTATTTAATATAATAGAACAAGCACAAAGTCGTGAAGATGCAGTGCAAAGAGTTTATGAATATTTAGATGGAATATTACAAGCTAATAGAATGTCTAAAGAGATGAATTCACAAGGATTAAGTACTACACAGAAGATTAAGAGAGTTGTAGATGAGAAAGCGAGTAGAGTGCCTAATAAAGACGAATTTTTAAAATTTTTGTTAGGAAATGCAATGCAAATAAGAGCAAATTGGGACTCGAAAGAAAGTTTAGAAAAGTTATTTAAAGGGAAAGAAGTAGATAGTGCATATATTGATACAATTTTAGATATAAAGAAATATTTTGCATATCAAACACATGGGATTTTAACATTTCTGGTAGATAAAGATGGACAAACTATAGACCCAGAGAGTGAAGAACTATATATAGATAAAGATAAAACATACCAAAAAGCAGAGGCATTATATGAATATGTTGTTGGAAGTTTAGAAAATGGAGAGAAGAGATTTAATAGACTAACACTTGATGGACAAGGAAAATTTGGAACAGTAGCAGGTGTTATGCGAACGGAAAATGAAGCACAGGCTGAGCTACAAGATTATAATCTTAAACCACTAATACAAGGATATGAATTTGCCAAAACACACAATATGGATATAAGAATAAATGCATTAGTGTTCTTCAAGGACTTTCCAGATAGACTGATAGGAGAAAATGTAGATACATATAGAACAGCATTAGAGAATTATGGTAGAGCCCTAGCGTCAGTTGCGAATGAATATAAACAAAAAGGTGTGCCAACTACAATAGATATGTTTAATGAGTTTGTAGATTATAATGCACCTTTTTCAGAGAGAACAAATAACTGGATGTCAAAATTAAGTGTTGAAGATTTGTGTAGAATAGCATTAACATTAAAACAAGAAATGCCAGATGTTGACTTTGGTTACAATGATTGGAATTTTGAAAATCCTGAAAAGAGAGAAACAATATTTGAAGTTATTAGAAAAATACAAGAATTTGAAAGACAAAATAATTGTAAAATTATAGACCACATTGGAACACAATGTCACACAAGTATAAATGATATTGAGGGGGTAAGAAAATCTATTGAAGAATTACAACAATTTGGGTTACCAATAGATATAACAGAATTAGATATTTCTAAAGGTTTAGACGGTGTTGATTATGAAGTAGCAACACCAGAGGAATTAAGTGCAATAAGAAAATATGAACAAAAATTACAAAATGATATGATGAAGATGATGAGCGAATTTGTAAGAGATGGAAAAGTAAGAGGAATTACATCTTGGAGTATAACTGATGAATTGTGCCCAGATTTTTGTGATGGGAAACAAGCATCTATTACAGGTATGAGTTATGATAGTAAAACAGGCTTTACTTTTTCTGGTAAAGATATGGATAAAGAAATTGAAATGACTTTAGAAGAAATGCAGTTAATACAAGAACATATATCAAGAATTAGAGAAAGCAAGAAAGAAGAAGTAAATCAAAACCCCACACAAGACTTTTGTTTTCATACACATACCCAAAGGTGTGGACATGGAGCAAAAGATACAGGAGATGAAGAATGGATTGAGCATGCAATAAAAGGTGGAATTAAAAAGTTAGCATTTACAGACCATATTCCATTACCAGATGGTATGAACCATAAAGCCAATTCAAGAATGGATATTGCAGAAGTTGAATCATATTTGACATCTATTCATTATTTGCAAGAAAAATATAAAGGAAAAATAGAAATAGAATCTGGTTTTGAATTTGAATATTCAAACAGAGATTTAGCACATTTACAAAAATTAAAATCAAAAACAGATAAAATGGTGTTAGGTCAGCACTTTGTAATTGATGATGATGGAAAAGAATATGAAATAGCAAGAGAAAATGGTGGAAAACAAATAAGTGATGAAGTATTAGATTTATATGCAGAGTCAATTATATCTGCAATGGATAAGGGATTACCAGATGTTGTTGCACACCCAGATTTATTTATGCAAGCAAGAGATAGTTTTGGCACGAAGGAAGAAAAAATTACAAGAGCAATTTGTATAAAAGCCATTGAAAAAGGAATTCCATTAGAAATAAATTTTGGTAAAATAGCTTCAAAAATTGAAAGTGGTTTACCAGTAAATGAATTGAAGAAAAGAATACCTTATCCATCTCCAGTATTTTGGAAGATAGTTGCAGAAGAAACAAGAATTGCAGAAGAAAACGGAAAAGATTTATTTGTAATCTATGGAAAAGATGCACATTTTCCACAACAATTATCAACTGAAAAGGATTATGAAATAGCAAGAGCAATTATAGGTGAACAAACTTTAGAACAATTACACATAGTAACTGAACATAAGGAATTAGAAACACTAACTAGAAAGCAAATTAAAACTAAATCTATACAAGGACTAGTACAAGAATCAATAGATGGTTT
>CALXVH010000040.1 GCA_944391965.1 uncultured Clostridia bacterium
CAGTATATGTTATTCTAGCAAAATCTGAATTTATGACATTATTTAATCTATCTAAAAGACCTTTATCTACAAAATTATTAAAGAATTGCATTTCTTCTGGATAATTATCTATAACATATTTAAAGATATATTTAATCATTTCTTCTGCTAAATCCATATCATCATTTAAATCTGAAAAACATATTTCTGGTTCAACCATCCAAAATTCTGCGGCATGCTTAACAGTATTAGAATTTTCAGCACGGAATGTTGGTCCAAATGTATATACATTACAAAATGCTTCGGCAAATGTTTCAGCATTTAATTGACCGCTTACAGTTAAATGTGCAGGTTTTCCAAAGAAATCTTGAGTAAAATCTACATTACCATTATTATCTTTAGGTAAATTATTTAAATCGAATGAATTTACATTAAACATTTCTCCAGCACCTTCTGCATCACTTGCTGTAATAAGTGGTGTATTTACATATACAAAGCCTTTTTCCTGGAAGAATTTATGTATTGCATATGCTAGAGCACTTCTAACACGGAATACAGCATTAAATGTATTACTCCTTGGACGTAAATGTGCAATTGTTCTTAAATATTCAAATGAATGTCTTTTCTTTTGAAGTGGATAGCTATTATCTGATAAGCATTCTATTTCTACTGTAGATGCTTGTATTTCAAATGGTTGTTTAGCATTCTCAGTTAATATAAATTTACCTTCAACCTTTATTGTAGAACTAATAGTTAATTTACAAATATCATTAAAGTTTGCTAGATTATCATTAAAAACTACTTGTACATTTTTAAAGAAAGTACCATCATTTAATTCTATAAATCCAAATGTTTTTGAATCTCTTATAGTACGAACCCAACCTTCGATACAAATATCTTTATCTGCATATTTTTCTTTTTGTCTATATAAATCTTTTAAAATTACTTTTTCCATATTATCCTCCTAAAAAAATATAAAATCTTTTCATATTATATGACATTTTATATATAAATTCAATTAAAATACTAAAATTAGTAAAAATAGGTATTTTTTAGTAATGAAGTTATATGGCTTTCAAATAAAAATGACTTAGAATCGATTCTCGTGCGTCGTACTTTAAAAGTGATGAAAATAGTGGGTTGTAGCCATTTGTAATAATAATTAGCAATTTTTTATTATTGATGCAGTATTTTTTTTATACTATTAAAGTTAAATCATGGCAAAAGTATTTTTTTTTGCATATATAGAAAATAAGATAGACAAATATAAATTATAAAGATATAATATGAAAAAAGTGGGGGACTATAAATGATAGAAGTGGACAAAAATAAAAATAATGATAAAAAAATTAATTATAACAAAAAATATAGATCTATAAGCAAAATAATTATTATATTAGAAATTATAATTTTTTTATTTTTTAATATGATAATAAGATGTGCTTGTGGTATTCCATTTTTTAATTCCATTCCTCCAGTTATAATTTTAATTATTGAAATTATTTTGTATTTTATAACAAGAAATAGGGTAGGTATTAAAAAAGAACAAAAGTGGATGTTTGTTGTATATATTATACTATTAATTATTTTCTATATTTCGCTTGTAGCAATACGAAATCCACATGATACAATAATTAGTTAGGATATATAACTTAAATATCTATTATTATAAAGTTAATAAAATATTTTAAATAGAAAGAGGGAGGGTAGTAAATATACAATATTAGGTATAAAAAATGAATATATAACATTGCACAAAATCAAAGTTTTGTGCAATAAGAGATAGGAGAAAAACATATACCAGCTATAAGCATATACTTCTGTTATTTCAAGGCTTTTAGATGTTTCCTTACATACTAATATTCATTTATATGTCTTGTCTTTATTTTCTTATTATATTTATATTATATCCATTATTATAATCTTTTGTAATTGCTGATGTATTAATATTCTTATGACTTATTAAAATCAATTTTAAGACATTTTTTTATTTTACTTATATAACTTTATCTAATTTGTTTTTTGTCTGTTATTTTAATCTGTATTTATAAAATTTTATTTCATTATATAAATTATTATTTTATAATACGAAATTTTTTCAAAAATCTCCAAAATACCTATTCCTCCATATTTGCCTTATTTTGCAGACAACAAACTATATGGCTAAATTTTAAAAACGCCTTAAAATCGATTCTCGTGCGTCGTTTTTTGGCACTTTTTAGGCTTTTTTTAGATATCTATATATAACGGCAGTTTCTTCAAAAAAATCTACTTTTTAATAATAATTTTCTAAAATCAATATTTAACTTTAAATTTCAAACAAGTAATTTGTCGATCCAAAAATAAAAATGCCTTAAAATAGATTTTAGAAGGTCATTATTTTGTATAATTTTAGTTTGTAATATAGTTATTGTAATAATTATAGAATTTATAAGAACATAGTACAAAATGCAAATATTATATTAATTAGAATGCATAAATCTGCTAACGAAACTAGTTAAAATCAAAATTTATATAATAAATGATTAATTACAATTCAATAATTAAAATCGCTTAAAAACTATTTTGAACTTAATGAAACAATAATTTAATTAAAATATTATATAAATTCTATAAAAAATTACTAAATAACAAATGTTCGTTTTTAGTATTACAATGTTTGCATTACACAATTATAATTTTTAAAATTCTAAATATTTATAAATTATAATTTAAGATTTTTATAATTTTTTATAAATATATTTTTGAATCTTAAAATTTATTTTTTTATATTAAAAAAATTTTTTATTTATAAATTTATTATTTTTCAAATTAAAGATTGCACAAAATTTTATTTAATATATTTTTATATATAAAAAATGTGCTATCCCCCCTACTCTACCGATTTTACAAAATAAAAAAGATTAGTTGTATTTCAAACTAATCTATATTTTGTAATTTATTTTTTTACTTTGTATTTTAACTGAACATAAGAATTATTTAATTGATTACATTCAATAAGTTCCAATGCTTTTAATTTATTTAATTCTTCTGAATTACTTATTGCCTCTCCATCAATTAAGGTAGATACATCTTTGCCTCCGACTAATAGTGGAGCAATCACTATATTTACATAGTCAATTAAATTGTTTCTCAAAAATAACCCATTGAGGCTTCCACCAGATTGAATAGTTAATCTTTCAGCATTATATTTACTAAATAAATCTTCTAACAATCTTGTTAAATTTAATTCTTCATAATATAAAATGTCTAAATTATCATATTTATTTTCTAAAGAATATGCTATATGATTTTTATTTGTAGTAACTAATATTAAACTTTCTGCCCAGTTACATATATAATCTATTCCATTTTCATTTAAATGTGGCTTATTATCAATAATAACAAATTTTACTTCTACTTTATCATGATGTTCTTTTTTATCATTAACTCCAATTTTAGCCATTACTCTACCAGTATTTAACGAAAAATAATCAGTTGTAGATTCTATTTCATAATACTGATGTAATCCCTCTTTAACACCATCAATTTTACACCAATCTTTGTCAACATCTAGTTCATCAGTATTACCACTACTAATTTTACCATCAAGAGATTCTAACATAAATAAAGTAGTTATCGGTCTTTTTTTCACTTTAAATCAACTCCTATACAAATTTTTAATAGATATAAATTCTTTTTTATATCCAAAGTCTATTCTTATTTACAATAATTTCTCAACTTGTTTCAAACACTCAATTAAATCTTCATATTATAAGCCCAATATATATGAAATGTTAAGGATGCTATTTGATAAATATATATATAAAATCAAAAAATTATACATATCTTAAAAACATGTATAATTTTTGATATTTTTTTAATATATCTTTAAATCGTTATAAAATTACATCAGTCTGATTTCCCAAAATCAAGTTTTTTTATTTTTGGGAAATGAATATATATTATATTGAAAATCAAGAATTTTATACATAAAAAACCGATCATTATCAAAGTTTTGTGCAATAAAAGATATAGAATAAAATCATATATATTTTTTTACGAACTTATATATATTAATAAATGTATTTATTAATCAGCAATTTGGTAAAACTATCTATTTTTATCAACAATAGCCTTAGTAATAGCTTGTCTTAGTGGCCATGTTATAGTATTATCGCTTGGTCGAACATTTCGAATATCTTTAATTTTTTCTAAAATAGAATTAAATTCCTTTGTTAAATTAATATATAGAATTCCTTGTCCAGCATATTTTTTTAACATGCTTACAAGAACTGTAGAAATTAATTTTTCATGTTCTAAATTTATGTTTTTATTATTATTTTTTTTAGCTAAAATCACATCATCTTCATTTATTATTAGTTCAAAATTATCTGACTTATAACGTTTTTCGTATACATGCTTTGTTTCCTTATTTAAATTAGAAATTACTTCATATTCATTTTGCATATTTTTCCCTACTTTCAATTAAAATATTTAAAGATAATTACTTAGTAATTCGAAAATTTAACTATTCTCTTTTCATAATTCGTACTATTGAATAAATATAAAAAAACCGCTTTTCTTATCTATATAATTTATCCAAAACTATACTTACCTTTTCTAAAGAAGCTTTTATATATTCTTCAAGCATATCAAAAGAAATTAAAATCAAACTGTCGTTTCGTAAATCAAATAATTTAAAATTATCTTTAATTGTATTCTTTAAATCTATATCATCTGATATTGCTAAAAATTCCCTTTGCAATTCATCTAAATTAAGATTTGTTTTCTTTAAAAGATATCTATCTATAATTGTATAATCAGAATAAATATCATTTCTAAATTCGTCATCAGTATGTACTGAATTATCTTTTTTATATATAATAGTTTTTTTATCTTTTTCAATAGTCATTTTAGGTATATATATGCTAAACCAGAGCATATCTTCAATTAAATGTGCTAAATAACCCTGCATCATTTGGCTTTTAGGTAATATCTCCGTATTTTCAATTATAAATCGTTCTATATCTGGATAATCTCCTTCTGAATCATATAAGATCCCATGACGTAAATAATGTGTCATTTCTCTAGTTTGTGCTTTTATAGCTTTATGCAATATGTCTGGTAGTATTGCACCATATAAAAATTCATCTCCTAAATTATACTTCTCTTTTAATATATTTGATATGTATACATGACTAATTATTGAACTCATTCTTATTCTCCTTTGTTTACTCTTCTTTTGGCCTTTCAGATATTGTCTTTGGCATATTTTCATAAAGCGGAATTATAAAATTCAAATCAGCATCTACAGTATTTGAGCTTTCATATTGATCTAATAAAATACTACTTTCAGATGTCGGAGCTAATAAATTTTGCATATATTGATTAGAATATAATTCATTTTCTTTTATGACATCGAATTTCTGTAAATATAATGTGTTTTGACCTATATCCATATAGCGTGTATTTATAAAATCGACACCTTCTAATAAAGCTTTTTCTAATGAAAACCATTCCTGTGAATATGCATATTCTGCTGCATTATTTAAAATACTTGTTTGAGAGTTTCCTGATGCTGCAATATTAAATGGGTTGTATATAGTTTTTCCATTATATTCATATCCTCGTGATAATTTCGTACCATTTTTTCCTTGCTCTTGTATTAACCTAGATACAATAAAATATGGATCTATATCATTCTTCTTCCCAGCTTCTATTATTGCTTCTGCAATAGTTTCACCTTCTAAAAAACTATCTTTTGTTTTACTCATTATTCCGTCTTTTGTAACTGCTTCTTCTTCATAATTTAATTCTTTTAGTTGAAATATATTTTCGGAATTTAACATGTTCCTTGGATCCATTTTATATTCTATAGCCTTTGTAGAAGCACATAGCCAACTCCCATTATCATATGTTTTTCCATTGTCTTTTTCACATTGCCATTCACCAGAATAACTAGATGTATCCGGAATTAAATTTAACGGTGTACTTCTATTATTGGAATGACCTTCGTGATTAATTACACTGTTCCAATTTAGTTTTGTATATAAAAGTGTAAAAGACCAATTAGGATGTTCTTCTTTTAAAGAATCTAAAAGCTCCTTATAGCCCGGATATTTATTTTCATTTAAATTATCACCTGTATATGTAATCCATTTTTGTTTTGAACTTTGTACTATAATAATTCCAATAATTGATGATAACACTATAATGATTATTAATATAAAAACCAATAATCTTGGTGGGATACGTTTAATATTATTTTTTATTGTTCTTATTAAATGGTTGTTTAAATACTTTTTCATCTATTTTATACATTAAGCTCCTTTGAAATTTTACTATTCTATAAAATTATATAATTCATATATGATATTTTCAAGTAAATATTGTAAATTTAAATTGATTAAACCTAACAGATTAAATATACTTTACTTTGAAGGAATTTTTAATTGCATTCCTTCATACAAACTCGAATTTTTTAAATTATTAATATACTTTATATCATTTATTACATACCTTATATCTTTGTCTTTATAATATGTATTGTTTTCTTTTTCTAAACTAGCTATTGACCATAAAGTATCTCCTTCATATACATTTTTTATTGTATAATCTATTTCTTCTTTAGAATAACTAGATTTTGCAAATATAATTATTAAAATAAATATTATTAAAATTATCCCTCTTTTTACTTTCATATAAATTCCTCCTTAAAACCAGAATAAATGTTCGCAACATGATTATATAAGAACATTTGTTTTTATGCAATAGTTTTTTTAAAATTACTATAAAAATTCTGTACAAAAAAACAGATAAAAGATTCCCTACTAATAGTAAATTTAAGAAAATCTTTCATCTGCCATAAATTTTAGTATAATGATTTATTTTAATATTTCGATAATTACATTTATTTCTTTTTCTAATCTTTCTCTTACAATTCTAATATTTTCGATTGTGTCCATTTTCCAAATTTTTAAATAATAGAATAATGATGAATATACTTCTACTGCATCTTGTAAATTTTTAATCCATTTAGCTTTGTTGTTGCGAGCTTGTGTAACACTATTTGTATTCGTATAATAATAATAATAAATGTCGTTAAGAAATACAGCAGAATTTATATTAGTAAAAATCTCTAAATTCATCATTAAATCTTCACCATATTTTATTTTGTGTGGAGTTATAGCTAGTTTTTTAAAAATATCCTTTTTTATACAACAATTCCACATAGCATTTAATTGGAACCTCTCCAAAAACATAGGATAAACCATTTGGATAAAGTCTTCTTTTCTTATGAATACTTCGTCATTTTCAAAATATTTATATTGCTCATATTCATCTTTTTTATATCTAAATTTAATTAGATCTGGTGAATACTTTTGTATAATATTCTCCATTTTATCAAAAATATTATCTAGATATTCATCATCTGCATCTAAAAACATTAAATATTTTCCAGTAGCATTGTTTATTCCAGTCAACCTTGCACATAATGTACCTTTATTTTCCTGAACAATTATTTTTATTCTATTATCTAGTTCTTTCATTTTTGTACATATTTTTAATGAATTATCAGTTGAACCATCTATTACAAGTATTAATTCAATATCATTTCTTTTATTTTTCAACACGGATTTAATTGTTTTTTCAATAGTATTTTCAGCATTATATACTGGTACTATAATAGATATATTTTTCATAAGAATACTCCTTTTTAAACACTTTGTCCCATATCTAATACAATATTTTGACCATTTATACACTTTGAGATTTCTAATAAAGAGTATATGGTATCATAAACATCTGTAGGTCTAACAAAATGTTTAATTGCCAAATGTTTTATATAGTGTTCAAAATATTCATCGCCTTCTACTTCTTGATCCATATGAGGTACTGTTCCTAAAGAAATTGTATTTACCCTTATGCTTGATTTTCCTAATTCATTTAATATAGATTTCATAAAGCCATAAATACCTGATTTTGCTGCACTATACGCTGGTAACCCATATCCAGTTATTGCATTTATAGAAGATATCATTAATATTGCTCTTTTATCTTTAGCTCGTGACTTTTCCACTAAGTCCAACATTACTTTTATAAGATAAATATGTGCCGTCAGATTTAACTTTATAGATTTGTCTATATCACTAAAGGTAATTCCTTTTATTCCGTCTACTTCACTCTTCATATTTATGCCAGCCATACTAATTAGATAATTAATATGTCCATATTTTTCTTGTATTAATTTATGTGCATATTGTAAATCTTCTAATTTAGTAACATCTGTTTTAATAAAAGTATAGTTTTCATTTTCCTTAATTTTGGTAGATGTAGTTTCGTTTTTATCAAGAACAATAACCTTGGCTCCATTTTTTAATAAATTATATACTACTACTCTACCTATTCCGCCATGACCTCCTGTAATTACAATAACTGAATTTTCCATATGATACCCCCTATTTATTAAATTAATTTTATATAGTTCAAATTAGACAAATTATCATCAAGATTTGTAGATAAATAATCATATGTTTTAATACTCTCTGTTTCATCAAATGTTTTGACAATTTTGTTAAGTGTACACATTTCTATTATTAATTCCTTATCAAAACTATATTTTGAATTAAATGCAAATTCTGATATTATTAAATCTAAATTTTTGAATTCTTTAATAGTATTTATAATATCTTTTATTTCTGTTTTATCCATCATAAGATGTTTATCTACTTTATCTTCAAATTTGCCAGTTTTATCTACATTTCCGGAAATATGTAATATCTTTACTTTTTCCTTATTAAATAATGATTTTAAATAATCTTCATAACTTATTTTTAAATCTATTGCTGCAAGCTTAGCATGTGAGATATCAAAAACTCCAAAATCTAAAGTATTCCATATAGCACTTATTGTTTTTGGTGAAACTTCATTTAATGGTAGTTTGTATCCCCCAGATTGATTTTCTCCGCCAAATTTAATTTCTTCACTATATTTTTCATAGAATTTATTTTTTAAATATTTGACATTCTCATTAAGAATATCTAAAGACTCATTTATATTCTCATTCTTCTCAGCACCTATATGAGTACTTATACGTTTTTTATTATTTAAAACCATTAAATTATCTGGTAATTTATCCCATTCAATATTTTTGAGCATTCTTTTACTATGTGTTCTTGGCTCCATATGTGGTAAACCATGCAAATCAATTTTTATATTTAATTTTTTAGCTAAATTCAAACAATTATTAAATTCCGCATAATTACATAATTTACCTGGAAATTTTAAAATATCTATATAGTTATTTTTGGCTAAATAACTATATAGATTATCATAACTGTTTTTTCCATCTTGGCTAACAATATAATTGCATCCAATTTGTATCATTATTAATTCTCCAAACTTTCTAATATTTTATCTATATTTGATATAACATTATTTATATCAAATTTTTGTGTTATATTTTTTATATTCTTAATATATTTTTCTCTAAGTTTTTTATCTAAAATCATTTTCTTTATACCTAAATATAAATTGTATGTATCATTAGGTACAATAAAAGCATTTTCATTATTATCGCCTAAAATATCTTTCATTCCTGAACATAATGTTGTAACAATTGGTTTGTCCAAAATCGCAGCTTCTATTACAACAGAACTTAATCCTTCAATTCTAGATGAACATACAAAAATATCAGAAGCTTTAACATACTTATATGGATTATTAGAATAACCTATTAGCTGAACCGTCTTTTCTAAATGATTTTCTTTAATGTATTTTTCTAATTTGTCTCTTTCTGTTCCTTCTCCAATTATCCATATTGTATTCTTTATATTTTCCTTTAAAAGTTTTTTATGTATTTTAAGTAATCTATCATATCCTTTCTCATATGCTAATCTTCCAACTGCTGAAATTATTATTCCATCATGATTTAAATGTTCATCAATTTGTTCATTAGATTTTTGTAATATTTCTTTCGAATTTATTGGATTCATTTGGACTATTACATTATCTACAATTCCAGTCTTATGTGTGAAATGATATTTAACATCATTAGACACACAAACTATTTTGTCGAATTTTTTATAACAATCAATTTCATCATCCAAAGATTTAAATATATTTGTACGTGAAATATTTTCTATATCAGTATGTATCCAAGCGACTTTTTTTGAATTTTTATTATTAGAATTAGCAATAACCTTTGCAACTTTTCCCTCTAGAAAAGCAATCTCTATGTCATATACTTCCTTTATGTTTTTCTTATACAAATATTTTGGAAAATACTTTATCAAAAATAAGTACCATTTCCAAATTATATTCATTAGTTTACAAGATATCTTATAATATTTTGAATTAATATCATTTCTACTTTTCTTAAAATAGCCTTCAAAAAAATATTTGTATTTTATTCCTGGTATTTTTAATGCATCTTCTACAAATATACCATCATTTACTATTGATAATAATGTTATATCATATTTTTCTTTATCCATCCTTTTTAAAAGATTAATTACTATTTTTTCTACTCCTCCAAGCTGAAGAGTATGAACTGCTACTAACAGCCTTTTTTTCATATATTCCCCCTATTCTGATAAAACACATGTTGGTAATAAAGATTTCTGTTTGTTTAAAAATTTTAATTTTCCAGTATCGATATCTCTACTATAAATTGAAATTTCATCAGAATCTTGATTTGCAACTAATATATATTTTTGTGTTTTATCAATTTCTAAATCTCTGGGAGTATTTCCATAGGATAAGATATTTTGTACTAATTCTAATTTTTTATTTTCATATTTAAATACTGATATACTGTTATGTCCTCTTAATGTTGTATAAATATACCTTCCATCTGCAGAAATTTTTATTGCTGCTCCTGTATCATTCTGCATTTTAATGTGATTTTTAGGCAAGATGCTTTTTTTATGTAATATATTTAGTTTGTCTTGCTTACAATTTAAAACATATAGTTCACAACTTTTTTCGGTTAATAAGAAAATTGTATCATTTTTGTCTGTAGCTATATGCCTTGGCTCTGTATTAGGTTCTAATTTAATTTCAGAAAGTTTTTGTATTCCTGTACTTTGTATATCGTATAATTCTAAAATGTCCATTCCTAAGTCTACTGTTATTAAATTTTTTTCATTGTTAAATACCTTGGCACAATGTAAGTGTGATTTATTAATATCAATTACATTATTATAAAAAATTTTTCCTATTGTTCCATTATTATTAAGTTTATAAGCAGTAAAATACCCATTCATATAATTAGAAATAAATAACATCCTGTTTTTACCACTTATCTCTATATGACATGGGCCACTTCCTAAAGAGCTTTTTTTATCAATATATATTAATCCTTTGGAAGATTTTTTATATGCAATTACATTTCCCGTTTCATTTAGATTGCCTATTTCTTGAACTGCATATATATTGCTTTCATTTTGAACTAAATATGTACATCTTTCAAAATCATTGGTTGAAGAAATAAATTCTAGATTTCCATTTGAAAAAAGATATTTATTTACTCCAGATTTCGAAGCATTTCCTATGTAAATATATTGTTTTTCCATAATCACTCTCTTTTATATATTTAACTTCATTACCCTACTATTATATCATTTAAAAATATTATTGTCAATCAATCTTTATCATAAGCAACACTTACGGCGAACTAGCTTATATATGTTTTATATATATTAAAAAGCACATATTTTATGTTAATATAAAACATGTGCTTTAAGTCTTTTATTCTGTTGTATTTGTTCTAGTCTCTGTATTTGTATTACTATCATTTGTATTAGAATTTTCATTTATATTGGTATTGCTATTATTACTATTGTTATTATTATTGTTTGTATTAGTATTAACATTAGAATTTGTATTTGTATTTGTATTTGAGTTTGTATTTGTATTAGTATTTGTATTGGAATTGATGTTTCTATTAGTATTTGTATTTACATTACTATTAGTATTGCTATTCGAATTTGTATCAGTATTTGTGTTTTCTGGTGGTCTTTCCTCTGTTGTTACAACATTTGTATCCATAGCAGGTTCTTCCGCATCTATATCTTGTTTTATTTCTTCAACTGTTCCATTTTCTTTTCTATCTTCGTTTTCTGGATTTGTAGTTTTTACTTCACTACCATTATGTTTATTACACAAATCTGGAGTAGTAAATCTTAAAAAGTATTCTGTATAAGTATTTGTACAACCTGTTCTAGCTTTTAAACCAGTCTCTGCACAAACAGTAACTTCTTGTACTGATGATGGTTTTTCAAAATAAGCTGTTTTTAATCCCGCATGAATTCTTGACATTACATTTGCCCAAATTAAGCCCGCAGGGTTTCTGTTATTAAAATCAACTGTTTCATTTTGATCATATCCATACCATGTAACTCCTGTATAATATGGTGTAAATCCGCAAAGCCATCTATCATAATTAGAATCGGTTGTACCTGTTTTAGCTGCAACATCTATTCCATTTATTTTACAATATGTAGCTGTTCCATTACTTCCAACAACAGGTTGAGTTAGTAAACTTTTAAGAATATATGAAGTTTCTTTAGAAAACACTCTTTTTTTGTCTTGGTTAGGAGTTATAATAATTGTTCCTGAATTATCTTTTATATTTTGGTAAAAGGCTGGTTCAATATATTGACCATCATTAGCAATTGTGGCATATGCTGCAGCCATTTCTAAAGGACTTATTCCTTTTTCTAGACCTCCTAATGCTAATGATAAGTTGTTATCCTCTTCGGTTAGTGTTGTAATTCCTAAATCTTCTAGATAATCTATTGCTGTACTAGGAGTTAACTCTTGCATAATTTCGACAAATGGAATATTCTGAGATGATTCTATAGCTCTTCTAACAGTTATTTCTCCTAGAGGTTTATTATAATCTACAGGATGATATCCTCCCGGAAAATCTTTTACTGTATCATCATAAATTGATGAAGCAGTAATTATTCTTTTTTGGATTGCAGGTCCTACAACTGCAATTGGCTTTATAGCAGAACCAGTTTGTCTAATACTTTGAGTTGCTCTATTTAAAGAACGAGGAGTAGTTTTTTCACCTAACCCACCAACACAGCCTAATACATATCCTGTTTTTTGATCTATTATAACCATTGCAGCTTGTGATGGATCTCCTCCTGTTTTTGATTGTAAAACATATTTTCTTTTTTCCATTTCTGTTTCTATTTGATTTTGTACTTTATTATCTTGAGTACTAGTTATTGTTAAACCTGCCATATATATATAATTTGTTGCAAAATCTGTAGATATATCATATTTATCTGATATATCATTTGTTATATCTGTTATAAGCGCATCTGTATGATATGAATATACTCCGTTACTTGAATCAACAGAGCCTTTTTTAAATTTCAAACCAGATTCAACATTAGAAACAGCTGTAGTATATTCATCTTCTTGAATATATCCTAATTCTAGCATCTTATCTAATACGGTTTTTGTTCTATTTTTTATTTTTTCAGAATTATCTTTGTCATTAAAAGGGTTGTATGAATTAGGTGAATGGTTAATTCCTGCTAAAAAAGCACATTCTTCTAAAGACAAGTCTTTACATGATTTATTAAAATAATATATACTTCCTGCTTCGACACCATATATACTTGGACCAACATATATTATATTTAAATATGCTTCTAAAACATCTTCTTTATCTGTTATACATTCTAAATTCCAAGCTTGCCACCATTCCTTTACCTTTCTAAAAATGCTGTCAGAATTGTCTCCAGTCATGTTTTTTACTAACTGCTGAGTAATTGTACTTCCACCATATGAAGAATTTCCAAAATGAAAAATATAGTTTAATATTGCTGAACCTGTTCTTTTTATGTCGACACCTTGATGCTTATAAAATCTTTCATCTTCTATTGCAACATATGCATTTTTCAAGTTTGCAGGCATATTTTCATAATTAACCTTAATTTGTTTTCGTTCACTTCCGAGTTTCGCAATTTGGTTCCCGCTTGTATCAACTACAACAGAATTTTCATTAACTAACATATCTTCTGCTATATTTCTCCATTTAATTGCTGAGATAGCTAATAAAATGCCTCCAACTACTAAACATATTAATATTATAAAGATTATAAATTTTTTTAATTTTCTATTTACTTTCTTCTTTTTTTTACCTCTAGATTGTTCTATATTTTTATCTTTTTTATTTTTTTGAAAAGCCTTTGGAACAAATTCTTCCTCTTCTTGCTCTTTAAGCTTTTTTCTTTTCATAAGCATGAGCTCCTTTTAAAAAATTTAATTGTATTATAGCATAAGATATTTTTTACTTCAAATAAAAGTCTATGCATTAAGAAAATTGCATACTTTAAATATACAGATTCAGATCAATATATATAACTTACCTTATGCATAATAAACAAAAAGAGACAACCAAAATTTGTTGCCCCATTTATTTCACTATTTAAATCCTTCAAATTAAATATTTTTAGAAAAATAAGCTACTTTATTTATTTCTGAAAATCCAGAATAATTATATAAATCTAATTTTTGTGTATCATCTATACTACAACTAGCAGTAAATTTATTACAACCTTTGTTCTTAGCCCATTCTTCACATTTTGATAATAATCTCTTATCTATTCCTTTATTTTTATAATTCTTTTTAATATGTATTTGTTCTAAATAACCAATTTGATTTAATTGATCATCCTCTTTTAAAGTACATTGTGCAAAAGCAACAGGAATTTCATTTTCGTAATCAATATAAACCACTTTGCTATAATTAGTTAATGCCTCTCGTATCACTTTTATTTCTTCATCTAATAAACTATTATTGTTGCTACTTTGCATTATATCTGAAATAATGTCATAATCACTTATTTTAGCTTCCTTAATCATATGTATCCCTTCTTTCTTATTTCTAAATAAGTTTCCTATATCATAACAAAAAAATAATTATTTTACAACAGCAAACTTTAAGTAAAATTAGTCTCTATTACAAAGCTTGTTCTATAATTCCTCCACCAACTACAATATCGTCTAAATAAAATACAGCAGACTGTCCAGGAGTTAAAGATTTCTCTGGCTCGTTAAAAATAATTTTAATCTTATTATTTTCTAAAGTATGTAATGTTGCTATAGATTCTTTTTTGCTGTAACGTGTTTTTACTCCAACTTTTAAATTGTCTATAGCAATATCTTTTATTAATATATTTATATTATTTATTATAGCTTCTTTCTTATATACCTCTTCTTTAGTTCCAACTATTACTTCATTTTTTAAAATATTAAAGCCTATAACAAATAAAGGTTCTTTATATGATATTCCCATACCCTTTCTTTGTCCAATTGTATAATTATATAAGCCTGTATGTTTTCCTAAAACTGTTCCATCAGTAAGAACTATATTGCCTGGTCTAGGTTTAATAGTTGAATTCTCCTCTAAAAACTTCTTATAATTGCCATCAGGAATAAAACAAATATCTTCACTATCTGGTTTATCTGCTACATTTACTAAATTATTTTCTTTTGCAATTTGTCTTATTTCATCTTTAGAACTAAAATCTCCTAATGGAAATAAAACATTAGCTAATATTTCTTGTGGTAAAATATATAATACATATGATTGATCTTTATTAGTATTTATACATTTTTCTAATACATATTGATTATATTCATCATTATATTCTATTTTAGCATAATGACCTGTTGCTAAGAAATCACAGTCTAGTTCTTTTGCTTTTTTATACATCTCTCCAAATTTTAGCCTTCTATTACATTCTATACAAGGATTGGGTGTAAGTGCATTTGCATAACAATCTATAAAATTATCTATTACATATTTTTTAAAACTTTCTTGCATATCTATAGAAATATGTTCTATTCCTAGCTTATCACATACCTCTTTAGCATCTTTAGCATCTGTATGGTTAGAAAGTGACAAAGTAACACCTATAACATCATAACCTTCAGTTTTTAATAGTAAAGCAGATACGCTACTATCTACTCCTCCACTCATTCCCAATAAAACTCTTCCTTTTTTCATATCATCTCTCCTATGTTCACATTGTACCATATATACCATAATTTAGCAAAACTATTGTTTAAACAACTAAAATATAGTATAATAATTATGTTAATCATTGGGAGGGCTACTTATGTACTTTATGAATTTTAAATACGCTATTGATAAAGCTGAAGGAATGGTATCTGATTTTAAGCCATTTAAATATAAAGAAATAAATATAGATATTGACAGAATATATAGATTTGTTCAAAGAGAAAAGGCTAACAATCCAAATATGGGAGATTTTAGCATCTATAATTTATTAAACACTTATAATTCAAGACTAAAAACAGTTTCTTTTTATAACGAACATACATTAAATCAAGTAACTGCATATAATGCTTGTCTTTATTTATTAAAAAATCCTAAAAAATATAATGAAATTACAGACCATATAGAAAAAAATAATTTATCCTCTGATAAGGACTTTTTTATGCATACAAATAGTTTTGACGAAAATTTAACTAATTTATTATTATTTATGAGACATCTATATCCAAAAGTAGAATCAGAAATAAGGAAAAATTATGGACCAATATTTGATAGCATATTAGATTTAGATAAATCTAGACAAGAAAAATATAATATGGCAGAAAAAATGTTAGCACGTTTGCCATTAATACCAAAAAAACGTTATCTTGATGCATTCGAATTACTTCTTGATGGAATGCCAGCATATATGAGGACATATCTAGATTATACCGAATCAAGCATTAGAGAAGATTTAATACAATCAAATACGGAACTAGTTAGTTTGTTTGATTCAATGGGCTATTTAGATGAATGGTTAGAAACTGCCAACAATCAGTTTGATGAAATTGGTCTTTCAGAATTAAAGCAAGATAAAAGTGCTATAAAGACAGGCTTATCTCCAGAGGTTCAAAAAACTTTAAGTACAGTTGATTTGTTAGGAATCAATATAATGTATACAAATAGAGCACTACATATATTAAATTCATATTCTAGAGCAATGTATGCAATTTCAGAATTTAATTTAGAACCTCTTTTAGTAAATGGTTCCGAAGCCCCACAAATAGAAACTGAAGATTTAAAAAATATTCTTCTAAAAATGGAACTTTTCTACTATCCAACAGAAGCCTATTATACAGAAAATGAAACAAAAATAGAAGAATTAACTCGCAGTGGAGAATTGATATTAGATGATGATAATTCAGACAGAAGATATTATTCTATGACACCTTTAGAAGAAGAATTAAAAAAATCATATGGAAAAGAGTATAAGGAATATTTTTCTAAACGTCTCCCTGCTTCTAAAAATGATGTTGGCGAAGACATGGTAAGATTTTCGCAATTCGCCAATGCAATTCATCGTTTAAAATCTTCTAAGAATCGTATTGCATTATCTCTTTATAGTTTTTTAGAACTAAACGACAATCAAAAAAGAAATTATGGAATCGTAGTAGATAGAGTTTCTGAAGATGGTACATTTGGAGAAGTAAAACACTTCGTGGACTTTGCGGTAGATATCAACTCTATGTTTCCAGTAAATGTTCATCTTCCTCAAAATATATTTGCTGATTTTGCAAAAGAATATTTTAAAAGTCCTATTGTTCCTATTTATGCCGGGTCAGATGATTGGGATATGCCAAATGGAAAAAGAGTAAAATCACATATAATGGTTCCATGGAGTAAAAAATCTAAGAAAACAATTAAACAAGTATATAAAAATAATAAGGCTTATAGCCAAAAAGTAGTTAATCATTTTAGATTTTTGTCTGATGCAACCTGTGTACCAATGCATTTTAAAAAAGCACCTAAAGATAAGCAAATTCACAAAACTTATATTAATTTGGAAACGAATTCTATATTAGAAAAAACTAAAGAAGGCGTTTTTATAAAGGTATTACCACAAGGTCAAGGAGATGATGAAAGATTTGATAGATAATAAAAAATTAAAAGATAATTTTAAAAACAAGAACTATATCTATTGTATAAATACTCTTCAAGAAGAAATAAAACAAAAATTGATTGCAAGAATAAAAATATTTAAGCCAGAATATAAATATTGTAACTTATCAGATTTAAAAACAAATTGCTATAAATATTTAAATGATAAAGAAAAATTATATATCACTTTATTATGTAGGTATTCTGAAGAAGAATATCCTCCAACACGTGAATTAAATACTTTATTAGATATTTATTCTTCATATAAATAATATATTTTTAGATAAAACAAGCTACTAGTTAATATTAATCTAGTAGCTTGTTTTTATTATGATATTTCATCCATTATATCTTGTTTTGTTCTTAATCCTATCATTGTAGCTCTTACTTCTCCATTTTTAAAATAAATTAATGTTGGTATACTTTCTATATCGAATTTTCTAGCTAACTCTGATGCATCATCTACATTAACTTTGCAAACTTTTAATTCTAAGATTTCTTCAGATATTTCATCAACTATTGGTCCCATCATTCTACATGGTCCACACCATGGAGCCCAAAAATCAACTAATACTGGTAATTCTGATTTTAAAACCTCCTCTTCAAAATTTTCTTCTGATATTTCAATTACTTTACTCATAATTAAAACCTCCTTATATATTTTTTAATTTTTTAGCAATATTTAGACCGCATTTTGCACCTTCATATATTGCTTTGCAAATTTGAAGTAATCCACCTGTACAATCTCCTGCCGCATAAATTCCTGGTACATTAGTTTCCATATTTTCATTTACTACTATATTATTATTTTTAACTATAATACCCAGTTTCTTTGCAAAATCACTACTTGATGCTATTCCCTCTGCTATAAATATTCCATCAACAGGTATACTCCTTTTATCTTTTAAAACAATACTTTCTACTTTTTTCTCTCCTCTTATTGAATCTATTTTTCCTTCTATAATATTTTGCATTTCTACTGACCTGTTTTCTGGAAGCTGACTGCCATTTGTAAATATACTTACTTTATCTGTTACATTTTTCAAAACCTCAGCTTCATGAAGCGCATATTCGCCACTACCTATTACTGCAACATTTTTATTTTTAAAGAAAAAACCATCACATATTGCGCAGTAACTTATTCCTTTTCCTTCGAATTCTTTTTCGCCAGTTATATTAGAACTTTTTCTACTTTTTCCTGTGGCAAGAACAATTGTTTTGGCCTCATATTCGCTATTTACGGTCTTAACAATATATGTTCCATTACCATATTCTATATCTAAAACTTCATCATTTTTTATTTCTATATTTTGTTCTTCTGCTTGCTTTATTCCTCTTCTAAAAAGTTCTTCACCTGATATTGGTTTCTCGAATCCATAGTAATTTTCGATAGTTTTAGCTTTTTTTAAAGCTGTTTGATCTTTTCCAATTACTAAACATTTTAAATTAGACCTACTTATATAAATTGCTGTAGAAATTCCTGCTGGTCCTTTGCCAATTATTATACAATCATACATAAATATTCTCCTAGTCTGCTAAAGTTCCCATTGGATCCCATGGTTCTAATTCCATATAATATTTATTTTCATTATATGCTTCTAATTCTTCTGGTTTTAAATGTCTTTTATTGATTACAACTTGATATACATAAGAATCAAACCAATCATCTGTTAATAGATAGATTCCTTTATTTCCTGTTGAATCTCCCCATGAATTTTCTACTTTCCAACGGTTGCCCTTCCAATTTTCATCTAAATTAACTCCTAAAAACATCATAGCATGTGTCATTGAGCTCTCTCTATATTCGAGTTTTGTAGCTTTATCCATTGTATCTTTTATATTTATTATATCTTTAATATTATACAAATTGCGAGATAATATTCCTAACTCTCTTGAAGATTCTTGTCCAACATCACTTCCAAAAAATACTGGAACCCCTTCTGAAAGTTGAGCAATTGCCATTTCTTTTAATCTTTCTATTGGTAAATTTAAATATGTAATTCTATTACCATCTGCAACATTACCAATATAATTTACTGTATACTTCTTATAAAATGGTCTATCCTCATTTGGCGCATTAATTATGCTTATATAATCATCTAAATTTAAATCCTTAATATATTTATCATAAAATTCTGTTGGTGTTATACCAGAATCCCTATGAAATTCGTCATTTTTATCAGTATATTCAAAATCAAATTTTTCTGGTGGCCTGCCAAATGCAGTACATAAAATTGCATAAATATTTTCTAACATATCTAGTTTTTGATTTTCTAATTCTTCTAGGTTCTTTTTCTTTTTATAACATGTTCTTAATTCATATGCATACATTCTAAGTACACGTTTTAAAATTTTATTTATTTCTGAAGTGTTAGATGAACTATATGTTTCTGGCATATCACTTTTTGGAACAATTCCATATTTTTTTATAATATTTAAGAACATATCCCATTGTCCACCATCATTTATAGGTGCATCTAAGAAAAATGTTACATGTCTATCTGTTGTTGGTCTGTCTATAGTTTCTATTATATTATTTAAGAAATAGTTGCATTTTTCTAATTTATCATAAAATGCGATATAGTTTTGTGATAATTCTATCGTTTTTATATTTAATTTTTTAATTAAGAAATATCTAAGAAAATTAGTAGATGCAAAAATCCAACATCTTCCACTTTGTTTTTGATTTGTTATATCTCCTTGTTTTAAATTTACAGAGAATTCATATCTTGCATTTCTTATTTCATCATAATTTTCGCAAGATTTAAAAAATCCATTTTTTGTAACTGCATTAGTAATTACTTTATTCTCGCTTTGATTAAAACTTCTTTCGTATTTTTTTAATTTGTCTTTTGAAATATTTTTCATATGTATCCTCCCTTTATTATTAATTTTACTTTAGTATATAAGCTGCTCACATATTTTGAGCAGCTTTTGTTGGTAAATGTTAGGGGTTTTGGGGACGTTCCTTAAATCCCTATTTTAATTTAAATAATTAATTCATTGTGCAATTGCTCTAATATATTGTCACCTAATTTGTCTTTAAATATTATTCTAATTTTTGATTCATTTGTTTGAATATTTAATACTTCTAATGCATTTGTATCTAGTATTTGCATAGTTCTTGTTATAATATCTGAATCATTCATTATTCCATATCCAATAATTGATATTTTACTTATATTTTTATAAGAACAATCTAATTTAGGATATTCGCTTGTTATTACATTTTCAAACTTATTAAATTCTGCGGATTTAATCGTAAACTGAATCTCTAAATTTGATGTACTTTTGTTTATAATGTTATTAATAAATATGTTGTTGTCTAGTAATTTTCTATAAATACGATTAATCATTCTAGGTGTATATACTTCTTGTTTTGCAGTAACTAAAATTATATTGTCATTTTTTACAATACTTTTTACTTTTGTATCTTCTATTTTGTCATTTATTACACTTCCTGGTCTGTTATTAAATGTTGATTTTGTAATTATAGGTATATTAAATCTTTTTCCAATTTCTACACATCTATTATGCAAAACTTTTGCTCCTTCATTTGAAATGTCTTGCATTTCCTCATATGAAAGTTCTGATATCTTTTTTGCATCCTGAATTTTGTTTGGATCAGTAGAATATACCCCATCAACATCTGAAAAAATATAGCATTTATTTGCTTTTAATGCCGCAGCTACTGCAACTGCTGTGGTATCTGAACCACCTCTTCCAAAAGTTGTTATATCGCCTTTTTCGTTTATACCTTGGAAACCTGCTATAATAACAATCTTTCTTTCTGCTAATTCTTTTTCTATTCTTGTTGTATCTATACTTTCTACAACTGCTGATTGATTTGTTTCGCTTGTAAATATTCCAGCTTGCCAGCCTGTAAGTGAAATTGCTGGATATCCTAATCTATTAAGTAAAATGCTTAATTTAGCCATTGATATTTGTTCGCCGCTACTTAGCAAAGTATCTAATTCTCTTTCATTTGGAACATTACTTAATTCATGTGCTTCTCTTAATAGATTATCTGTAGTTTTTCCTTGAGCAGATACTACAACTACTACATTGTTTTCCTTGTAAAATTCTTTAATTTTTTCAGCTACAATATTTAATTTAATATTGTCTGAAACTGAACTCCCTCCAAATTTTAATACTATTGTGTCCATATCTGACAACCTCTTTTTTATAATGTAAGAAGCAAATTTAATTAAATATCACTTCTATATAATATATGAAAATAAATACTTTTTCGTAACTTTATAAATTGTTACAAATATTTATTTTATATAACTTATCAAATTATATCATAAAATGTTTTATATTGTATTTTATCTATTAAATTTTTTTAAATATTCTTCTATAAAATCATCTATTTGTCCATCCATAACTGCTTGTACATTTCCTACTTCGTAATTTGTTCTATGGTCTTTTACTAATGTATATGGGCAAAATATATATGATCTAATCTGACTTCCCCATGCAATGTCTTTTTGTTCTCCTTTTAAATCTGATATATTTTTTTGTCTTTCTTTTTCTTTTAAGTCAAATAGTTTAGATTTTAGCATCTTCATTGCTGTTTCTCTATTTTGTATTTGAGAACGTTCTGATTGACAAGCTACAACTGTATTTGTAGGTATATGTGTTATTCTTACCGCAGAAGAGGTTTTATTTATATGCTGTCCTCCTGCTCCTGATGCTCTGTAAGTATCTATTCTTAAATCATCTGGATTTATTTCTACATCTATATCATCTTCAATTTCTGGTAATACTTCTACAGAAGCAAAAGATGTATGTCTTCTTCCACCACTATCAAATGGTGAAATTCTTACTAATCTATGTACTCCCATCTCACCTTTTAAATAACCATATGCATATTCACCTTGTACTAAAAAGGTAACACTTTTTATACCAGCTTCATCACCTTCTAGATAATCAAGTTCCTTTACAACAAAATTATGTTTTTCTGCCCATCTAGTATACATTCTGTATAACATTTCTACCCAATCTTGTGATTCTGTACCACCTGCTCCTGGATGCATAGATATTATTGCATTATTAACATCGTATTTGCCTGACAATAGAGTTTTAATTTCTAATTCTTCAATATCTTTTTTTGTATTTTTGGTATCTTCTAATAATTCTTTTATAAGTTCTTGATCCTCTTCTAAAGTTAATAAATTATTCATTTCGATTAAATTTTTTAAGCTTGTATCTATTTTAGTATATGAATTTATCTTGTCTTTTAGAATTTTAATTTCTTGTAAAATTTTGCTATTGTCACTACTCCAAAATTCTTGTTTTAATGTTTCTTTTTCCAATTCTCCTAATCTACTTTTTAAATTATCTATTTCAAAGAGATTCACCGATTTCTTTAAGTTTTTCTGATAATGTTTGAAGCTCTTTTTGATTTTCTTCTAGTTCTATCATATCTTCACTCCAATCTTTTCTTTGTGGCACAATCTTATCATAGGTATATCTTTTTTTCAAGTAGGTATTGGGACGTTTGGGATTAGGGATTTGGGGACGTTCTTTTTTTCCCTTTTTAATAATTTAGAAAAAATAGTAGCTCATCATAGATATGACGAACTACTATTAATTTATATATAGGAATTCTAGGAACGTCCCCAAATCCCTCGAGGAGAGTTCCTAAATCCTGGTACATTAATCCTGATTTATTTTGTTCCAAATATTCTATCCCCTGCATCACCTAGACCTGGTAATATATAACCATGTTCATTTAATTTTTCATCTATTGCTGCAGTATATAATTCTACATCTGGATATTCTTCATTTAGTCTTTTTATTCCTTCTGGGGCAGATATAATTGACAAGAATTTAATCTTCTTTACTCCATCCTCTTTTAGACATTTTATTGTATCTGCTGCAGAACCTCCTGTTGCAAGCATTGGATCTAAAATTAGTACTTCTCTATTGCTAATATCCTTTGGCATTTTATAATAATATTTTACTGGTTCTAAAGTTTCTTCATTCCTATATAAACCAATGTGACCAATTTTAGCATTAGGTATTACTTGTAATAACCCATCTAACATTCCTGTTCCTGCTCTTAATATTGGTACAAATGCATAATTGTCTTCTTTTAAAACTTTTGCTTTTGTTTTACATAGAGGTGTTTCTATTTCGACCTCTTCTAGTTTTGCATCTTTCATTGCTTCATAACATAAGAAAATAGCAATTTCTGTTATTATTTCTCTAAATTCTTTTGTTCCCGTATTTTTATTTCTTATAATTGATAATTTATGTTCTATTATTGGATTGTTTAATACATTTATATTCATATTTTTAACTCCTATCTGTTCCTTTGCTGTAGTTTCTGCTATAACTGTAGTATTTTCTGTTTTATCTTCACTCTTTACTTCACTATTTTCGTCACTTTTTTCTTCTTTTGTATCATTATTTTCTTCCTCTACTTTTTCAGGTTTATTTTCTTTTTCATTTGGTAATAAAAGATTTAATAAAATTCCTACTATTGCAGCTAAGCTCATTCCAGAAATTGTAACAGATAAATCACCAGATACTATTGATATTGCAGCCCCTCCTAATCCTAAAACAAGCATTGTTGATGCTACAACTATATTCTTTGGTTTCCCAAAATCTATATGATTTTCTATTAAAACTTTTAAACCATTTACAGATATAAATCCATAAAGTAATAATGATACTCCACCTAATACTGGATTTGGTATTGTAGAAATAAGTGCTGTAAATTTACCAAGAAATGCTAAACATATTGCAATTATTGCTGCTAATCCAATTACCCAAACTGATGCAACTTTTGTCATTCCAACTACTGAAGTATTTTCACCATATGTTGTATTTGCAGGTCCTCCAAGCATTCCTGCTACAAATGTTGCTATACCATCTCCAAGTAATGTTCTATCTAATCCTGGATTTTTAAGTAAATCTTTTCCTATTATTGAGCTTAATGCTGTATGATCCCCAATATGTTCTGCCATTGTAACTAGTGCTATTGGTGCTATTGTAAGAATTGCAGAAAAACTTGGTGTATAATTTACAAATGGCAATATAAAGTTTGGCATACTAAAGAAGGCTGCTTCTGTTACTGGTGCAAAATCTACTAAGCCTAAACAGATAGATGCTATATATCCTACTACTATCCCTATTAAGAAAGGAACTATCTTCAAAAATCCTTTTCCTCTAACCATAACAATAGCTGTAGTTAAAAATGTTATTAGTGCTACTATTACACCTTTCCACTCTATTTGTGTATCTGTTCCTAAACCAATTTGAGATATAGCATTAGGTGCTAAGCCTAATCCAATTATCATTATCATTGGTCCTATAACTACATGTGGTAGTAATTTATGTATCCAATCTTTTCCTATAAAGTGAATTAATGTTGCAAATATTACATAGATAAGACCTACTACCATTATTCCAGTCATTGCACCAGAAATTCCACCTTTTAAATATGCGGCTGCAAGTGGTGCAATAAATGCAAATGAACTTCCTAAGTATACTGGCGATCTTCCCTTGGTACACAGTATATAAATTAAAGTTCCTATACCTGATGTAGCTAATGCTACTGGTATTGTTAATACTTCAGTCCCTGCTGAACTATTTACTAATATTGGTACTAATATCGTTGCACCAAACATTGCAAAAACATGCTGTATTGCTAAAATAATCCATTTTCCTATTGTTGGTTTTTCGTTTACATCTAGCAGTAATTTTGTTTCTTCCATTTAAAGATACCCCCTCTTTCTTTTTTATATAAGTTTTGCTTAATTAATAAATTATTTTCGTAATAACTTATTAATTAGGCAAAAAAAATACTAATTCATAAATGAATTAGTAACACATGGATAAATAATTTGTTGGGTTGCTAAAAAAAGCAAATTTTGCCTTTAATTTTTCTGCTGTATTTAATTTTGTTTCTTCTACAAATTTTTGCATTTTTTCACACCCTTTGACATACTATATATCAAGAAATAAAAAATTACAATATTTATTGGAAATTTTATAAAATATTTTTTATATCTACTATAATAATTAATTTATATTATTTGAAAAAACACTTATGAAAATCCCATAAAAATATAGCCAATACTTGCTATTCTAATAGCTATTATACAAACATCTATTATCTCTGCAGTACTTCCTCCTGCTAATCCAAATAAACTAGCAAGTGGTTTTGCTAATATTTCAAATATAACTGTTATTATTAATGAAACTATAAAAGTATCAATGAGTCCATATTTTATACAATCATCAATTCTCGCTTTATCCTTCATGCCATAATTAAATGATAAAATAGAAATTATTGTATTAGAAAGTCCAAAGGCTGAAAATAGAGCTATTTGTTGAATTTTTTAATAAATACCAAATGATCCAACTAATATTGTTTGATCTGCATGCGCTATGCCTAATATTGCATTCATTCCAGCCATCGTTATCGCTAACAATGCTTGCATAATTGCTGCTGATATTCCTATATTATATATTCCTTTAATTAATTTCCAGTTTGGTTTAATATATTTAGGATTTCCATTTATTTCTTTATTAACTTTGTAATGGAATATCATTGCCATAAATAAAGATATAAATTGACCCAATACAGTTACCCATGCAGCACCTGCTACTCCCATATTAAGTGGAAATATAAATATGTAGTCAAATATAATATTTACAAGTGCACCAGATATTTGTGCAATAGTAGAATACATTGTTCTTCCTGTAGATTGTAAAAATCTTTCATAAACTGCATATCCTATTGCACCTAATTAAAAGCAAGAACAAATTTTTAAATATATTGTTCCCATTTCTACTACTTCTTGATTGCCTCCTGCAAATAAGGAAATAAACCATTCAGAGCCAAACAAGCCAAATATTAAAAATACTAAAAATATACAAATACTAAGAAATATTCCATTTCCAGCTACTTTATTTACTTTTTCGTTATCTTTTTCTCCTAGGCTTTTTGACAAAAGAGCATTTAATCCTACTCCTGTACCAACTCCAACTGCAATTATTAATATTTGTATTGGAAATGCAAGTGTTAAAGCTTGATTTGCCAATGCACCTTTTTCTCACATATTTGTTACAAAGATACTATCTACTACATTGTATAGTGCTTGCAATACCATAGATATAATCATAGGTAGCCCCATCCTCCAAAATAGCTTTTTCATTGGGGCAATAGTCATTTTGTTTTGTTTAACTTCTTTCATAAATCCTCCTTTTAATAAAAATATATAATTTAAAGCAAAAAAATAAGCGCAAATCCTTAACTGGATTTACGCTTATTCAGCTACACGCCTGTAATGTATTGTATCATTTGATTTTTATTTTTTCAAGCATAAATTAAAAAATATTCTTTTGCTTTATTAATAGCCTCTTCTAACTCTCCATTCTTTTTCATTCTATGATCTGCACCTTTAATTTCATATAAAGTAATATTGTTTTTATCTAATTCTATTAATTCCTTTGTATCTTTTATAGGTGCTACATCATCTTCTGTTCCTTGAATTATAAACATCTTTTGATTATTTTGATATATCTCTAATATTTTATTTGATTTTAGTTCTCCATAAAAATCATATGATATCTTCATAATTCTTCTAAACCCTAATTTTGTAAATCTGTTTCTTTTAAAATCCTCGAATGGCTCTCTTAATAAAGTATTTTTTAGAATTTCATCCATCTTAATTGCAGGAGCTCTAAGAACAATTTTATTATATTTTGTTCCATTTTTTATAATCTTTAATAAAGTTATGTAAGCACCAAAGCTAGTTGCAAATATATTTATTTTTATATCTTTACCAAAATTGTCTTTTATATATTGTTCTATTGTTTCTATATCATTTATGCAATTATCTATTGTTAATTTATCAGCTTCTACTTCGCTTGTACCATGACTTGGAAAATCAAAACAAATAACTATAAAATTCTCTTTAACCATCTTATCTGCCAAAAGTCTTATAGCACTACTGTCTTTATCTCCTCCAAAACCATGTACTGCAATAATTATCTCTTTTATATTTTCTGTTGGTAAATATGTTCTTACAGATATATTATATCCATTAAAGCTTTTTATTTTAAATTCCTTTATTTTCATTTTATACTTGTATGATATATTTAATAACTTAAATAACCATATGACTCCTTTCTTTATTTTTTTATATTTAATATAATCTAT
>CALXVH010000041.1 GCA_944391965.1 uncultured Clostridia bacterium
CTTGGCAGTCGCAACTTGATTATATTAGAAGGAGTTTTTATTTTCAACTCACCGCTAAAGCTTTACCGAACCCCCAGCCTAGCTGGGGGTTTTCATAAAACAAAAAAGCGAATAGGAACTCTAAGTCCCTATTCGCCCTTTGGCATATTCTTTTACTATTGCAATAAATATCAGCAAACTTGCTAATGATATGCCTGCACACAAGTATTTAAAAGAATCTGCCTCATCTATCTTATCTATTATTTGGCAGTCAGGTGTCATTTCGCAAATGACTTTTTCTCCTTTTTTTCCTGTCACAGTCAAGATAAGATTTCCATAGATATCCGTTTTGACGTCATATTGCTTGATCGTCTTAGGATCTGGTGATATTGGATGTCCTGCTTTCTGTACTTCATAGCAAAAATCCTTTACATCACCATAGTTTAGTGTTGCCTGCCTATTAAATAACACTGATGAGATAAAAAATATTATTACCATACCAATCAATATTATAGGCACCCGCTTTTTCATAGAATCACTCCCTTTGATTCCTCTAGGTAGAAAGCTTTTAATAAAGCATCGCTTTCTGTGGTTTACGGAGTAACAACTAGATTATATCATATATTGTCAATCTTGTATACATAATATTTTATTCGTTTTTTGACAAATCTTTACAATTTTGCTAAAATTCTTAGTGATTAACTCTGTTGAAAAGCTATTATAAGGAGGTTTTATGAGGAAACTACGGGAACATCTAAAATTGTTTATAGGTGAAGTTTATCTCTTCTTTTGTAGTTCAGCTATTGGTTGTTGTTTGCTCGATTCATTAGACCATATAAAGTATTATTTTATGTCAGACGAAGAAAAAAAGGAATTCGATGCTAAAAGAATTCAAGATGAACTAATATGTAAGCTCTGTGACGTGTCCAATTCCTTATTGGATGAAATTTAAAACAAAAAGCAGCTATAAAGTACATACTTTAAGCTGCTTTTTGTTTTAAATATATGATGTTTCAACTTTTATAACTGCAAAATATTTATTATCTTTTTCATGTATTTTTTGTTGAACATTTTTTATAATTTCTTCTTTATCATATTCTTTATCTCTTGGAACCACTAAATCAAAAATCAAGTTAATTCTTTTCCCTCCGTCTGTCATTCTAAAATCATGTATAGAAAACTCTGAATTTAACTCTTTTACTATTTTTTCTGTAAAATATCTCATATCGTTTATTTCTTTATTGTCAACAACTATTGGATCCATATGTATTGTTGTAATACAATTGAATTTTTCAAATAGATCTTGTTCCATTTGATCAATAATATCATGAACCTTACAGATATCTCCATCTGCTGGAACTTCCGCATGGAAAGAAACGATTTTTCTTCCTGGACCATAGTCATGAACCATAATATCATGTATACCAGAAATCATATCATATTTTTTAGCTTCTTCTTCTATATCTCTTATAAATTCTGGATCTGGCTTCATTCCCAATAATAAATCTATGGTTTCTTTAATTGCCTTATAGCCTGTAAATAAAATAAATATAGAAACTATTAAACTTGCATAACCATCTATTGATATTCCACATAACTTAGCTACAACAGCTGATATTAAAACAACCAATGTTGATATAGAATCTGAAATACTATCATATGCATTTCCTTTAATAGCATTAGAATCTATTATTTTGGCAATCTTTTTATAAAATAAAAATAGCCATAATTTTGTAAGCACTGCTATAACTAATATTATAATTGTAACATTATTTACTGCTGGAAGCTCTGGATGTATTATCTTATCTATTGAGCTTTTTAATAATTCAAATCCAACCATTAAAATAATTATATCAACTATAAATGCTGTTATATATTCCATTCTACCATGTCCCCATGGATGGTCTTTATCTATTTTCTTTTGTGATATTTTAAACCCTATCATTGTTACTACTGAAGATCCAACATCTGTAATATTGTTTAATGCATCAGATATAATAGAAATTGAATTTGCAATTATTCCTATAACAAGTTTTACTATTGAAAGCAAAATATTAACTACTATTCCTGTAGCACTCGAAAGCATTCCATACTTTCCTCTTGTTTCTAAATTGCTAACATCATTATCTTTTATGAATAATTTTATTAATAAATTTGTCATTTTTTACCTCCATTTTGCGCTAACTAGTTATACCATATTTTATTTTTTTATACAAGAATTTATTAATTAAAAATTGTCAGTTTAATTAATTGCGCATAAAAACCGCTGTTATTTTAAATAACAGCGACTATATTTAAATTTTATATCTTTAAAATCTTGCACCACTATAAGGACTATCTAAGTCATGTAATTCTTTATTTAATTGTTCTCTTCATGCTTCTTTTGCTTTTTCTGTTCTTTGTCTTGCTTGATATTTTGTTCTTTCTTGACGTACAGCAGGCATATTATGAACATAGGTTCCTATAAAATTATCAAATATATTTTTGAAACTTCCATCTGACTTAACTTCTATTCCACCGACATAATTACCACATGGTACATCTGGATTATCTATTAATCCTCTTTCATGATATGAGCATACTCTATTTTTATTTAATAGTTCTTTCATCAACCAGCTAACATATTCATCATTCGTTCTTAAAAGATTTGGTTCAACTTCCATTCTTACAGTAAGACCTATATTTCTTGAATCATTACCGTCAAGCATTATTGCGTCATTTTGATTATACCAACTAACTTTTCCAGTATAAACTCTATATCCATTTATATTTTCTGGTATTGTTTCTAAGACTAATCTTGTAGAATCATAATCTCTTTTAACATCTGTTTTTTCTATATAATCTATTTGTAACTTCCCGTCAGCTGTTATATCTCTTAAAATATGTTCACTTGCATAATAAGGTTCTGGCATAGCAGAATGTGTTACCTTGGGAGTCTTCTTCTTAAATATATCTAAAAATCCCATATATATCACTCCTTATATACCCTTAATTATACCATATTATGGTATCTTTTTCAAATTTGGATTAACTCAAATCTTTTTCTTTATAAATTATATTTCTTTCTGTTTTCTTTTGTTGCAAACCCATCTTTATCTGTAACTCTATTTAATAATGTAAATCCATCTAAATGATCACATTCATGTTGAATTAATCTAGCAAAAAATCCATGTATTTCCTTTTCTATTTTTTCTCCTTGCTCATTGTAATATTGTAAGTTAATATTTTTAAATCTTTCTACTTTTCCAGCAATTGAAGGTACACTTAAGCAAGCTTCAAATTGTATATCAGTATCATCTGCTGATTTCTCCCATTTTGGATTTATCATAGCAGTTAATGGTATATCTTCTGCATCATTATATCTTACATTCTCTTTTTTTGCTCCAACTACTATAATTCTTTTACTAATTCCAATTTGTGGTGCAGCAATTCCTAATCCTACTCCATCTTCTAGCGTTGCTTTTAAATCATCTATAATGTCTAATATATCATTATTTATATTAGTTATATCAACTTCTTCTGATATCTTATTAAGTACTGGATCTCCTACTTCTCTTACTTTTATTATTTTCCCCATAATTTTTTCTCCTTTAATTCTATTTATTAGATTATATCATTTTCATTTAAAAAAGCAAAGAACGGTATTGTATCCAATACCGTTCTTCGCTTTTAATACAGATGACCTTCGATAGAATCTCCTTTAAGCATCCATGCCAAATGTGGATATATAAAAAGCTCGCTGTCCTTAAAAGGCATGGCACCCTGAAACTCTTCGTAATCATCTCCTGTGTCAATATCTGAGATAATCCAGTGTTTGTTCTCGTCCAGTCTTAACTTCCGCAAAACCGGTCCAGCAGGATTTGGAAATGCATATGGGTTTAAGAACCAAAAACCTTCTTTTCCATCTAAAAGTTCCTGCTTGTTTAATAATTCTTTAAGTGGCACAGTTGGTGCACTTAAAATTGCTTCAACTTTCTCTGTTTTCATGTTTTTCCTCCTGTATTATTATGAAAACATTGTATTTCTAGTTACATTTACAATTATAGTCACTTTTATAGATTATGTAAAATACAAATAAGTAATGCAGATATAACCAACTGTTATACCTGCAAAAATTCATTTTTCATTATTTTAATTAAATCTTTTAATTCTTTAAACTTATTTTCTTTATTTATATATATACCAAATTCCATTGGTTCAAACTCAAAATCTGTTTTTAAGATAGCTAATTTATTTTCTTTTAATTCATCTTTTATGTATTCTTTTGTAATAAGCCCAATACTATCTTCGTTTTTTAAAATTCCAAGCATTGTCGTATATGTAATGTTTTTAATATTTTCCATACCATCTGTTAGATTTAATTCTTTCATTAAATTTATAGTAGTAATTGATGTTCTCTTGGGCGTATATACCTTCTCTTTTGCTAACTGCTCTTTGTTAAAAATCTTATCTTTATATTTTGAATTTGTATTAATTACAAATATATCATGCAATAAGCCTAATTTAATAAATTCAATCTTGTTTGTATTATATACACTTTCGTCAACCTTCTTAGAAAGTACAATGTCAAGTTTTTGATTTTCTAGCATATTTAACATATCATTAAATGTTTCATTCGTTACTTCTATTTGACTTGTTGGATTTAGCTTATAATATTCTGCAATACATTTTCCAAACATTCTACTAAGCATTGTAACATGTGAACCTAAACGTATATTTCTAATACTAGTAAATTTTCTTTCGGCATTATATATTTTTATTATAGGCTCTTCTACCTCACTAAATAATTCTCTACCTTTATCTGTTAGCTCCATTCCATATTTATTTCTTTTAAATAAAGTAACACCTAATTGTTCTTCCAAATTCTTTATATGCTTTGTTACTGCTGGTTGAGATATATTTAGTTTTTCACTTGCTTTAGTTATATTTTCTTCTTTTGCCACAAAAACAAATATTTTATATAATTCTAAATTAATCATATCAAATCCCCACACTTTAATTTTTTTACTCGCTTAAATAAATCTTTTTCTTTCTTTGTTATTGTTTTCTCTTCTATATTACCATTGTTGCATAATTTAACTTTTATAAATCCACTAGAAATGTTAGGATGTCTTAATATTCTAGCACCACTATTATCTATTTTTTCTCTCGAAATTGCTATATAAGAAAATTTTTCGTCTTCATATGGTACATCTGCATCTTTTACAAATTTATGAACTTTACTTCTTTCTACTCTAACAATAGAATGGCACCAATCATCTGCTGGCAAATTACATTCTGCTTGACAAGTACATGGTGCTATTATATTCAAGTTGCTTTCTAGCGCTAATCTTTGTACTCTTCTTATATTATTAAATCCTTCAGGAGTTCCTGGTTCTATAAATATAGCTAACTTGTTAAAAGTTTCTAAGATATCTTTTATTACTTTTTCTTTACTTGCTTCTTGAAGCTCATTTATCATATAAGAAGTTATTACTAAATCCGCTTTATCAGTAATATTGTTATGAACTATATCTTGATTTTTCCAATTTATATTGTTATGCCCTTGCAATAATTTTTTAGCCATATTCTCCATTTCTTTTTCACGCTCTATGCATGTAATTTCTTCTACATCTATATTGCTAAGTACAGCCCATTCACCTGCTCCAGTTCCCGAACCTATATCTAATACTGTTTTTATAGGAGGATTATATATATCTAAAGTTTCTTCTAGTGCTTTATTTATTGCCCCAAAAGTAGCAGGCATCCTAATAATAGAATAAGCCAGAACCTCTAAATTTTTATTTAATAAACTTTGTCCTGTTCTTTTAGCATTCATATATCTATCACTTAAAATTCTTGCAGCATCCCTTAATTCTGTTAGCTTTATATTATTTATTTCATTTGCTATTTTATCTTCTAATTCATTCGGTATTCTCATTATTCCTCCATTTTAAGTTTAATCACATTTTTAGCCTTCTGTTCATCCCTCTGTATTTAAACTTGATAGAATAAATTTTATTACGTCATCATCTTTTGCATCTTTATTTTTATATTCATCTTTTTCAGCTCTAGTTAAATCCACAAAATATTTGCCCGTATCTGGCAATACGCTTATAGAATCTAAAGGATAGCCCTCATTTAAAATTGGCGATGGATTTCCTACAAAATAAAAATCTCCTTTTGACCATGTATAAGTTTGTACATCTTTTCCATCATATATAGCCATTCCATAAACCCATTTAGCTTTTAAATTTTTACCATATTTTTTTACTAATCCAGTATAGTATTCTATCATTTCTTCATCTGATAATCGTTTTCCATGTACTCTTCTTACATGAGTTCCTGGTTGATCTGCTTCATCTATATCTTCTATAAAAAGGCTATTATCCATTCCAATTGTTGGTACTTTGGCACATTCATAATATCCTTTGGCTTTTATAATAGCATTTTCTATGGAATTTTTTCCATTTTCTTCTACAGAATCTGCTATATTTAAATCTGATAATGTTTTTAATTCTATTCCATTTTCTTCTAATCTATCAGCATATATTTTTACTTTAGCTGGATTATTTGTTGCAAATAATACTTCCATTTGTTCCTCCTTCGGGATTTTGGGACGTTCCTTGGATTCAGCACATTACTCGGATTTAGCACATTACTCGGATTTAGCACATTTCTCGGATTTAGTACATTTCCCGGGATTTAGAGACGGTCCTTTTTTCCCTCTTTTTATTCTAATATTTTTCATTTTAATTTTGCCTATTTAATAATTCCATATTCCTAAATGTCCCTTTGCTTGTATTGGATCTATTTCTCTTATATCTTTTAATACCCAAGCATATCTACCAACAGCATATTCTCCACACCTATATTCTGTTGGATTTTCGGTTTTTATTTTATTTATAAATTCTTCATCCATATAAATACAATCTACTAAATTACATTTTGCAATTATATATCCATATTTTATATTTTTATCTTTTAATAACGTAACTAGTTCTTGTATTCTCACATCTTTTTTTGGAATTCTTTTTAAACTAGTATGGATGTATAACTCTCCTCTATAATTTGTCTTCCAACTTCTTGTTTCAATATATTTTACTTTTTCTTTAATTAAGCTTCCCCATGGCTCCATTAGCGATAAAACTTTCATTTACATCTACTTCCTAATTTATATATTTACAGGGATTTAAGGAACGTCCCCAAAAATCCCTTCTGATTAATAATTTGTAGTTCTTGTTAAATGATATGGTCTTTTGGGTAATTCTTTATTCTTTGACATAAGCCAAATGTAATCATTTAATTCTATTGCATTTACTTTGTTATTTAATAATCTTTTTATTTCATCTATTACATATATAACTGTTGCTCTAATTTCTACTTCATATTCTGAATTTTCTTTTATTTCTACTTTATTATCAACTATATCTGCCAGTTCTTTATTATATTTTACTAAATTTAATGCTCGTAACCCCTGTGGTATTTTATAATCACTACATCCCACTAAGTGTGAGTAGTCTACTTTTATATTTTCATTCTTTTCTCTTATATGCAAAATATCTGATGTTAATAATTGTGCTAATTTATAAAAATATATTATTTTGCCTTGGTATGTTCTTACATCTTTAAAATCTTCAAAATTATCTATTATAAATTTAAATAACTCTTCATCACTTGTTAGGTTATATATGGCATTATAAAAATCTCCACCGAATCTTTCATTTACAACCTTATTAACACTTTTTATAATTTTAAATCTTTCTTCAAAAAGAGGAATATCAACATTGCCTTTTAGATATTCTTTAAATTTTTCTTTTGTTAAATTATCAAATGATTTATTTTCTCTTATATAGCTTAGCATTGCATACATAAGTGCCATAGAACCATCTTCTTTTCCATTACTTGTTTCTATTTGCCATTTTGGAGTTCCCCAAAAAGAAAAGTCTATTGCCTCAAAATATAATAAAAATGTTATTATATTTTCTATATTCTCATCTAATAATTTGTATGGTGAATTATATAACCAATTTTGTATATTTACATCTTTTATTTGATTAGCAAACTTCTCTATTTCCTTCTTATTTATTTGTATAAATTTTGCATTTTCTATTACATATTTATTTGATTCTATTATTTCATTAAACATCTCATTTCTCCTTTTGTAGCCTTATTATACAACATGCATCATTAAATATCAATTAGATAAGATATTACTTAATTTACAAAAAACAGGATTCCAGGTAATCAAATTGCCTGGAATCCCATTTTAAATATAATATTTACTTATTTAATAAAGGCACAAACTTCATTTCTCTTTCAATAAATTTTTGCTTATTATCAAGTAAGTCTTGCATCTCTGATAAATAATCAGTATACTTCTTGTCTGGATAATACATTTTGGCATATCCATCTTTACCAAACTTCTTTGTTAATTTTTTAAAAGAATATTCGATAATTTGTTCTACTGATGGATTCTCATCAGCATGCTTATCTGCCTGGTATAAGAAAGAACGTTTTAACATATTCTCTACTGAAGTTTCCCTGTCAGCAGAAGATACTAACTTGCCATATTCACTTCTTGCCTCATATTCTAGACTTGCTCTATGATCAACGATTGCTTCTGCAGTAATTTGAACTTCTTCCGGATTAAGAAATTTTTGAATTTCTTTGTCTGCCAAGAACATGTCGCTTGAAACTTGCTCATGATTATCCGGATCCTTTTTATATCCGATATCATGATAAGCAGCGGTTATTAGTACTATCTTTGGATTTAGTGCCAATTTAAACTCTGACATTATTTCAAAAGATCTTAATATTACTGTTACTATATGATCTCTACCATGACCTCCAATATTGGTATCATATAGAGGCAACACCTTGTCTTCTACATAATCTATTTCATTCTCTATTCCATATACATCATTACCAATGTACTTAGAAATTTTTTGCATCAGCTCTCTCATTCCTTATACCTCCTTAAAATATTCTTTTAATTTTTGTACAGTGTTTAAACATTGCTGTACCTCTTCATCACTTGCGTTACTTTTTACATATTCACATGTATCCTTTATTGCTCCGACGCCTTTTCCAAACATTTTCTTATATTTTTCATGGCATGGGAAAATCCATACATGTAAATGTTTTGACCTTTCTTCCTGTACTATTGTTACCTCATGAACTATATTTAGTTCTTTTAATAACTTTACCATTTTTGCAATATAGTCTATTAATTCATGTCTCTCTGTAATAGTTAAATCTGCAATAGAATTAACATGTCGCTTAGTTGCAATTATAATAAAACCATTTAATGGTATTTCAGTATCAGCTCCAACAGTAATATATTCATCTTCATATATTAATCCTCCTGGAAGCTCTAATTCTCCTTTTGCAATAGCACAGCTCATACACTCATATTTCCATTTTCTACCTAAAATATCTATTGCCTCTTTCGTATTTCCAGTAAGCTTATCTTCATTAAAATTATTCATTTTCTCCTCCATGTTTGTGTTTTATCACAAGTTAATAAGAAATGCAATAAGTTTAATGCTATTTTGCTTGTAAACTAAAACTATACTGGTAATTATAACAAAAGAAACACAATAAGTGAATTATCATGTTTCTTTTGTTAGGCTCTTCAGTTATTCACACCATGCTGAATTGGAATCGTATCTTCTGTAATTGCTGAAAACACATATCCATTCTCTTTAGCATAGTCTATAATTTTCTGTAAAGCATCCGCAGTTGCTTGGTGCCCATATCCATCATGCATTAACACCACATTTTCACGCTTTGGTGCAATTCCTGTTACAAAATTGTCATAAATTTTGTCTGCTGTTCTTGCACTACCAGCATCATCGACATCGACATTCCAATCGTAATATGTAAAGCCTTCTTGCTCTACTGTATTGGTTGCCTCTGTCATAATACCTTCGCAATAATTTTTGCTTATGGTGTTAGATGCTCCTCCAGGGAATCTGATATATGTTGCTGAATAATTGAAATCATCCAATATCTTATTACGCAACCCGACGAAATTCTCTGTGATAGCATCCAATGAAGAATATATTGTAGCATAATCATGAGATAACCCATGTAGCCCAAGAGTATGACCTTCATCTATAATTCTTTGAATCGTACTCTTGTCCTCTTCTGAATAATTCACAATAAAAAACGTCACTTTTACGTTATTCTCTTTAAGAATATCCAGAATTTCTGGAGTAACATCTGATGGTCCATCATCAAAAGTTAAATATATTACTCCCGTTGCCTTCAAAATTCTCCGTTTGGCTATAGCTATATTGCCTGATAAGTCAGTCGCAGTATACACGAATTCGTATTCCGTTTCGCTTATCTTATGTCTTTCGCGTTTTGCTTTGACATCTTTATCATTGTTATCAGTTACTACAACTCCTGGATCCAAAATTTCCAGATTGTTAACATCCTCGACATACAAAGTGGTCCCACCTTGCATATTAATTACTGGTGCAGTTGTATCTACTACATTTATAGTTCTTGTAACAGATTTTATGCCCCATTTGTAGGTTACTTTATATTCTCCTACTTTGGATGTATCAACATCTCCTGTACTCTTAACATTTTTTGAAATGTCAAATCCAAGGTATTTTATTGTAGGCTCACCTTCAAATTCTGTTCCAACTTCAATTTCGATAGTTTTATCTTCTATCGACAGTGGCGAAAATAACACTATTATTGTTAACAATGCTATAAAGGCTCCTACAACCCGTCCAAAACTTACAGACTTTTTCCTCCGTCTTCTTCCTTTAGACATAGACATATTTATGCTCCCTTTCTGCTGAAAATTATAACGTAAGTAACTACTATCCTCCTCCATAAAAATTATTTTACAGAATTTATCAGCTTTTCTTCTGTAGAACTTATATTTTACCACCATATTTTTTTAAAGTAAATATTTTTTATTAAACTATACTTTTTTCATTGGTTAGAATATAGAAAAACCGGACTTTAGTATACTAACCAAAGTTCGATTCAAAAAATTTTTTTTAGTTTATATTGTTTCTCCAAATAATATTCCTTTTTTATTTATAATCTCAAATTTACCATCGTCATATGTAAGTTCTGTCGTGGCTAAATCTTCCATTTCTTCTATCTTTTTATTTACTTTAAATATATTTTTATAAATACTTCTATATACACCACCATGTGTTACAATAGCTATAGTGTTCAATTCTTTACTTTTACTTATAATTTCTCTTATGCCCTCTTCTACACGTTTGTCAAATTTATTTATATCTTCTCCACCTAAAAAACTAGTACCTAAATAGTAGCCAGTATTTTTATATTCTTCCATATTAAAAACATAGCTAAATATATTTTTGGCTTTTTCTTTATTCACCCCAGATAAAATTCCATAAGAATTGCATTCTCTTATATTATCTATAATTTCTAAATCTACATTTATTTTTTTATTTAAAATTTTAGCAGTTTGATATGCTCTTTTATATGGACTTGTATATATTTTTTCTATGCCTAAATTTTCTATTTCATATTGTTCTACTTTTTTGATACCATTTTCACTTAAGTCAAAATCAGCAATTCCACCATAGCAATCTTCTATGTCATCTATTGATTCACTATGTCTTATTAAATAAATTTTCATACTATCCTCCTTAAAATAATAAATCTAAAATTTCCTCTATATTTAAACTAATCTCTTTTCCTAGCATTTCAACTTTTTTTAGTTTTAACTCTTCTAATAATTTGACACTATCAATTTCTTCTTTTATGCTTTCTATTCCATAAATCTTCTTTAATATTTCTTTTGCAACAACCTGATTAATTTCTTTAGCATATTTTAACATTTGTGGTGTTTTTGCACTTTTGCTTCTTAAATATTTAGGATCTAATTTTCCATATGTTGCAAATATTTCCCTATCTAAAGCATCTGCATCTTTTAATAACATACATAATTTTTCTATTTCACTTATTTTATCGCTAGGTGCATTATATTTTTTTACCAAATATGCTATTCCATCTTTATTTAGTTTTCCCAATTCTTGTTCTTTATGTTCATGATAATGTATTACTACTTGTATTATTGGTACTTCATCTACATTTATATTAAATGGATTAGTTAGATTTTTTGTAAAATATTCTCCTGCAAGTTTAGCTCCTGCTTCTGCATGTTCATTTTCTCCATCATTTCCATTTCTACCACAATCGTGAAAAGCTGCTGATACTAATAGTAATTTCATCTCTTCTTCTGTTAATTTTTCTTTTTTTCCTAGTAAATATGAAAACATAACAACTTTTGCTATATGTTCCATAGAATGAAATCTATTTTTAGAATAAAACCCTGTATCGCTGACATTTTTTATTATTTTAGCTATTACTTGTTTTGATGTATCTGGTAAATCTGTTTTAGGTATATCATTCTCTATTATTTCTACTAAGATTCCATCTGGATCTTTTATAAAGAAATATGGCTTGCCTAATCTACCAACATTTATAGTTACTTCATCTGCAATTTTGTTTTCCAACACCCATCTTTTAGCCTTTTCAATATTTGATACTCCTAAAGCAAAATGTTTTGTACCAAGTACAGGCAAATCTGTTGCTGTAGAATTAGCAGTTTTAGGTAATTCTATATAATTTGTATAGCAAAATATTTCTAATATAAAATCATTTAATTTTAACATTCTTATTTTTATGCTCTCATCTTCTGCATCCCAAGATTTAAATTCTTTAAATCCAAATCTTTTATAAAATTCTATACTTCTTCCTATATTGCTTACACTTATTGCAACATGTACTACATTAAACATTTTTTCCTCCTATAAGTAACTTACTATTTCTTCAAATGTATCATATCCGCTTTCCGAATTTATATGTCCTGCATCAGGTATTAAAATACTTTCAGTTGATATCTTATCCGCAAAGTCTTTTTCGACTTCATATTTTACATATGGATCATTATTAGAATAAAAACATATTATTTCTTTAGCATACTCTTTAACGTCTTCAATATTATCTAAGTACATTGATTCATTTACTGCATCATAATCTTCATCTATTCCTAAGTAATTATTAAATCCACATACTGATATTAACTTTTTGACTTTTATTTTATTTTCAATTAAAAACTTAGAAATAAAAACTGGTGCAATACTATGTCCTATTATTGTGGTTTCTTCGTTTATTAACCCTAAGTCTGCATAATATTTTAATAATTTACTCCAATTTTTATAATTTTGTTTTCCCACTCCTATTGGAAATTGTGGTACATATACTTCCTTTCCGTCTGTCGCTATAAAATCAGCTAACCAGGCAATCCAATTTGAATATGGTGTACTAAATGAACCATGAATAATAAAATAATTTTCCATTTTTTCCTCCTTTTTGATTTATAAATATTAATATTACTCTTGTATTATATATTTATTATAACCTCTTTTTACGAGTTCTTCATATGCTTGCCATACTTTAATAGGTATATCTACTTTAACTTGCCACCCGAATTCTGGATACACTTTCATTCGTTGAATATCTCCTACTAAAACATCAATCCATTCTTTAGAATGATTTTTATAGTATTCTTCACATGATACTTCACTTGTAATAAAAATACCCTTCATTTCCGGAAGTATTTTTCTAAATGTAGCATCATTTCTTCTTGCATCATATGGTTTACAGACAATTAAACATGTTTTTATATTTAAACCTACATCTTGCATAAGTTTTTTAGCAAATCTAAAATTATCTCCAGTATTTGTAGATTTATTCTCTATGTATATGCTTTCTTTTGGAATTCCCTTTTCTATTGCAAGTTTTGCAAATTTGTCAGCTTCTGTTTCATTCCATATGTTTTTAGTTATTTTTCCCAAACCTCCACAAAAAATAATTTTGTCAGAATATTTTTTGCAATATAAATCTACTGCAATATCTACTAAACTTGTATCACTACATCCTAGTACAATTATACAATCTGATTTCTCAGGTTGTTGTTTTAAATCCATGTAATCCCATAAAATTTTTATTAGTTCTAATTCTTCCATATTATTCTTCTAAAAATACCTCTTTCATTATATTTTTATACCTTGCTTGTATTAATTCTTTGCTTTTAGGACTTAATTTTTGATAGTCTCTTTTTAATTTTTCTTTTACAAAATTTGCTCCAGCTTGTATATTCATTTTTCTATCTTTATATGCTAATGAAAATAATGATGGTATCGCATCAAAATGTGCTATTGCATCTGCATCAGCTACACATTGTTCTTCTACTGTATTTCTTTCTGCTTTTCTGCTACTCCTATGATTTTCTATACATTTTTTACATGTTCTATTTTATTTTCTGGATAATTTAACTTATGTAATAACTCGTCTGCTATTTTAGCCCCGTAAATATGATGTTCTTCCATTGGACCATATTCAGACGGTGTTGCTATATCGTGAAGTAACGCCCCTAATGTTACGATTTCTACATCAGCACCATATTGCTTAGCTAATTCTATAGCATTTCTTACTACATGTTTAATATGATCTTCCCAGTAATTATATCCTGTTTTTGCTTCGTATGAGTTGCATCTTTTTATAAGCTCTTCTTGAATTTGGTTGATTATATCCATAAAATCAATCTCCTATAAATCATTTTTTCTTGTATATTTGCAAGTATCGGGATTAAATTTTGGAAGTGATATTTCTAACATTTTTAATTTCCCTCTAAATGCCCATTCTGTATTTTTAGGAATTTCAACTACTACTCCTTTTTCCAAATTGTATTTTTCTCCTGCTATTTCTGCTTTTCCATGTCCATCTAAAATATAATAAATATGTGTTGCTTCTGTATCTATCTGATAATAATCATGTCCATAGCTCATATCAATATAATCTAAATCGATTTGTTCGTTTTTTTCTAAAAACTGATATCCTTTAAAATAATTTTCTTTCTCAAAAGATGGCTTTTCATTAATTTTTCTTATAAAATCACTCATATTTTTCTCCTTTCTTTTTTATGGCTTTATATATTTTTTCATGACCTTTTTCGTTTGGATGTATTCCATCATCAGAAAAGTCAGTTTGTTGTAATAAATCAAACAATTTTAAATATTGAACCTTATTCATATTACAATAATCCTCAAGAGCAATATCATATTTTTTTATAGTATCATTAAAATACATTTCATTATCATTCCATAAAATCGGAGTTGTACGTTCTTCAATTACGTTTGTTAATCCTAGCATTAGAATGTTGTTTGTATATGTGGTTGCAATAGCAATAATTTTGCTAATATTATTTATAAATTCTTTTATATTTATTGACTCTTGTTGCTTATTTTTAATATAGATAGTATCATTTATTCCAATGCCAACTATTATTGTATTAGGAGTTCTAGGTTGTAATTCTGTATCAAGTCTTTTTAATAGACCTGCTGTTGTCTCTCCAGGAATTCCGAGTCCATATACATTCTCTACTTGATTATTTTCCTTTAAATCTTCCCTTAATCTATTTACATATCCGTGTTTTTCTTCATCCCACGCACCATAGACAATACTATCTCCTAAAATGCATACATTTCCTTTTAAATTAAACATTTTATCTCCTTTAGAAAAACATTTATCTTTTATAATCGGGATTTAAGGAACGTCCCCAAATCCCGATTGGTCCTTATTAATCCCTATGCCATTTCTCTATAATATCTTTAGGAATTTGTAAACTACCTTTTCCAGACCCTATTTCTATGTCTGGTTTTGGACTTCCATGATAGTCACTTCCACCACTAATATATAAATTATTTTTATTTGCATATTCCTTTAAAATATTAATTCTATTATCTTCTTCTGCTGAAGGATGATAGCATTCTATTCCATCAAGTTCTCTTATTTTTCGTATTTCATCTATAAATTCTAAAGTATTATTAAATTTGTACTCAAATGGATGTGCCAAAAATGCTTTTCCTCCTGCCATATGAATACTATCAACTATTTCTTCATATGTAGGATAATCTATTGTATAATTCATATAAAATGGACTTTCTATATTTGTTAAACATTTTCTATAAAACAAGCCAAAATGTTTAGCATATTCTCCCAATTTTTCTCGATTTTCTTCATATCTTATTATTTCATCATATATAGATCTTTCTATAAAAGCTGTAACCTTCTTAGGATAAATTATTTTACTTTCATCATATTTTAGTCCATTCTTATCACAAATTTCTAAAAATCTTACTTTTTGATTGTTTCTTCTCTCTCTTAATTTTTCTTCCGAAAAATATTTATTAATCCATTCAGATAAAATATCTATATTATAATCATATGCTAATATCTCTATACACTTATTAAGTACTGAGCCTTGTAATTCTACTCCTTTTATTACTTTTCCAGAAAAAATATTTTTATTAAAAGCCTCATCTTTATATTGCATACAATTATTATGATCTGTAATTGATATATATTCTAAATGTTTTTCTTCACATAATTTTAATATTTCTTCTACAGTCCTATCTCCATCAGAATATACTGTGTGCATATGTAAATCTATCATTTTTCCTCCTTAATGTTCACTTTCCCATAATTCAATTCCTTTTTCTACATCTATCCAATATAATTGAATTATACACTTATGTGTTTCTTCATCATAATATTCTCTTTCAAATCTTGGATTAAATCTTAATATTGTTTTTTTCGAACCTAAGTTGTCCTTATCCACTGTTAGTAAAACTTCTTTTATTCCATGTTCTTTACATTTTTTTAATCCCAAATATAAATTTATATTATTATATCCTTTTCTTCTTTCGGTTGGTCTAATGGAATATCCTATATTTCCATTTATTTTTCTAAATTTTTCATTTAAGGCTAAACGAATATTAATCATACCAACTATTTTATCATCTTCTTTTCTAACTAAGAAAAAAGTTTCTGCTGGTACTTTTTCCTCTGTTACTGGACGATTTTTGTCTTCCTCTAATTTTTTTAGCCAACCTTCATAGTCATCTAAATATCTATATAATCCTCCCGTTCCATTTATATCTGATTTATATTCATTAAATTCATTTATAAAATCTATTGCTTTTTCTTTGTATTGTATTGTTGGTGTTACTAATTCTAACATGCATATTCCCCCTCATTTTTATAAGATAAATCTGCCAATTTTTATTTAGTTGCTATATATAATGTTGCAGGGCCTGGTATATCTTCTATCTTTTGCAAATTATCAAATCTGGTTTTTAGTATTTTCTCAATCTCATTAAATGTATATACTTTTCCATCATTAGAGCTTGCAATCATCTCTACAGCAAATTGTACTGCAAATTTTGGACTTATTTTATCCTCATTTAAAAAGAAACTAGTTAAAAATAGTCTTCCTTTAGGATTTAAAATTTCATATATATTATTAATTAATTTTTTTAAATTTTCTTCATGCTCCTGATGTACTACTGCAAACAAAAATACATCATCATATTTTTCTATCGGAAAATTAGAATTATAATCACACTCTTCTGAAACCAATCTATTTTGTAAATTATTTTCTTTTATTCTATCATTTTGCAATTTAGACATTGCTGGTAAATCAAGCATTTTTCCGGTAACAGTATTATCATTTTTAGCTACATTTATAAGATACGTTCCTGCACCTGCTCCTATATCTAATATTTTGTGATTAGTAAAATTATAGTTTTTCATTAAAAACTTTGCTTGAGGTATTGCGTTTGCTTCCATTCCGTTAGCGAAACTTTTTGCTTCTTCCGCTGTTAAATTATTAAAATTGCTTTTTGCTATATTTTCATTTTTTACTGCCTTATCTAAATCTTGGTATCTTTTCATAATAGTTTCCGCAAAATCTATATATCCAATTTGGTTATACTCAGAATTTGAATTTAAAACATCATTATATGTACTTAAAAAGTATTTATCATCCTCTTTTTGAATCAAATTGTAAAAAGCAAGCATATTTAAAATTGGCTCTAGCCTTTCTGCTTTTATGTTTAATTCTTTTGATATTCCTTCCAAAGATATCTTCTCATTTGTTAATACTTTAAAAACACCAAGTTCTTTTGCTGATATAATTATACTTGTTATTTTATAGCTATTAGCCAAATCTTTGAAATTTTTTATTTGTTCATTAACTTCCATCATCTTTCTCCTATAAATAATTTTAGGGATTTGGGAACGTTCCTTAAAATCCCTATTTTATAATAAATATTTCCTTGTATCAAAAATATCTAACGGATAAATTTTATTGTTTATGAAATCCTGAAATGTCGCTTTATTAGTCTCTATCGCCCTTAAATTTTTTTCATCCATATTTTTGATTTCTTCTATTTCAATCCATTTAACATCTAAAATTTCATTTTTATCAATTTTTATAGTTTCGTTTACTAATTCTGCTGTAAATTCTACAATTAATGTTGGAGCACCTTTCTGATACACCACTTTCATTGGCAATACTCCTGTTAATTTAACATCACATCCTGTTTCTTCTTTTGCCTCACGGATTGCGCCTTCTAATATATTTTCTCCCTCTTCTATATGTCCTGCCGGAAAATTCCATTGTCCATAATATTTCTCTTTTGCTTCTTGCACCATTAAGATTTTATTATCTCTTTTTATAATACATCCTGCAACTATATCCATTATTTTATCTCCTATTCAATTTTTCTATAATTATTGCATAATCGGGATTTAAGGAACGTCCCCATATTCCCTATCTAAGATATCTATTAATTCTTTAAAATTTTTTACTTTGTAATCTGATAAATTATTAATTTCTTCCCTATCTGAATCTGAATATTTATCATACATATTTACAACTTCAATTCCAGCATTCTTAGCTGCTTGTACACCAATTAATGCATCTTCCACAACTAAACATTCTTCAGGTGTTACATCTAACTTTTCCATTATTTTATTATGTATTTCTGGACTAGGCTTTTTATGCTGTACATCTTCTTTGCTTAGAATAACTGCAAAGAGTTCACTTATATCTGCTTTTTTTAATTTTTTCTTGTATATATCTAATCTATCTTTTGTCGTAGTTGTTGCTAATGCCAATATATATCCTTTTTCTTTTAATTTCTCTAATAATACATCCGCATCTTCTTTATAATCTACTTCGTTAATAATATATTTATTTGCAATATCCCATCTTAATTTTAATATTTCTTCTGCTTGGGTATCGGTTTTAAACTTTTCTTTTAACCACTTACAATATTCTAAATAAATATCTCCACTTTTACATTTAGCTAATATACTATCTCTCATTTGACCTATATCTTTAGCTTGTATATCATTTTCTGCAAAAAATTCATCCATACTTTTATTGGTAAATTTTTTGATTAATGTTTCATCTGTTTTATTCCACATCCCTACAGAATCTATTAGTGTTCCATCCATATCAAATATAATAACTTTTTTATCTTTAAACATATTTACTCCTTACTAATCTTTATATCATTAATATCAATTATATCAGCTAAAATATCTGCTCTTCTGTCTTCATCTGGCAAGTACCCCAAACTTATTATTTGATTTATACCTACAAAATCTTCAAAAATACATTTGCCTTCTACATTTTTCCCAAATTCTATATTCTTTATAAATTGATTACCATCTCCGGTTTTAACAAATACTTTTCCATTATATATTAAAGTACTTTCTTCTGGTCTTCTATATTCCAAATTTTCAATTTCTTTACCTATGTATAATAAATTATCGTCTGGAATTATAACTAACGTATCCCCTGTATTCATAATACATTTATAATAATATGCTTCTGTATCTTCTTCAATTCCATATAAAGTTTTTGTTTTAACAATATATTCTTTTCCATTTATAATTATCTTTGCGTTTTCTTTTATATTATTAATTAATTCCTCCATATTCTCCTCCTAAAGTTCGATTATATCCAAATCATTTGGAACAAATGTATTACCATTATAATATTCCTTTGCTTCTTTTGTATAAAGTTCTTTTCTTTGTGGTATATTGTTGTCCATTGTATGCCACATTACTAGATTTTTTACATTAAGCATTTCCATTTTTTCTGTAACATCTTTAACAGTAGAATGATATTTCGCTCTTGCATTAAATTTTTTCTCTTCTGATTCTAAACAAAACACTTCATGTAATACCCAATCTGTATTTCTTATTTTATCATGTAATTTATCACTACATGGTACATCTCCCATGAATGTTAATATCTTTCCATTATTTAATTTTGTTTGAAATCCAAATTGATTACATTCTGTAGAATACATATCTAAAGCTTCTGTTTCATATCCTATTATCTTAAATTTCTCATTATTATGTAAGTCATGAAATATGACACGTTCATTGTACATTTTTATAAGATGAGGATATGAGGTTGGAACAAAGAAATTGTCTACTAATTCTTTTATTTCTTTATCACAGTATATATGTAATTTACCTTCGTATACCCCTGCACCCATAAGGCTTGTTACCATTCTTATAACAGGAAATATTCCTAATAAATGGTCTATATGTTTGTGAGAAATAAATACATCATGTATTTCGGTAATATTTACACCTATATCTTTAATTTGTTTTAATACACCTATACCCATACCAGTATCTACTAATAAGTATTTTCCATTATTTTCTAATAAAAAACAGGCATTATAGCAATTTGTTGACATTCCTGCTCCTGTTCCTAAAACTAATATTCTTTCCATGTTTCCTCCTATTTTAAAACTTCATCTTTGTATATTTCTATATTTTTTAACATATGTCCAATATTACCTTCTCCGGCATATTTTTCAACATCAAAGAAACTATCATTTTTATTTACCCAAACTAATTTGTTTATTTCTTCTACTAATTTAACATCTTTATTTAATTTTCCTGCATAAACTTCTAATTCCATATCTTGAAGTTTATAATCAAAATTCATTAAATTAGTTAATATAATATCATTTTTAGAAATCCCAGTTTCTTCTTCTAATTCTCTGTATGCGGCTTTTAATTCATCTTCATTTTTTTCTACTTTTCCACCAACTAAATTTAGTTTTCCTTTATACGGTTCTTTTGTTCTTTTACACATTAAAATTTTATTTTCGTCTTTATCAAAAACTATTATTACATTTAATTTTTTCATAGCTCTTTCTCCAGTTTTCTTATATTTTATAAACTTTTTATCAGCTTCTCTAAGGCTTGGTTTATATCTTCTTCGAAACATGTCCCTTCAGCCATTTTCAGATACCATTTTTTCGTTTCATTTATATATTTTTTCTTAAATAAAATATTTGTCATTGTGCTTTCAGTTAAATTATGATATCGATCTGCTAATTTAACCATTTTAGCCATATCATTATTTATTATTCTATTATAATAATCTTGCATATTGTATCCCTTTTCTTTTGTTAGCAATATCACTGTATCTAGAATTTCTTTACTACTTAATTTCATAATTTCTTCTTTTGTCGCATTTGTATCTTCTAATGTATCATGTAACAATCCTGCAGCTTGATAATCTTCATTAAATCCTTTTTCTTTTAATATATCTGCAACCGCAAACGGATGCAAATAATATGGTGTACCTTGTTTCCTTTTTTGTCCTTCATGTTTAACTTTTACATATTCTCTTAAAATTTCAATATTCATTTTATTACTCCCTTTACTTTCATATTTTTTATTACTGCAGAATTATATTAAATAGTTAAATTAATTATTTTTTACTAACATTATTTGCTCTTTACAATCTGTAAATCTATATGCCTCCTTAAAACCATATTTTTCATGTAATTTTAGTGATGGTATATTATCTTTTGCAATACAACTATAAATTTTACATCCTTTAAATTTATTCAGCAAATATTGCATAAGTTTACTTGCAATTCCTTTCCCCATATATTTTTTATCGGTTACAATTTCCCATATATACGAAACTTTACCATTTCTATCTATTTTATCTGGAAAATCTTCTAACTTACAAAAATCATCTTTTGTATATACTGCAACATACCCAACTGGTACATTATTTTCTAAATATACTATTTTTAATATATCATTATTGTTTATTAGCATTTCATTGCTTTCTTCTGTGATAAACCCACTGTTATTGTGTTTCCAGATTCTTTTTATGTCTTCAAAATATTTGTTTTCAACTATCATAAAAACTCCTTTTTAGTAGTATATTAATACATTTAAATTTAAACTCAGCATATAAGTTTTATCATTATAGGGATTTAAGGAACGTCCCTGAATCCCCCCTCTGCTTCAATACCTATATCTGTAATGAATCTGCGACTTGCTCAATTTGTGTCATTGCATATTTTATTTCATGATTTAGGTAATTTATTTGTTCTTCTGCTAATTCTATTTCTTCATTTCTATATGTACTTTCTATACATAATGATCTTTTTAAGTTGTATTCTAACCATTCTATCGCTTCCCATAAATTAGCATATATAAGTTTTTTCATATCTTCTTTTTTATAATTTTTTACATTTTGTAAATAACTATTTACAATTATTCCAAACTTCTCAAACTCAAATTTTCCTACGTCTCCATTTGCCCAATTCCAACATACTTGTACCAGTTCTACTGTCGGATTTACATATCCGCTGGATTCCCAATCTATAACTGTTGGAATATTATTATTCCACATAATATTCTTTTTTATTAAATCTCTATGACTTATTATTAAATTATTCTTTGCATATTCTAAAGCTTCATTAGTCTTCTTATTTATTTCATAAAGTATTTCTATATTTTCTACTAAATCTTTGTAATAATATTTATTTTGCTCTTTTGCTATCTTTGCCAAAGAATTCCAATCTATTGTTCTTATTTGCATTTCTTTGGATTTTTCTGCTTCAATTTTAGAAAAATTCAAATTATGTATTTTTGCTAACAGCTCTCCAATTGTATTACATATTTCATCTGTTACGTCTTCTGGCTGTAAATGACTTCCATAATTCCAATTAAATATCATATAGTAATCTTCATCTATTTTGTGAATAATTCTATTTTCAAATTCTAGGGCTCTTACTACAGAAATCCCATTTACTTCTGCTATTTTTGCTACCTTTTCCGCAAATACAATTCTTTCAATCTCAGCTTGATTTTGCATTAATGTTTTATTTAATTTTTTTATTGCATATTCTGCTTGGTCTGTTTCTACTCTATACATTCTATTGGATAGCCCACCATGAATTTGTGTAACTTTAATAATTTTACTACCTAAATTAAATTTTCTAACTAATTTTTCCAGTTTTTTAGTGTTGCTTTTTCTTAATAACAGATTATACTGATAAGTTCTTCCTTTTACAGTTTCTTCGCCTCTATCTATTATTTCTGTAAAGTCAAATTTCTCATATATATGCTTTGCATTTTCATTGTCATCTTCAACACCAACTGTAAATTCTGTTATACCTTCTTTTTCTATTTCTTCTATCACATATTTAAGTAATCTTTGTCCTAATCCTTTATTTTGATATGCTTTATGAATTCTAAATGCTCCTAAATATACTCTTATATTTTTTATAGTTTCATTTGGTGAATCAGACTTATATGTTACTGTTATTTCTCCAATTAAATTTTTATTTTCCTCTACAACAAAAATATCTTTTACTCCATTTGATATATCATTTATTGTTTGCTTCTTAAATTCTTCGAAGTTCTCATACTTATAAAGATTTCTTAATTTGTCTAATTCTTCTAAATTGATTTTTCTATATTCCATAAAAACTCCTTTACCAACAAATTTTATTAAATAAATCATCTAAATTATGTGATGTTAATTTAAATGTTTTGTCTTGTATTCTTTCTATTACATAAGGCTCACAATTTTCTATCTTTAAATTAAAAATTTTTTCCTTTGGCTCAAATTTAAGTAAATTATAAAAGATACATCTTATGCAATGCATATGTGCAAATATACCTATAGTTATATCCTCTTCCATATTTAACGAATTCAAAAAGTCATTTGTTCTTGTTATTACATCTGTATAACTTTCTCCGTTTGGAGCTTTTTGAATAAAATCTCTTCTAAATTTTTTATACTTTTCATCTGTAAAGTATTTTTTATAGCTTTCATTTTCTTCTAAATCTTCTGGATATTTTCCTTCAAAATCACCTAAACTTCTTTCTCTTAAACGTTTATCTATATTAAGTTCATAACCTGGTTTTGCAAGTCTGGCTGTATCTATAGCTCTTTTTAAGTCTGAACAATAAACCTTCGAAATCTCCTTAATAATTGGATTATCTTTTAATTTTTTAGCTGCTTCTATCCCTTTTTCGGTTAAATCTGTACATCTGTTATTTAGTGCACCTGTAAATAGGTTAATTCCTTGCTCATTTAAAATATTCCCCTGGGTTTGTCCATGTCTTATTAATATTAACTTCATAAAATCACTCCTATCTAATTTGGTGCAATTTGGTATATTAGCATAAAAGAGGAACTAAATAGTTCCTCTTTTGTAAATATATAACTCGAGATATATGCCTAAGAACTATAATTTGACACAAAAAATCTTTTAATATTTGATGACATATTACATTAATCTTCTGGTTTAAATAATTTTATCCATCCTAAATTTATAAAATTATTTAACTCATTATAACTTGCAACTTCTTTGGATGGCTCATTTAAAATCCAAATAGCTTTATTCTTATGCTGTAATATATTTTGTACTATTATATAGCTCATTTCCGCATAAACTTGTGGGTCAACATATCCTTTTATGCCATTTTTTTCTTCGTTTAATACAAATAAACAATCTGCTTCTTCTAAGGCTTTATAAAAATTAATATATACATCTTTATATATTAATTCGTTTGATTGATCTATTTTTCTTGGATATTTGATTACATCATAATTATGCTCTTTAAAATATTCTACCCATTTTTTTATTTCTTTTTCAAATTTTGCGCTTCCTAATATTACTAACTTTTTCATACATTCTCCCTTTTGTGAGTTTATATTATCATATAAAAAAATGATATGCAATAGAAAAGACTATTACATATTTGTAATAGTCCTTAAATTAATTATTTTTTTCATCTAACAATTTAATTTCTTTTTTCTTTTTATATTTATATACTAATATAATAATTACTGTTATAAATATGATAATAGAAATTAATTGTGATATCCTTATATTTCCAACCATCAAACTGTCTGTTCTTAGCCCTTCTATTATTGTTCTAATTGCAGAATATAATAATAAGTATACAATAGTTAATTGCCCTGCATATTTTCTATGATTTCTAAGATACATTAATATAAAAAATATAATTAAAGTACATATAGATTCATATAAAAATGTTGGATGCACTTCCATATATATACCATTCTCTATAATTCCCATTCTAAAGATACTATTAGTTGTTGCTCCATGTGCTTCGCCATTAATAAAATTCCCCCATCTTCCAATTGCTTGTCCTAAACTTAAATATGGAACTATCATGTCAAACATGTCTAATATCTTTATTTTTTTAATTTTGCAAAATATTATAGTTGTTATAGCTCCACCTATTATTCCACCATAGATTGCAAGCCCACCATTTCTTATGTTTATTATCTCACTTGGATTATCTAAATAATATTGTATATTAAAAATAACATAATATAATCTAGCACATATAATTGCTACTGGTATTACAATTATCATTAATTCTAATATGTCATTATAATTTATATTATATTTTTTACAATCTTTTTTTAAAGCTATTATTGCAATCAAAATAGCTATAGCTATAAAAATAGCATACCAGTATATATGTATGCCACCAATTGTAAATGCTATTCTAGAAATGCTTAGATTTATATTAAAAGCTGGAAACATAATATTGGTCATTCATATTCTCCTTTTTATAATCTATCCTATATCAAAAATTTTATCTAGTTCATATGCTACTCCAGCTTCATTGTTTGTTTTTGTAACTACATCTGCTAATTCTTTTATCTTGTTTGCAGCATTTCCCATTGCTACTTTATAACCTCCAATATTAAACATTTCTATGTCATTTAAGCCATCGCCAAATACAATCGTTTGTGCTAATTCTATACCTAAATATTTGCATAATTCTTCTATAGCTTTTGCCTTGCTTATTCCTTTTGGCATAATATCCATTACATATGGAAGCATATAATTATTCTCTGCTTTTCTATATTTTTTAGGAATCATAAATTCATCAACTTCTGTCGCATCAATATTAAATCTATCTAATACTACTTTTCTAACTTTTTGCAGATTTTCTTTTTTATCATCCATAAGACTAAATTTTATAACTGGTGCATCATTTGTTTCTAAATACTCTTCTAATGAATTTACTAGTACAAGTTCATTTCTATTTTCTTTTGTCATACTATATTGCTCATCTTCTACAAGCAAATTACCGGAAATAGTAACTGTAAAATATATGTTATTTTCTTTTATTAATTTGGCGATTTCTAATGCACTCTCTTTTTCTATATTAGTGCTAAATATTTTCTTATCTTCTATAAAATTTGCTACTATACCACCATTAGATCCAATAATATATGGTACAGCACCTACTTGTTTACTATATTTCTCTATACTATGATATGGTCTGCCAGATGCTAATACTACTTCAATTTCATTTTCTTTTAGCTTTTTTATAGCCTTTATATTTTCTTCTGGCACTATTTTTCGTCATTAACTAATGTTCCGTCTATGTCTATAAAAACAATTTTATACTTGTTATTCATAGCAAATCCTCCCTGATTATATTATTAGCTTTTTTGTGTACTTTAATCATTTTATTATTTCACAATTTTCATTTACCTTTTTTCTTCCATGAACTTTATAATATATTTCAAATATGTTATTTAAAATTTCTTTTTCATCATATGTTTGATTTTTACTTAAATTTAAACAGTATATAGATAAAAACAAACTATTAAACCATTTTAAATTAGAATTTAATTTATGGAAGCCTAGTCTTTCATAAAATTTTGCTCTTTTTTCCCTTATTTCATTGTCTGTTTTATTTGCTCCACAACCCAATTTTTCAATCTCTACAAATATAGCATCATAATTTGAAATTAAGTTTTTTAATTCTTTAATTGCTTTAGTACCATGTCCTTTATTTTGATATTCTGGTAAAATCGCAAAGTAATCCAATTGCATATACCTATTATTCTCTATAGAATTCATTATTAAAAAGCCAATTAATTTATTAGCTTCAGCAATTTTTATAAAGCTAGTTATATTTTTGTTATAGTTTTTTTCTATAGTTTCTAAACTTTTTCTTTCCTCTTCTGGAAATATCTCTATATATTTTTGATATACTTCTTCTTTGAATTCTTTAAAATTAATATTTATAAGTTCCATAAGTTCTCCCTTTAAATTTAATTACTTTTATATGTTACTTCTTTAATTTTTTATGCATTAAATAATCAAAATAATATGTATCCAATAGTATACCTGTATAAGTAGAAAACTTCCACAAGTCTTCTTCTGTTCTTAACGTTTCTTTTGAAATGTGTATATCTTTATCTGTAAGAAGTTTCATAAATGCTTTACTCGTATACCATAGAAAACTAATCATGTTTTCTAGAATAGTATTAACTCTACTAATATATCCTCCCCACACATTATTAAATAGCTTATCTTTTTTATTTCTTGGACAAGAAAAAGAAAAAAAGAGAAAACTTAGAAAATCATTATGAG
>CALXVH010000042.1 GCA_944391965.1 uncultured Clostridia bacterium
TCATGTGGCAGAATCAGGATATGGATATGATCTCTGAGGTTGTTTCTTATATAAGAAACAAAAATGGAGATTATGATAATCTGAAAAAAGTAAATTCTCAAATTTGTAAAAAATGTAAGGGGGATTGCTGTAAATCAGAAGGCTGTCTATATTCACCATCAAATTTTAAAGAAATTTCTTTTGATTATTTAAAAGAATTTATATGTAGAGGATATTCTACCATTATTCTTGTAAGAGAATTCTATACTGGATTAGAAGATTCTTTTATATTGAAAGCGAGGAGAGTAGGAGAGCCCACAGTAAAAACTAAATTAATAAAGGATACTCCATGCATTTTGCTTACTGATAAAGGATGTATGCTTTCAGAAGATGAGCGCCCAAAAGGTGGAAAAGAATTAATACCTTTAGAAACGGGTGGCTGTATTCCGGCTTACACATATCGCGCAGCTGTGGAAGAATGGATGCCATATCAAAAAATACTTGAAGATTTGACAAGATTTTTTATAAATAAAAACATTCCATTCAATGGTGTATAAATTGTAGTCGAAATATTCGATTTCACGTTAAAGTTATAATTAAATAAAGCCAATTTAAAAAATTGAGCAGACACATAGAAGTTTATCTAAATGTCTGCTCAAATTTTTTATTATATTGAATTTATAAAGTGCCTTATTTAAATTGATGATGTCATAAAAGTGAATCAATTTTTAGTTTATAATAAAATACAACATTTTATACCATAATTAACATAATTTCATATTATATATAAAGATAATATGAAAGGGGGAAAAGTATGGAATTAAACGGTATAAACATAGGATTTACACTAACTGGCTCTTTTTGTACATTCAAAAAGGTAATACCTAAAATTAAAGAACTTAAAGAATTGGGCGCAAATATATTACCTATAATGTCATATAATAGTTATAGTTTAGATACTAAATTCGGAAATGCCAAAGATTTTATAGAAGAAATAGAAGGCATTACAGAAAATAAAATAATTCATACAATACAGGGAGCAGAGCCTATAGGACCAAAAGGGTTAACTGATATTATGGTTGTAGCACCTTGTTCTGGCAATACTATTGCAAAACTTGCAAATTCAATAATTGATACACCTGCTGTAATGGCAATAAAATCACATCTACGTAATCAGCGACCTCTGGTAATAGGTATTTCAACAAATGATGGACTTTCAGGTTCTGCTGAAAACATAGGAAAACTTTTAAATAGAAAAAATTATTATTTTGTACCTTTTACACAAGATAATCCTATTACCAAACCTACATCTTTAGTATTCAAATTTGATTATTTAATACCTACAATAAAGGAAGCTTTGGATAACAAACAACTACAACCAGTAATAGGTTAACCAATTGATATAATACCAAAATGACTATATAATATTAATATGTCGCAGTATAAATCTAGATAAATAATTTTGAGGAGGATGAATTATGCGGATAATTGAAACAGATTTCGAATGGAATAAGTTTTTAAAAGAGTTATCTGAAAGAAAAACCAAAAAACTTGAAGAAGTAGATAAACTTTTGGAGCCATTAGACGTAAGTCTAGAAGGTGAAGCTATTGATGAAAATAACGAAAATTATCGTACTTTTTTGAGAAAGATAGAAAAACAGATTTTTTAAATGATATTCCAGAAGAAGATTGGGATGTGGAAAATGTTTTTAAGCTAATAAGACAAAGATTTTATGCGCAAGGAATTGAGTTAAAAAACGAGACTCAAGAAAGAAAATATTATGTGGTAGAATTCCAATTACTTATGCAAGAGAAAAAAGTTGCGAAAGCTACAGTTGTTAAAATTTTTTCTAATTTAAGTTATGCGGACCTATACAGAAATAATTCGACAGCGTTAGTAAGCTTTTTTCATTATTTAGCCACAAGTGAACCTAATTTAGCTTATAAAGTTCTAAATATGTATGAAAGAACTCTTCCGTTCCGGGTCTTAAAAGCTGTAAAAATGACCGATATACAAATAGACATTTATTTTGAAATGAGAGCATTAAGGAAAACTTTCATTGATATGGTTAATGGAGCGAATATGTCTAAAGGAGACTTAAGAGAAGTGATAAGCTTAATTGGAAAGTCCACCAAACGATTTTCATCTGGTACTTGGTATAAGAATCTGTATTTTAACAGCACAGATTTTGCCGAATTAATTAAAGAGACATATAGTCTTTTGTATAATTACGGTGAGTTAGATAATGTTCAAAATGCTTTATTATCCAGTAAAATCAAGTTTCACATTAAAAGTCACTAACCAGTGTTACGGTTAGTGACTTTTGCCTTATTTATCAGCTGAATAGTCTGAAAGAGGATTTACATCAACTGCATTTCTAACTTGTTCATTAGCAACATGAGTATAAATTTCTGTTGTAGAAATACTTTCATGACCTAAAAGTTCTTGCAGAGCTCTTATATCAACATTTCCATACTGATACATAAGTGTCGCTGCAGTATGTCTTAATTTATGTGTTGAATATTTTTTAGTATCCAAGCCTGCGCGTCGTAATTCTTTATCAACCACATATTGAACTGTTCTTTTACTAATTCGTTCTTTTCTCTCACTTAAAAACAAAGCTTTAACCGAATCAGGTTTTATGCCAATTTTAGGTCTAACTTCTAAATAGTCATTAATTGCTTTTAAACAAGCTTTATTCAAATAGATTGTTCTTTCTTTATTACCTTTACCTATTACAGTCATTTTAGCATCATCAAATGAAATATCATTTATATTAATTCCTACTAATTCAGATAAACGAAGCCCACAGTTTAAAAATAAAGTTATAATTGCATAATCTCTTTCTTTGTTACGTTCTTCGTCACTTGTAACAGTTAATAACTTTTTACTATCATCAAGAGTTAAATATTTAGGCATACGTTTTTCTATTTTTGGAGTTTCTAGATTTTGTGCAGGATTTTTTTCTATCAAATTAGCTTTTTGTGATAGATAATTAAAAAATACTCTAATGCTACTAACTTTTCTTGCACGAGTAGCGGCTTTACTATGATATGTAGTTGTTAAATATGCAAGAAAAGCATGAATATCATTTAATTCTATCTTTTTTATTACATCAAGAGATAAATTGCTTATATTAATATCTTTAAAATCTTTAGCATTTGTAAGATGAAAATGAACCATAATAAATTTCAAGAACATTGCTAAGTCATAATTATACTCTTTTATTGTGTTTGGTGATTTATTTAAAATTGTTACAGAATAGTCTAAAAAAGAATTTAGATATTCTGGGTTCATATCACGTGAAATCATTTGTTCCTCCTTATGTTATTCTTCAAAGTTAGACATATTATTAGAAAGTTTATCTATTATATCTAAAATGAATGTTATTATAATATAGCATAATGCAAAATTATTTTTATTAAACAAATTACCTATAAAAGAAGGCGTAAACAATTGATTAATATAAAATCTTGAATATACATAATTTCCTGTAAATACAAGTTGAAAATTAACATGATATTTATTATAAAATTCTGCTAAATAATCTAGCATATCTGATGTTAATATTTCTGTTGCATTTATTCTGTCATTTGAGTATACGTGTAAAACTTTATTAAAATCTGCATTATCCATTTCTATATATTTTAATAATGAATTAGTTGCTCCTAATGCATATGTAGTATTATATTCTAAATTTTCAGTATTTATTTTAGTGTATGAAGGAATTGTTTTATCTAAAATAACTGTAGAAAAAATTCCATTAAATACGTTTTCATCTGTAGATGTTGCAGAAATGTTAGAAGCATAAAAGTTATAATTGTCCTTAGTAGTACCACTTATAGTATCTTTTGTTACTAGACTACTAAGTTGTAAATTATCAAAACAAGCAGTTTGATAATAATTTTCTTCATCTGCATATGATGCATTATTATAAGTTAAGTTAGGATCTATTAATTGGATAAACCTTTTTATAACATCTGAATATTTCAATTTAAATTTTTTAAATTCTAGTAAAAATAATATTACTGTTATAGCTAATGCAATTAATGGAATTAGGGCAAAAGTCATATTAAAAGAATTTAAATATGTAAAAATAAAAGCAAATAAGAATGCCATAAAACAGATTATTCCTATAATGCTAAGAAACATCAATCTTTTTTTGCTAATAGTTATGTCTAAAAAATCAAGTTCATTAAATTTACTATATAATTCTTCAAATTCTTTAGGTGTCTGAGTTACATCTACTTTTTTAGTAGAAAAATTTGGCATTAAAATAAATCTATAAACTAAAAAACCAACAATTACTACAACTAAAATCTCTAAAAATATCATTTGTAATTCCTCCTATTGAAAATATTCTATCATAACTTAGTATGCTATGTAAATTTTTTGACAATTTTTATAAAAAGTTTTATACTAAATATAATTATGAACAAAGGAATAGGGGAGGAGTACAATGACAATAGCATTAATAGCAATATTAGCGGTTATAGCATTATATGTTATTATCACATATAATAAATTCGTAACACTGAAAAAACAAATGAATAACTCATATAGTGTTATAGATGTTTATTTAAAGAAAAGATTTGATTTAATACCAAATTTGGTAGAAATAACAAAAGGTTATGCTAATTATGAACAAGATGTTTTAACTAAAATAACAGAATATAGAACTGCATATAATCAAAATAAAGACAAAGATGCATTAAATAAATTAAATGAACAATACAATAATCTAATATTAGTAGTAGAAAATTATCCTGATTTAAAAGCTAGTGAACAATTTTTAAAATTGCAGAAGAGCCTTATAAAAGTCGAAAGCGAATTACAAGCAGCAAGAAGAATTTATAACAATGATACTACTAAATATAATACAAAATTAAATGTTTTTCCTTCTAATATTATTGGTAAAATATTTAATTTTAAAGAAGGAGAATTATTTGAATTAGAAGATAGAAAAATTGAAGGAGAAAATATTAAAGTTGATATGTAAAAAAATAAAGAAGAAGCTTATTTAGTTAGGCTTCTTCTCTGTAATTATAATTATTTTTTAATTAAGTTAATAAAACAATTTATTAAGTCTTCAAAATTATCATATCTATTTTCTAGCGTAATTGTTGCTGTCTGAGTAGTATTCTTATTAAGAATTAAATAGTCCAAAGTAATTTTATATTTTTTATTGTTAATTTTATTTACTTCTTTTACAGTAGTAATTTCATATACAGGTGGTAATTCCGACAAATTCAAAATTTCTTCCATACCACTTATACCACTAAAATAAATCTTATTACTTTCAACATTATTAAAGTCAGGATTAGTAAACATTACAACATATAATTTTTTATCAAACACATATACTCCACGTTCAAATAATATAGTTTTTCTTCTAATCATAAACATTACAAATATAATTAGAGGGCAGCCTAAAACACCATAAATTACTGCTATCATAAGAAGTAAGCCTCCAAGATCATTATTTATAAACATAAATATTAAAGCAATAAAAACAAGTATTAGTAGCACGACAATTAATTGTTTATAATTTTTATATTTATTTGGAACCCAATATTTAAAATTACTATTTTGCATAAATCACACCTCATATATAAATTTATTATATTTATATCATATTTTATTAGGCAATACAATGGCAATTGTTTTTACGCCAAAAGCTAGTATAAATCCATGTTTTATGGTATAATTAAGAGTGATACAAAAGAAAGTTGAAAAAGGAGGAAAATTTAATGACAGAGGTTGAGGCATTATGCCGGAAATTATTAACGAATAACCTTAAAATGGTAGAGGAGTTCTGTGAGGAAGCTGTATATGCAACAGACAAAGAAGTCAGTGAATCTGAAATCTTGGAAGATAGCAATTTTCCAAATGAATTCAGAATTATTTGCGATAGGTATAGCAAGTCCAGAAATTTTATCAACTTGCTCCATCGTGAACTAAAAAAACTGGCAAAGGAGGAATTTCTGGTAAACAACCCATCACTGCAGGAAATTGTGCAGATCTCCAGGCTCTTCTTAAAAGAGGCAAAAGGGGAGATGGAAAAACTGAAAGATTATGCTGACCTGGTGGGAGTACCAGCATTGATTCTGGCAATTGAGGAATTTAAGCACCTCAAAAAGCAGGAGAAAAAGCTTGGCATAGACAAAACGGTCCTGGTTCGCGAGGAAGATGAAGAAGTCTTACGAAGAATCAGATTTTACAACAAAATCTCTGAATACCTTTAGGAAAACTGGCGGGATAATACCCGTCTTTTCCTATTATATGGAAAACAAGAAAGATCCCTAAATCCCGAATAGAATTTTATAAAAAAGTCTTTAAAAAATATTTTATTATTGATATAATAAAATAAATTTAAAAGAAAAGGGAGTAACAAGATGGGAACTACTGATAGTAATGTAACACAATTATACGATTTATTAAACCATATACCTGTAACAAAAGATAATGCAGGAAAAATTCAAGAAATTAAAGATGCAATAGGAAAAAATGATTTAAAAAAAGCTTTAGATGGTATTAAAGAATTAAATGAGGCGTTACAAAATAGAAAAAAAGAATTAAAGAAAAGGCAAACAAAAAAGAAAAAAGATGAACAAGATGCCTTAGAAGCAGAAAAACGAGAATTTGAAGCTGAACAAATAAATGAGGATGAAGTAGAAAGATTTCCAAAAGAATTGCAAGACTTAGATCTTGAAGAAGATTATATAGGACTATTGCTATATGATCCTAGATATATAGTAAGCTATAATTTTTTATATGATGAAGTATGCTTCCAAGATGAAAGAATGTTAAACTTATATAAGAGTGTTATTTTTACTGAAGGTGAAAAATATGCACCAGAAGCTGTTAAAAGAAAATTCAATTTTGCTAAAACAACTCGAGAAGTATATGAACTAAAAAAACAATTAGTAACTCGTATAAAATTACAAAGATCAGTTACTATGGAAAAAGTTTATATAGATTTAAAAAAATTATTTATTTTAAGAAGATGGTATTTAAAAATACCAATTAAAAGTGTTCAAGAAAAAGTTGTTGAGATTAAAAATTATGAATTATATGATCAGATGTCTGTAGAAGAAGTAGAAAGTGCTGTAGAACAAGTTACTGCAACAGAAAAATTTAAAAGAGCTGTATTAAATAGAGGACTTACAGAATTTTTAGAGACAGGTGAAAACAACTTGACTACAGGAATACCTTTGCCATTTAAACGTCTATCAAGAGAATTTAAAGGTCTAAGAAAAGGTGAAACTATGGCAATTGCAATGCCTTCTAACTCTGGTAAAAGTAGATTTACAATTAATTTAGTAGCAAATTTATCATTAGTCCACCACAAAAGAGTGTTGGTAATTTCTAATGAAATGTCAGAAGAAAAAATGAAGTTATGTTTAATGACAACAATTATAAATGATCCTGAAATCCAAAAAATTCATGGTAAAAAATTACATAAAACTGAAGGAGAGTTACTAGAATTTAAATTTAGAGCAGATGAAGGTTCAGATGTAAAAACAGATGAAAATGGCTTTATATTACAAGAAGAAGGAGAAAGTAGAGCTGAATTCGTAAAAAGATTAGCTAAAATTTCTAAAGAATTTAGAGACACAATAGCTGTTACAGATTGGATAGATAAAGAAATTAATAACTCAATATATTTTATTAATATAACAGATCATACCAATGACGAATTACAAAAAGTTATAATGAATTATTATTATATGAAACATATTGAATATATATTTTATGATACACTAAAAACTGATACAGAACATATAGGAAATGGGGAAGAGGTAAAGAAAACAGCCACAATTCTTTCTAACTTAGCACAAAACTTTAATATGTTTATCTTTTCTACATTACAATTAACAGAAACAGCTACTTGGCCAATTAATTTGACAATCAATGATTTACAAGCAAGCAGAACAGTAAAAGAAGTATTAGATACATTATGCTTGGTAAAACAAATAAATCATGAAAATTATAAAGACTATGAATATTCAATAGAAGAAATGGATGAAAAGTGTTATGACTTAATAAAATATGATGATCCAGATGTAAGGTATTATGCTTGTGTTGTAGATAAGAACAGAGCAGGTGCTAAACCAAAATTGCTATTTAGATTAAATTTAGCATTTAAT
>CALXVH010000043.1 GCA_944391965.1 uncultured Clostridia bacterium
ATATTCTATCATATTTTTTAGGTATTTCCTTTTTTATTTTTAGATTACTGTGACATATCTATTGTAAACCTATAATTTTTTGCAATATATATTTTTTTATGTTAAAATTTTTTTAATAATATCTTGTAGGAGGTTTTTATGACAGAAAAAGAAAAAGCCAAAAATGGTGAATTATATAACCCTATGTATGATAAGGAATTAATACAAGAACGCTTTAATGTTAAAGATTTATGTTTTAAATACAATAATACTCTTCCTTCTAATTTTAAAGAAAGAAATGCTATTTTAAAACAAATCTTAACTACTGTAGATGATACTACACTTATTGAACAACCTTTTATTTGTGATTATGGATATAATATTTGTTTTGGTAAAAACTTTTATGCTAATCATAATTTAGTAATTCTTGATACTACTACTGTAAAATTCGGTGACAATGTTTTTATAGGTCCTAATTGTGGATTTTACACTGCAGGTCATCCCGTAGATGTTAAACAAAGAAATAGTGGACTAGAATATGCTAAGCCTATAACAGTTGGCAATAATGTTTTGTTTGGTGGAAATGTTATCGTACTACCTGGTGTTACAATTGGTGATAATACTATAATAGGTGCAGGTAGCGTTGTTACAAAGGATATTCCATCAAATGTAATCGCAGTTGGTAACCCATGTAAAGTTATAAAATCAATCTAAAAAATAAACTGTGGAATGAAAAATCTTCCACAGTTTATTTTTTACTTATATTAAGAAAGTTAAGCTATTCGTGTTTACATGCAAATCGTATGGCACTAAACTTCTTATTTTAATTTTCCATAATACATATCTTTAAATATACCTTCTTTTTCTATTAGCTCAGTATATTTTCCCTCTTCCTCTATTTTTCCTTTATTTAAAACTATAATTCTATCACAGTTTTTTAAAGTAGTTAATCTGTGTGCTATAGAAATAATAGTAGTATTGTTTTCTTTTTGTAATTTCTCTATTTCAATTTGAATATGTCTTTCTGATGTATTGTCTAGTGCTGAGGTTGCCTCATCTAAAATTAAAATTTTAGGTTTTCTTAAAAAGATTCTAGCTATAGCTATTCTTTGTCTTTGACCACCAGAAAGATTATTTCCTCCTTCTGATATTAAAGTATTAAATTTATCTGGTAAATTATTTATATAATCATAAATATATGCCTTTTTAGCAGCTTCTTCTACTTCTTCTAAACTTACTTCTTTATCCATTCCATAACAAATATTTTCGTATATTGTGCCTGCTATTAAAAATGGACTTTGTGGTACTAATGCAATAATCTCTGATATATCTTTTCTAGTTAACGAATTTATATTTTTTCCAGCTATAAATATTTCACCATCACCTTTTTCTAGTTTACATATAGCCTTAATAAGTGAAGATTTTCCACATCCACTAGGACCTGCAATTCCTAAAAACATACCTTCGTTTATATTTAGATTAAAATTATCTAAAATAACTTTTTCTGTGTTTTCATTATAATAAAATGTTAGATTATTAACTTCTACAATTGATTTGCTCGTATCTTTATTAGTTTGTTTTCCTTCTTCTACCAACGCATAAGAAAAGTCATTAGGTAATTCTGTCATTTTAAAGAAATCTGTAGCTAAAACTGTACATTCTGATAATTCGTCAAATATTCTATGTAATTCCTCTAATGGTTTTGTTAATTGTGTAAAACATAAATATGCTGTTAAAACATTACCAACAGTAATTACATTTTTAGTTGCTAGCCATGTTGAAATTCCTATAATTAAAACTGTAAATACTGCTTGATTTATAAATTTTAAGCAATCATACTTTGCCATTTGTTTATGATGTTTCATTTCTTTTTTTCTTAAAAATTCTGATTTGTTATTAAATCTATTTGTTTCTAATTCAACACTATCTGTTATTCTTATTACTTCTATTCCATTTAATAATTCTACAATTGTACCATCCATTGCAGATTTAGTTTCTAATAATTCTACTCTTATACCTTTTTGAGTACTAATTTGTCTAAATACTATTGCAATTCCTATTGGAATAACAAGCAACATAGGTAATGCTAATGATATTGGTAGAGTTATAAATATTGTTATTATAGCTGCAATACTATTAAATATAGCTGGTGCAAAATCCATAAACAATAATTTTTCTAATTTTACTGTTCCCTCTAAACATCTATTTAATCTACCATGAATATTTCCTGTCATATTCTCTCTAAAATATGATAAAGGTGCTTTTAATAATGAATTAATTACTATTCCTCTTGCCTTTTTTTCTGTTCTTGTAGCTGTATCCTCTACCATTACTCTTCTTAGTATTTTTATGATTTCATTTACCACATTTACTATTAATATAAACACTAAAAATGGAATTACTCTAATAAAATCTACTTGATTTTCTACTAAAATATCATCTGTAAGCCAACCTATTGCTTTTGGTGTTAATTGTGCAAGGCCTGCAGATACTACCATTATTATAATTATTATTATAAAATTTCGCTTTTGCTTTTTATCTAATAATTTGTATAACTTTTTTAGTACATTTTTTACATTCGTTTTCTTCTTCACTTTTATCCCCCATTTCAACCTTTATTATTTTACTACAGTTTACATAATTTTTCAAGACTTCTATAAAAAAATAGAGGTACTCCTCTATTTTTTTTACAATTCTATGTCAACTTTTTTTACCTCTATAGTTTTTAAATTACATATTTCAAGTGAAGTTATTTCACTATCCTTCTGAGTAAAAGTATATCCATATCCATTTAAAAAGTAATAATATCTCTTTGGTAAATCAGTTTCTTCGCCTGTTTTTAAATTAACTTTATATGTACTTTGACCTGAAGTAAAATATGCAAATTCATCATCAATATATGCCAATCTTTCAAATCCACCATGTGCTTTCCAAACAATTTCTTCTGTATTATTTTCTGGATTAATCTTATATAAACTAAATTCTGTTTCTATATTATTTCCATCAGTACCTTTTCTAGTAAATATATAATTACCATTTGCTGAAAATACATCGTTTCCAAACATTCCTAATTTATGGTTTGCATTTGTGTCTAAATATATTACTCTATATGCTTCATTGTCTGCAAAATCAACATATGTTAAACAATTATCATCTACATTACTAATATATGTTCTTCCTTGTGCTAATTCTTTTTTATTTGTTCCATCTATATTAGCAGAATATATGCTCCTTGATGTTAAGTCTGTATAATAAATAGTATTATTATGTATTTTAAAATAATTTTTAACATTTTCTATAATTGTTTGTTTATTACTACCATCTTTATTCATAACACATAAATTACCTTGAGGCGTCCCATTTATTCTGTCATATCCTATTTGATCTGTAAAATAGATCTTGTCAGTTGTAAGCCATAATTGGATAGAAGCCCCATCATAAATTTTTTCTGCATTTCCTTGTAAGTCTATCTTATAAATTCCTTTTCCTCTATAATAATTAGGCATTGCATATACATATTCACCATCAAAATAAAACTTATTTACTCCATCTTCCATAGTATATAGTAAGTCTAATTTTTCTTCATTACAATCATATTTGAATATATTATCTGTTGAATTATTATATATAATTATATCTCCTATTTTCGCAAAACTACTTCCTGTTTGCATACTATATGTTTTTTCGTTTTCTAATGCTTGTTCTTCACTTATCTTAACATCTTCTAGCAATGTATTTGTAGGATTATTGTCAATTACATTTACATCAGTTCCAGTTTTAATGGCAATAAGTTGTATTAAAACTACTATTATAATTATGATTAGTGCTATTATAATTTCTTTAAATCTTTTCATTATTTAATCCCCTCTATAATTTTTCTAGCTAACAATTTAGAAATATTTAAATCTCTAAAGTCCATCTTTTCAATTGATAAGTTTTCATATACCTCATTTATATATCTTATAGTTTCACTTTTAGTTTGTTCATCTACATTTTCTATGTCTAAAATTTGTATAAGCTCTGGTATGGCATCTGTTCCAGTTTCGTCTTCTAAATATTCTAAATCTATTTTTCCTGTTTCTATATATCTTTCTATATTTCTATTTGCAATAATTGCATCAAAATTAATAAAATTCATTCCTATGTATACAATAATTAAAATTGTGAAATATGTTCTTAGTAAATGTTTTTGCTTATTTATTATATATAATACTGTTGGAATTAATAAAATGGTTTCTGTAAACAATACACAATATACTAATAATCTTAAAAAAGTATATCCATATGCTTGTTCATAAAAATGCATTCTAACTGCAGAAGACAAGATTATTATAAATGTAAATATTACCATAATTATACACATAAAGTTTATATATTTGTTAGTTTTATCTGCATATTTTTTGGTAATTAATATCACTATTAAATTTATTACAGATACAACCATTAGTTGAAAAAATCCTTGTCTTGCATAATCTGCATAATTTATATTCGTTTTTTGCATAAATAATGAATTTATCTGAATTATACAAAATACTAAATAGATTACATTTAATGATGTTAATATCATTTTAAAAGTAGTACTATCTACGCTTTTATTTTCTTCTTTTACCTCATCATCGATAAAATATTCATCATATCTGGTAATAATATAAAAAAAGCTTGATAAATATATAAACACACATACTATTAAAATTACTCGTATAAAAATTCCCATTAAATCTACATTATTAAATAAGTTAAAAAATGAATTTAGGATATTTGTAATCATGTTACTAAATACCGAGTCTGCTGATGCTAAAATTGCAATAATAATTATTACTAAAGGAACTGTAATGCATATTCCTTTTATTATATTGTTTGATTTTTTATCTTTAGTCTTTTCTTTATTTATATTAAATTTCCCGGCAAGTAAATTTCTTAACTCTGTCATTGTTTCGCCAATATATGCAAATGGCTCTATTACTATATCTAAAATTCTTTCTAGCAAGGTCTTTGCTATTAATTTTGTAGTAGTTAAACTTAAAATCATTATAATTAATAATATTGGTATTACTAATAGATTTAACAAATTAAAAAAGCTATTATTAAAAATAAAGTAAGTACTTGCTAAAATAATTATTGGTATTATCAAAAATTTTGAATTATTATTTTTTATTTTATTATTTTTTTCTAATAATGTTACTATGTAATATGTAATTGGTATTGCAAATAATAGCATTGAAAGCCCTATATGTTTTCCAAAAAATAATATTACACTCCATATGCTGAGTAGAATTGCTCCCAAAAATATATTTATTTTTTTCATAATAAAATACCTCCATAAATATTTTATGAAGATATTTTATTTCTTTTGTTATCGTTTGTCAATAATTTATTATCGTTTTTATATAAATAATTGAATTGCTATATCAAAAATTAATATAAATAAGCCACTTAAGAATATTAACCAAAATGCCCACTTTCTATTACAATATCTTAAAACATATGCTAATTTTGGATTACTTTCATCATAATATACATCAATTTCTGAACCTATTGGGTATATTTTTTCCATTGGATTTTTATAAATTCTAATAAATGAATTTACTTTTTGTTTTATAATTAATCTTTGTTTTTCATCTTCTTTATATTCAACTTCGGAATTTGATTCTAATGGACTACTAGTAGTTACTGTTCTATATGATTTATACTCTGGACCTGTTACTTTATATTCTTTTCCGTTTGCCTCATAATAGACAATTGGAAGATGTACTCCACTATGTTCCCCTCCTCTATTTGCTAAAGTATATTTTTTAACTATTCCTTTTGTTCTGGCTTTGCATCTTTTTTCTTGAATTAGATATTTATAATAAACTTTAAATGCTATTATAAATAAAACTATTGAAAATATTGTCAAAAATATTCCAAATACAATTTTAATTATTTGTGTATCTTGCATCCTAACTCTCCTTAAAATATTCTTTTATAATTTTTATTAAATCATTTAGTTCTTTAAATTTATTAGAGTATATATAAATTCCAAATTCAACTTTACCTAACTCTATAGTAGTTTCTATCTCAACTAAATTAAACTTTTTATAATCATTCTTATCCACATATTCTCGTGTTATTAACCCTAAAGCTTTTCCTGAACTTGCAAGTTCTAGAATTGTTTTATAACTACTATTTCTTAATTTTAAATTTTTGCCGTGAGTTAGTTCTTTTATTCTTTCTACAGATTGTGCATATGTTCTTGGTGCATATATAATTTGATCTTCTATATTTTCAATCGTTAGTTTTTGGCTTGCAAATGAAGATTCTTTACTCGCAATAATTACATCATGTAAATATCCTAATTTAATATATTTAATTCCATTCAATATATCTTTATTATTCCTTTTTGAAAAAACTATATCTAGTTCTTCATTTTTCAGATTTTTCATCATTTCAGATGTTTCTTCACAAATTAAATTTAATTTAACATTTGGATATTTTAAGCAATATTCATTTATAACATCTCCAAAGATGCAACTTCCCATATGATTATGAGTTCCAATATTAATAAATTTTTCTTTACTTAATTGTTCATCAACTCTATTAAGTTCTTCAATCGGACTCTTAAGCTTCTCATATAGTTCTTTCCCTTCTGCTGTTAAAGAAAGCCCTTTACTCTTTCTATCAAATAACTTTAGAGCTAATTGTTTTTCTAAATTTTTAATTTGTTTGGTAACAGCTGGTTGAGATATATTTAATTTTTCACTTGCTTTTGTTATATTTTCTTCTTTAGCAACTGCAACAAAAATTCTATATAATTCAAAATCTATCATATTACATCATTCCTGTATTATATCTTTTCTAAATATTTTTATATCACAAAAGCATGCGACATTCAACATATCTCATGCTTTTGTAGTTAAAATCAATTAAATAGTTTTAATAAATCTTTAAAGGCTTTTTTTATTTGCCCATCTTCTTTTCCATTTAAATCATAATGGATTGAAGTATTTTTACACCCAGACAAGTGCAATACCATATTTGATGATAAAAATAAGCTAAATACTCCTTCTTGGCAATTACCTGTTTTATATAGTAAACAACTACTAATGCAATATTCAGAATACTTTGCTCCTCTTGTAGAATCCTTAACTTGAATCCAATTATTGCCCCTAAAATAGCAACTCATTGGAATTCCATTGCCTTTGCTTATTAATTGTGTTGTCCACTCTGATTCTGAATGATTTGAAATTTCAGATAAGAAATCATAAAAGTTGCTCATTGGAATAAAAAGCTCTTCCCATAGCTTGAATGCTTCTTGAGCTCTTACTTCATTAGAATAACCAAAATATTCTGAAAACCTGTTTAAATCTAATAATTTAACATTTACATTTAGATCATCTATTGCTTTTAATACTAGTAATTCTACTTGACATTGGTTTAGCTTAGTTACGACGATATTATATCGTACTGAAATTCCATTATTTCTTAATAATTTTGTTATTCTTATAACATCTTTAGAAAGATATTTTGGAAAATGAGCTCCTTCTATATATTCCGATATACTATCAACACTAAAAACAATATCTATGCTTTCTTTGTATTTTTTAAGTACATCTATGTATTCCAAAATTTTAAAGCCGTTTGTATTAATTCTAATTTTAGTATCTTTGAATTTCATGATGTATTCAATAAGCTTACCAAAATAAGGTACACTTGTTGGTTCTCCACCTGTTATTCTATAATTTGTGATTCCGATTTCATGCGCACTTGCAATTATTTTTTTAATATTTGAAAAAGAAATAGTTTCTTTTTCTTTTGATATGCTTTCTCCTCCTCTTTTACAATAAAAACATTGATAATTGCAGTTTGTCGTTAATGCTATTGCCAAATAAGTTACCCGTTTTTTCATCTACTTTACCTCCTAATAATTAGTATCTGTTTTAAAAAAAGCTTATAGTTAATTTTAATATAATAATTCTATTTTTAGAAATACATAAATGTTAGGTTGTTATAACTTAATGGAATATCATTGCACAAAAAAACTCACATCTGTACTTTGCAAGGTAGATGTGAGTTTTCTAAATATATCTTAAAAAACACATTTGTAGATTGTCATTTTCTATATTTATTATACACATATTATATGAAAAAGTTAAATAAAATTTTGTAAATCCAGTTATTTTCTAAAAAAATCTTTAATTAATTTCCAAATTTTCTTATACCACTTCATATTATTTGTTTCTATTAAGGCTAATTCTTGATTATTTTCTATATTATCTGCCAAAAAGTTCTTATAACGGTTTCTAAAAATATTATCTGGATTATATTTTTCTTTCTTCTTTTCTTCTAACTTCATTCTATCATAATTCTGTTTTGCAATAATCTTATTTCTCTGTCTTTCGGTTGCCCAATAATCTCTAAATAAAAGTATTATAATTCCTTTTGTAATATTTGAAACATTTTGCTCTTCCAGTGTTTTGCTTGGATCATAATTAAATGTATAATCATTGTTTGCATTTGTCTTAAACAATTCAATTTTAGTTTTTGGTATTTTATTATAATCTTCTAATGGAATATATTTTAATATTTCTAATACTTCACTATATGCTATTGCATATTTATTATCTACCATATTACTAATCTCCTATATTTTGTAAATAGTTTTGTTCTTTCCTCTGTTCAGTTACTAGTCTTTGTTGCCTTACTTGTGCTTGTTCTATATCATCTAACGGTGTTAAGTCTGGTAAACCATCTATTGATTCTTGTACTAGTCCTTGTATAGATTTAGTTTTAATTTGCTTTCTAGTTAGTGTTTCTAATTC
>CALXVH010000044.1 GCA_944391965.1 uncultured Clostridia bacterium
AACCCGCATAGCCAGCTTGGAAGGCTGGAATTCTACCATTGAACTACACCTGCATTAGCTCCTGACAAGTATAGATTATAATTGTTTTTGTTTTTTTTGTCAATATATTTTTTTATTTTTTATAAAAAAATATATTCTTAAGCAAGCCAAGTAAAGAAAAATGCCTATATAATTATATTTTAAATAAATTTCTAATTATATATTGAAAAAAAATAAAAAAATAAGTATATTAAATTTGAAATAAAAAATAGGAGGAAAATTATGCAAGGAGAATCAAAAGCAAGAAAAAATTACCTAAGTTGGGATGAATATTTTATGGCAATAGCAAAATTATCTGCTATGAGAAGTAAAGATCCAAACACTCAAGTAGGAGCTTGTATAGTTAGCAAAGATAATAGAATATTATCAATAGGATACAATGGAGCACCAAATGGATTTAATGATGAAAAATTTCCGTGGGGAAGAGAGGGAAAAAAATTAGAAACTAAGTATTTATATGTAGTACATGCAGAAAGAAATGCAATATTAAATTACAGAGGTTCAAGAAAAGATTTAGAAAATTCAAAAATATATGTTGATTTATTTCCTTGCAATGAATGTGCTAAAGAGATTATTCAAGCAGGAATAAAAGAAGTGATATATTTATCAGATAAGTATGCAAATACAGATGAAACAATTGCATCTAAAATATTATTAGATTCATGCAATGTGAAATATAGAAAGATTGAATTAGATAAAAAAATTGTAATAAACTTGTAACTAAAAAGAAAAAAATATGTTACATAAAAAAATAATGCTATATGTTATCATATAAAGTATAGGGGGAGAATAACAATGAAGAATAAAATCAAGTTTATATCTGTACTAATAACATTAGTTTTTATTTTAAATATAAGTAGTAGTGTATTTGCAATAAATAATACAGGAACATCAGAGCTAACATTAACTTTGTCTGAAGATTTTAAAAATTGGAATAATTTATCAGAAGAAGAGAAAAGCAAAGTAATTATGCCGCTGGCTTCAGCGAACAATATTACAGAAAAGGATAAAAATAGTGCTAATTCGTTTATTTATGGTATTCAAAATTTCTTTACAAAAGCTTCAATCCCAAGCGAATATATTTTGACAGAAGATATTAATATTCCAGTAAAACACCAAGGATCTACAGGAGAGTGTTGGGCATTTTCTATGACAAGTGTTTTAGAATCTTATTTAGCTTTATCAAAACCAGGTGAAGTTATACCAAGATATTCTGCAAGACATATGGATTATGCTACTTCAAAAACTTTTTTAGATGGAATAAACACTAAAGGATATAATAGAGAAGTTGGCAGTGGCGGAAATTCAGGAGTTGCATTAGGCTATCTTACAAATGGAACAGGTGCAGTATTAGAACAAGATATGCCTTTTGAAGATAATGAAGATAAAATTAATTTATCAGAAATTCAAAACAAACAACCAGATATTAGGGTAACAGATGCAAAAATATTTCCAAGTATAAATAAATATATAGATGAAGAAGGAAATGTAACATATAGAGATGACTCATATAAAGAGTATACAGATGAAGAGGTTTCATTATTAAGAAATGAGATAAAACAATATATTATGCAATATGGAGCTTTGGCTACTAATACTGTTGCTAATAATAGGAATTATTATTCAAATCCAGAAGATCCAATGCATTCTGCAGCATATTTCTGTGATAATAATTTTTATAGTGTAGACCATGCAATAACAATAATAGGTTGGGATGATGATTATTCTGTAGATAATTTTAACCCAGAAAATAAACCTAAAAATCCAGGGGCATATATTTGTTTAAATTCTTATGGAACAGAAAGTTTTGCGAATGGATATACATATGTTTCTTATGATGATGTAAATGTAGAAAAAGATTTAACTGGAATAATGGGAACTGAAGAGATTTCAGAAGATAAAACAATTTATCAAAATGATTTTTATGGTGCAACTATATATTTAGGTGTTAACCCACAAGGAACTGTTGGAATGGCAAATGTGTTCTCAAAAGAAAGTACAGAAGATGAATATATAGAACAAATACAAGTTGCTGCTAGTGGTAACGTTACAGCAGAGGTATATATTAATCCATCAGATGCAAGTTTAGATGATTCTAAAATGCAAAAAGTTGAGGTAGATTCTTCAAACTTAGATGGATCATATAATACATTAAAATTAAAAAATCCAGTAAAAATAACAGGTGATAAATTTGCTGTTGCAGTAAAATTAAGTGCGAATGAACAATTTATGATAGGAATAGAATGTAATTATGCAGATAGTGGTTTAATGGAATCACCAGCAATAACTGATCCTATAACAGCAAATCCTGGAGAAAGTTACATATCTTTAAATAGTTTACAATCTTGGGATGATTTTACAGGACTTAAACTTAGTGATGGAACAACTTTCGAAGAATCAAACTTATGTGTTAAAGCTATAACAACAAGAAACGCTTCAAGCGAGCCAGAACAACCAAATACAAATACTAACAACAATAATCAAAATACAAATACAAACACTAATAACAATAACCAAAATACAAATACAAACACTAATAACAATAACCAAAATACAAATACAAACACTAATAACAATAATCAAAATACAAATACAAACACTAATAACAATAATCAAAATACAAATACAAACACTAATAACAATAACCAAAATACAAATACAAACACTGATAACAATAATCAAAACACAAATACAAACAACAATAATAACAATCAAAATACTAATAATAACTCAAATTCTGGTGTGGGCACAACTAATAGTAATAACAACTCAAATAGTAATTCAGCATATTACTATAATGGAACTGTAGATAAAACATTAGCAGATGAGCTTTTACCTAAGACAGGAACAGATATGGCAAGATGGGTGCTACCAGTAGTTGTAACAATATTGATTATTTCATATTTAAATTATAGAAGATATAGAGATATAAAAATTAAATAAAGAAACAAAGGGGGCAATAAGTTAATTCTATCTTATTGCCTATTTGTAAATAAAGACTAATAAAATCTTGTTAGTTTGAAAGGAGCTAGTATGGAAAATAATTTGGAAAAAATAGCAAATAAAATAAGAATAAATACTATAAAAGAAGTATATAATGCTAAATCTGGACATCCAGGAGGTTCTTTATCTATAGCAGATATATTAGCAGTACTTTATTTTAAAGAGATGAAAATTGATCCTAAAAATCCAAAAGATGAAAACAGGGACAGATTTGTATTGTCTAAAGGCCATTGTTCACCTGCACTATATGCAACTTTAGCATTAAAAGGATTTTTTAGTGTTGAAGAATTAAAAAAATTTAGAAATATAAATTCGATTCTTCAAGGACATCCAGATATGAAGAAAATACCAGGGGTAGACATGTCTACAGGATCATTAGGACAAGGCTTATCAGCAGCTAATGGAATGGCAATAGCAGGAAAATTAGACAAGAAGGATTATAGAGTTTATGCAATATTAGGTGATGGAGAAATAGAAGAAGGACAAGTATGGGAAGCAGCAATGGCTTCATCAAAATATAAATTAGATAATTTATGTGTTTTTATAGATAACAATAATTTACAAATTGATGGAAGTATAGACAAAATAATAAATCCATATCCAATAGATAAAAAATTCGAAAGTTTTGGATTTTATGTAATAAAAATTAATGGTAATGACACTAAAGAAATAGAAGAAGCTTTAACTAGAGCAAAAGAAGTAAAAGGAAAACCTACAGCAATTATTGCCAAAACAATAAAGGGTAAAGGAGTTTCTTTCATGGAAGATAGTGTTGGATGGCATGGAAAAGCACCAAATGAAGAAGAATATAAAATAGCATTAAAAGAGTTAGGGGGCGAAGCTGATGAATAATAAAGAAAAAAAGGCAACAAGACAAAGCTATGGAGAAGAATTAGCAAATTTAGGTGAGTCAAATAATAAAGTAGTTGTATTAGATGCTGATTTGTCAGCTGCAACCAAAACTAGTATATTTGCAAAAAAATTTCCAGACAGATTTTTTGATATGGGAATAGCAGAACAAAATATGATAGGAACTGCTGCTGGACTTGCTACATGTGGTAAGATTCCATTTGCAAGTACATTTGCTATGTTTGCTGCTGGAAGAGCATATGACCAGATACGAAATAGCATCTGCTATCCTAATTTAAACGTTAAAATTTGTGCAACTCATGCAGGAATAACAGTTGGCGAAGATGGAGCAACACACCAAATGATAGAAGAGATATCTTTAATGAGAACAATTCCAAACATGACTGTTATATGTACATCAGATGATACACAAACTAGATGGGCAGTAAATGAAATTGCTAAATTTGAAGGACCTGTATATTTAAGACTATGTAGATTAGCAACACCAAAAATATATGAAAACGAAAAATTTGAAATAGGCAAAGGAATCCAAATTGGTGATGGAACAGATGCCACAATAATAGCTACAGGAGTTGTAGTAGCAGAAGCTATAGGGGCGATGAAAGAATTAAGAGATAGGGGTATAAATATAAGAGTTATAGATATGCACACAATAAAACCTATAGATGAGGATATTATTATTAAAGCGGCAAAAGAAACCAAGAAAATTATAACTATAGAAGATCATAGTATAATAGGTGGCTTAGGTTCAGCTGTATGTGAGGTATTATCAGAAAATTATCCTACAAAAGTATATAGAATGGGAATAAAAGATGAATTTGGAAAGTCAGGAAAAGCAGAAGATTTATTAAAATATTTCAAAATTGATAAAAACGCTATAATAGAAGCAGTTACGTCAAAAGACTAGTGTAAATTTTTATGTACCCTATTGCAATAAATCGTATTTATTGTTATTATATCTTGTAGATATAAACAAAAATATATCGAATTAAGGAGCAATTAAGATGATAGAATTTAGAAATGTTTGCAAAAAATATGAAACAGGAACAGAGGCAGTAAAAAATGCTAATTTCATTATAGAAAAAGGAGAATTTGCTTTCCTTGTAGGAGCTTCTGGTTCAGGCAAATCAACATTAATTAAATTAATTTTAAAAGAAGAAGAACCAACATCAGGAAATATTATAATAAATGGAAAAGATACTACATTTTTAAAACCAAACAGGATTCCATACTTAAGAAGAAGTATGGGAGTTGTGTTTCAGGACTTTAGATTATTACCAGACAAAACTGTTTATGAAAATGTAGCTTTTGCTATGTATATTGTAAAAGCTACACCAAGACACATTAGAAGACAAGTACCAATGGTATTATCATTGGTTGGATTAAGTGCAAAAGCTAAAATGTATCCAAACGAATTATCAGGAGGAGAGCAACAAAGAGTAGCACTTGCTAGAGCTTTAGTTAATAATCCTTCAATGCTAATTGCTGACGAGCCTACAGGAAACTTAGATCCAGATACAGCTTGGGATATTATGACTCTTTTAAATGATATTAATTTAAGAGGAACAACAGTAGTTGTTGCTACTCATGCAAAAGATATTGTAGACCAAATGAATAAAAGGGTTATTCATATTCGTAAAGGCTCAATAGTAAAAGATGATGAAAAAGGTGGGTATGAATTGTGAGATATAATGTTATAACTTATCTATTAGGAGAAGGAATAAGGAATGTTTTTAAAAATAAAAAATCAACAAGTGCTTCAATAATTATAATGAGTCTTACAATGTTAATATTTGGAGTATTTTTTGTAATAACTCAAAATATTAATAGTATAATGAGGCAAATAGAGAGTGAACAAGGAATTGAAGTATTTTTATATGATATTTCAGAAGATCAAACAAAAGCAGTGGAAGATTATATAAGAAATATTGATGGAGTAAATACAGCAGAATACAAATCAAAGGAAGATGCCTTAAATCAATTAAAAAGTCAATTTAAAGATAGGGAAGAATTATTAGCAGGTTATGAAGAAAATAATATATTTCCAGCATCTTATGTTGTAACATTAACTGATTTAACTAAAAGCAATGAAGTAATAGAAAAAATATGGGCTTATGACAATGATAAATCTGATACCGAAAAAGTAATTAAAAATATTACAAGCAAAGATGAAACTGTTACAACTTTAATTAATTTAGCAAATGGAATAAGAATAATAACTGGAGTAATACTTGCAATATTAATTATAATTTCAATATTTATAATATCAAATACAATAAAACTTACAGTACATGCAAGAAGAAAAGAAATATCTATTATGAAATATGTAGGTGCAACCAATAGCTTTATAAGATGGCCTTTTATTGTAGAAGGTATAATAATTGGAATAATATCTGGAGCAATATCAATAATTATTTTGGGAATAAATTATAATTTAATTGCAGGAAAAATATTAGAATCACAAGTTGTATCTGCAATGAATATAAACTTATTAACTTTTGCAGATATGTTTGGACTAATCGTAGTTGTTTATACAATATTAGGAGTTGGAATCGGTGTCTTAGGAAGTTGTATTTCTATGCGTAGATATTTAAAAGTATAGAAAAGGAGTTTAATATGAGAAGATTTCTAGTAATATTAATAATAATGTTATTGTTAATATCAACTTTAGGGGTTTCAACAATATATGCATCAGATTTATCTAACTTGCAAGAGCAACAAACACAAGTACAAGCAAATCAAGATATGGCAACATCACAACTTCAAGCAGTACAAGAAGAATTAACAGAGAATTTACAGCAAATTCAAGAATTAAATAGTAATATTACACAATATGAATCAGAAATAAATAATTATAATAGTCAAATTGTAACCTTACAAGATGATATTACCAAGACAGAAGAGGAGATAAAAAAAGCAGAAGAAAATTATAATAGTCAGAAAAAACTATTAGATGATAGATTAATAACTATGTATGAAGCTGGTACAACAGAATATTTAGATGTTGTATTAAGCTCAAAAACAATAACAGAATTTTTGTCTAACTATTATTTACTATCAATTTTAGCTGATTCTAATGTAGACTTTTTGGATACAATAGAAAAACAAAAACAAATAATAGAAGATGAAAAGAAAAAATTAGAAGAACAAAAACAACAAATTGATACAGCAAAGGAAGAAAAAGAAAAGGCATCTATAATATTGCAAAATACAAAAGTTATGAAAGATACTTATACAGCTCAATTAACTGATCAAGAAAAGCAAATACAATCAGAAATAGATGCATACCAAGCACAATTAAATCAATTGGAGGCAGAAATTCAATCAATAACTGCCGATAGCTTAGTAATTAATCCAAACTATATCGGAGGAGAAATGCTATGGCCAGTGCCTGGTTACACAAAATTAAGTTCTACATTTAAGATGAGAGTTCATCCTATAACTGGGGTATATAAATTACATAGTGGAATTGATATACCAGCGCCTACAGGAACTAATTTCCTTGCAGCAAATGATGGAATAGTAGTAAAAGCAGGATATAATACTGCATATGGAAACATGGTTATGATAGACCATGGTGGGGGAGTATCAACATTGTATGCACATGGTGATAAAATAATGGTAACATTAGGACAAACTATTAAAAAAGGAGATGTAGTTTTACAAGTAGGTGAAACAGGATATGCAACAGGACCACATGCACATTTTGAAGTTAGAATAAATGGAACTCCTGTAGATCCATTACCATATGTAACTAATCAGAATGGAGTAAACTAACTTAAAAATAACGGAGGATAAAAAATGAAAAAAATATACTTTAAAGTTATATCAATTTTAATTATTGCAACAATAATATTAAATGCTGTATCAATATCGTATGCAGCTTCAAGTATTAGTAGCCAAAAAAATGAATTAAATCAAAAAATACAGGAAACAAAGGATAATTTAAACGAAGTAAATAGCCAAAAAGAAGAGTCACAAAATAAAGTTAATGATTTATCTAGTCAGATAGATTCTTATGAGTCACAAATTAATTCTTTAAAAAGTGAAATAGAAACAAAAACAAACGAAGTTCAAGAATTACAGAAAAAACTAGATGAATTAGAAGCAGAAAGAGAAAAAAATCAAAATTTACTAGATGAAAGATTAGTCACATTATATGAAGCAGGAGAAGTTTCATACTTAGACATGTTATTATCTTCTACAGATTTAACAGAATTTATATCTAGTTATTATATGATAGAAACATTAACAGCAGCAGATAAAGAGTTAATTCAAAACCTAGAGAATGATAAGAAAGAGATAGCTGAAACTCAAGAAAAAGTAAATTCAAGTTTAAGTGAAATAGAGACAAAGAAAACGGAATTAGAAAGTGTACAACAAGAATTAAGCAAAGCAAAAAATGAAGAACAAACAAAAGTTGATGAATTAACAGAACAATCACATGATTTAGAAAGTGATGTAGAAGAATACGAGAAGAAAATGAAAGAGCTTGATGCAAAAGAGAAAGCTCAAGAAGCAGCTTTACAGAAAAAATATGAAGAAGCAAAGAAAAAAGCAGAACAAGGAAATTCTTCTGGTTCAAGTTCTAGTTCAGGAAGCTCATCTGGTTCAGGAAGTTCTGTAAGTTCAAAAGGATTTATAAGACCAGTTAAATCAGGAAGCATTACAGCTACAATGTATTATTCAAGTGGAAAATATCATGGAGCTGTAGACTTTGGTGTATCAACGGGAACACCAGTATATGCTGCAGCAGATGGAATTGTAGTTACATCAACTTGGGGTGGTTCTGATAGTTATGGATATTACATAAAAATTAAACATTATAATGGACTATATACTTTATATGCTCATGGTTCATCACTAGTTGCAAGTGTAGGACAAGAAGTAAAACAAGGACAATTAATAATGTATTCAGGAAATACAGGAAATTCAACAGGACCTCATTTACATTTTGAGGTAAGAGTTTCACCAGGAGGATATAGCAATAGAGTTAATCCACTAAATTATTTACCATAGTGAAATAGAGATTTGGTAGGGATTTTGGGGACTGTTCTAAAATCCCTTTTAATTAAGTTTAAACATAAAAACCGCTACATAAGAATAAAAACTTAAGTAGCGGTTATATTAAATATTAAAGAACAAGGGGGATTTTATATGAAAAAATCAACAATAGCAATTATAGTAGTTGTTGTTATATTAATAGCTATAATTGCTGGTTTAGTATCTAGCTATAATGGGGTAGTAAGTTTATCAGAAGAGGTTGATAATAAATTTGCTACAATTGATACTATGTTACAAAGAAGAGCAGATTTAATCCCAAATTTAGTAAATACTGTAAAGGGCTATACAAATCAAGAACAATCTGTTATAGATTCAGTAACAGATGCAAGAGCAAAATTGGCAGGAGCAAATTCTGTTGAGGAAAAAGCTAATGCTGACCAAGAATTGACAAGTGCATTAAATAATTTATTAGTGGTTGTAGAAAATTATCCAGATTTAAAATCATCACAAAACTTTATTAATTTATCAGATGAATTAGCTGGTACAGAAAATCGTATAGCAACAGCTAGAAAAGATTATAATGATGCTGTAAAAGAATATAATACAAAAATAAAAAGATTTCCTACAAATATAGTATCTGGAATGTTCGGATATGGTGAGAAAGAATACTTCCAAGCATCAGAAGGAAGCGAGGAGGTACCAACTGTTGACTTCAATACTGTACAATAAAAAAATTAAATATATATTGATTTTAGCTATTTTTTCTATATTGTTAATTACTAATAGTTCATATGCCATTGTTTCACAAACAAGAGAGTTCTATGTTAATGATTCAGCAAATTTATTGTCTGATGAAACGGAAGACTATATAATTGATATGAATAAAACATTAGAAGAACAAACTGGCGCACAAATAGTAGTTGTTACAGTTCAAAATTTGGAAGGACAATCTTTAGAAGAATATGCTACAGAATTATTTAGAACAAATGGAATCGGAGACAAAGAAAAGAATAATGGAGTTCTTTTATTGTGTGCATATGAAGAAAGACAATTTAGAATAGAAGTAGGATATGGACTGGAAGGAACTTTAACAGATGGAAAGACTGGTAGAATTCAAGATGAATATATAATTCCATATCTTAAAGAAAATAATTTTAATGATGGAATAAGAAATGGATTTAATGCTGTATTAAAAGAAGTAGAAAATGAATATAGCATTACAATTGAAGGTGCAGAGGAAGGAAATGTAGTAGGAACAACAACTACAAGAACAAATGGAACTAGCAATATAGCACCACATATAATTATGATGGTAATATTTATATTAGTAGTAATATTTTTTAGCAGACGTGGAATCTTCTTTATAGGAGGTTTTGGCGGTGGCCACTTTGGTGGGCGGAGGCTCATTTGGTGGTGGTGGTTCCTTTGGCGGAGGGGGCTCTTCCGGAGGAGGAGGCTCATCAAGAAGTTTCTAAAAATGAATAGGAATGGGGGATATGGGGACGTTCCTTAAATCCCTATTTATTTATAAACCCGTATTAATATATTTTATTAATACGGGTAATTTATTTACAAAATTAAGTTCTTTGATCAAAGTTTAATTATTATATAAATTTTTTTCATATAAATCTTCTATATGAACATTTTTTTCTTCAAAATTATCAATAAATCCTATTTTAGCAATATCATTATTTACTTCTTGTATCCATACAGGTCTTTCGTTATAAAAGATATCTACCTTTTGTTTATTTTTTAAAATTTCGTGTATTTTGGAAGCTTTCATACAAATCATCTCCTTAAAAAACTTGTACTATTAATATATCCAAAATATAGAAAAATATTCCAAAAATATTTATAAATGAGGAAAATCCCCAAGGTGACAAACACCATAGGGGATTTTTTACCAGAACCAAACCCAAACAAGAATGAACACGATAGCTTTTACAATAACAAAAACTACCCGTTCTTTCTCATAAATCATTTCGTCTGGCTTAAATAGCTTGTTGAGCAATATGTTTGCAAAAAACAAAACAATTCCAAATATACAAAAGTAAAAGAAATTATCTCCTAATTGCAAACCTGCTCCAACGAGTAGAAGGATAATAAAGAACCACATTATGTGACCTCCTTTTCTTTTTTATTCAACAGATATAAATTTAAATATATTATACCATATTAATTAACATAAAGCAAAATTATAATATAGAATACTATGAGTTTTCCGTTCTGGGGATTTCCTAAGATTTCAATATTTTTAGACACTTATATATAATTTTATTAGAATTAA
>CALXVH010000045.1 GCA_944391965.1 uncultured Clostridia bacterium
AGTTCAAGAAGTGGAAAACAGGTATTTCAAAACGAGTAATTTCAATAAAGTGTGACATATGTTTGACAAACCTACAAATTAAAATTGCTACTAAAAACATGATATACTTGATTTTTATGCATATATGTAGTAAAATAGACAAAGTGCAAAAAAGAGAAATAAAAGAAAATATTAGGAGGTAATAATTATGGCAGAAGTTTATTCAGCAGGAGATTTTAGAAATGGAACAACATTTGAAATGGATGGAAATGTATTTAAGGTAGTAGAATTCCAACATGTTAAACCAGGAAAGGGATCTGCTTTCGTAAGAACAAAATTAAAAAATGTTATTACAGGAGCAGTTATAGAAAAAACATTTAACCCATCAGAAAAATATCCAGGAGCAGAAATAGAAAAGAGAGATATGCAATATCTATATGAAGATGGTGGATTATATTATTTTATGGACAATAATACATATGAGCAAATACCATTAAATGAAGAACAAATTGGTGATGCTTTAAAATATATGAAAGAAAATATGGATATGAAGATTTTATCATATAAAGGTAAAGTATTCGCAGTAGAACCACCAATGTTTGTAGAATTAGAAGTTACATATACAGAACCAGGTTTTAGTGGAAATACAACTACAACATCTGGTAAACCAGCAAAACTAGAAAATGGATTAGAAATAAGTGTTCCTTTATTTGTAGAAATAGGGGATAAAATAAGAATAGATACTAGAACTGGTGAATATATGGAAAGAGTCTAAAAGAAAGAGGAGTTGTTATGGGAATAAAAGAACAATTGCAAAAACTAATGTTAGATATGAAAGCAAACATTAGAGATGAAAAAGACTTAAAATATGTTCAAGAAAATGTTATTACAACATTGGCAGATATGTTACAAAAAATGGACGATTTAAATAATAATAATCAAATAAAAATTGCTAAGCTAGAAGAAAAAATAGATAGAATGGCAAAAGAACTATATCTTAATGATGTATATGATATAGAAATTGTTTGTCCATATTGTAATTATCAATTCGAAACAGAGTTTGATGAAAATCAAAAAGAAGTAAAATGTCCAGAATGTAATAATGTAATAGAATTAGACTGGTCTTGTGATGATGATTGCGAAGATCATTGTGGTGATGGCTGTGATTCTTGTGGTGGATGTGGACACCATCATGATACAGACCAAGATTTAGAAGATGATATGTAAATACTAAAAGTGCATAGGATATATGCGCTTTTTTGTTATGCATTGAATAATAATTATTTAAGGAGTAAACAAATGAGAGATGTTACAAAAGATTATTCACCAGCACTAGCTTCTATATTAGTTGACGAAAATATTGAAGTTGAAGAAGATTTTACAGCAGTTATTTTATATTTATGTAGTAAAGGTTATTTAACAATGGAGAAAGCTAAAAAAATTTTTTCATGATTATACACTTATATCAGAGAAGAATATGGATTATGTGGAGATTTTAGATGAATATATGGCTTATGGTGTGGCATTAAAGGAAACTAATCAAATTCTAAGAACTATAAGACTGGATCCAGTATACAGATCTTTTTTATGCAGAACTAAAGGAACATATATTTTTAAATAAACTTAGAAGTAGTCGAGAGGATTTACATATTTAGCATTAATTCGCATTCCTAGGTGAAGATGAGTACCAGTTGTAGCACCATTAGTAGGTCTTCCGGTGGAGTCTGTATATTTATTTCCTGGCACGCCATAAACATATTTTGGACCTACATTTGCTATAATTTGTCCTTGGCTAACAAAATCACCTTCTGATACCAAATAATTAGGAGAAATGTGACAATATGTAACTTTGAAGTAACCAAAAGATAAAGTTAAAGTATAGCCACCAGCACCAAGAAAACCAAGAAAGGAAATTTCGCCATCTGCAATAGCAATTAAATTAGTACCTTCTGGAGCACCTATATCTGTTCCATAATGATATGAAGAAGCACCAGAAGTTGGAGAAATTCTTTTGCCAAAGGGAGAAGTTATTTTGGTATAACCTGGTATTGGCCAAGCAAATCCAGAAGAAGAGATAGTAATGTAGTTACTATATAATAAATTTTGATTAGAAGTAGTTATATTTAAAGATACAAAGAATGTTGTAAATATAAACAGAATTATAAAAAATGTAATAAAGAATTTATAAAACAATGAAACCTCCATATTAGGCGCTAATTAGAATATTTAGCACCTAATTTTTCTTTTAAAGATTTTAAAAATTGTATTTTGGTCTTAGAAAATTTAGGGTATTCTATGAACGCGTTTGAAACAATATCTGCTTCTTCTTTTGTCAAAATATCAGTTTTTCTATTTTCTAGAAATAAATATAAGACTAATAAGTCTAATGATCTAAAAGACATAGCTTTTAAAAATTTAGGATTAGCTTCTGAATTAATAGCTAATCGTTTTAATCTAGGAGCTTTTGCCTTTGACCAATCATCATTATGTATATCTTCAAAATCATAAGGTGTCTTGCAATTAGAGAAAAAAGCTAAAGTCCAAGAACGTATTAGTAAATCATAGCTATTTCCAGGAGATACTTTGTTAATAAAATCTTTTTCTATTCGTTCATCAAAAGTAGCTAAACTAGAAAAGGTTATATTTAATTTTATATGTAAATCTTTATCTAGTTTGTATGCTTTTTCTAAAATATCTATATCTGGTAAAATCGGAAGTCTGCCTAAATAATAGATTATGTTTTCTTTTAAAAGAAATTTTGTATTAACAGTTAATTTTGGCAATTCAATATGAGTATTCGTCTGAAATAAATTTTCATTGTAACAGCTATTAAAAATAATTGAACGATTTTAAGCTCATTAGTAGATAAATTATTTAATTGTTGACGAACAGTATTAGTAATTTCGTCTGAATTGGGAAAGACTAGATATTTAGAAACATCTTTAACATTTTTATTAATTAAAGAATTTACTATATTAGTTGCTAAAATTTCTGAATCCATATATATCACCTAGAATTAATTATCTTTTATAAAAATAAAAAGTCTACTAGGTTAGTAGTAGACTTTGTGGCAGGGGTAGAAGGATTCGAACCCTCACAGGCGGTTTTGGAGACCGATGTGCTACCATTAACACTATACCCCTAAAAAATAAGCAATAATATAGTATCATAATGAAAAAATATATGCAATAGTTTTTTGAAAAAATATTGTTATAAATTTAAAATTGTGATAAAATAATATATGTACTTGGGGATGTAATGGTCTCGACATTAATCTAGAAGTATAAAAAGCGAGTAGTGGATGGTTGCTTTGGCCACTTAAAAAAAGCAAAATGAAATATAAACGCTAATAACGAAGAATTAGCTTACGCTGCCTAGTTGCAACGTCGTCTAAATTATAAAGCCTACTGTTATAATTTGGGCGCCAAATTAAAGTAGGAAACGAAGCTATTAGTTCTCTGGAATAGTGGGTAATTAAGAGATACCATATATATTGTTTTGTTTATTAATCAATTTATATGGGAAATTTAAATAATAAACTGCACTCGGAGAAATTTATATGGAAGGGTTAGTGGACAGGAGTTCGATTCTCCTCATCTCCACCAATTAGGACACAAAATTAACCATTTTGTGTCTTTTTCTATTTTTGAGAATATTTATATTTGACTAAAAAGTAAGATAGAAAAAATTAAATACAATAATTAATAGGTTTAGTTGCTCTTCTTAAAGAAAGCAAAATTTATTATTTATAATCAAAATAGAAAAATAATAAACTAATAATATAGATTTTATTGTGTGAGTAATATGATAATGATATAATCAAAAGAATAATAATTTATAGGAGAGTTTATTATGAATAAAAAAAGAAAAATTATAGTAATAGTAATTATTGTTTTAATTATTATTTTAGGATTATGGATTAGCGGAATAATTCCAAAACAAATAGCAAGAATTTCTGCTACAAATTATTTAAAAAATAATTTTCCCGAAAAGCAATATAAATATGTAAGCATTGAATGGGCTTCTAGCTTCGGTGGTTATGTAATTACATTCAAAGATGAAAAGGATAAAAGAGCAAGCTTTATAATGGTAGATAAATATTGGCCGGTTTATCCTACCCAAGGAACAAATGCACTATTAGAGAGCTATAATGTAGAATATAAAGGAATATCAGATATAAATGACTTCTATATTCATAGCATTACAGATGGCTATACAGACCTTAGAACCTTACCTCAAAATTATTCTATAGAACAAGCACAAAAAGATAATTGTTTTGTAATAGGAGCAACAGTTTTTAATGATAATTTGTATAGTGATTTTATGGATAAATACAACAAAAAAGAATATGCATTTATTAGAGTAGTTCAATCTACATCTGAAGGAGATATTTTTATAATAGATGTATTATATGAGGCAAGAAATGATAAAATTCACATCGTAAAAGATGATACAAGAGATAGATATCTAGCACAAGAAGATAGAACTATTAAATATAAAACTTATGAAAAAACTGGAGTATGGAATTACCAAAATTCACAATATTGGGTTGCTTATAACGGAGAACTACCTAATGAAAGCACAGCAGAGGACATAATTAATTCTGGTGATTTATTAATAATTACAACAGTTAACTAAATTACAATTTAAGAAAATCCCCTACTTTCATCAAAATAAAAAGTAGGGGATTTAGTGATTTTGAAATGTCGAAAATGCAGAAGTTAATAAAACTTTACACTTCCATTTTTGGAAGAAATGAAACCAGTTGCAGTATATTCACCACTCAGATTAGGTGCATTTGTGCAACTTCCATTTTTAGAACTTACCTTGACAGTAGAAGCTCCGATATTACCGAGCATACAATCAATGCTTCCGTTTTTAGTGGAAACATTTAATTTTACTTCGGATTTAACATAAGATTCAATCTTGATGCTTCCATTTTTGCATTCAAGAGATAAGGTTTCGAAAGTCACATTTTTTAGCTGAATACTACCATTTTTGCTGCTTGCAGTAATCATTGTCGCATCTGAACCATCTATAGAGATACTTGAGTTATCTGTTTGGACATCAAGTATTTCCATCGTGGTATGTGGAATACACACGTCTAGCTCTAAATTGGAGAAGCTACCGCTGATAACTACTCCATTAATAATGTTTACTCCTGATGACATAGATTCAAATTCAGCTGTAATCTGAATTTCGTTGGCAGCAATTTTGGATAAAGAAAATCTGAAATCCAAAGAAGAAGCAGATCCATGTAATCTAGCAACAATTTTGGACTCATGATTTTCAATGATGTTTACCCGCACATTATTGCTGATAACACTTATTTTTGAGACTCCTACTGATGAAATTTTTTTTGTTTCATCAATTTTCTTGCCATTAATAATAATGTTATTACCGTTAATTCCTCCAAAAAAGTTAAATGTCGACATATTTCTTTCCTCCAATTGCTTTGTGTAATAAATATTATTAGTTACAAAGTACAAGAAGATTTTTTCAACTCGTACAGTATATTAATTATAACATAAAAATTGGAAATAATGAATAGAAGGATTGTAATTCTAAAAAAGTGGAGGTGTAAATCGTCCTAATTCAAATGAGCAACAATTTTTATAAAATGAAATATACTTAGAATATTATTAAAAATAATATTTGAAGTGTATTTTTAAATTGAATTTATATCATTATTATGATAGTATTCAAGTAGTAAATTTATAAAGGGAGGATACATATGAAAAAAAGAAATCTAATAATATTAATTATAGTATTTATAATAGTTATTTTATTAGCGATTATTTTTATTACTACTAAACAAAATAAAAATACAAAGAATCAAAATGAAATAATAGATAACAATGGAGAGTATTATATGATCTCATATTCATCAACCTATAAAGATTATAAGATATTAGGAAATGATGAGAACTTTGAGGTAATAACAAATGAAACAGAATTAAAGAAAATTTTAAATGAAATAGGTAGTCAAGATGATAATAAATTTGATAGTCAATTTTTTGATTCATATAATTTGTTAGTTATACAAGCAGGTGTAGATACAGAAGTTAATAATATTGAATGTGATGAAGAAAAAGCTGATGTAAGAATATATTATGCATCACCAATGTCAACTGATGAACAAAAAATGGAATTTGATTTGTATCTTGTTCCTATAAATAAAAATATAGATAGTAGTAATGTTAATATGGAATTATTACCATATCCAAATAGATTATACTAAAATAGCAAACTATAAAAATAGGCTTTTAGAGTATTCTAACAGTCTATTTTTTATGGTATAATACAACCATAAATTAAAGTTGAGGAGAAAATATGCAAGTAGAAAAGAATAAAGAGTATATTGTAGATATAATAGATAATGGATTTCAAGGAGAAGGAATTGCAAAAATTGACGGACTTACAATTTTTATACCAAATGCAATAAAAGGAGAAAAAATAAAAGTATTAATTGTAAAAGTATTAGCATCACATGCTTTTGGCAAAATTGTAGAAATAATCAATCCATCAGAAAATAGAGTAGAGAGCGATTGTACAACCTACAAAAGATGTGGTGGCTGTTCTTTAAGACATATAAAATATGAAGAAACATTAAAGATGAAGCAAAATGCAGTTCAAAGTTTAGTAAACAAAACTTTAAATAATAAAATTAAAGTAGAAGAAACATTAGGTATGGAAAATCCTTATCACTACAGAAATAAAGCACAATATCCAGTTGGTCTAAATAAAGATGGAAAACCAGTAATTGGTGTGTTTGCTAATAGAACACATGAAATTATACCAATAGATACTTGTTTTATTCAGAATAAGCAAACTGAAGAAATTGCAAAATATATATTTAAATTTTTAGTAGATAATAATGTTAATTTTTATAACGAGAAAACTCAAAAAGGATTAGTTAGACATATTGTTACTAAAATAGGCATAAGAACTAATGAGATAATGTGTATTATTGTAATAAATGGACGAGAAATACCTAATGAAACTAAAATGATATCAGAACTAACTAGCAAATTTAGTAATATAAAAACTATTGTTAAAAATGTAAATACCAAAAATACAAATGTTATATTAGGAAACGAGAATATTAATTTATATGGAGATGGATATATTACAGATAAGCTAGGAGATTATACAGTTAAAATATCTCCAATGTCATTTTATCAAGTAAATCCAATTCAAGCTGAAAAATTATATGAGCTTGGAGTTAAGTTTGCAGATATAACAAAGGAAGATGTTGTGTTCGATTTATACTGTGGAATTGGTACAATTTCATTATTTATGAGTAAGTTTGCCAAAAAAGTATACGGAGTAGAAATTGTAGAAGAGGCAATTGTTGCTGCGAAAGAAAATGCAAAAATAAATAATGTAAATAATACAGAATTTATTGCTGGTGATGTAGAAAAAGTGTTAGATGACCTAGTAAATGTTAAGCAGATAATTCCTGATATTATTATGCTAGATCCACCAAGAAGAGGGCTAGATAATACAAGTATAAAAAACATAAAAAAAGTTTTACCTAAAAAACTAGTATATATTAGTTGCAATCCAGCTACATTGGTTAGAGACTTAGCAAAGTTAGAAAACATATATGAAATAAAAAAGATTAAACCAGTAGATATGTTTCCTTATACAAATGGAATAGAATGTGTTTCTGTTCTTGAATTAAAAAAATAATTAATTGATTAGGAGAAAATTTATGAGAAATATAACTGTAGAAATGGCGTGTTCAATAAATGGATTAATAGCAACAGAAGATGGAAATGAAGATTTCTTATCAGAGAGAGGCTGGGAAATAATGCTAGAATTTCTGAAAGATTATGATGTATTAATATGGGGAAGAAAAACTTGGAATAATATACTAGCATGGGGCGAGGAATATATACAAGATTTAAAAAATGTAAACATAATTATTTTAAGTACTATAGAAGGCACAACTAATGAATTTCCAAATGTTACATATTGTAACTCTGTAGATGACTGCTTACAAAAATGTCAAGAATTAAATTATGAAAAGCTATTCATTTCTGGAGGAGCAACTGTAAATAATGCTTTTATGGAAAAAGGAATAGTTGATAATATTATCTTAAATTATAATCCTTTTGTGTTAAATAAAGGTATTCCATTATTTACAGGTAATTATTTTGAAAATAAATTGAAACTAGAAAAAATTATTAAAGAAAAAGATGATATAGTACAAGTTCATTATAGAGTTATAAAATAAGAAGGATGTGAAATTTTGTGTATGAATTATTACAGATAAAAGAGAAAATAATTTCTGATAAAGAATATCGAACGTGGATGCAAGAAATATCAAATGTAGAAAAGGAGTTTGCTATATCTTCTGAATTTAATAATAAAGTGGCACTTGACCATGGAATACACCATATGGATAGAGTAGCAAATAATTTATATAACTTATTAAAAGAATATAATTGTGATAAACATACGTGTTTTTTAGGATATATAACGGGATTAGTGCATGATATTGGCATGATAAAAGGAAAAAAGGGACATGCTGAAAACGGTTCTAACCTTGCAAAAGTTTTTTTGAAAAAATTTGATTTCATAAATGCAGAAGATATTTTGAAGATTACAAATGCAATAAAAAATCATGGAGATGGGGGAAAAAATCCAGACGAATTAACAGCATTTTTAGCTATATCAGATAAAGCGGATATGTGTAAGGCACGTTCTTTAGGTAATTTATCACCAATACAATTTATAGATGAGTACAAGTTAAAATTAGAAAAGGATGTTTTAGAATTAAGATATATAATTTCAAACAATAAAGGAAAAGAAGGACTATATATTATTCCAAAATCAATTGATATTCCTAACAAATTAGGGAGTGAATTAGGCTTAAAAGTAGAATTTTACATAAATGGAAAAATAGAAGATTTTAAAGATAGAGAAAATTTCAAAGGCAGAATATATATAAGAAAAGAATGAAATATAAGAGGTTAAAAATATGTTATTAAAAGAAAAATATGAGTACCTAAATAGTAAAATTAGTCTTGATAAAGAATTCATAGTACCATATGAAACTATTATGGATTATTATGATCAAATGAATGATATAATGAATAATCCAGAAATATGGCAAGAGGCCAATGAAGATGTTTTAAACATAGCCGAACTATATAATTTATATTATGGAATAATGAGTTTTTCGATTGAACCAAAAGAGGAAGATAAAAATTTCAAAATAAAAGCATTATATTCTTCTATATTTGTGACTATAGCAAATTCTATAACTGCTGTAATATATCTAGCTGAAAAGGGATTAGATTATCAGGCTAATATTATAAATAGGCAATTATTTGAACTATGTATGTTGCTTTTAAATGTTATGATTGATGAAAACAAAGAAAAGATATTAACTGATACAGAAATGACAGAAGGAAATATGAAAATATGGAGAAAGTATTTTTCTCCAAAAGAATTAAATGATACAATAGAAAATTATGAAAAAGCTGATTTGACAGACTGGAGAAAAAGACAATATAGTTTTTATTCTAATTATTCTCATAATGATT